>JAFWYA010000055.1 GCA_017517815.1 Clostridia bacterium | reverse complement strand
GGTGCGAATACGATATGATATTTACAATTCCATTTAGTATGTGCTAAACTCTTTACGTCATTTGCCATTTGAATGACCTCCTTTTGCTTTTGTTGCAGTTGTCAGGCCGCTTCATCATTCTAGCAAAAGGAGTTTTTATTTCATACTCATAGCTTTAAGCTTTTCTGAACCCCACGCCTAGCGTGGGGTTTTCGATATACAAAAAGGCCATTCCCTTTCGGGAATGGCCTTTTTTGTGCAGGTTTTGATTACACCTTGAAGTTCACAGAGGTATCGCCCTGCTGGTTCTTGCCGAACTCGTAGTCGTTGCCAGGCAGAACAGCATTCACGATGATGCCGACCAGAGCAGCCACAGCCAGACCGGACAGGCTGATGTTAGCGCTGCCCACAGCGAAGGAGATGGAACCGGCAGCAGAGAAGTTGATGCCCAGAGCCAGGGACATGATCAGCGCAGCGATGATCACGTTGCGGGACTTGGTGAAGTCAACCTGGTTCTCAACCACATTGCGCACGCCAACAGCGGAGATCATGCCGTAGAGGATGAGGCTCACGCCGCCGATGGTGGCGGTGGGCATGCAGGACACCAGAGCAGCAAACTTGGGAGAGAAGGAGAAGCAGATGGCCAGGAAAGCAGCGATGCGCACAACCTTGGGATCGTACACCTTGGTCAGCGCCAGCACGCCAGTGTTCTCGCCGTAGGTGGTGTTGGCAGGAGCGCCGAACAGAGCAGCCAGAGCGGTGGCGAGGCCGTCGCCCAGCAGGGAGCGATGCAGGCCGGGCTCCTCGATGAAGTTCTTTTCAACGGTGGAGGAGATGGCGCACATGTCGCCGATATGCTCAACGATGGTGGCCAGAGCGATGGGCATGATGGTGATGATGGCGGAGATCAGCAGGGAGCCGTCGCAGCCCTTGAACAGGGAGAAGGCGGTGTCCTTCCACTGGAAGGGAACGCCGATCCAGGCGGCTTCCTTCACGGGAGTGAAGTCGACCTGACCGCACAGGGCGGCAACCAGATAGGAACCCACAACACCCAGCAGGATGGGGATGATCTTGATCATGCCCTTGCCCCAGATGTTGGCCACGATCACGATGGCGATGGCCAGAATGGCGATCCACCAGTTGGCGGCGCAGTTGTTGATGGCGCTGTTGGCCAGGGTCATACCGATGCAGATGATGATGGGGCCGGTCACAATGGGCGGGAAGAAGCGCATGACCTTATGAGCGCCGAAAGCCTTGAACAGGGCAGACAGCAGCACATACAGCAGACCCGCGCAGGCAACACCCACGCCAGCGTAGGGAACCCAGTTCAGCTCAGCAGTGTTGCCGAACATGGCGTTGACAGCAGCATAGCCGCCGATGAAGGCAAAAGAGGAACCCAGGAAAGCGGGAACCTTGCCCTTGGTGAGGAAGTGGAACAGCAGAGTGCCCAGGCCCGCGAACAGCAGCGTAGCGCTCACGCTCAGACCGGTCAGCGCAGGCACCAGCACCGTAGCGCCAAACATGGCAAACATGTGCTGGAAGCCCAGCAGCAGCATCTTGGGCATTCCCAGTTCACGAGCATTCCAGATACCTTTCTCCATGAAAACCCATCCCTTCTGTATCGTAGAAAGATCATTGTATGCTAAACAGCCTTGGCTGTTTTCGCCTTTTTTACGTCCTTCGCACGTATCTGCAAAAAAAGAACCCCGTCCGGCTGGACAAGGCGCGAAGGCTTCTGTTTCGCAGCAACGCGCCGGAGAGCATGCTGACGATGTCATATTTATTTACCGCATGCGAGTATAGCACATGCAGGCCGGTTTGTCAAAGAAAAAAGCAACAAAATCAGTCAGCTTTTGATGCCGGAATTCTCTGCACGCCACTCACGCGGCGTTTTGTTCATACAGGCTTTGAAAATCTTGCGGAAATAGGAGGATGAGCTGAAGCCCAGCCGTGTGCTGATCTCCTCAACAGAAAGGTCGGTGGTGGTCAGCAGCTCTGCTGCTTTTTCACAGTTCATCTGCTGACGCACAGCATTGGGTGTGGTATTAAGCTTTTTGCGAAACAACAAATACAACGTTGCCGGACTTATGTCGCAAGCCCGAGCCACATCCGTCATGCGCACCAGCGGATTGAGACGAATTTGTCCGATTGCCTTTTCCAGCAGCATATCTGGCTGGCTGAGCGGTTCAGACTGCATGGATGGCTGCACCAGTCCGAAAAAAGTATATAGCAGCCCCACTGAAAGCGGATCAGCCACTTTGCGCGTAGAAAGCTTGCGGTAGATATCAACGGCTTCATCCGAGCAGTTTAACTTCTGCAGCCGATATGTGGCTCGTCCGGAAACGGGCAGATATTTGAAACCCAGCGAATCAAAACGTACCGGCTCTCCGTCTCCCCATATCGAACGATAGCGGCAACCTTTGGGGATATAGAAAAAGTCTCCTTCTTCCAGTTCAAGCCTTTCTGTTTCGGTGATGATGCAGCCATGCCCGTTGATGATGCGCCCAAGATAGTGGCTGGGGCTGCCCTGGCTTGCGTCATGACGGTAAGCACGTTGATAGCTGTATCCCACCAATACAAAGCTATTTTGGAATTCTGCATCATTCATAGCTGTAGCCCAACTCTTTTCAGAGAATTTTACCTGTTTTATTCAATTATATTCTATTGTTTCCCTAAGGGCAAGAGGTGATAATACAATTATCAAATATGGGAGGCATCCATATGAATCAGAATCGCAAAATCCTTGTCATTGGCGGAACAGGCGCCATGGGCACCTATCTTGTGCCCAAACTGGCCCAGGACGGCTATCAGGTAGACGTTATCTCCATGGACGATGTTGTTTCCCCCTATTCCAATCTGCACTATTTCAAGGGCAAAGCTGACGAGCTGGTACCGGAATTCGTAAAGAACCATTACGACGCCATCGTTGACTTCATGATCTACCCCACTGAAAAATTCCGTGCTGTCCACCCCATGCTGCTTGGCAACACAGACCATTACATCTTCCTGTCCAGCTACCGCGTCTTTGACGAAACCAAGGGCTGGACAAAAGAAGATTCCCCACAGATTCTGGACGCCTCCGACGATCAGCGCTTCCTGGCCACCGACGACTACGCGCTGCTCAAGTCCCGCGGCGAGGATATCCTCGAACAGTCCTCCTTCCGCAACTGGACGGTCATCCGCCCTGCCATCACCTATTCGCAGAAGCGCTGTCAGCTGGTCACACTGGAGCGTCATCAGCTGCTGCCGTTCATCCGCAGCAATACGCCCGTGCTGCTTCCTGCCGCTGCCATGCCTGTGCAGGGCACTATGACCTGGGCGGGCGATGTAGCTGAGATGATCCGCAGGCTGCTTCTGAAGGAAGGCGCGCTGTGCGACTATTTCAACGTGACGACCTCCGAACATCATACCTGGGCCGAGGTCGCAGAATACTACCGCGATTTGTTCAACCTGGACTGCCAGCTGGTGGAAGAAGATCCTTTCATTCAGTACTTCTGGGGCAACGCCTCCGCCGATGAGCAGTACCGCCGCACCATGCAGCTGCGTTATGACCGCCTGTTCGAGCGCCAGATGGACAACAGTAAGATTCTCAGCTTCACGGGGCTGAAGCAATCTGATCTCACTCCCCTGTATGAGGGTCTCAAACGCGAGCGTGAATCTCTGCTTGCCGACTGATTTGCTTCATTCACTCCGCCTGCACAGGCGGAGTTTTTTTGTTCGTTTTTTCAAACAATGTATCGTCTTCATTGACAGCATTCCATTTTTTCATCTATAATAAAATCCGTTTTTTGACTTTTCTACATACAAGGAGTGATCCTTCATGATCATTGGAACCACAAAAGAGCTCAAAAACCATGAATATCGTGTCGGACTGACGCCCGACAACATTCTCAGCTTTGTGGCGCACGGCCACACCGTATATGTTGAAACCCGCGCCGGTGAAGGCGCAGGCTTTTCGGATGAAGCCTATACCGCCGCAGGCGCTGTTGTGCTGGATACTGCTGCCGAGGTCTATGCCAAGTGCGACATGATCGTAAAGGTGAAGGAACCCGAGCCCAGCGAATACAACCTGCTGCGCGAAGGCCAGCTGCTGTTCACCTATCTGCATCTGGCTGCCAACCCGCAGCTGGCTGCCGAGCTCATTCAGCGCGGCGTGAATGCTGTGGCCTATGAAACCATCACCGATAAAGAAGGCAATCTGCCCTGCCTGCGTCCCATGAGTCAGGTAGCCGGCCGCCTGAGCATTCAGGAAGGCGCGAAATATCTGGAACGCAGCTTTGGCGGCCGCGGCCTGCTGCTGGGCGGTGTGCCCGGTGTGGAACGCGGCAAGATCGCCATCATCGGCGGCGGCATCGCCGGTACCTATGCCGCCAAGGCCGCCGTCGGCATGGACGCGCAGGTCACGCTGCTGGATATCAACCTCAACCGTCTGTCCTATCTGGAAGATGTTTTCGGCGCTTCCGTCACCACGCTGTACAGCACCGAGGCCAACATCCGCAAGTGCCTTGCTGAGGCCGATCTGGTCATTGGTTCCGTGCTCATTCCCGGCGGTGCCACGCCCAAGCTGGTACGCCGCGAGCATCTCAAGCTGATGAAGAAAGGCGCTGTCATCGTCGACATCGCCATCGACCAGGGCGGCTGCTGCGAATCCTCCCACGTGACAACACACGACAACCCCGTATTCATCGAAGACGGCGTTGTGCATTACTGCGTTGGCAACATGCCCGGCGCCGTGCCCTACACCTCCACTGTCGCCCTGTCCAACGCCACCTTCCGCTATGCCATGCAGATGGCAGATCTCGGCTTTGAAGAAGCTGCCCGCAAGGACCCCGGTCTGGCCAAGGGCATCAACATCTGCAAGCACCAGTGCACCAACCGCAATGTAGCTGAAAGCCTCGGGCTGAGCTACACGCCTGTTGAAGAGCTCATCGGCTGATGAGCAGTAAAAACCAGACGCTGTTCAGGCGTCTGGTTTTTTGTTTTGGTCTGAAGAAAATCCTTCTGCCGACTGACCGTCAACAGACGAAAAAAATTATTTTACTCTTCGGCTGATTTCCTTCAACCTATGCATCACATCGCTGCCGCCCCGGCCAAACCAGTCGTGCAGCCTGAGATATTCTGCATACAGTTCATCATAGATGCAGGCATTTTCTGCGATAGGCTCATAAATCTTTTCGTCCAATGCGCCCATTTCATTTGATGCTGTAACGATGTTGTCATATCCTCCGCGCGCGCTTCCGGCAGCCACAGCGCCAAAAATGGCACTGCCCAGCGCAGGCGCTTCATTCGAACGAACCACCTCGAGCCTGCGTCCCAGCACGTCTGCGTAGATCTGCATGAGCATGGCATTCTTTTTGGCAATGCCGCCGCACACGCGTACTTCATGAATGGCGACGCCGTGTTTTTCAAAGTTCTCAACAATCACGCGCGTACCATAGGCTGTTGCTTCAATCAGCGCACGGTAGATTTCCTCCGGCTTTGTTTGCAGGCTCAGCCCCACAATCAGGCCGCTGAGATCTGCATTCATCAGCACAGAACGGTTGCCGTTCCACCAGTCCAGAGCGATCAGTCCGCTTTCGCCCGGGCGCAGTTTTTGCGCCTTTTTTGTAAGCAGCGCATGAACGCTCACGCCTTTTTCTTCAGCCTCATGCACATAGTCAACCGGAACGCAGTGATCCACAAACCACTTGAAGTGATCGCCGCAGCAGCTTTGCCCCGCTTCGTATGCAAACCAGCCCGGGATCATGCCGTTTTCCGCCATATTCAGCAGGCCCGGCACCTCGTGCTCGTTTCCGTCCAGCACCAGATGTGCACCGGACGTGCCCAAAATCAGCACCAGTTTTCCAGCCTCCGCCACGCCTGCAGCGGGCAGACCGGCATGCGCATCAACGCAGGTGACCGATACGGCTGTACCCTCGGCAAGTCCGGTCAGTTCTGCCCCAAAGGCATTGATCTCTCCGGCTTTTGCACCAAGCGGCAGCAGCTCATGGCTCAGTTTTTCCGTCACGCCCGCAAGCCGCTGATCGACTGCTGAGAGAAACGCCTCGGACGGGTAACCTTCGTGCTCATTCCAGAACAGCTTGTAGCTGGCCGGATTGGCTGAGCAGGCGCGCGTTCCGGTGATCTGCTGAATGATCCAGTCTCCTGCCTCCACAAAAAGGTCGGCGGCTTCGTACACCTCCGGCGCCTCTTCAATGATCTGCCAAAGTCTCGGCAGCATCAGTTCGGACGAAATACGTCCGCCGCACCGGGCAAGGAATTTTTCGCCGTGCTGATTGGCAACCTGCGTCATGCGGTTTGCATATTCCTGAGCTGCGTGATGTTTCCACAGCATGACCCACGCATAGGGATTGGACGCAAAAGCAGGCGTCAGGCAAAGCGGCATACCCTTCTTGTCCACCGCAAGCGTGGTGCTGGAGGTGAAGTCCACACCCATGCCGATGATATCCTTCACATCCACTCCGGCCCGGCAGATCACCTCATGCATCACTTCACGCAGACAATCTACATAATCCTGCGGATGCTGCAGGGCCCAATCCGGCCTGAGCGGCGTACCATCCGGCAAGCTGTTTGTCATCACTGCATGCGGGTAATCCCTTGATACACATGCAAGTTCGCGTCCTGTTCCGACCTCTGCGATCAGTGCGCGTACCGCTAGCGTGCCAAAGTCAACGCCTACCGTATATTTTGCCATATCGTTTCTCCTTAGTAGAGGCGCACTTCAAAAATCCTCGCGTTCGGACAGCCATGCGTTTTGGTAACGGTGATTTCAACGGTGTCGCATTCTTTGCCATCCAAAGGCAGCACATTCAGCCGCTGACCATTTCCGGTAATCTTCCTGCTGTATACCTCGTTGTCACCTTTCAGCAGGCGCACGCAGTAATCGCACACCAGTTCATGCGGCAGGCCCTTCACCTGACGTTCGCGCACAATGCGTCCGTTGGAAGGCATGATTTCACGGCTGAGGTTGGAGTCAAACGTCAGCCGCAATTCCTTTGCACTGACTGTCTGCGGCAGCTTCAGCGCAAGCACGGCAGGCTGCTCATCAAGCGGCTTGGAGATCCAGCAGTTGCTCTCGCTGCCGACAGTTCTGGCAATGCCGTTGATCACATTGACAGCTTCGCCGCCTTCCGTCTCACTGAGAGAAGTTACGACAGCTCCGCGCGCGTGATCGTTTTCATCCTCATTGCGGAAACCGGGAAGATAGCAGTCATCCTTCAGAAGACGCTGCTGCAGTTCATGGATGTGGAACTTTCCAACTTCACGCACAGAGCAGCCCTTTTCCACCGCCAGTGCAGCCGCCGTACCCACCGCCTGACCGCCGATTGCGCAGGTTCCCATGACACGCAGCGAGCTGAACGCCATTTTGGACGCACTGATGTCACGGCCAGCCATCATCAGGTTATCAACATTTTTGCTGACATAACAGCCGAATGGAATGGTGTAGCAGCCCTCAAAGTTGTACACTTCCGACGGATACAGATGCAAATCGCGCAGACCGCCGGGCACGTGGTTGTCCATCGGCCAGCCGCCGTAAGCCACAGCATCGTCAAAAATACGGTTGCCGCGCACGTCATTCTCCGTCAGAATGTAATCGCCCTCCAAACGGCGGCTTTCCCGGTAACCAGGCACACTGCCTACCCATTCCAGATCGAGGTTCTGTGTGCCATGATCTCCAACGTTTTTCAGGTGATCCCATACGCCGAACACGCACTTGTACAAATCGTCGCGGATCTGTTCCGCTTCGCCAATAATATCCTCATAGTCACCGCCCAGTTCGATCCACCAGTAGCCGGAATCCACATTGGAAAAACCCGGCAGCTGATTTTTGTTTTCATCGCCTTCCACAATCTCGCCGCCATCTGCATGGGCATGCACTCCGTTTTCATGCGGACGATACTGTAGATCTTCCTCAGAATAGGCATTGGCCCACTCGGGGCGCTCGAAGAATACCGGCTCGCCGCGATCTTTGGCAACAAACATCAAAGTATTGCCCATGGTGTAGTTGTTGGCCTCTTCAGGAGCAGTGGGTTCGCCAAATTCATAACGGCTCTCACTGCCAACACGATAGGCCCCGCCCGCCATTACGCCCAGGGTACCATGTCCTGTAGCATCCACAAACAAATCCGCGAACAGGCGCAGTTCCGTCTCGGTGGTGCTTTGGTGGCAGATAATCCCCCTGATGGTGCTGCCATCCATGATCACATCATCCATATTGGTATTCAGGTAGCTGGTCAGGTTTTTCTGCGTACGCACCTTTTCCCACAAAACGGTATCAAACACCGGAAAAGAGGCATAGGGATTTCGCTTTTTATTGGCCAGCAGGATTTCTTCCAGAATGCCGGTCTCACGCATATCGGCCTTGGCCTGATGACAGTTTGCGCCCAAAATATGCATGCGGATCTCTGAACTGGCGTTTCCGCCAAACACCGGACGATTCTGCACCAAAGCGACCTTTGCCCCATGGCGTGCCGCTGCAATAGCTGCACACATACCGGACAGACCGCCGCCAACCACAATCACATCATATTTTTCACTTCTCTGATGAACAGACATTCTGCAGTCCCCCTTTGAATAACAAACCTATTCATTTTTTATTCTATTCACCGCGAAAACTTTTGTCAATCATTTTATAAAAGTTTGTATCAAAAAAGCAAAACCGCCATCAAACGATGACGGTTTTGCTTACGCCGTTGCGGCGGTGGCTGGGGTAGCAGGATTCGAACCTGCGAGTGCGGGAGTCAAAGTCCCGTGCCTTGCCGCTTGGCGATACCCCAATGTGGGGGGATTAAACAAAAATGGGGTGAACGGTGGGGTTCGAACCCACGACATCCAGAGCCACAATCTGGCGCTCTACCACTGAACTACGTCCACCATATCTTTGGCGCGCCTGGAGGGATTCGAACCCGCGACCCTCGGCTTAGAAGGCCGATGCTCTATCCAACTGAGCTACAGGCGCATACCGCGAGTCAATTGGCACTCCCTGAAGGAACCCGCTGACGGTATAAGATATTACCACATTCCCTCATCAATGTCAACACCCTTTGCTTAACATTTTTGTTTTTTCTTTTCTCTTCGCCAAAACAGCGCGCTTGAAAAGGGTTTGTGAATGGTTTATAATAGGAAAATGAAAGGATGATTGTATTGATGTTTCAGGGTTTTCCCGAGGAAACGATCCGCTTCTTTCTGGATCTTCGCTTTCACAACGAGGTTCCGTGGTTCCACGCTCATCGCGAGGACTATGAGGCCTATATCCGCGAGCCTTTTAAGGCTTTTATCGAAGCCATGACCCCCACCATGGAGCAGATTGCCGACGATTTTGAAACGCGCCCAAACAAATGTCTGGCGCGCATCAACCGCGACATCCGCTTCACGCGCGACAAATCCCCCTACCGCGACCATATGTGGCTGCTGTTCCGCCGCAGCTGCGAAGAGCGCGAACATTCAGTCATGTACTGGTTTGAGCTTTCTCCTGAAGTGGTGGAATGGGGCGTGGGTTTCTGGGGTCCTAACCGTCCTGCGATGGATGCGCTGCGCAGACGCATGACGGAAAAGCCTGCCGAGGTACGGCGCATTCTGCGTCAATGCGGCATTCCGGATGAAACACTGCATATTTACGGCGACCGTTATCGCAATATGAAGCCTCCTTCAGGCATGCCGGTGGAGCTTGCCATGCTCTACCCCTGCAAGGAACTGTATGTCAAGCGTGTAGGTGTACCGCTCAAAACCTGTTACACACCCGAGTTGATCAAAATGGTATCAGATGATTTTCTGCGTTTGAAGCCTCTTTATCATCTTTTCCGCAAAGCGGCGGATGAGGGGCTGGCGCAGCTGGACGCATAATGGAGGATCAAAAATGGATTATCGCAAGCTGAAAAGTGGTTCGGACGTACGCGGCGTAGCCGTTGGTGAAGAAGCCGTTCTTGCATCTGACGTTGCCAAAGTGCTGGGTATGGCTTTTACCCGCTATCTGTCTGAAAAAACCGGAAAACCCGCCAGTCAGCTGAGCATCGCGTTGGGACGCGACAGCCGCGTTTCCGGCCCGACTCTGGTTGCCGGCGCTGCAGAGGGTATTCTCGCCGCAGGCGCACAGGCCATCGATTATGGCATGTGCACCACACCTGCCATGTATATGGCCATTTTGACCGAAGGTTTCCAGCCTGACGGCTCCATTATGGTCACCGCCAGCCATCATCCCTGGATGCTCAATGGCCTCAAATTCTTTACAGCTGAAGGCGGCCTTGGCTTCCACGAGCTGGATGATGTGCTTGCTATCGCTGAAACCCTGCAGCCCGAAGCGATTCACGCCGAGGCCAAGCCTGTGGAAACCAGCTTCCTGCCCACCTATGCCGATCACCTGAAAAAGCTGATCATCAACGGCGTGGATCCCGAGGTGCAAAAGCCCCTGCTGGGTCTGCATGTCGTGGTGGATGCTGGCAACGGCGCAGGCGGCTTCTATGCCAATATGCTGGAAGAGCTGGGCGCATGGGTTGAGGGCAGCCAGTTCCTTGAGCCGGACGGCACCTTCCCCAACCACATTCCCAACCCCGAAAACAAGGAAGCCATGGCTTCCATCTCTGCTGCCGTCAAAAAGTACGGCGCTGATCTGGGCGTGATCTTTGACACTGACTGCGACCGTGCAGCCATCGTGGATCATACCGGTAAGGAGATCAACCGCAACCGTCTCATCGCCATGATCAGCGTGATCCTGCTGGAAGAAATGCCCGGTGCGACCATCGTGACTGACTCCGTTACTTCTTCGGGTCTTGCTGACTTCATCAAGGAATGGGGCGGCGAGCATTACCGCTACAAGCGCGGCTACCGCAACGTCATCGACGAGGCCATCCGTCTCAACGAAGCTGGCATCAACTGTCCGCTTGCCATTGAAACCAGCGGCCATGCAGCGCTGCGCGATAATCATTTCCTCGACGACGGCATGTATCTGGTTACCGTCATGCTCATCCGCGCCATGCAGCTCAAGCAGCAGGGCGAAACCCTTGCCAAACTGCTGGAAGGTCTGCGCGAGCCGGTTGAAAGCAGCGAGATCCGCCTGAAGGTGCTTGCGGAGGACTTTGCCGCCTGTGCCAAACAGGCCATTGAGCATGTGCTGGACTTCGCCAGTGATCACCCCGACTGGCATGTTGCGCCCGACAACCGCGAAGGCGTGCGCATTTCCTTCGATGTGGACGGCGAACTGGACAGCGCCTGGTTCCTGCTGCGCTTGAGCGTACATGACCCCGTGATGCCCCTCAATGCTGAAAGCGATGTTCCCGGCGGCGTGCAGACGGTGCTGCGCAAGCTGTATGAAGCGCTTGAAGGGCGCGAAGGCATTGACCTCGCACCCCTCAAAGCAGCTATTTAATTCATACTCTCGTACATGGCGCGCAGCAGCTCGCCGTTGTAGTCGGACCCATATTCCCAGCACATCATGCCCATCAGGCCGTTCTGGGTAACGTAAGCGCCTTTGTGGCGGATGGAAACCGGATCATCATATGTGATGAACACCTCTCCGTCCAAAGCATAAGGCGCTTTCGCTTTTTCATCAAAGCACAGCCTGCTCTTTGCCAGCCGTTCCTGCAGGTTGCAGTAATCGGTATAGCTGCCGTCGATGAACTTCGCCGGCGTGAACTGCGGCTGATCGCTCAGCTTTTCAAGCTGGAAGGCCTTGCCGTAGAACGCTGCGCCGATCACGATCTTTTCCCTGGGAATACCAGCCTCCACATAGCACTTCACAGCGTAGTCAGCACTCATGGGATAACGCTCGTCGCCCGGAAACAGCGCCGTGTGATGGCTGGCAGCGGTGTTGGTTTGAATATCGTAGGTCATCAGGTTGATCTGATCCACGATCTCGCCGACAGCCTTGCAGTCGATGTTTTTGATAAGCGTTGGATTGGCGCCCAGCGCAGCAGCCAGCAGGCGCGGTTTGCCATCCTTTTCGGCCAGTGCGTCCAGCCTTTCGCGCAGCGCCCTGAGCAGCAGCGTGAAGGTGTAATAATCATCCGGGCTGGAAGCGATGCCTGCCTCAGACGAACCGGGATATTCCCAGTCGATGTCAATACCCAGGAATCCGTGTTCCTCCAGCAGCGCAATAGCCGTATCCGCAAACTTTGCGCGCCCTTCTTCAGTGGACGCCGCCTCTGAGAAACCACCGGCTGTCCATCCGCCTACAGAAAGCACCGGCAAAATGTGTGGATGTGTTGCAATAAACGCCTTGTATTCGTCTATATGCTGCCAGTGTTTTCCGCTGACCTCTCCATCCACCACCAGGCCGAAGGAAAAGTTGAGCTGATTCATATACTGTGCATCGCATTCGCGAAACTTCAGATGCGGGCGGTCAAACACATAGGCTGCGGTACAGGGTTTCATAATCCTATTCTCCTTTCATTGGACGCGAATCATTTGAGAAAAGTATACCATACACAGGAGGGATTCTCAATGGCTGATTACATTATGGGGCTGCGCAAACTTGTCGGGCACATTCCGCTCATGCAGTGCGGCGCATCGGTGATTGTTGAAAACGAAGACGGGCATATTCTTTTGCAGCAGCGCAGCGACGACGGCAGCTGGGGCTATCCCGGCGGGTCAGTCGAATTATATGAAGAAGTCGAACACGCCGCTGTGCGCGAACTGGAAGAAGAAACCGGACTGATTGCAGACGAACTGGAACTGTTCGGCGTGTTTTCAGGTGAAAAGCTGCGCCATATCTATCCCAATGGCGATCAGGTCAGCAATATTGACATCGTTTTCATCTGCCGCAAATATCATGGACAGCTCAAAGCCCAGCCCGGCGAGGTGGAACAGCTGGCTTTTTTCCCAGCGGATGCTTTGCCCTCCCCCATCATGCCGCCTGTGAGACCTGCCATTGAAAAGTGGCACCTGACCAAAAGCAAGTAATTGTAAAAGCCCTGACGAAAAACTTCGTCAGGGCTTTGGCAATTAAAACGGCAGCGTAATGAACATCGGCTTACGATAGAAAACCTTTTCGGCTTTTTCCATCTCACAGTTGATCTTCACATCTGGCAGCCACATCGCCTCCGACAGCTCGTGCTTGCCGCAGATCAGGCGGCTAAACTCCTGAATGGTCGTTCTAACATCTGCCGCACCTTCTGTGCGTTCCACAGAAATGGTCTTTCCATCTTCAAACGCAACACGGAAACAGCCGTTGTTTTCAGCAATCTGCTCATCCTTCAATTCGATGGTCAGTTCGCCTGTTCCGCGCATGCGTGCCAACTTCAGAACCCGCATTGCATCCACCACACGCACCATTCCGTGGCAGAAGCGGCGGCGCTGCTGGTTGCCAAAGCTCCATTCAGGCACAAGCGCACCAAGGTTCACGTCCGTGGGCAGGTTGATGAGAATATGGCTATGATCCGCCTGCAGACGCATCAGCAGGTGCAGCAACCCCTTGAAGCCCTCCACATCGGTAAAAAGGAACCGGCTTGTGCAGTCAAGCGTGCGGTCGCCTTCGTCCACAATGGGCTTGTAGGTCACCACGCCCTTGGGCGTGCCGTCCGCCGCGCGGTATACATAGGTATATACCTTGTCACGGAAGGGGTCTGCCTTGCCGACCCAGCTATACTCGATATCCTCGTCCAGCGTCATGCAGTTGTAACGGGCAGCAAAAGCGTCGTATACCGCACGGATATCAGCCTTCAGATCAACGCCCTTCTCCAACAGGTGGAAGCTGCCATCAACGTCGAATTTGGGCAGTCCCGCCAGTTTGAGTTTCCATAGATCGCGCTCGCAGCCAAGTTCATAGCCAAATTTGCGGTAAAAAGCCGTCGAAAACGGGTAAAGATAGCTCAGCGCATATCCCTCGCGATACATTTGGGGCAGCGCTTTTTCAAAGCAGGCGCGCACACCGCCGCGTCTGCGGTATTGCGGCAGCGTAGCTACGCCACCAATACCCGACATTTTAACGCTGTGACCGTCAAAATTAGCACTGTATGGAATAGCAATGAACGTGGACATCATGGTTTTATCATCATCCTCAAAAGCCGCCCACTGGCAGTCCCAATGCAGATCCTGCCGGCAGTCGGGGTTATGGATGATCTGATCGAAGGCTTCCTGCGCAGACATGTCAGGATTATCAACAGGATATTCGAAGGCAAGAGAGCAGAACTGCTGCACGCGCCGGTATTCCTCGGGACGGATCCTGCGTACGATCATTGTAATTCCTCCTGTTCTGAAAAAGCCCGCCAGGTCAGGCGGGCTTATATTATTGTTTTTACCATGCAGCGCCTTCAAAGGCATTTGGCAGATGGCAGATTCCGTCTGCTGCGACTGTGACCACGTCAAAACGCATCATACGCTGGCAGTGTTCACGATGCTCGGCCAAATAGTAACGCACGCTTTCCATCATGCGGCGCTGCTTATCCGGCGTAATAGCGTATTGCGCGTGCATACGGCCAAGCTTGCTTCGGGTCTTAACCTCAACAAACACCAGCACTTCTCCATCCAGCATAATCAGATCAATCTCGCCATGCGGTGAGCGGTAGCGCCTGTCCAGTATTTCCATACCTTTGCGACACAGATGATCACAGGCAGCCGTTTCTCCCATCACGCCTCTGGCATAGGCCGTTAACTCATCAGGCATTGGGGAAGTTTTCATACAGCGGGAAGCGCTTCATCATTTCCACAACGTCGGCCTTCACAGAATCGCAGACTTCCTCTCCGCCAACAAGCACACGCTTGATGAAACCAGCAATCTGTTCCATATCGCTTTCCACCATGCCGCGGGTGGTAACCGCGGGCGTACCCACGCGCACGCCGCTGGTCACCATGGGGCTGCGCTGTTCGCCGGGAATGGTGTTCTTGTTGACGGTGATGTTGCAGCTGCCCAGCAGCGCTTCCATTTCCTTGCCGGTGCGCTCGGTGTTGGTCAGATCCATCAGGATCAGGTGGTTGTCGGTACCGTCAGAAACCATCTTGATATCGTTGGCACGGAAAGCATTTTCCAGCGCCTTGGCATTCAGGATGATCTGATGCTGGTAGGCCTTGAACTCAGGCTGCAGCGCCTCGTGGAAACACACAGCCTTGGCAGCGACCACATGCATAAGGGGGCCGCCCTGAGTGCCAGGGAAGATGGCCTTGTCGATGGCCTTGGCGTACTGCTCCTTGCACAGGATCATGCCGCCGCGGGGACCGCGCAGCGTCTTGTGAGTGGTGGTGGTCACGAAGTCAGCATAAGGCACAGGGCTCATATGCTCGCCGGCAGCAACCAGGCCCGCGATGTGAGCCATATCCACCATGAGCAGCGCGCCTACTTCATCGGCGATCTCGCGAAGCTTGGCAAAATCGATGGCACGGGGATAGGCAGAGGCGCCGGCAACGATCAGTTTGGGCTGATGTTCTTTGGCAAGATCGCGCACGACGTCATAATCGATGCAGCCGGTCTTTTCATCCACGCCATAGGGAACAAAGTTGAAGTACTTACCGCTGATGTTGACAGGGCTGCCATGGGTCAGGTGACCGCCGTGAGACAGGTTCATGCCCAGCACGGTGTCGCCCGGCTGCAGCATGGCAAAATAAACGGCAGTATTGGCCTGCGCGCCGCTGTGGGGCTGCACGTTGGCATGCTCAGCACCAAACAGCTGCTTGGCACGCTCACGCGCAAGATTTTCAGCAACGTCCACATACTGGCATCCGCCATAATAACGCTTGGCCGGATAGCCTTCGGCATATTTGTTGGTGAGAGGAGAACCCATTGCTTCCATCACGGCGGGCGTTACAAAGTTCTCGGAGGCAATCAGTTCGATATGCTCACGCTGGCGCTGCACTTCACTGGTAATCGCCTCAAACAGTTCCGGATCAGCAGACATGACATGATTGTAATTCATTTCCCATTTCCCCCATCGCGCGATATACATGTAAAAACCGAATGCACTCAGGCTGAGCAACCCCGCAGCACATCCCAAACGGCGCTTACTGCTGCTTCCTTCCGGACCTGACAGGGTTCACGCGTTGAAATCGCACAGGACTCAACCGTCATCATACACTCGGCCTTCCTATTTTACATGACTCATGCCAAAAAGGCAAGACTTTCATCATCTTTTTATCAACAAAAACAGAATGCTGCCTGTTTTGTTGACATGCTGGCAGTACAAACATATAATCAAACTAGATAACAATTTTATTCACGAAAGGAAGATCCGCATGCAGGTTCGCTGGGAATATCTTACCCCTCCCGACTTTGAAAAGCTTGCCCGTGAAGAAAAACTTTGCATTCTGCCCATCGGTTCGCTGGAACGTCACGGCGAGCATATGCCATTTGGTACAGATGCACTTGTCGCGCATGAAATTGCCTGCCGAGCTGCCCGGATGGAACCCTGCGTCGTTTTCCCGCCGTATTGGTTCGGTCAGGTGCACGAAGCTGCCTGCTTCAGCGGAACGGTGAATTTTCCTGCCGACTTCACGCTCAAAATGCTGGAGATGCTGCTGGATCAGATCGCTTCAAACGGGTTTGAAAAGATCCTCATCGTCAATGGTCACGGCGGGAACTCAGGCATGCTGGACTACTACATCATGAGCCACTCTGACCGCAAGGTGCCTTACACTCTATACACCACCTTCCTGATGGATGGCAGCTGGACCAATGAAATCAGTCACATCTGGGACAATCCTGACGGCGGACATGCCGACGAATGTGAAACCAGCATGATGATGGCCACCGTGCCCGGCACAGTCAGGCTGGAATACCAGCGTTTTGCCGAACCTATTCTGCCCATCCATCAGCTGACAGCCCTGGAAAATGTGAAAACGGGCATGTGGTGGTATGATCTGTACCCCGAACATGTATCCGGAACGCCCAGTGCTGCCACACAGGAAAAGGGAGAGATCACCCTGAACGCTGCTGCAGAAGAGCTTGTCAAACGCATCCGCGCCGTCAAGCAGGACAGCATAACGCCAAAGCTGCAGCAGGCGTTTCATGACCGCCATGATCGTCTGGGAAAATAAACATACAAAAAGGACGCCGCTTGATGCGGCGTCCTTTTTGTTATAAAACGTTACGCGTCATTACGCTGACTGCGGCTGCGGCGGGAGCGGCGGGCAGTAGTGGGCTGCTCCTCAGGCTCTTCTTCCTCAACGAACTCCTCTCTGAAATCGTTGATTTCCTCAGTCACTTCTTCGTAAACCTCTTCGTAAACGTCTTCGATTTTTTCTTCGATCGCGTTCTTGGCTTTCCTGGCTTTCTTGCCAAGACCGCCGAACAGCCCGCGCTTCTTTTCAGGCTTCTGCTCTTCTTCCCAGCCGTAGGCATCGTATGCTGCGGGATCATCATCATACACGGCGTATGCATCCTGCGGCTCTTCGGTCTGCACATCCTGCTGGGGCTGTTCGCAGCTGTAATCGTCGTAGTAATCCTCGACGGGTTCTTCTGTTTCTTCCTGAACGGTCTCCATCGTCTGGGCGGCGCTGCGCGCGTACTTGAGATGAGGCAGTTCAAATTCGGACTGCAGTTCATCTTCGTTGAGCGCATCGCTTTCAACGGTTACTGGTTCCTCTTCAGCAGGCTCCTCGACTTCCTCTTCCATGGCGGGGGTCACATAATCGCGGCGCTTTGCGCGTTCCAGCTGATCCACCGCAGCTTCAGAGGCCTTCTTCTGCTGTGCACGGCGGATGGTCGCAGCAACCAGCAAACCACAGTTGGCCAGCAGCACTACGCCCACGGCAATCAGCAGCGGAAGCAGGATCTTCTGAATCAGCTTCGGAATGGTGCCGATGCTTTCATCGGTGATCGGGGGAATCGTGGCCGGAGCAAAGGTGGGTTCCGGCGTGGGTTCCGGGACAGGCGTGGGAGTCGCCGGGGCAGGAGTGGGCACGGAGAAAGCAATCTGCATTTCGTTGCTTTCAAAGGTCTGCACACTTTCCAGCGGATCGGTCGCGGTAACAGTGAAGCGGTACTTGCCGGCCATGGACAGCGCAGTGTCGCGGGTCAGCGTGCGGCTGGCGCCAGCAGCAATGCTGGAGAAGGTGTACAGCGTCGTATCGCCATGAGACACCTTCACATTCGTGGCGTCGACCTTGCTGTCGTTGGTCACGGTGATGGTGAAGCGTACGCGTCCGGGCTGTTCAAACACCTCGGTGCGGTCCGCCGTCACATTGACCGTCAGGTTGAGCGCGTCCTCGGGAGCAACAGCCACGACGGACAGCTTGTCAGTGGAAATGGAAGTTTCCATGCCGGTGGCATCGGTGCCAACGATGGTGAACTGGTAATCCATGCTCGCGGGAACGGTGATCTCCTTAGTCAGTTCCAGCGTTTTGCCGGCCTTGACTTCCTGATTGGTAAACACGTCGCCCAGAGCTTCATCCGTCACGCGGATATCGCTGTAATCAACGCTGCCGGTGTTCTTCAGCTGCAGGGTCAGGGTGACGGTGCCGTTGGCCACAACGCCTTTTACGTTGGAGGTAAGCTTGGCTTCCAGCGAAGGCTCGCCGTACTTGATAACCTGCTTTTCAACCTTGTAGGTCTGCGCCTTGGACTGTGTTTCGGACTTATAGGTGATGGTCGCGCCGCTGGTGAGATCCTTTTTGCCCATGGTAACGGGGTACTTGATCTCAGCGGTCTGACCGGGCTTAAGCTTGGGAATGGTATACTTCTGCTTGTGGATATCGCTGTTTTCCTGAATGGTAACGTCCAGCAGATTGACCGTGCCGGTATTCATGATGTCATAGCGAATCACGATCTCCTGGCCCTCACGGGCAATGGTGGGGCTGATGGTGCGCTTGACGTCAATATCGGTTTCAGCGGTCTGCTGCTCGATCTTTGCGCGGATGGGCTGGCTCTTTTCAACAGCCTTGCCGTTGGCGTTGTACAGCGTGTACTTGACAAAATAAACGACTGAGCCGTTTTCAAGCGTACGCTGATTCACGTCATACGTGCCGGACCAGGTCTTGCTCTCCCCTGCCTTGAGGGTTGCGCCGCCCTGGTTGCCAAAATCAGCCACGATCTGCGCAGCAGGATCATACAGCCATACCGGGTCCTTCATATCGGTATCACCGGAGTTGGAAATAGTGATCGTCACAGCCACCTTGCCGGGGCCGGCAAGCTTGCTGGGGGTGATCTCCATGCTGGTAACGATGGGATCCGCTGTTTCGGCCATGGCAAAGCCGGCCAGCAGCACAGACAGCGCAAGCAGCAGACTGACAATGAGTACCTTGCGTTTCATCATGTATGTCGGGCAGACGAACTGCCCTTCCTCCCTTCGGCATGCCGATGGCTCTATGGATACAGGCACATGGGTACGTTTCCCATTTTCCCGCCGGATGATTCCGCGTTTCGGTATGCTTATTCGATGATATTTTATTACAGAATTATGAACATGTCAAGCTTTACCATGCATAGAAATGTAACGAACGCAAACTTGTTTTCGTGCTTTTACGGCAAAAGATCCAGCATATCGTCAGGGTTGCTTACGTCTACAAAGCTGTCAGGAACTTCGCCGACAATGATGCTTTCGGCAATCGGCATGGTGGTCTGTACCTCTACTACCTGTGATCCTGTAGGAATGATCAGGCTGACTGTTGCCCTGAGCGTAAGAAAAATTTTATGCCTTGTCTGGTTGATGCCGGCTGTTTCAAACTCAGTATCATAACCGGTGTTCACAGCGCCTACCGGCACAATCTGCACGCTGATGCGCGGGCCATAACCCGAAAGCGACCGTATGCCCATCGCCGCACCCAACGGAATATCCACGACCTGATTTTCATCACTGTTCAGCTTCCGTTCAGCCAGAAGCGCCGTCTGTGCTGCCAGCGCATTCATACGCATGGTGTTGGCGCGCAGCATGCTCACCCTGCCCTGCGCATCTGTCTGTGTGTCCATCAGTTCTTCATAGCTCACGCCGGTTTCCATCACCTGATGAACCGCACTGTTGAGGGTTTCCACCGCCATCGAGTACGCACGTGCAAATGCCATATCCAGCAGGGTCTGACTCAGGTTTTTCTCCAGCTGGATCACGAGCGCAATTATCACAAGCACGCACAAAATGAGGTTTCTCAGACATCCTCCGCGTTTTCCGGCAGACATTTCATCGCCTCCTGCGTTCCATAGATATGCAGCCGTCGGAATAAAAAATACCGCGCGCATTGTTACACGCTGCGCTATGGCGCGCACCTTCTATCTATGGTATAATAAACTGTCTATCTTTCTTTGTTTCAGGGAGGACATTCATGTATCAGAAGCAAAACGGCTATGAGCCGCAGCAGTCATATCAGGAAACCTACGAGGTATCCGGCTGGGAAAGCGATCCCGCCTATCATCCGCAGCAGCCTGCGCCCAAAAAGCGTACTATTTTCAAGCCACGTCTGCTCAAGCCCAATTTCATTCTTTCCGTTCTGGTCAATGCAGTGCGCATGCTTTTGATCCTCATCATCCTGTGCGGCCTGGCTCTTGGCGGCGCTGTATTCGGCATTGCCAAGGGGTACATGGAAACAGCCCCCACGCTGGATCTGGCTCTGCTGGATGCGCAGGATAAAACGTCTTTTCTTTATGATGTTCAGGGCAATGTGATCACCGATTATAAGGGCACGGAAAACCGTATCATGGTCAACGTTGCCCTGATGCCTGAAAACCTGCGCAACGCCTTTGTCGCTGTGGAAGACGCTCGTTTTTATACCCACAACGGTATCGATGTCAAGCGCATCATCGGCTCCTTTGTGCAGAATTTTGTATCCGGTTCGCAGCAGGGCGGCTCCACCATCACCCAGCAGCTGATCAAAAACACTGTACTTTCCAATGAACTGAGTTACAAGCGCAAAATTCAGGAGGCCTGGCTGGCCATGCAGCTCGAAACGCGCTATACCAAGCTGCAGATTCTGGAATATTATCTCAACACCATTTATCTGGGTGAAAACTATTACGGCGTGCAGGTCGCCTCACAGGGCTATTTTGGCAAGGATCTGGGTGAGCTCACTCTGCGCGAATGTGCCATGCTGGCCGGCCTTACGTCCAACCCCTACTATTACAATCCGCGCCGCAACTTCTATACCCGCTCTTCCGAAACAACAGATTATCCTTCCATTACCAACGACCGCACCGACTACGTTCTGCGCTGCATGTACGAAAATGAGTTCATCACGCAGGACCAGTATCAGGCGGCGCTCAATCCTGATACAGCCTTTGTGATGGAACAGTCCAGCACTGAGGGCGAGGGTATGTACAAATATGCCCACTACGTGGAATACGCCGTGCAGGACATTGTTGATTGTTTCCTTGAGCTCAATGGGCTGGAGGACAACAGTGAAAACCGCGCCAAGATGGAAAACGAGCTGCGCACAGGCGGTTATCATGTGACCCTTGCCATCGACCCTGCCATTCAGCAGACTGTCGAAAGCACACTGGAAGACTGGAAGGACTATCCCACTCTTCGCGACCCCAGCGACAAGGTTTACCGCACGCTCAACTATGACGGCACCTATACCGAGATCATCCAGCCGCAGGCTTCCGCCGTCGTGCTGGATTACCGCACGGGCGAACTGAAGGCCATCGTCGGTTCCCGCACGCCGCCCACCGCCCGCAAAACCCTCAACCGTGCCACGGACATGAAAATGCCCATCGGCTCCACCATCAAGCCCATTGCCGTTTACGCTCCCGCGCTGGAACTGGGCTACTCACCCGCCAGCGTCGTTTACAACATGCCCGTGCCCATCAGCGGCTGGAAGGGTGACGACGGCAGGGACACCTGGCCCAAGAACTACAGCGGCAGCTATCAGGGCCCCGAAACGCTGCGCGAAGCCATGAAGCGCAGCCAGAATGTATCCGCAGCACAGACGCTGGTCAATTATGTCGGTGTGGAACGTTCGGTTGATTTTCTGCTTCGCATGGGCGTAGACAGGCAGAACATCGACGCCACGCCCTTCGGTTTGTCACTGGGTTCCAGCGGCATCACGCCTGTGCAGATGGCCGTCGCTTTCGGTGTGCTGGCAAACGGCGGCGTTTATCAGGAGCCCATTTCCTTCCTGGGCATCTCCGACAGCAGCGGCAACGTCATCTACGACAGTCATGCCCGTCAGGAAACGCGGCAGGTTTTCCGCCCCTCAACTGCGTGGATGATCGTAGATATGATGAAATCCGCCGCCTCCAGCGGCGGTACAGCCTCCGGCGCGCGTATCAGCGGTCAGACCGTCGCCGGCAAAACTGGTACCAACAGTGACCAGCGCGGCGTAACCTTCTGCGGAATGACCGGCTGGTATGTGTCGTCCATCTGGGTTGGACACGACAACTACAAACCGCTGTCGTCCAAGTCGACGGGCAGCAACGGCGCCATGCCCATCTGGAAAAGCTACATGACCGCCATTCACAAAGGCCTGAGCGACCGCGATATCATCGAAGCCGATCCTGCATCGCTGGGTCTGGTGCAGGCAACCACCTGTGCTGTAAGCGGCCAGCTGGCCACCGATGCCTGTTATCATGACAGCATGGGCTACGGCACCGTCACCGACTGGTGGTATCAGCCCACTGTGCCGACCGTTTACTGCCAGATGCATCAGTCTGTACAGGTCTGTGCGCAAAGCGGAATGCCCAACACCGAGTACTGTCCAAGCGTAGCGACTGCCGGCATAGTGGTGATCCCCAGCGGCCATCCCCTCAGCACCTATGCAAACGACAGCCAATACGCGCCTGTCATTGCTGAATATCTGGGCACGGCCAATTCACTGGCTTATTGCACGCTGCATACCAACGGCTGGAGCGATGATGGCTGGGGCGGCAGTTCCGCCGATCCCGTGGTGCAAAACACGCTGATTCCCGACGCGCGTCAGCTGCTGCAAAGCGCCTATGATCTGATGGCTGGACTGAATGCGTCCTCTGCTGCGTATGCGAATATTCAGAACGCTGCCAGTATGCTGGAAAGCGTCATCTATTCCGACAATCCCGGAACGGCCGAAGTTGCATCCGCCATGGCGATGCTGACGCAGGCCATGGCCACTGCTTACTGATGAATGAAAGGATAAGCAGATGAACATTCATTCTCTTTCCGAAAAGTATCAGGTCAGACGAATTGAAGAAACAGATCTTCCTGCGCTGCTGCAGCTGTGTCAGAGCAATCCCTTCTTTTACGAACATTGCCCGCCAAAACCAACGCACGAAACCCTGATGGCCGATTTGCAGGCGCTGCCTCCCCGCAAAAGCATGCAGGACAAATACTACCTTGGTTTTTGGGATAACGACAGGCTGATTGCTGCGCTGGATCTGATTCTGCGCTTCCCGAATGACGAAACCGCTTTTATAGGCTTCTTTATGCTGGACAGAAGCGAACAGGGAAAAGGTGTTGCATCTGCCATCATTCAGGAACTGTTTGCCCATTTGAGGACGGAGTTTCGCTTTGTGCGCCTTGGTTATGTGCAGACCAACGAGCAAAGCCGGAGCTTCTGGCGCAAGCAGGGATTTGAGGAAAATGGCGCTGTATCGGATACTGGATCCTATACAATCGTATATATGAACAAAGCTCTGCAGATAGATTGATCCGAAGTATGGAACAGGTTTATCCGATTCTCAATAAAAAAAGCACTCCTTTCGGAGTGCTTTTTTAGTCAGCCCTGCAGACCATCAGCCTGACGCTGCATGTTTTCGATCACAACATCATGGATATCGCCCAGCGAAGCACAGTATTCAAGCACCTGCCAGGGCTCGTTGGTATGATAGTGGATCTTGATCAGCTCATCATCGCCGACCGCCAGCAGACAGTCGCCCTTGATGTTATTGGTGATGTAGTCGTTGATCTTGTCCTCATCCAGGCCGGTGCCTTCGATGAGCAGCTGTGTATCAAACTTAAACTCGATCATCGCATTTGCCTCCATTTCTTTACCTGGCAGCCAGCTGTTCCAGCGAACGGGGCAGGCCGTCCAAAGCGCTGAGAGCCGCCGTATTTTCGCACTTTTTCAAAGCCAGCAGCGGCACAATCCAGTGGCATACGGCAATATCAGCAGCAGCCAGGAAACCGCCGCGCACCTTCCGCGAAGCCACTTCGATAAAGCGGCGCATACAGGCGTACAGCGCATCGGGCACAACCACGTCACCCTGCGTCATCGCTCGCTTGAGATCCGAAAACCACTTTTCAGCTTCGCTGAGCATGGGATGGAAATCGGCACGGATATTTGCAAAAGAGCTGAGCGCTGCCGGTTCTACAGGCGTCCACTGCACATCGCGGCCAAATGTACGCTTGAGAGAACGGGGAACCTCGATCATCGGAATGGGCAACAGCATGGCTTCTTCAGCAGCAAAGCTGTTTTCATCCGCAATGTAAATGGTTTTGTGGCCAAAGCTGCTGATGGTTTCGCTGCCCAAAGGCTGCACCGTTACCGTAGGCGTGCGGCGGGTATCTTCAGCCAACAGGCTTAAGGTCTGGGCATATGCGCCAGAATGGATGGTAGCAGATACGCTCTGCAGGCCAAAACTTTCCAGCAGCACCGTTGCAAACAGCTGAGCATCCTGCAGCGTGCGGCCGCGGAAACACACCGCATCGCAGATAGACATGTTGATCAGCATGCTCATTGCTTCATCCTCGCTGATGCTGAAACCGCTCTCGTTCATATGAACTCTCAGCTGTTCAGCAAGCTCATGATGTGTATATTCACGGCCGATCACCGGAGTAAGAAGCACACGCTCCTGACCGGCGCCGTTGAGCGCGGTCATCTTGTTAGTCACGAAATCGGTCATCTTGCGGGCGTTGTCACTGCTGAGCTCCCTGGCCGTTTCAGACAGCTTTTTGCGGGTAGCTTCCAGCTGTTTGACTTCGTTCTTCAGCCTTTCGATCTCGTCACGCTTCTTCTGCGCGGCAGTTGCCACAGCCTCTTCGCGGAACTTGCGGTTGTTTTCCTTGGCCAGATCCAGCTGCATCAACAGGCTGATGCGCTCTGCTTCGATCTCGGCCAGCTGCTCCTGCGCTGCAGCAGAGGCCTGCAGGTTCACGCCGTCCTGACGCAGGGCTTCAGCTACATCCGCTGCAAAAGCCTCGTTGGCCATCAGCATCTGCAAAGCCTGCTGACGCATGTCGGCATTCTGCCACACATATTCCATACAGGCGCGCAGTTTTTCGATGGGATTTTCCACCATGCCATAAGCGCCGGCGCCCAGTTCGGAGCCCATCACCTCATCGCGCTGACCGGAAAGCTGCTGTTCCACAACGTGGTGCACGTTTTCAGGCTTGGTCTTCACGCGAATAGGCTTGCCGTTATTCTTGGCAAGAGGCGTACCCTTAAAGTGAGCGACCGTCTCAGGCACTTCTTCCTCAATGGGCTCAGTCACTTCGCTGCTGAGGCGGTTTGCCGTTTCGCTCAGCGGCTGGGCCAGGCGGGAGATCTGCTGTTCAAACGGCACTGCACTGTCCAGAATATCCAGACGGGTGCCAATGGGCAGTTCTTCCGTTTCGTTCGCCTTCTCCTCAGCCTTGGGAGCGGGCTTTTCTGCCTTGCGGGGCTTTTCACGCTTGGGTTCCTCAGCCTTGGGCTGCTCGCGGTGAGCCGCCTTTTCCGCCTTGGGAGCAGGCTCCTGCTTTTCCTTGCGGGGCTTCTCAGGCTTGGCTTCGATAGCCGGCTGCTCAGCCTTGGCAGGCGTTTCGACCGCTTCTTCTGCCTTCTCAGCGCCCTTGTCGCGGCGGCGCAGGCTGTTGCGGCGCTGTCTCCAGTTGAGCGTTGCTTCAGGATCCCAGTAGATCAAA
This sequence comes from Clostridia bacterium, assembly GCA_017517815.1. The sequence goes on along the minus strand of JAFWYA010000055.1, from coordinate 82,336 downwards.
TGTTTGCCGATCTGGGGCGTTTCCACCGTATGCAGCAGATAGCGGTCGTTGCCGAAAGGCTTAAGCGTTTCAATGGCAATGGTATGTGCTTCATTACGGCTGACCGGGCCGTACAGCATTTTGTCTTTTTCAATCAGAACGCGGGAGGTAAGGGCCTTTTCAGCGTTTTCGCCAGGACGAACCACCTCGCAGCAGCCATCCTCCGTAAATTCGCAAATCACATCAGAATAGATGGCGTGCTGGTTCTTTTCACCCTGATCAGGCGCATAATTGCGGTTCTGGCGAACCTTCATCAGTTCCTTGCCTTCGCTGGTAAGCTGAATCACGCACAGGCCGTCGATCTCGCGCATGCGTTCTTTAAATGTGCTCTGTTCCCGTTTGTCAGGCACAATGCGCAGACTGCCTTCATCGGGAAATTCTTCAGCGCCGCCATGAAAAGTGCCGCCCTCACGGGTGCAAAGCGGGATCACGCGGAAAATGACGCGCTGCTTGTTGTCTTCCTCGACAAAGGCAAGCGTTATGGTGCCGTTGATCTCCTTCATAGAAAAAAATACCCCTTAAAAATGATATCACTGTGTCCGATTCGTGAGTCAAATATGAATGAACCGTGAACACCATAACATTTTACCACGAAAGGCGATTTCGTCAATACTTTCCTACTGTTTGGCAAAAAAAGTCTTGTCGCGCCTTGTTTCCCAAACGCTTCACGTATGTAAAACGACATGCTTTTTTATTGACTTCTTAATAAAAATGTAATATATTATGGTTGTATCAATCCCTTATTATTTCTGACTGATACAACTACCCAAAGGAGACGTGATATGATGAAGCTCAGAATTAATTTGATACACAAGAAAAGCTGTGCATGCCGCATTTTGAGCGCTGTGCTGGCCGTGCTTGTTGCTGCAGGCTGCATGATTGAGACTGCAGCTGCCGCATCCACCGGCCGCACGAACGCCAAAGTGGTGCTGCGCAAATCCACAAGCACCGACTCTAAAGCGCTGCAAACCCTGCCTGCGGGCGAAGAGGTAGATATTCTTGGAACCAGTGGCAGCTGGTATAAGGTAAGCTACGGCAACTTTACCGGTTACATTCTCAAAAAGTATGTATCTGCCAAATCTTCTTCTGAAACCAGCAGTTCATCCGCTTCCGCGCAGATCAAGGCGCTGGGTTCTGCACCCGGTATCATGCGTGTAGGCGATGAAAACAGCGATGTGAAAAAGCTGCAGAAAGCGCTGGAGATTCTGGGCTACTACGACGGCGAGATCGACGGCAAATACGGCAAGGGTACAACTGCCGCCGTCAAGGCCTACCAGAAGGACAAAAAGCTCACCGCAGATGGCTATGCCGGCGAACGCACGGTCAAAAGTATCTTCGGCAGCGTAAACTCCCGCACGCTGACCACGCAGTCTGATCCTTCCAAAACCACCGCTGCTTCCACCTCGGCATCCGCTTCATCTCAGATCAAAGCTCTGGGGTCCGCCCCCGGTATCATGCGCGTAGGCGACAGCAATTCCGACGTGACAAAGCTGCAAAAAGCCCTGAACATTCTGGGGTATTACAAGGGCTCCATTGACGGCAAATACGGCAGCGGAACCAAGACGGCTGTCATGGCCTATCAAAAGGCCAAGGGACTGACCGCGGACGGTTATGCCGGCGAACTGACCATCAAGAGTATTTTTGGCAGCGTAAGCTCCAAGTCCCTTACGACGCAGGATGCACCGGACGGCAGCACGGGTGGATATAAAACCGAAGTGCTGGACTGGTATAAGGATAATGTATCCCGCCTGATCCCTAAAAATGCCCGTTTTACCGTCAAAGACTGTCTGACCGGCAAAACTTTTGAAATGGTGCGCTGGTCCGGAGGCGACCATATGGACGCTGAGCCTGCCAACGATGCGGCCACCTCCACCATCAAGAGCATCTACGGCGGTTCCTTCAGCTGGCGCAGACGTGCGATCCTCATCAAGTACAACGGTCATGTATATGCCGCTTCCATGAATGGCATGCCCCACGGCACCGACACCATCAGCAACGATTTTGATGGGCACCTGTGCATCCACTTCAAGAACAGCAAAACCCACGGCAGTGACAAGATTGATCCCGATCACCAGAACGCCATTGAAAAGGCCAGCAAATACAGCTGGTAAGTCAAAAAGAGCTGCTTCCAAGTTGGAAGCAGCTCTTTTTTGTTATCAGATTCCCAAAGAATCCTTCATTGCTTCATACTGTTCGCGGCTAATAAGCACCTCGCGCGGCTTGGAACCGGCTGATTTGCTCACAATACCGCGTGCAGCCATATCGTCGATCAGGCGGCCCGCACGGGCATAGCCAATCTTCATGCGGCGCTGCAGCATACTGATGGATGCCTGACCATCAGTGATGACCATTTCAATGGCCTCAGCCAGCTTGTCATCCACGCCGCTTTCCTCATCGTGATCGGCCAGCGTGATGCCGTCGTCCTCTTCTTTGTCCATGGCTTCAATCACGTCAGGATCAAAATCCACCTTGGAATGCTGGCCGATATAGTCCACCACGCGCTCAGTTTCTGCATCACTCAGGAAGCAGCCCTGCACACGAATAGGCGCGCTTGCACCCGTCGGGAAGTAGAACATATCACCGCGTCCCAGCAGCTTTTCAGCGCCGTTCTGGTCCAGGATGGTTCGGCTGTCAATGCTGGAGGAAACTGCAAAGGCGATGCGCGACGGGATGTTTGCCTTGATCAGGCCGGTAATGACGTCCACCGTGGGGCGCTGGGTAGCAACCACCATATGAATACCTGCAGCACGCGCCAGCTGTGCAATACGGATGATGCTTTCCTCAACCTCTTTTTTGCAGGCCAGCATCAGGTCAGCCAGCTCATCGATGATGATGACAATGCGCGGAAGTTTCTGTTCATCCGGACCAAGCTTGGCATTGTAGGCGGACAGTTCACGCACATTCTTCGACTGCATTTTGTGGTAACGGTCCAGCATTTCAGCTACCGCCCACTGCAGCGCGCCGGCTGCCTTGTGCGGATCACTCACGACCGGGATCAGCAGATGCGGCACCACATTGTAACACTGCAGTTCGACCACCTTGGGGTCGATCATGATCATACGTACTTCTTCGGGCGAAGAGCGGAACAGGATGGAATTGATGATGGTGTTGATACACACCGATTTACCGCTGCCCGTCTGACCGGCAATGAGCAGGTGCGGCATTCTGGCCAGATCGCAGACAACCGGACGGCCTGCGATATCCTTGCCCAGCGCCACCGTCAGCGGCGACTTAGCCGAGCGCATCTCCGGGCTCATCAGCACCTCGGAAAGCGTTACGCTCTGGATTTCCCTGTTGGGAATTTCCACGCCGAACAGATTGGTTCCCGGAATGGGAATCTCAATGCGCACGCCGCCGTTAGCCGCCATATCCAGCGCGATGTTATCTGCAATGCCCATAATGCGCTTAACGTTGATGCCGCTGGAAACCAGTCCAAGTTCGAAACGCGTCACAGCGGGGCCATGCGTCACACGCTGCACACGTGCCGGAATGCCAAAGCTTTCCAGCGTTTTTTCAAGCCTGCTGGCGTCTTCTGTATCTGCTGCGCGGGTGTCGACTGTTTCGCGCTTCTGCTGAACATTGAGCAGATCAATGGAGGGATAGGCATAAGGAATGGCTTCATGCGCGCTGTGCACAGGTGCAGGCGCGGTCTGCTGGGCAGGGCGCTTGTATGCCTCTGTGCGTTCAGGCACAGGCGGTGCAAAGACAGGCTGCACCGGTTCTGGAATCACCTCTTCGGGTTCGTCCATTTCCACAGGATAAACCGGCTCAGCAGGTATTTCAGGCTGAAGCACAGGCTGTGCAGCCACCGCGCTTACTTCGGGTGCAAAGGTGCTTTGCATTCTCGCCATTTCATTGCCTTCAATTTCCTCAGTAAGCTCAGCCTTGCGCTTGCGAATGGCCTCAATGCGTTCCAGCGCCTTCTTGCGCGAGCCGGACAGGATGATACTCTCCTCCTGCTTTGGCTGCGGAGCAACCTCAGAGGGCGTAAACGTCATGCGGGTCTGATATGCTTCAGGCTGAACAGGCGCCTGCTTGGCAGCTTTCTTCTTCCACGGCAGCTGACGCCCCTGCGGAATGATAATCTCATCGTAAATTTCACCCTGTGGCTGCTGTACAGGAGGCAGCGGCTGCATGACAGATGCATTCTGCCCCTGCATCATCGCGTTATAGGGAGCATACTGCACATCCTGCGGGCGGCGTGCATATGCAGGCGACTGGCGCAGGCGTTCTTCTTCCTCAGCCTGACGCTGCTGTTCTTCCAGCTGCTGCTGATAAGCCTCCTGCTGACGTTTCGCCTCACGACGCTGGCTGCGTTCCTGCATGCCGCCGCGAACCGTATCAACCATCTGCAGAATATCAAAGCGCGATACCAACAGCACGCACACAACACAAATCAGTCCAAGTACAACCGTGCCCAGCGTAGTACCCAGAAAGGTCCACACAGGCCACGCCAGCAGCATGCCAAGCATACCGCCGAATGCACTGCTGCGTCCGCACACATCAAAGGCTGCCGTGATCATATGCCAGAAACCGTCCGGGGACGCCATGGGCGGCGTAAGGCTGTTGTTGAACACGACCAGGTATTCCATCAGTCCATATGTGCCCACTTTGCTCAGCAGGTTGATGATACCCAGCACCGCAACATAAATGACCGTGATCAGAATCAGGCCGCGCTTGGGCATGGAACGGCCTGAGGAAAATGCCACCAGCACGCCGCACCAGATGAGCCAAACGCTCACACCAATGCACAATCCACCGCCAAGGCCCTGCATCCACCCTTTGATCAGGCTGAAAACCGAGCCCTTGAGGCCGCCCACAACGCTCAGCAGGCTTAAAACGCCCAGCGCAATCAAAAGGATGCCGACGGCTGCATAAGCCGCCAGCGTGTTGGTTTCATATTGTGCAGCTTTCTTCTTTTGGCTGCTCTTCGCCATGTTGACTTTCATCCTCCGCGTTTTTTACTTGCACAGCTGCAGCGCACACAGCACGCCGTTTTCATCAGCATGCAGCCTGAGCTGGTTTTTGCCGTAATGGTATACATCATACTGTCCAGCGGGCAGGCCATAATCATAAGCCATATTTTCGCTGAAAGCGACGTTCTCGTCCGGCTGACCCAATACCTCGCGCCAGCGCTGCTGGGTGGTTTTGCCAATCAAAAGGCCATACAGTCCCCCGCGCCTGAGCTGGATGCCTTCAACCAGAGACTGGGCAAAATCAGCGCTCAGCGCATCCGAAATCACAAGGGTCTGCCGGAATGCAGGATCCTCCAGCACATAATACCGCCCGCCGGGAAATTCATCCGGCGTACGCAGCAGACGATACTGCTGCATTACCTGCTGCATACTCTCCCCCATCTGCACAGGCACATGGGGCAGTCTGCCTTCGGCTACGCTTGCGCTGATGGCTTTTTTCATTTCTGTATCCGACAGCCGTAGCACAGGTGGCTTCAGCCACAGGCCATCCAGTTCCTGATACCAGAACTGGCATGCGCCGCTGTAGCCGCTGAGCAGCGAAAACTGCTCAGCCGGATACCAGAAGGTAATCCCGTTTTCATCCAGCGTGAAAGAATCCACCGGCAGCGGCAGAATGTCGCTGTACTCCATATACCCGTTCAGTTCGTCCGACAGCGTTTCTTCGGCAATCTGCTCCATATGTGCAACAGCCGCATCAGCATCCGTAAAAAGGTCCTCAAGCGTCAGTTTTTCACCCGTATGCAGATCATAGGTCATCGCTGTCCAGGAATGACCGTCACGCTTGCCGGGCAGCTTGCCCTTCGCGCTGATCACAACGGAAAAAAAATCATCTTCCAGCAGTGCCGCCTGATAGTCCACCCTCAGCGTTTGCTGGCTTCTCATCAAGGTGGCAAGTGTGACAATATGATTGGTCACACCGGAGGACATGACGATATCGTCGTTGATCTTTTGCTGCACCGACGTATCCTTCATTCCGGAAAGCTGCGGATAGGCCACGCAGTTATCTCCGATTTGGGTAGCTATTTCTTCAATGATGATCTTATCTGCACAGGCCTGCGCCAGTGAAAAGGACAGCAGCAGCGCCAACAGACAGGTCAGCCATTTTTTCAGCATCGCGTTTCGCTCCCTTCTGTGCGTTTTTCCGCATTGTATATTTTACAGCAGAATCACCTTTGTTGCAAGTTTGTTACAGGATTTCTGTTTTCCTGTTCTTTTTCCCCTTCTGTACGCATGCACAGCATCGGCTGCAGCTGCACGCCTGTGAGTGACGCTGCAATCGTGCGCGGCAACTGCGCAAAATCCGCCACAAGAGACCGCGGTTTGCGCACAGGGTCATCCTGCCCAAAGGGTACAAAATAAACGTTTCGCCAGCTCAGAAGCCTGCCGATGTTCTGCGCTGCCGCCCCCAGTCCGTCATTGGTGGACACCGCCAGCACCAGCGGCAGGGCATTTCGCAGATGACTCTTGGCGCCAAGCAGCGCCGGCGTATCGAACTGACCATTGGCAAGTTTGGCAAGGCTGTTGCCACTGGCGGGTGCGATCACATATACATCACACATTTTCTTTGGTCCGATAGGTTCTGCATCCACCAGGGTTTCAATGGGCTGATGACCCGTGATGCTGATCAGCCTGTTTTTCAGATGATCTGTCGTCATGAAACGAGTATCCATTCCCCCTGCATTGAAGGAGAGTACAGGCAGCACGTCATATCCGCGCCTGACCAGTTCTTCCATTTGGGCAAGCACGCGTTCAAAAGTACAAAAGGAACCTGTAAGTGCAAAGCCGATGGTTGTTTTTTTCATCACTCTGCCTCCTTCAGCCAGTGCAGAACCGTTTCATGCAGCACAGCCGCAGCGCTTACAGGCGCATAACGCGCAGGCAGTGCAGGCAGTATATCACACCGGCAGCCCAGCGCCGTTGCAGCATCGCGGTCGAATCCATAGGGCGCGCTGGCCAGTTCCAGCAGCCATGTACCATTTCGGAATGCCTGCAGTGTATCCTCATCAATGATTCGGGCCGGAACGGTATTAAGCAGCATATCCATTTGGTTTGCAACTTGCCTGATCTGCTGCAGGGAAACGGCCTGCATGCCATCCGCCTCCGCCTGACAGCGCACTTCTGACCTTCTGGCAGCTACACATACCCGTGCGCCAAGGCCCTTGAGCTTGTGCGCGACTGCACGCCCGAACAATCCATAACCTGTAACAAGTATTCTCATCCCTGCAATGGTTCGTTCACTTCGTTGCATAGCTTCATACACAACTGCTTCTGCGGAGATTTCGGCATTTCTTCGGATGAATTCATCATCCTGCTCATATTTTCGCAGCCGGAAACACTTGGGCATTCTCTCCTCCGCCAGCGCATAGGGTTCTATCCCTCTTCCCGCCAGCAGCAGACAGCCTGCACGGGCTTTTTCAAGTACATCTTCCGGATGAATGATCATGCCGTTGCATGCAGGCACACAACCATTTTGAACAGCAAACGGGTACGGAAACAGGATAACGTCGGCTGATACACAATCCTTTTGTGCTTCATCTCCTTCACAAAGCCCCAGCGTGGAAACGTCGTACCCATCTTTTTTCAGCATGCCGGCCAACAGCAGCGTCCGTTTGTCTCCGCCAACAAGCAACAGTTTTAAAATAAAAATCGCCTCCTGCCGATGCAGTATTACTGCATCCTATGCAGGAGGCGATCAAAGGTTACAGCTTATGAATGATGCGGTCCGTCAGCTTCTGTTCCTCACCGCAAAGTGTGATGGTAAGCGGTTCGCCTTCCAGCAATTCCACACAGGCTTCTTCGGGCCTCACGCTTACGCGGATGATGCGTCCCCGGTAATGGAACTGGAACGCATACCCCTTCCATTCATCCGGCAGGAAGGGGCACAGCGACAGCCCCTCGGCAGTACGCATACCGGCAAAGCCCTGTGCAATAGCAAGCCAGCTGCCCGCCATGCTGGTAATATGCAGGCCATCCTCGGTGTCGTTGTTGATGTTATCCAAATCCAGCCTTGCCGTGCGATGGTACATTTCCACAGCCTTGTCGTGATAACCCAGCTGTGCCGCAAGCACACTATGCACACAGGGTGACAGGCTGCTTTCATGCACAGTCATAGGCTCGTAAAAATCAAAGTTGCGGCGGATGGTTTCCTCATCATAGAGATGATTGAGGAAATACAGGCCCTGCAGCACATCCGCCTGCTTGATGAAGCAGCTGCGCAGAATGCGGTCCCACGACCAGTGCTGGCTGATGGGGCGCTGATCCTGCGGGATCTCGCTGGCGGGCATCAGTTCCTTGTCCAGGAAATTGTCATGCTGAACAAAGATGCCGCGCTGCTCATCCACAGGATAATACATTTTTTCGACCACATCGATCATATGGGCAAGTTCTTCTTTGGTCACACCCAGCTTGTCCAGCCTGTCTTTGGAGGCACGATGCGCCTGGGTAACAAACAGGCCAATGCTCCATGCAGCGATGCGGTTGGTGTACCAGTTGTTGTTGACGTTGTTTTCATATTCGTTGGGACCGGTCACACCGTGGATCATGTACTTGTTCTGCTCCGGCGCAAAGTGCACGCGGTCGGTGTAGAAGCGTGCGATACCGCACAACACATCCAGCCCTTCCTTGCGCATATACTCATAATCGCCGGTATAGGTGGCGTAGTTGAAAATGGCATGTGCGATGGCGCCGTTGCGGTGGATCTCTTCAAAGGTGATTTCCCACTCGTTGTGGCACTCAATGCCTGTAAAGGTCACCATGGGATACAGCGCACCCTTCAGATCCAGCTGGCGGGCATTTTCGTAAGCGCCGTCCAGCTGCAGCCAGCGGTACATCAGCAGCTGACGTGCAACATCCTGCCCGGCAATGGCCATGTACACCGGCAGGCAGTATGCCTCGGTATCCCAGTAGGTGGCTCCGCCGTATTTTTCACCGGTAAACCCCTTGGGGCCGATGTTCAGCCGCGCATCATCGCCGGAATAAGTGCTCAACAGCTGGAACAGATTGAAACGAATGCCCTGCTGGGCTGCATCGTCGCCCTCAATGGTCACGTCGCAACCTGCCCAGCGCGCTTTCCATGCAGCGGCATGGTCCGCACGCAGCTCGTCATACCCCAGTTCACGCGCACGGGAAGCCGCGCGCAAGGCAATGGTGGTCAGCACCTTTTCTTCATAATCGCGGCTGGTAAAGCACAGCGCGTACTTCTCCATGGATACCATGTCGCCCGCTTCAACGTAACCGGAATAGATGGACTCTACATAACCGCTTTCCATTTTGCGGCTTTCCATTTCCAGCCCGTCTGCCCAGCAGCTCATGGCAGCCGCAACGGCAAAGCGGGGCGCATCAAAAGTATTCTCTTTGGTTTTGGTCAGCAGCGCTACGCCATCCTCGCCCTCTTCTTCAGCCAGCATATCCCAGAAAGTCTCGTCGTAGTTGCTGTCAAGGTTGCGCACGTTGGCGTCCAGATAAGGGCGCAGCACAATATGCGCATCATATTCAGGCATCAGGCTGTAACGCACGGCCAGCAGTTCCTTCTGCGAAAGCGACACAAAGCGTTCCGCCTTTACCGCCACACGCCCCTTTGCAGTCTTTACCACAAACTTGCGCAGGAACAGGCCGGTTTGCATATCGAGTTCGCGGGTAAATTCCAGTACTTCAGCCCGGTTCAGATCAAGCGGTTCTCCGTCGATCTCCACGTGGATGCCATTCAGGCGCACGCAGTTGACGGCCTTGCCGAAATAATGCGGATAGCCGTTCTTCCACCAGCCCACACGCGTTTTGTCGGGAAACCACACACCGCCGATATAGGTTCCCAGATGGGTATCGCCGCTGTAATCTTCTTCAAAGTTACCACGCATGCCCATGTAACCGTTGCCGGTAGACGTCAGGCTTTCAAAAAGGCGCATCTGATCCTTGTGAAGTGTTTTTTCAGCGATCTTCCACGGGTGAATTTCACAAATCATGTCGAAAGTCTCCTTTTTGCAGACACATCATTCTGTAATTTTTGATGGTAACGCATTTATACGGACTTTGTCAAGCCGCCTGAAACACACTGGTATAAACACAAGAATCAGGCACAGCAGCCCGGCGGGAGCATACATTCTGTCGACAATGCCCGTAAATCCGACGGATGAGATACCAACCAGCACCGTCATCATAAAAGCATTGGCAGATGCACGTCTGATAAACAGCTTTGCCATTGCCTCCCGTATAGCGAGGACAATGGATACCAGCGTTGTAAGCACTGACAGGTAGAGCATACCTGTGCTCAGAAGGTATCCGTTTCGCCCAAAGCGGCTCAGCAATCTCACAATTGGAAAAGGTTCTTCCAACAGCTGCGGATTTTGTGTATACAACAGATGGGCACAGCCAAGCAGCAAACCCATCAGGCAACCCAAGCCGGCAGACAGCGTCAAATTTTTCCGCGCATCTGCCTGGGCGCATCTGCAAACAACTCCCATCGTCAGTGTCATATTCATGGAAGCATAGGCCACGCTGCGCACCGCTGCCAACAACAAATTATTGTCCTTCATCACTACCATCGGAGTTTCTGCAGGTTCATACCAAAAAATCAGAACGATCGTTGTGGCCAGCAAAACCGTTGTCAATATTCCACTCAGCCAGCTGAGCGGGCGTAGGCTACCGAAGCTCAGCATCCAGGCTGCTGTCAGTGTTCCCAGCACTCCAATGAAATATGCCTGCCTGTTTGACCATACCATCGCAATCATATGCCCTGCTGCAGAGAGCATTGCGCCCCCGGTCAGCAGCATCAGCAGCAGCGTGCACATTCGCGCAACAGGTCCAAAAAGAACGTACCAGCCGTTAGGGTCTGTTTGTTTTTGTGCGTGCTGCAGACACAGCGCACATAAAAAAGCCATCGTCCCCGACGACAGCCCAATCAGCCACCAGCCGTGTACACCATAGCGTGTAAAAAAAGCGATCACTTCCCGTCCTGATGCAAAACCTGCTCCGATCATCGCACCTGTACACGCAACCACATCCGAGAAATATCTTTTCCTCATTTTGCCACGCCCCTTTTCTGAAAGGGTATGCGCAGGCATTCAAAGATAGAGCAGCGGCCTCCGGACAATCGCCGGAGGCCGCCAAATTGCTTTTTACTTGCGGGTCGGCCTTCTGAGGAAGGCAGGCACGCCAAGATTGTTCTTTTCAACCGTGGGCTGAGCAACGGGTTCAGGCTGAACGGGCTGCTGCACGGGCTCGGCCTGCTGCATGGCAGGCTGCTGAGCCTGGAACTGCTGACCGTACTCAACAGGAGCGGCTGCGGGCTGCTGAGCAGCCTGATACTGCTGGCCATACTCCATCTGGCTGAACTGAGGTGCCTGATAAGCCTGTCCATAAGCAGTGGGGTAGACCTGACCGCCCTGCATCTGAGGCATGGCAGGAGTGCCGGGAACGGCGCTGCCGCCCATGAAGCTGCCAAAGCTGCTTTCGTCATCCATGGGCATATTGAAGCTCATATCCTCATAGGAAGGAGTGGGATACTCCTGCTGCACCATGGGGCTGCTGCCGTAAGCAGAACCAGCGGCGCTGCCGCCGAAGCTGCGGGTCCAGTCGCGTTCGCCGGCCTTCTTCTTGCTGTCTTCCTTCTTGGGGAAGGGCGTCTTTTCAAAGCCGGTGGCGATTACGGTGATGCGCACTTCGTCGTTGAGCTTTTCGTCGATGCCGGCGCCGAAGATGATGTTGGCCTCGCTGTCGGCGGCCTGCATCACCAGATTGGCGGCTTCGTTGATATCGATAATGCTCATGTCCTCACCGCCGGTGATGTTGATGAGCACAGCGCGGGCGCCGTCGATATTGGTTTCCAGCAGGGGGCTGGAAATAGCGTTCTTGGCGGCTTCGACCATGCGGTTTTCGCCTTTGCCAACGCCAATACCCATGTGGGCCATGCCGCCGGATTCCATAACGGTCTTCACGTCGGCGAAGTCCAGATTGATCAGAGCAGGCACGGCGATGAGGTCGCTGATGCCCTGAATGCCCTGACGCAGCACGTCGTCGGCGATGCGGAAGGCCTCCAGCATGGAAGTGCCCTTGGTAACCACCTGCAGCAGACGGTCGTTGGGGATCACTACCAGCGTATCCACGCGCTGCTTGAGGTCGATCACGCCCATTTCGGCGTTCTTCATGCGCTGCTTGCCCTCAAAAGCGAAGGGCTTGCTGACCACGGCGATGGTCAGGCAGTTGAGGTCACGGGCGATCTCCGCAACGATGGGAGCCGCGCCGGTACCGGTGCCGCCGCCCATACCGGCGGTAACGAACACCAGATCCGCGCCCTTGATGGCGGCGGCGATCTCTTCACGGCTTTCTTCGGCGGCACGGCGCCCCACATCGGGCACAGCGCCGGCGCCCAGGCCCTTGGTGAGCTTCTCGCCGATCTGGATGGTGGTGCCGGCCTTGCTCATGGCAAGCGCCTGACGGTCGGTATTGATTGCAATAAAGTCAACGCCCTTCAGTCCGGCGTCTACCATGCGGTTGATGGCGTTGTTGCCGGCGCCGCCGCAGCCGATCACCTTAATGCAGGCAAAACTCTGCTGGTCTTCAATCTGAAATTCAAGCACAGTGCATCCCCCTACTCATTCAAAACTTCGGTTGTATGATCCTGTCAGCCGCCCAGAAGGCTTCTGAAAAACTCCTTGATGCCGCCGGTCACGCCGCCCACCGGCGCATTGCGCGACTCGATGGTGTCGATGATCAAATCCATCAGACCCATGGCACTGGCGTAGATGGGGCTGGAAAGCTTGATGGTACGCTTGACAGTGTCGCGCACAGGGCGTTCCAGCTTGGCGGACAGGTAGTCCCTGCCGCCGCGGTTGAGGCTGAGGCCGCCGCCGGTGAGGTAAATGGTGGACCAGTTGCCCAGCTTGATGCCGCTTTCATCAATGCATTCACGGATCATATCGGCAATTTCATCCACGCGGGGCTCAAGCACCGCGGATACCTGTTCCTGCGTAAAGGTCTCGCTCTTCACGCCATCACCGGATACCGTGTAGGATTGCGAAATCGTCGAAATTCCATACACATACTCGCGCTTGATCTGTTCGGCGCTCTCCAGCGGGATGTTGAGGCCTTCAGATACGTCTGCGGCAATATGACCGCCGCCGACAGGCAGCGTTTTCTGGAAGATGACTGCATCGCCTTCCACCGCCATCACGTCGGTGACCAGATAGCCAACGTCAATCAGGATGGCCGTGCGGTCGCGGTCTTCCTCCAGCAGGTAGAGCATCGCTTCACCCGTGGAAGAGGAGAAGAAACCGCTGACGGTGATGTTCATATCGCGCAGGCGCGCCATCACGTCGTCCAGGAAGAAGGTATCAGCGACCACAAAGCTGACAAGCGCCTTGAGTTCGCTGCCCTTCATGCCCACGGGCTCCAGCGTCTTTTTGCCGCCGTCCACCATAAACCAGGCAGGGCTGCGGTGCACCACAACGCCGCGCACGGGAGACAGCTGCTTGTCCGCCTCGGCAAAGATCTTTTCGACGTGTTTGGGCGTTACATGCGGGTCAGCGCCCTGAATGGTAACGCTGGCTTCCACAGCATACACACGGGTAAATTCACCGGGAACGCCCACGTTGATTTCGCGGATCTTGCGCTTGGACTGGGTTTCGGCCTCGGTGATGGATTTCTGAATGGCCTCGTTGAGGAGCATGGGGTTGTTCCATTCTCCGTCCAGAAAGCCGTCATATGCGGCAATGCCGGCGCCAACGATATCGTTGCGCTGCGTACCGGTGGTTTCGGCCACGAGCGTTACGATCTTGCATGTGCCAAAATCAATGGCAGCGATTGTTGATTTCATAACAATGCATTCCCCTGTTCTGAGGTGTATCATCAAGCCGTTTTGGCTGAAACGGCGGGAAGGGCGCTTATACAAAGCACCCAAAGTACCATTATTTATTGTAACCGTTTTACCAGGAATACGCAAGCGAATTTCTGGTTTTTTTCCACGAATTTGAGAACTGTTTTGTAAAATCTTCCTTCTTTTTAGTCTTCCGGCATGTATTTGGTATCTTCAGGCTTTGTCACATCCAGAATGCCGCCGGTTTTTCCCAGCTGCCGCAAATAAGCCATCGTTGTGCGCACAGCGCCGATTTTGGCACGCGCATTCTGAGCGCTGCCCATGCGCACCGTCACCCCTTCGGAGGTAACCAGATACAGGTTGTCAGGATCGGCAAGATTGATTTCGCTGATCTGGTCGGCACAGACCTGTTGCTGCAGCTCATACATAATTTTCTGATAAGCTTCCACCTGTCCCCTGTCACGCGTCACCAGCTGCTGTCCCACATGAACGCTGCTGGCATTGACGCCTGTGACCACCGGCAGCCCCGAAGGAATAACGGCGGAGTTTTTTTCTTCCATCACAACGCCTTCAGTATCCAGTGTGTACAGCATGCCCAGCCACAGCATGGAAGAAGCAACCTTCCGCTCCTGAATATAAAGATAAATGGTACCGGGATACTCCTTTTGCATGCCCTTGAAAATGACGGTATGATCTTTTGCAAACGCCTGTGCAACTTCTTCTTCCTCAATGCCAAGCATATTGCGCCCGCGAACCAGTCCGGAGGTCATTACGATCTGCTGAGGCGTTTTTTGCTCATTGCCGATCACATAAACCGTCTCCAGACGGAACACTGTTTCCTGCAGCACCACAACGCCGACGCTGAGAATGCACAGGAAGATCAAAAACTTGAAAAAGCCATGTGTTTTGCGTCGCTTATGGGCTTTCTGAACCTGTTTGACACGCTCGGCATCGTCCTGATACTCATAATGATATTCGCCGTACGCTTCAAAGGACTCCCTCTGCGGTTCCTCGCGCCTGCTCATGTAGCTCTCCTCCCCAACTCATGTATCTGTACGGCAGACATCTGCGCCAAGTGCGCTCAGCATCTGCTCCAGTTTGTCATATCCCCTGTCGATCAGTTCCACATGCTCCACCAGGGTTTCGCCTTCAGCCTGCAGTCCGGCGATAGCCAGTGCCGCGCCTCCGCGCAGATCCCTTGCAGCAACACGCGCTCCATACAACCGGTCAACGCCCTTGACAATGGCGGTACGGCCGTTCACCATCACATCCGCCCCCATACGGTTTAGATCGCCTGCATGTGTAAACCGGTTTTCAAATACATTCTCCACCACCACCGACGTTCCCTGCGCCCTGACGGCAAGCGCAAGCATCTGTACCTGCATATCCGTGGGAAAGCCGGGGTGCGGCTGCGTCTGCAGCTGATGGAAAGCCCGCAGCCGCTCAGGCGCATGCAGTGTGACCGCATCAACATCTTCATCGATGGTGCAGCCCATTTCGCGCAGTTTGGCAAACACAGCGTACAGATCCTGCACAGGAACATTTCTCAGGCGTACATTGCCGCCCGTTGCAGCAGCTGCTGCCAGCAGCGTGCCTGCCACAATGCGGTCCGGCATGGGCGTATAGGCCACGCCGTGCAGCCTCTTCACCCCTTCAATGGCAATGGTATGCGTGCCTGCGCCGCTTACCTTTGCGCCCATTGCGCACAGAAAGTTCTGCAGGTCAACAATTTCCGGTTCACGTGCCGCATTGTGTACCAGCGTCGTTCCATGGAGTCCTACGGCTGCCATCATCACGTTTTCTGTTGCGCCAACGCTGGGATAGTCAAAATGCACTGTCCCAGCGCGCATTCGGCTGCCGTCGCAGTGGATCATACCGCCTTCTTCCAGAATGCTTACGCCCAGCTGCCGCAGCCCGCTCAGATGCAGATCAATGGGCCGCAGGCCGATTTCACAGCCGCCCGGAAAGGTGACCGTCGCCCTGCGGAAACGCGCAATGATCGGGCCCAGCATAAAAATAGACGAACGGATTTTTTTAGACAGTTCATCCGGCATTTCCCAGCGGCACAGTCCCTGAGGCTCGACCATCATCGTACCGTTTTGCGTCTGCACTTCACAACCGAGCGTCTGAAGGATTTCACCCATGTAGCGAATGTCGCTCAGGTCGGGGCAGTCAGTCAAACACACCCTGTCATCGGTCAGGATGGATGCGGCCAGCACCGGCAGCACTGCATTTTTGGCACTATGTATGCTCCATTCGCCGTTAAGTCGCCTGCCACCGCGAATACGCAAGGCGTTCATTGATCCACCTCCATCAAGCATTCCATGCAGCATCCTATGTCATGCCTGAGAAAGTGTGAAAAAGTCAGCCTCTGCCCGAACGCGAAACACTCAGAATGATCCCCGTGGACGCCATCAGCAGTGAAACCGAGGTGCCGCCCGCGCTGAAAAACGGAAGCGGCAGGCCGGTAGTGGGCATTACGCCGATAACCACTGCAATATTCAGCGCCGCCTGTATGGCGATCATAGCCGTAAGCCCCGCTGCCAGCAGGCACCCATAACGGTCCGGACAGGAAACAGCAATGCGCATGCCTGCAAACGCAAACGCTGCAAACAGGCAGATAACCGCCATGCAGCCAAACAGGCCGAAATCCTCACCGACAATGGCAAAGATAAAGTCGCTTTCCGGATAAGGCAGAAAACTGAATTTTTGCCTTCCCTGGCCCAGCCCGCGCCCGAACAGTCCGCCAGAGCCGATGGCAATCAGTGACTGCGCCAGCTGATAACCCTCGTCGCTCATCTGGGCAAACGGATCACGGAAGGACAGCAATCTTTCGCGCCGGTAGGGTTCAATCCATGCATAGATGCTGCCCACGATCAGTCCAACAACGCCCATCAGTCCCAGATGTCTCCATTTGGCACCGGCAATCAGCATCATCAGTACAGCAACGATCACGATGCTGCCAGCCGTGGAAAGGTTGGGCTGCTCAAGGATCAGCAAAAACATCAATGCAGGAATCAGCAGCAGCGGAATGATGCCTGTAAACAGCTTTTCCACCTTCTGCACCTGATAGCTCAGCGTTGAGGCCAGATACAGCACGGATGCAATCTTGGCAACCTCTGAAGGCTGAAAGCTCATGCCTGCAATATTCAGCCAGCGGCGCGAGCCGTTCAGATGCACACCGATCCCGGGAATGATGACCAGCACCAGCAGGATAAAGCTTGCCGCCAGCCCTGCCACCACCACGCGCGGTTCCCGCCAGAAGCTATAGGGAATGCGGCTGGCAATGATCAGCAGCACCGTACCCAGCGCCACGCCGACCAGCTGACGTTTAACCTCCAAAAGCGCATCGCCCGAATCCACCGCTTTGTAATACGTGGCGCTGAACAGCGCCAGCAGACCTGCCATCAGCAGCAGACACAGGATGACCACCAGCGTTTTGTCCACCGGTGCATAACGGCGTTTGAGATAACGCGCCGATATCGCAGCATTGCCCCTGTCCAAAAGAAAAAACCTCCCTCCGCCGAAAAGATGCCTTTTCTTTGGTACGCATCTCTTCCGCAGAGGGAAGGGCTTTGTTTTACTTCAAATCGTTGACAATCTGCTTGAACACATCGCCGCGCTGTTCATAATCGCGGAACATGTCAAAGCTGGCGCATGCGGGCGACAGCAGCACATTGCCGCCGGATACCGCCATCGTACGCGCCTTTTCCACAGCGTCCTCCATGCTGTATGCCTTGGTGATGCGGCTGTAGCCAGCCTCTTCCAGCTGTTCCTGAATCTGGCGGGCCGTCTCGCCCATGACGATCACTTCAGACATATAGGCGCTGTCCACGATCTCGCGGCACAGGGGCATGAAGTCGGTATGCTTGTCATAGCCGCCCAGCAGGATGACCGTAGGCGCCTTCATGCTCTGCACAGCCTTGATGGTGGAGTCCACATTGGTGCCCTTGCTGTCATTGATATAGGTCACGCCCTTGAACACACGTACCTTTTCAATGCGGTGCTCCACGCCGGTAAAGGTCATCAGCGTATGACGGATGACCGGCGCAGGCACGCCGACAAAGCAGGCCATTGCTGTAGCAGCCAGTGCATTTTCCAGGTTGTGCGGGCCAGGGATGAGGATCTGATCAGCATCGCAGATAATGCGGCGCGCGCCGTTCCACTGCCATACGATTTTTCCATCTTCCACAAACGCGCCGTTTTCCACCTTCTGCGTGCGGCTGAAGAAGGCGATCTGCGCTTTCAGGCCCTCCGCCATCTTCACAAGCGTAGGATCATCCATATTGAGCACAGCGCAGTCGTCCGCCGTCTGGTTTTCAAACATGCGGCCCTTCAGGCGGATGTACTCCTCCATCGTACCGTGGCGATTGAGGTGATCCTCAGTGATGTTCAGCAGTGCCGCCACATGCGGATGGAAGGTTTTGATGCTTTCCAGCTGGAAGCTGGACACTTCGATCACCGTCACGTCATCAGCCTTTGCTTCCTGTGCAACAGAAGAAAGCGGATAGCCGATATTGCCCGCCACATGCGTGGTGCGGCCTGCATTTGCAAAGATCCTGCCCAGCAGTGTAGTGGTGGTGGTTTTTCCATTCGTACCGGAAATCGCCAGCACGTCGCCCAACAGGTTCTGAAATGCCAGCTCCAGTTCGCCAACCATGGGAAGGCCCTTTTCCGCTGCAGCCTTCACCACCGGCGCATTGATCGGCACGCCAGGGCTGATGACCAGACCCTCCACCTCGTCCAGCAATGCAACAGGATCATCACCAAGACGGAACTGACAGGTATTTTTCAGCCCGTCCAGATCAGTACCAAAAGCCTCTTCCTTTTTGCGGTCGTTCAACACAGGCACTGCGCCCTTCTGAACCATCAGTTCAGCCGCAGCAATACCGCTGCGGGCCATGCCCACCATCAGGATCTTCTTGCCAGTCAGTTTCATAGTATCCTCCGGTTTTACAGCCTTACCGTCAGCAGCGCAATCAGGCTGAGCACAGCCACCACAGCCGCGTACATGGCAACGATCTGCTTTTCTGTCATGCCGCACATTTCAAAGTGATGATGGATGGGCGACATTTTGAAAATGCGCTTGCCGTGAGTCAGTTTGAAATAGGTGCGCTGCATGATCACGCTCAGGGACGAGGCGATGAGCGTGAAGGAAATAAGGATCATAAACAGCGGCATGCGCAGAAGCATGGCAAGACCCACCGTTGCGCCGCCGATGAACATGCTGCCCGTATCTCCCATGAACACCATGGCCGGATAACGGTTGAAGCGCAGGAAGCCGATGCAGCCGCCCACAACAGCAATAGCAAAGATGGCAAGGTTCTGGTAGTTAGCTGCATTTTCAGGAGCGACTGCAGCGCTCATGAACACCGCCATCAGGAACCAGGCCATGCCGCCCACAACCGTTACGCTGGACAAAAGGCCATCCAGACCGTCCTGCAGGTTGGAGCTGTTCACCATGAAGATGACTACCAGCGTCATCAGCGGCACATAGAAAATGCCCAGATCCCACTCCACATTGAAGAAGGGCACGATGATGCTGGAGCCCACCATGGGATGCAGATAGCAGTACAGAGAAAACGCGAACGCCGTCAGTACCTGGCCGATGATCTTCTGCCACCATATCAGGCCCAGATTACGCTTTTTGACCACCTTGATGTAGTCGTCCACAAAGCCGACCAGCATGCTCAAAAGCGAGATAAATAAAAGAGCCAAAGTAAAGTCCTGCCAGCCATACCATGCGCCATGCAGCACAAGCGCCACAACGCAGCTGACCACGGTGAACATCAGTCCGCCCATGGTGGGGGTACCCTGCTTGACCATATGGCTCTGCGGGCCCAGTTCATACATCGTCTGGCCGAATTTCAGCCTGCGCAGCACCGGCAGCACACGGGGACCGATAAGAAGCATGGCAATCACAGACAACACAAGGGCAAGAATCGGCTTAAGCATTCCAATCACTCCTTAGTATGGTGCATTTCCTCCAACAGTTCCTGCACAATGACCTTTTCGTCAAAGGGGCGCTTCACGCCCATAATGTCCTGATAGGTTTCATTGCCTTTGCCCGCCAGGACGATCACGTCGCCCTCACGGCCAATTTCCAGCGCATAGCGGATGGCGTCGCGCCGGTTTTCGATCACAACATACTCGCCGTCCGTCCTGCGCATGCCCTCTTCGATAGAGCGCAGAATGGCAGCCGGATCTTCCGTGCGGGGATTGTCGCTGGTCAGCACGGTGAAGTCCGCCATGCGGCCGGCAATCTCGCCCATGATGGGACGCTTGCCGTGGTCTCGGTCGCCTCCGCAGCCTACCAGCGTGATCAGGCGGCCTTTGGTAAAGGCACGCACCGTATGCAGCACATTTTCCAGTGCATCCGGCGAATGGGCATAGTCCAGAATGACTTTGTAGGGCGTATGGGTATCCAGCACCTCCACACGGCCGGGCACATTGCGGATGCTTTCCAGCCCCTTGCGGATATCTTCCTTATCAATACCCATAATCATCGCCAGCGATGCCGCAGCCAGTGCATTGTACACATTGAACATGCCGGTCAGATGCATGCTGATGGGCATCTCCTCCAGCCGCTGCAGGCGGATGGTGAAGGAAACGCCGTCTTCAGAGATTTCGATATCCCTGGCAAACACATCGGCGTCTGCACTGATACCGAAGGTCAGACAAGGCACCTGAAGGTCACGGCGAATCCTTTCGCTGGTTTCCTCATCCACATTCAGCGCCGCATTGCGCACAGCGCCGTGCATGAAAAAGCTCTTTTTGGCTTCGAAGTACTTTTCCATGGTGCCGAAGTAGTCCAGATGATCCTGCGACAGATTGGTGTAGCACGCAGCTTCAAACTCCACGCCGTCCAGACGGTGCATATCCACCGCATGCGCGCTTACTTCCATGCTGACAGCCTCGACGCCCTCGTCCACCATCTGCCTGAGGCACTTGTGCAGATCGACCGGGTCAGGCGTGGTCATATTGCTGGGCAGATGCTTGTCGCCGATCATGTTTCCGGTGGTACCGATCAGGCCGGTCTTCAAGCCTGCCGCCTCCAGAACCGCTTTCATCAGGTAGCTGGTGGTGGTTTTGCCCTTGGTTCCGCTTACGCCCACCATGCGCAATCTGCGCGCAGGATGGCCATAAAACGCTCCTGCAATGTAGGCCATGGCCGAGCGAACATTTTCAACCTTCACCTGCACAAGGGGACTGTCCTCAATAAAATACTCCACGATCAGAGCCGTGCAGCCGTTGTGTTCCACCTGATGCGCAAAGGTATGAGCGTCGACCCTGAGGCCTCTGATACAGAAAAACAGGCCGTTTTCCGCCTTTACGCGGCTGTCGGTAATCAGCTGAGCGATCTCGATATCCAAATCGCCGCGCGTTTCCAAAACGCCCGGTACTTCCAGCAGCAAATCCCTGAGTAGCATCTGTATTCCTCCATCCTTTATGGACTGGGTAAATCAAAACTGACCCTGACGACCGTGTCCCGCGTGACAAATTCACCGCCGGCAGGCTGCTGCTTCACAGCCAGCCCCGAGCCGTCAATCTCCATGTCAAGTCCGCGCTGCCTCAGCAGCATACCTGCCTGTGCTATGGACTGGCCGATTACATCCGGCACGCAGACAAGCTCCACCGTTTCAACAGGATCGTCCGTATAGGTATACAGCATCACCTGTCCGCCTTCCACCAGCTTTGCGCCGGCGCCCGGCATCTGGGCCGTTACGGTGTCGCCGGCCCCGTCATCCAGCACCCGGAAGCCCTGTGCAGACATTGCGGCGCGCGCCTGATAAAGCGGCATACCCACCACATTCCCCACCACAACTTCCGTGCGTTCTTCATTGGATGTACAACCTAAATACGGTAACACATCCGCAAGGATTTGTCCAGCAAAAGGCGCGGCAGTAGTGCCGCCATAATCGACAGGCGTATCCGCCTCGTCAACAATAACCAGCAGTGCAATACGCGGGTCATCCGCCGGAGCAAATCCCAGAAACGAGCCAATGTGCACGTCACGCACGATGCGCCCGTCCTTGTATACCTGCGCCGTACCCGTCTTTCCGCCTATGCGCTGCCCGGCGACTTTTGCATTCTTCGCACCGCCAATAGCCACCACATCCTCCAGCAGCCGACGCATCGTGACGCTGGTCTGTTCTGAAATGGGGTGAGAAACCACTTTGGGCTGTGTGCGGTACAGCACCGTTCCGTCCGGGGAGAGAGCCTCCTTCAGCAGATACGGCTGCATCAGCCTGCCGCCGTTAATCACAGCACAGGCTGCCGTCAAAAGCTGGATGGGTGTTACAGCAACGCTTTGGCCAAAGCCTATGCGTGCCAGATCCACATTTTTCACTTTCTGAACGGGTATTAGTATACCACTTCCCTCCCCCTGTAAGTCAACCTTGGTTTTGCTGCCCAGGCCAAATGCATGGAGATACTGATAAAACCGTTCGGTACCCAGACGCAGCGCCAGTTCTACAAACACGGGGTTGCAGCTGTTCTGCAGGGCCTGCGCCATGCTTTCATTCTTATGCGGATTACCCCAGCAGCGGATGGTGTCGCCATCCACCTTGATTTTGGCTGAGCAGTAAAAACCATCCTCCGGCGTAGTCACGCCTGCATCCAGCGCAGCCGCGGCAGTAAGGATTTTGAATGTGGAACCCGGTTCATACGCATCAGAGATCAGGCGGATACGCATTAGCTGTGTTAAGGCATCGGCCTGTTCTCTTGGGGGATCGTTGGGGTCGTAATCAGGCTTGGAGCACATGGCCAGGATGGCGCCCGTGTAGGGATCCATCGCAATGACATGCACCGCCTGCGCCTTGTTGACGGCATAGCATTCGCGCATGGCCTTTTCACAGATCTCCTGAATGGAGGCATCGATGGTCAGCTTCAGGCTGTTGCCGTCCTGCGGTTCAATGTACAGGTTGCCTCTGTCGTATACAGGCTGCGAGTGGGCGTCCACACTGCGCAGAATCATGCCCGCCGTGCCGCGCAGCAGCGACTCGTATTGTTGTTCCAGCCCGCTCTGCCCCACGCTGTCAACATTGGTCAGTCCCAGCGTCTGGCTCAGAAACGCACCGCGCGGATACATACGCCGCACGTCCTCGTCGTACAGCAGTGCCTTGAGCTGCTGCGCTGCCGCATCATCGCGCGCCTGCAGCGCCCGCAGCCGGTCGGCCGTTTCTCTTGACACCTGCCGTTTCAGAGTGACAGACGCTTTGGTTTTGTCAGAGAGTTTCTTTGCAACATTTTCCTCTGACAAATCCAAAATCGGACATATCGTTTGTGTAAACAAAGACATGTCCGATATCTTTCGCGGATCGGCGCTGATGATATACGCCGTGGCGCTCATCACCAGCGTTTGGCCGTTGGTATCCAATATACTGCCACGCCTTGCATACACCGTACCACGGCGCGTCCACTGACTGACGCCCCGGCGTGTAAGCTCTTCTGAGCGCAGGGTGGTCAGATAGGCAATGCGCAGTGTGAGCAGTGAGAACAAAAAAACAATCAGCATCAGCAGTGCAAAAACACGCCTGCGGATATGCAGTTCCGTCTGCATAACCATCCCTCCATATCTCCGGATAGGAGGGATGTATGCATTTCACCATATATGTATGCGCTTTTCGGCTTTATCGTCAAAATTTCGCCATGATCAGTTGCTTGCCGTCATGGGCACCGGCGTAGTCTGCGACTGCAGCGTTTGGGCTGTGGCGCTGTAGTGCTGCTTTTTCGCCGTTTCCAGCGGACGGGTGTCCACCGCCACCAGATGAATGGCTTCTGCCGATTCAGCAGGGATCATGTGCAGTTCCTGAGAGGCGGCATAGCAGATAACCGCCGGATCAGACGCTGCAGCAATGGCTTCTTCCAGGGCGGTGTTGTCACGCCTGTACTGAGCGATCACGCTTTCCTGACGGTTCAGTTCCTTCTGGTAGCTTACGATCTGCCCCTGCTGCCACAGCAGCGCCACGCCGCACACAAACAGCAGCACAGCAACCGCCAGAACGCCCTTCCACATTTCAATGCGCACGCCGCCCTTGGCGTCTTCGCGTTTCATGGCAGTCGTTTCGCGGCGCTCTTCGCGTTCTTTTTCTTCCCTTTCAAGGCGCTGTGCCTGTGTGCGGTGGCGGCGCTGATGATCCGGCTTGAGCTGACCGGTATAAAGGTCGATATCGCTGCCCGGCAGGCGCACATTGGCAGACACACTCATGCGTGCAGTGGGTACATAGCGGTCAGGCGTACGTACGAAGCTGTCATACATCGGCTGATACTGTGACATGCGGATCTTCCTTTCTTACTCAGTCTTCCAGCTCCGCGATCTCATCAAGGATCTCGTCGCGATGATCTTTATAGAATTCGTCCTCGGCCTGTGCCGTAGCGCTGTCTACGATGCGGATGTGGTCCAGCGCACCGCTGATTTCAACATCCTTGGCATCGCCCAGCACATACTGACGAAGCTTTACAGGCAGAAGCACACGGCCCTGATTGTCGGCCTGCATGCCGGGATAGCTGAATTTTGCAACGTGATCCTGCTGCTTTTGCACAGCAGGCTTACGGCGGTTGAGACGGTACAGTTCAGCGATCATCTCTTCAAATGCAGCATCGGGATAAATGGCAATGGCACGGTCGTCCAGACCAATTGTGATAGTGAAGCTGTCACCCAATGCCTTGCGGTAAGCATTGGGGATGATGATACGGCCCTTGGCATCGATGGAATGGTCGTAACTACCGAAAAAAGTGAATTTCTTTGCGGGCTTGCTCTGTACGGGCAGCTGCTCATCAAATTGCCGTTCACCATCCATGCCCGTCACCCCGCTCCCTTTTTCGCTCCACTTTCCACCCTTTTTAGGGTTGTAGCACCATTATGCACCACTTTTTGAGGGAAAGTCAAACCTTCTGATGAAGGCATTTTTTTCTATTTGAAACAATTTGCGCATCTTTTCAGAAAATTGTAAGAACGTCTGTTCGCCACAATTTCTAGACAATAAAAAAAGAGCCTGCAAACCTTTATTTCACAAAGGTTTGCAGGCTCTACGAACGCTCGTTCGCGTTTTAAATATTACTTTTTTATTACGAAAATGTATAAAAAAGTTTGAATTTAATTATTCAAAGATTCGAATCGGGGAAAAATCCAGCGCATCACAACTGACAAGATTGTACTGAATTCCTTCGCGTTCACCTTCAAAGGCAATTTTAATCCCAGCGCCGTGCAGATGGCCGTAAACGACCTGGCGAATAGGATACGACTCCAGGATTTCTGTAAAGCCCGTAGATAGGCCATCAGCAAACAGCGGAGGAAAATGCAGCATCACCGTGATGTCCTCTCCGCCAAGCCTGACAGCATGATCCAGCGACATTTTCAGCCGGATCAGCTCACGCTGATATACCTTCTCATCCTGCTCTCCCAGCGCCTGCTGCGGCAGCGGAAAGTTCCATCCGCGCGTTCCACAGAACACATGACCGTCAAGCAGCAACGCATCGTTCTGAATCACATGCATGCGTTCAGGAAGAACGGCACGCAGCTTGCTCAGAGAGCTCCACCAGTAGTCATGGTTACCGCGCAGCAACAGCTTTGTGCCCGGCAGCTTTCCGATTGCATTCAGATCGTCCTGTGCTTCACTAAGCTGCATGGCCCAGCTGATGTCGCCGGGGATAAGCACAATGTCATCCTCGCCGATAAACCTGCGCCAGTTTTCGCTGATGGTTTCAAAATGGCGATCCCAATGACTGCCGAAAACGTCCATGGGCTTTTGGTCGTGGCCCGGCAGATGGAGATCGCCGATTGCAAATACAGACATTCGTCCCTCGCTTTTTAGTCTTCGTCCTCTTCCTCGTCTTCGTTTTCTTCTTCGATGACGCTTTCCAGAGACAGCTCGCTTTCGATATCGCCAAACTCATTGGCAGGAATCTCTTCGTGGATCTGAGGAATGATCTCATCCATGCTGCTCATGGAATTCAGGCCGATGGTGCTCTCATCAACCACGGTCTGGTTCTCTTCCACGTCTTCATCAGAGGTGGTGTTGTTCATTTCCTTCAGACAGCTGAGGCATACGTCATGGCCGGGCATAGCGGGCGCAGCGTTGCACACAGAGCACATTTCCATCTCGTCTTCCACATGCGAACCCTTCATTTCGCGAAGACAAACCTTGCACAGTTTTTCAGTGTCAAGGATGTAGTTGAGATCACAGCGGGGGCATTTGACCAGATTCATATGCGTTTCCTCCTCAAATCCTGGGGTATTGCTTCCGTTTGGAAATATTACCATGGAAGTTCCCTGGATATTTGTTTGCGTTTTAATGACTTTTTTATTACGATTGTGTTACGCCATCGAAGGCGAAACTTTTCACTCAGGAGGTACTCCATGCAGAAAAAACAAAAGCTGACCGCACTTGTTCTTGCCGTGAGCCTTTCAGCCGCTTCCACTGCCTTTGCAGCTGGCGGCGCGCCCACGTCGCAGTTTGGATTCAAGGGCTGGCCTTACAGACAAAACAGCTACTGTCCGCCCGTTGCGTCCACCTGTACGCCCGTGCCCAGTGCAACGCCAGCACCTACTGCTGAACCGACGATTGTCCCCACAGAAACGCCTGCGCCAACAGCCGCGCCGGTCGCAACGCCTGTGCCCACAGCAGTGCCAACGGCATCGCCTGCACCTACTGCGGCGCCGACAGCCGTTCCCACGCCGAAACCGACGCAAAAACCTGTGGAAACTGCGGTTCCTCCCTCCAACGAGGGTGATTATACTACGGGTTCTGTTACTGCGCAAGAGGAAAATGCATTTCTTCTGCTAAATCAGGACCGTTCTGCCAACGGAATGCCCGCTCTTACGCTTGATCCCGTACTTTGCGAGCTGGCAAGGCTCAAAAGCCGCGATATGCACGAGAAGAATTATTTTGCTCACACCTCCCCCACCTATGGCTCCGCATCGCAGATGCTGAAAACCTTCGGCTATTCTTTCAATGCCGTGGGTGAAAACATTGCGCACCATGCGACGGTTGAAAAGTCACAAGCTGCTTTCATGAGCAGCTCCGGTCACCGGCGCAATATTCTCAGCAAGAGCTGGACGAAAGTTGGCATTGGTGTCTGGAAGGACAGCCAGGGTTTTGTCTACGTTACACAGCTGTTTGTACGCTGAAATCAGCCCCGTTTCCATTTTGCGGAAACGGGGCCTTTGTTTATTTCAGGCTGAGTGCAGGGTTAAACGCATAGAAATTGCGTTCATCCAGTTTTTCACGCACAATGCCCAGGGCTTCGGAAAAACGCTGATAGTGCACGATTTCTCTTTCGCGCAGATAACGCAGCACATCAATCACATCAGGATCATCCGCCAAAAGCAGCAGATTTTCGTAAGTTGTGCGCGCCTTCTGTTCAGCCGCGAGATCTTCATGCAGATCTGTGACGGGATCGCCCTTGACAGCCATCGAAGCCGCCGTATAGGGAAAGCCTGCTGCCGCCTGAGGATATACGCCCTGTGTGTGATCCGTAAAATAGGCGTCAAACCCAGCCTTTTTGATCTGTTCTTCATTCAGGTTGCGGGTCAACTGGTAAACCATCGCCCCCACAATCTCAAGATGCCCGAGTTCTTCCACAGCTACGTCCGTGAGCAACCCTTTGACTTCTTTATGCGGCATGGAAAAACGCTGGCTCAGATACCTCAGTGAAGCGCCCAGCTCACCGTCCGGACCGCCGTACTGGCTGATGATGGCCGCCGCCATTCTGGGATCCGGCTTTTTGATACAAACAGGATACTGCAGTTTCTTTTCATATATAAACATGCGTCAAACCCTCCCGGCATTGGCTGTCATTTCCCACGGCCACGGATCGTCTGTCCAGTGCCATCCGTCCTGATTGCACCCGGCAAAGGTGCAGGCATAGCCGGGCTGAGGTGCACGGCGGCACATTTCGTGATAGAAGGACAACGCATGCTGATCGCAGGGATGAGTATCAAGATACAGCCTCATATCCCATGCAGCAAAGTTCAGCATCTGCGCCTCATCCCCATAGCATCCGCCGGAGCATTGTCTGCCGTTCATGGGTTTATACAGTTCAGGAAACAGCGTGCCGTTTTGCAAAGCCTGCCCGGGCGAAAAAACATTGCCTGCATGCTGCGGCACAGGCTGAACCATGGCCGGAAACGCCTTCTGACATTGAGTGTTCATGTGAAGTCTTCCTTTCCCTGAAAACTGCGAAAATCATCCGCATTTCATCCTATGATCAAAACGGTTTTGTGTTCGGCACACGCTTTGCAAATCATCGCATAGGATGAACCATGCGATCAAGGCCGCAGGAAGGAAGTGTTTGAATGCAAAACGAATGGTGGAAGCAGCCTGCACTGCAAAAAAGCGAAGCCGTGCTGCTGCCTGCGCTGGAACGTCCCTCAGCAGGCATGCCCCGTTTCTCCGACCGCTTTGTTCACACCCGTTATGTTGACGAACGGGCGTTTCAGCCGGTTGAAAGCAACTGGCCTGAGCCGCTTGCATTGAGTACTTATGTGCGTCCACGCGGCAGCATGGCAGGACGCAGCGTACTGCGGGCTGTTGGTCACAACCCCAATCGCTCCATGACTCGTCTGAGACGCAGACGCTGGTAACAGCAAACAGGGATAGAGAATTGCTTTCTCTGTCCCTGTTTGCTTTTTTCAGCTTTCCATCTTTCCCCTTCATATGATATACTGAATATAACTGCCGTTTCCAGGAGGATATTCATAATGAAGCGAAAGATGATGCTGGTCATACTGGCAACCCTGATGCTGTGGGCTGTTTCTGCCCGTGCTCAGGTCATATGGCATGGACCGGGCGATGTTACCGTATCATCCTGTATGCTGCAGGATGAGGACTGGTTGTTTCTGCCCTCCGGCACGAAGCTCGCCCAGCTTGAACTGACGGCGAACGGCGAGCGAATCCTCATTGACTGGACACAGCACAGTCATGAAAGCGACGTCATCCCCGGCATACTCAGCGGTGTTCTTCCGCAGACTGGCAAAACGCTTCATGTTTTTGTTTCACAAAATCTGCGTTCGCTGCACCTTTTCAGCGATGACCCCGTGCAGCACGGGCGTCTGTGGCTGGAAAACTGCCAACTGCATGAAAACGAAACCACCGGCAGCATCATCATGCTGCGCCCAGACGGAAGCATTTCTGCCCAAATGCAGCTGGATCAGCTGCGCGGCAGGGGCAACAGCACATGGCGCAATGTAGAATACAAATCCCCCTACCAGTTCAAGCTGGAATACAAAGCTGATCTTCTGGAAACCGGTATCGAGGCCGAACGCTGCCGCACCTGGACACTGCTGACCAACGAACGCGACCCTACCCTTTTGCGCAATCAAATTGCACTGGATCTTGCCAAAGAGCTTGGTCTCAGCAGCGCCTCCACCTGTGAGCAGGTAGACCTTTATTACGACGGTGATTACCGCGGCGTTTACCTGTTGGCGGAAAAGGTGCAAGTCAGCGAAAACAGCATCAATATCAGGGATTTTGATAAGCTTCTGAAGCCAGTTAACAAAAAACTTGGTGTATCAGATCCAAGCGATTTGCCCTCGCCCACCAATTATACCAGCGAAGACCCGCAGGCTGATGCATATAACAGCTATGGTTATGACTATGGATATGCAGATGGCGTATACGACAATCGTGACGTGCACGCAGGCGGCTATTTGCTGGAACTGGAATCGCGCGGTACACTGACTGATCATGCATGGTTCCGCCTGTCAACAGACCGTTTTATTGCACTGAAGGCGCCCGAATATGCCGGCCCGACCATGGTCAAAACCATCAGCGAACTGTTTTTGTATGCCTATGAAGCCATGCTCAACTACGGCTATCATCCGGTTACCGGTCAGTCTCTCGAAGAGCTGATCGATATTGATTCTTTCACGCGCAGTCATCTGGTGGCGGAGCTGTTTTACAATTCCACGCTGTATTCATGGTCGTCCACGTTCTTTGTGATCCCCGAGGGCGAAAGCAGAATCTATGCCGGCCCTGTATGGGATTTTGACAATGCATTTGCCAATTTTGAACCTTCGCTGCGCGCCAACAACGACTTCAGCAATTCTTTTTACCGCACCACCGTTTTTCAGCGTGCAGCCAAACAGATCATGCAAAACGAGGTGCGCCCTGTCTATGAAGAGGTTTTGTTTGGCGAAACGCATGGTCAGCATCTGAAATCTTTTCAACAATACGTTGAAAACATCCGCAATGGCTGGCTGATGAACTACTGCCGTCACCAGTCGCAGCAGCTGGGCTTCCTTAACGTGCTGCCAAGCTTTGAGTATGAAATGGAAACGCTGGCTTCACAGCTGCGCGATCAATACAGCTTTTTGCATGATGAGATCGCCGCATGGGGCGAGGATGAACCAACGCACGAAATCGAGCTGGTCTTCCTGCTTCCCTATGGAAATGCCCACACTGCTGAACTCACTGAAGTTCTTGATGAACCGCATGGCAGTCTCTTTCTGGAAGATACGCAGTTTGTATGCCTTCAGCCCGCCACAGAAGAGGAGTTCGGCATATGGCAGGCAACGTTCACCTTCCGCGCCAAACCCAATTGCACAATTCCCGACGATGTGGTCATCTGGCTCAACGGCGAACCGTTTGAGGGAGAACGCAGCGGCGATCGGCTCACACTGTCGGTTGTCTACGAGGATCTGTACTACCGTCCCGCCATTCTTGACGGAGTGGATTATGGCCCTGTGTTCGACTATGACTACTATGTCGACAGCTATCCTGAACTGCTTGAGCTTTACGGCGACGATCGTGATGCAGTGCTGCGCTATTTCCGCGACGAGGGTATGTTCTATGGAGACGTTGCCAATGAATTCTTTGACCCCATGGCTGTCATCGATGGCGTTGCCCTTGCCGCCGAGCGCTATGGAACTGACCCACATATCTATTATGAGATGTTCATGAATACGCCTGGTTCATGGATGATCCAGCTGGATCAGACTTATGAGCCCGAGTTTCTGGAAGCCGAATCCTATTCTCCGGCTGAGTGATCGTTATCTTCGATCAACAACAAAAAGAGGCCTGACTTTAACTGTCAGACCCCTTTTTATTTACCGCTTACTTGCTCAGGCGGATCACATTCCAGCTGAGCGCCGGCAGCACGATGCTCATTTTTCCGCCATCGATCACGCCGCCCTTTCCTGCAGCAGGTACAACGTTATCGGGATTGGCCTCGGTGTTGACCGCCTTCACGTCGTCGTGATGCAGCACAATGTGCTCCTGAATCTTCAGTTCGCCAAATGCGCGCAGGTCGCAGCTGAGTTCAACGTCCTCCTGCAGATCGCGGTTGACGGCAAAGATGGTCACGCTGCCGTCATCGGCCATGGTGGCGGCGGCATCAACCAGCGGCACCTTCTCATAATCGGTACAATCATAGACCGGGCTGTTGATGATGGGGCGCAGCGCTGTGCCGCGACCGTACATGGAGGCCTGCATCAGGGGCCAGTAAGTGGTCTGTGCCCAGACGCCTCCGCCGTTGCGGGTCATGATGGGTGCAATCACGTTGACCAGCTGCGCCAGGCAGGCGATCTTCACACGGTCGGCATTCTTGAGGAAGGTAATCAGCATTGCGCCAACCAACAGCGCGTCTTCAAAGTTGTACACGTCCTCCAGCAGCGGCAGCGCGCGGCCCCACTTGCCCATCTTGACGACTTCCTTGTCCTGTTCATTGGAGTGATACCACACGTTCCACTCGTCGAAGGACAGGTTGATCTGCTTCTTGGAATGCTTCTTGCCGCGCACGGCGTCGCAAAGCGAAACAACCGTCTTGATGAAGCCGTCCAGATCCATGTTGCGGGCCAGGAAATCCGGCGTGTTGTTGGTACGATTGCCGTAATAGCGGTGCAGGCTGACATAGTCGATCTCATCATAGCACTGATCCAGCATTTCATATTCCCACGCGCCAAATGTGGGCATGTCATACCCGGAGGAACCGCAGGCCACCAGTTCAATGGAGGGATCAACCCACTTCATCATCTTGGCAGCCTCACAGGCGGTGCGGCCATATTCATAGGCCGTTTTGCTGCAGATCTGCCAGGGGCCGTCCATTTCGTTGCCAAGACACCACAATTTGATACCGAAGGGATCCTTTGCACCATTTTTGATGCGCAGATCACTCCAGTAGCTGCCGGAGGGGTGGTTGGCATATTCCACCACATTGCGTGCTGCATCGGGGCCGCGGCTGCCAAGATTGACGGCATACATCACGTCGGTATTGGCTTTGCGGGCCCACTCCACAAACTCATGCAAACCCACCTCGTTGGTTTCGGTGGTGGACCACGCAAGGTCCAGCCTGCGCGGGCGCTGGCTGCGCGGGCCGATGCTGTCCTCCCAGTTGAATCCGGATACAAAGTTGCCGCCGGGATAACGGGTCACCGGCACATTCAGCCTGCGCACCATGTCGATGACGTCTTGGCGGAAGCCGTTTTCATCCGCCGTGGGATGATCCGGCTCATAGATACCGCCATAAACAGCACGTCCCAGATGCTCAATGAAGGAACCGTAGATGCGCGGGTCGACACGTCCGATGGTATAGTCGCGGTCCATAATCATGGTTGCTTTTTTCATATGCTTTTCTCCTTTATGCACAGGCATAAATCTTTAAAAAAATCTTATCATATACATCCTACCATGTCAAACCAAAAAGCCGGAGCAGACACGCTGCTCCGGCTTTTTTTCATCGAATCAGTCAAGGAAATCCTCGCGGATGGTTACGCCAAAGTCGCGAGCGATGGCGCGCAGGCCGTCGTCGGTGATGGTCTGACGGATACCCATGCCGCAGCTCATGGCCAGCACCCAGATCTGTGCGGCTTTTTCGATGGTATGCATCAGGCCGAAGGTGGTGTCAAAGTCCGGGCCGCTGCAGAACAAGCCGTGGTGCGCCCACACAGCAGCGTCGTACTCTTTCATTTTTTCGCAGGTCGCCAGCGCGATCTCAGCCCCGCCTGGCACCATCCACTCCACAACGCCCACGCCGCCGGGGAAAACCACAGGGCATTCCGTGGCGGACTGCCACAATGCACGGGAGAAGTCACGGTCGGTAAGGGGCAGCACATAGGTCATAGCAATCAGGTTGGCCGTATGCGCATGGTAAATAACGCGGCATACGCCATTGGTGGCCGCCACGCGCACACTGTGATTCATGAAATGGGTCGGGAATTCGCTGGTGGGACGGCCTCCATTGACAAGGCCCCATACGATGCGGTAGCTGTCGCCGCGTTCATTGATCTCCACAACGCACAGACTGTCCTCAGGATCAAGGGCCACATTGCGGAAGAACTTGCCGCTGCCGGTGGAGATGAAATATTCGCCGGCAAGGTTTTCACCCGTTACACCCATATTCACCCACTCACGGGGCTGATCGTAGAAGAAGGGCTTCATTTCCGCTACTTCCTCTTTGGTCAGACGGTAGGTCAGGTTGCCGCCATTGCGCTCATGCCACCCCTGATTCCAGCCGTCCTCACAGGTGCGGATATAGCGCTTCATAATGGAAAGATCCGTCATTTTCATGGTATATCAGCCTCTTTTCAGCAGTACTTCGTTTTCGTATTTCATGACAACAGGCAGCCATTCGCTGTCAGCAGGCACGTTCTCACGCGCGCAGAATTCTTCCCAAACAGCGCCCATGGGCAGGGTTTTCAGTGCTTCCTGCATAACCATCAGTTCGGTAAAGCGGCTTTCGTCCTGCAATTTGCAAAGCGCTGCATGCGGGGTGAGCAGCGCATCCAGCAGGGCTTTTTGCATATTGCGCACGCCGCATACCCATGCCGCCACACGGTTAATGGAAGCGTCAAAGTAATCCAGTCCGATGAGCACCTTTTCAAGGCCGTCGCAGCGAACGATCTCGGTGGCGATGTTTTTGAGGTCGTCATTCAGGCGTACAACGTGGTCGCTGTCCCAGCGCATGGGACGGGTGACGTGCAGCGGCACACGGTCAAAGTGGCAAAGCATCGCCGGGATCTTGTCGGATGCATCCTCGCTGGGATGATAATGGCCATTGTCGATCAGGTTGTACACACCGGGATGCGCAGCTGCATAGGCGGTGTAGAACTCATTGGAGCCAACGGTATAGGCTTCCAGACCAATACCAAACACCTTCGACTCCACACAGTCGATCACGCCGTCCAGCTTTTCGGCGAAGATCTCGTCAAGGCTCTTCTTCAGCCTCATGCGCGGACCAAAGCGGTCGGCAGGCACATCCTTCAATCCATCGGGAATCCAAACATTGCACAGGCTGTGCGTACCCAGCTCTTTGGCAAAATAGGCGGCGATGCGGCGGCATGCAATGCCATGGCGCACCCAGTAGGCACGCACCTCTTCGTCGGGCGAGGACAGGGTCAACCCATCCTTGACCATGGGATGACTGAAATAGGTGGGGTTGAAATCGATGCCCAGGCCGTTCTTTTTGGCAAAGTCGACCCATGCCTTGAAATGTTTGGGTTCCAGAGCGTCGCGCTCCGCCTTTTCGCCATTTTCAAAAACAGCGTAGCTGGCATGCAGATTGATGCGCTTTACACCGCCGATGAGCGAAATGGCCTTTTCAAAGTCCGCCATTAATTCCGCGGGTGTGCGGGCTTTGCCGGGATAGTTGCCAGTGGTCTGAATACCGCCAGTCAGTTCACCGTCGGCATTTTCAAAACCGATGACATCGTCGCCCTGCCAGCAGTGGATGCTGATGGGCGTTTTGCCAAGCAGCGCAAGCGCCTTCTCAACGTCTACGCCCACGGAGGCATACCGTTCTTTTGCCAGTTCAAATGCAGCATTGCTCATGTTGTTTTCCCTCCGTTTTATTCAAAAATCTGGATGTCAAAGCTACCAGAAAGCGCTGCGCGGAATGCAGCGATATCCATAAACACGCTGTCGGCGATCATCTGCGCGGCCAGGTTGCCCAGCGCCGTGCCCTCGGTGGGCCCTGCAAAAACAGGAAGCCCCGTGAGCTTTGCCGTCATGCGGTTGAGCGTCAGGTTCTGGCTGCCGCCGCCAACGATGTTGATGGACGTAAAGGTTTTGCCGGTCAGTTTCTCCATTTCACGGATGCTGTCGCGGTAGCATACCGCAAGGCCCAGCGTGACGGCACGCAGCACATCCGCAAGGTTTTGCGGCTCGGGCGCGCCCTGTTCCCCAAGAGCAGCTTTGACCTCATCCAGCATGCTGGCCGGCGCAAGAAAGCGGTTGTCCGCAGCATCGATCCATGCAGGATAATCAGAAGCCTCCGCCATTTCAGCCATTTCAGCATAGGAATGTTTTTTTCCCGTTTCCGCACGAATGCACTGCAGCATCCACATACCCATGATGTTTTTCAGATACCGCGTGGTATAGCCCCACCCGCCCTCATTGGTGAAGCCAGCTTTGAGGCTGCCTTCACCCGTTGCAGGATGATCCAGTTCCACACCCAGCAGGCTCCAGGTGCCGCTGGACAGGAAAGCAGCATTTTCATCGCGTGCAGGCACAGCCATATAGGCGCTGCCGGTGTCATGCGTAGCAGGAAGAATGACCATCGTGTCAAACCTCACTTCAGCACGCACTTCATCCTTCAGCGTACCCAGCACCGTTCCGGGCGGAACAATGGGCGTTTCAAACCAGCTGTCAGGCAGATCGGCAGCTTTGCGCACTTCCAGTGACCAGTCATGCGTTGCGGCGTCTGCCAGCGCGCCGGTGGATACGTTCGTCCACTCATGAGCGCGCTTGCCGGTCAGACGATAGCTGAGGTATTCCGGCACCAGCAGAAAATCTTTGACCTGTTCGCGATACTCAGGATGTTCATCCAGCA
Source organism: Clostridia bacterium (assembly GCA_017517815.1). The sequence goes on along the minus strand of JAFWYA010000055.1, from coordinate 46,747 downwards.
CAGCCATCATCTGATACAAGGTGTTGAATGGCTGTTTGGCGATACCTGTGATGCGGTACAGTTTCTCAAAGGGCATCGTTTTTTCAAGACGTGCATCCATGCCTTCCGTGCGCGCATCGCGATAAGCAACAATGTCGCCCACCAACTCGCCGTTTTCATCCAGCAGCGCAAAGTCGACCGCCCATGTGTCGATGCCCATACTTACCGGAATGAAACCTTGCTCACAGCACGCCTTCATGCCGGCGACCACATGGCTGAACAGCCCCTCTGCATCCCAGCACAGGTGACCGTTTTTCATGGCAGCTCCGTTTTCAAAACGGTAAATCTCCTGCGTGCGGATGCAGCCGTCCTGCACATATCCAACGATATGCCTGCCGCCGGATGCGCCGATATCCACCGCCAGATAACAGTTCATTTCATCACGCCCTTTTGTTTTGGTATTTTCATTATAACACGCAAAAAGGCTGAATCATAGAACGTTTTTTAAAAGCTTCAGCGTCCTGAATTAACAAGACGGTATTCCTTTGGGCTCATGCCGCAGTTTTCATGAAACAGATGATAGAAGTGTCCTGATGGCGTAACCCACGGCAGTGCAGATTTCTGCAATGCTCAGATCCGTATCGCGCAGCAGCCGTCTTGCCTGTGCGATGCGCCGCTGCTGAAGGTGCTGGGTACAGCTGAGTCCAGTTGCCCTGCGCACCGTCTGGCTGAGATACGCCGCAGATACATGCCACGAATCTGCCAGATTCTGAAAAGAGATGGATGCATATCTGTGCTGAATTTCTTCCAGCACGGCAACCACCATAGCGCTTGCGCCCCGATCCGGCATGGACAGCTGGTGCGTGTGTGCCATCAGATGTAAAAACAAAAGCGTCATGGATGTTTTTAAAATACGCTGGCCTGCGCCGTCCAGAATGGCCGACAGCATGCTTTCCAGCAAACTTTGCACAGCAGGCACGTCAGAAACCTGAAAGTGCAAAAACGGCACGCTGCTTTCACCTCTTTTGAGCGCATCGATCAAAAAACGGCCCAGCGCATGAGAACTGCCGATGGCCGTGAGCGCCTCGTCAAAGAAAGCCGGGCGTACAATAAAATTGACCCCTACGTCCTCACAGGTGCAGCGGCGTATGGCATGAGCAGCCTGTCCATTCATCATCAGCAGTTCGCCTGCGTGCACCACCAGCGGCTGCTGTCCCGGCATTTCATGTACCGTTTCGCCGCTGATCATATACAAAATCTCCACGTAATCGTGACTGTGCAGCGGGAAATCCACAAACCTTGTGTGAGGTCGTACGGTGATCATCTGCGACGGCGGCAGCAGTTTCTCACCATTTACCACAAAAGATGAACCCTGCGTATAGGTGCTGCGGATCAGCTCTCCGCCTTCAAGCAACTGCCGTTCCTCCTCACTGAGCGCCGAAAGCCGTTCAAGCAGATGCTTTTCCATATGGTCTTTCCTCCGTGTTCAGGTTGTTTTCATCTTATCAGCGCATAAGTGCAAAGTCAATGTGCAGCGTTGCGTACTGCCATTTTTTGTGATACAATGAATACAATTATTACGACTGTATTTCATCATTCTGATTGAAAGGAAAATGCCTATGAACATTGCTGAAATCATTCTTCAGGGCAAAGCTGTCCTTGGCATGGAGCTTGGCTCCACGCGTATCAAAGCCGTGCTGATCGGTACCGATCACACCCCCATCGCATCCGGCGACCACACCTGGGAAAACCGTCTGGAAAACGGCATCTGGACCTATCATCTGCAGGATGTCTGGGCCGGCGTGCAGGACGCCTACGCCAACCTGAAAAAGGACGTCGAATCCAAATACGGCGTAAAGCTCAGCAAGCTGGCTGCCATCGGCGTTTCCGCCATGATGCACGGTTATCTGGCCTTTGACAAAAACGATGGTCAGCTGGCGCAGTTCCGCACCTGGCGCAATACCATGACCGGCGAAGCTGCCGCGGAGCTTAGCGAACTGTTTGCGTTCAACGTTCCCCAGCGCTGGTCCATCGCTCACCTGTATCAGGCGATGCTCAACAAGGAAGAACATGTAAAGGATATCGCTCACCTGACTACGCTGGCCGGTTATCTGCACTGGCAGCTGACAGGCGTGAAGGTGCTTGGTGTTGGCGAAGCCAGCGGCATGTTCCCCATCGATTCGGAAAAGTGCGATTACGACGCCTCCATGCTGGCTGCTTTTGAAAAGAAAGTTTCCGATGCAGGCTATCCGTGGACGCTGAAGGGTATTCTGCCCGGCGTTGTCAGCGCGGGCGCTGACGCTGGCGTGCTGACAGAAAAAGGCGCAAAGCTGCTGGATCCTACCGGCGAGCTGGAAGCCGGCTGCCCGCTGTGCCCGCCCGAGGGCGACGCCGGCACCGGCATGACCGCTACCAACAGCGTAGCCATCCGCACAGGCAACGTGTCGGCCGGCACGTCTGTCTTTGCCATGATCGTGCTGGAAAAGCCGCTGAGCAAGGTCTATCCCGAGATCGACATGGTCACTACCCCCACCGGCAAGCCTGTGGCCATGGTACACTGCAACAACTGCACCAGCGATATCAACGCATGGGCAGGTATGCTCAAGGGCTTCTGCGACGCAGCGGGCCTGAATGTAAGCATGAACGACATTTACACCGCTCTGTTCAACTCCGCCCTTGAGGGCGACAAGGACTGCGGCGGCGTAATTAACGTAGCGCTGTTCTCCGGCGAACCCGTTGTGGGGCTGGACGAAGGCCGTCCCATGCTGGTACGCATGCCCGACGCTAAAATGAGCTTTGCCAACTTTGCCCGCTCCATTGTTTCAGGCGCCATGACCAGCCTGAAGCTGGGCATGGATATCCTGGCAAAGGAAAATGTACAGATCGATTCTCTGCTGGGCCACGGCGGTTATTTCAAGACACCCGTTGTGGGTCAGAAGATCCTTGCCGCTGCGCTGGGTACACCCGTATCTGTGATGGAGACCGCCGGAGAAGGCGGCCCCTGGGGCATGGCGCTGCTGGCCGCATACCGTGTAAACGGCCAGCCCGGCCAAACGCTGGAAGAGTACCTCAATGCCGAGGTCTTCTCTCATGCCAACGCCAGCACAGAACAGCCCGATGCAGAAGATGCAGCCGGTTTTGACGCCTATACCGCACGTTTTGTGCAGGCTCTGGAGGCTGAAAAAGCCGCCGTCGCTGCCATGAAATAAAGGAGAAAACAAACATGCTTGAAGCATTGAAACAGGCTGTTTACGAAGCCAACATGGAACTCCCCCGCCGCGGCATGGTCACCTATACCTGGGGCAATGTATCCGGCATTGACCGCGAAAGTGGACTGGTGGTCATCAAGCCGTCCGGCGTAAAATATGAAGACCTCACGTCCGACCAGATGGTGGTGCTCAATCTGGATGGAGAAGTGGTCGAAGGCAAGTTGAACCCGTCTTCTGACACCAAGACTCACCTTGAACTGTATAAGGCCTATCCCCAGATGGGCGGTATTGTGCATACGCACAGTCCCTACGCCGTTGCCTGGGCTCAGGCCGGAAAGGACATTCCCTGCTACGGCACCACGCACGCTGATTATTTCTATGGCCCGGTGCCCTGTTCACGGCACCTGACCCCCGAAGAAGTGGAGGCTGGGTACGAGTTCAACACCGGCAGGGTGATCATTGAAACGCTGACTGAGCGCAACATTGATCCGGTTCACGTTCCGGCGATCATCTGTCACAGCCACGGTCCGTTTGCATGGGGCAAGGACGCAGCGCAGGCTGTGTATCATGCCGTCGTGCTGGAGGAGGTCGCCAGGATGGCGCTGTTCACCGTGCAGATCTCCCCTGCCTGCAAGCCGGCTCCTCAGCACATTCAGGACAAGCACTTCATGCGCAAGCATGGCCCGAACGCCTATTACGGACAAAAAGGCTGATCAAAAAACGACGGGATGCGTTCAGCTATCCCGTCGTTTTTATTTTATGCTTCATGCAGCCAGTCACGGTTGGTCGGCTGCGGATGATCGGTATCATCCGCCCAGAAGGTTTCCAGCACCGGGGCATCCTGCAGAATCTCAAACCGATCGTTTATGGGAATGCACAGTCCCAGCTTTCCTCGTTCGCGGATCAGCCTGACAAAATCGTGGATGCTGCCCAGCCGTTCATCGGTCGCAACGCCGAACAGATTATCCCTGTTCCAGCGTTCCGGCGAAGACAGATGATTATCAGAGCCTGCGCTCATTGCCAGCCCATATTCTTTGGCATAGCGCAGGGCAGCTGCGTCGCTGAATGCCTCCTGCGAAGCGTTGGCCACCTCCACGCCGTCTGCAAAATCCAACCCCAGCGAGATACGGGTGATATATCCGCGCGTGCGGAAAGGATGGGCCTGTACCACGCATCCGCCGTAGCGGTGAACCTGTTCCAGCTGTTCCCGGCGCGTCCACTGCTCTACTTCCGGATGCTCAAGCAGCCATTTCTTGTCCAGACCATAGACCAGATATTCATCCCATTCAAAGCGCGATTCCCATCCAAAGAACACGTCAAGCCCGATCTTCTGCCCTTCCGCCAGCGCATCTTCGTACCCGGAACAAAACATTTCCACGCGTTCACGCCATGGCAGGTCCTTGGGCACACAGGTATTGCCGCTGAAAAAATGATCTGTGATCATGATGCCCTGATAGCCCATTTCTTTATAAAACCGCGCATGTTCGCTGCCTTTAGAGCGGCCGCACAGGCTTGCCTGACAGGTGTGCAGATGAGTTTCGTAACGGTACGGCATAGCTGTCTCCTTCGAAAAAACGCTTTTTCTGCATTATACTGCGCAAACTTCTCCTGTGCAAGCGGTGTATCTTTTCATATTCTTATGCTATAATGAGTCATCTTCGGGAAAGGAGCTTTGATATGGAATTATTGAAAGCGCTTGCCGCCATTCGCAATCCTTTCTGTGATCAGCTTGTGGCAGCCATTACGCTTCTTGGCGAGGAAACCTTTTTCATGCTCGTAGGCCTGCTGGCTTTCTGGTGCATCAACAAAAAATGGGGTTACCGGTTCATGATTATCGGCCTTACGGGCAGTGTGATCAACCAGCTGCTCAAGGCTATCTTTCTTATTCCGCGTCCCTGGGTGCTGGACCCGGAATTCACCATCGTGGAAGCTGCCCGCGAGGCCGCGACCGGCTATTCCTTCCCCAGCGGTCACACGCAGAGCGCTGCCACGGTGTTTGGCACGCTGGCTGCGTGGATCAGCCGCAAATGGGCAACCGTGCTTTGCATTGCGCTGATCGTGCTGGTGGGCTTTTCACGCATGTATCTGGGCGTGCATACCCCGCTGGACGTAGGCGTATCTTTTCTGACAGGTGCAGTAACAGTGCTTGGCTTCCTATGGCTGTTCAAAAAGAGCGAGAACAGCCGCCGCGGCAAAATACTTATCGGCATTGGCAGCTTTGTTCTGGCGCTGGCCCTGCTGGCCTACGTCACCCTGATGCCTGCTGGCGAACGCAACATTGCCGAATTTGATGCACATGGCGTCAAAAATGCATGGACGCTGCTGGGTACACTGAGCGGCATGCTGCTGGCCTGGTGGGTGGATGATCGTCATACGCATTTCGACACCAAAGCTGTCTGGTGGGCACAGATCCTGAAGCTGCTTATCGGCGTTGCACTGGTTATGGGTACACGGCTTGCGCTCAAGCCGCTACTTGCCGCCCTTTTCGGCGACCATGCGTGGACGTCCGGCCTGCGCTACTTCATGATGGCTGTCGTGGGCGGCGTGCTCTGGCCCATGTCTTTCGGCTTCTGGGGAAAGCTGGGAACCCAAGAATAAGCATACAAAAAGGCTCCGGTTAAGAAAGCGAACCGCGCCAAATTGTACAGCAGTACAAAACCCTTGAGTAGGAAAAAGCATTAACCGGAGTGACGAAGCGTAAGCGGAGGCACTCCGGTTTTCAACTGGATCCGTTCACGGTTGTAAAAAAAGGATATATCGATCATGGCGGTGGCTTCACAAAATATAGACGGTGTTATGCCATTTCTTTATGTTGGCATGAAATGTAAGGTATATTGAAAGTTCTGGTCGCTATGGAGTTGCAGTTCTGCCGCTGTCTTTTTTCTCTCGTTGCGCCTTGCAAGACGAATGGTATCTAAAACAAGATTGACAGTTTGTTCATTTTCTGTTTTGTAGGGTACAATGCTCGAGTTCGGTGTTGATGAACAAACGTATTCAAAGAAAAACAATCAGAAAAGGCTTCAGTCATCCGCAACACAAGCGGCTTCTGCGAAAGCGAAAAGCTGGTGACACCCTTGTGATGAAGAGTATCGAATGGCTCGGAAGAAACTATGATGAGATTATTGAACAATGGCGGATCATCACCAAGGAAATGCAGGCAGCAATCGTAGTGCTGGACATGCCACCGCCGGATGCCCAGCAAGGACACGATCTGACAGGAACTCTGATTGCTGATATTGTTTTGCAGCTTCTCTCCTATGCCGCTCAAGCTGAACGTGAGTTCATAAAGAGACGTCAGGCAGAAGGAACTGCGGCAGCAAAAGCAAGGGGGGTACGGTTTGCCACAGACCCCAGGAGCGACACGATGAATATGAACAACACATGGCAAAATGGTATGATAATTGCCAAAGAAACAGCAAGACAGCTACAACTGTCGCACAATACTTTTTTACACTGGGTAGGGGCTGATGAAAGCATCGAGCGATAACTGGTAGATCAATTATTGATATGAATTATTGGAATTTTAAACATTTCTTAGGAACAAAGTAGATTTTGCAGATCGACTGTGCTATAATTTATTTGTAATATAAATTATGGAAATTCAGGCGTTACGTCTTCGGGCAGAAATTCAGACTAAATAAAGTTGGTCTGCAATTTCTATCTTATGGACCGCAAAAATCGAAACGTACGAATCATTGGAGAAGTGCAATGGAGCAGTATGATTACCTAATTGTGGGAGCAGGATTATATGGAGCTGTGTTTGCACATGAAATGACATTCCGTGGCAAATCATGTCTGGTGATAGAACGACGAAATCATATCGCGGGAAACATTTATACCGAGAACATTTCAGGTATCAATGTGCATAAGTATGGCGCGCACATCTTCCACACCAGCGATCGCGAAGTCTGGGAATATGTAAATCAGTTTGCAGAGTTCAATCACTATGTGAACAGTCCTTTGGCAGTTTACAAGAACGAACTGTATAATCTGCCGTTCAACATGAACACTTTCTCAAAGATGTGGGGAGTGCGCACACCGAAGGAAGCAAAGGCAAAGATTGCGGAACAGGTTTCTGAACTTGGCATTACAGAACCGAAAAATCTGGAAGAGCAGGCGCTAAGTCTTGTAGGATCGGATGTCTACACTAAACTAGTCAAGGGATATACGGAAAAACAATGGGGCCGCGATTGCCGAGAACTTCCAGCGTTTATCATCAAACGCCTGCCTTGCCGCTTTACATATGACAACAACTACTTTAACGACCGCTGGCAGGGTATTCCGATTGGCGGATACACGAAGATGATTGAACGCATGCTTGAAGGTGTTGAGGTTCGCCTGAATACCGATTACATTGACCTTATTAAGGCGGAGCTAAGCATTGCAAAAAAGATTGTCTATACCGGCTGCATTGATGAATTCTTCGGCTACCAGCTCGGTGCGCTGCAGTATCGCAGCGTCCGCTTTGAAACCGAAGAGCTGAATGAGGAAAACTATCAGGGCAATGCTGTTGTGAATTATACCGACCGCGAGGTACCTTATACCCGCGTGATCGAGCATAAGCATTTTGAATTTAGCGAGCAACCGACCACCGTTATTTCCCGCGAGTACAGCACGGAATGGAAGCTGGGTATGGAGCCGTACTATCCAGTCAATGACGCAGAAAATAACGCACTTTATGTTCAGTATAAAAAGCTTGCTGACGCACGGGGAAATGTCGTTTTCGGCGGGCGACTCGGACAGTATCGGTATTATGATATGGATCAGGTAATCCGAGCCGCACTTACCGATGTACATGCTGAAGTAAGAGTTGCTGGAGAAAAAAATGTGTAAAGTATCACTTGTATTGCCCTCACTCAATGTGGCGCGCTATATAGAAGAATGCTTGCTGAGTGCAATCAATCAGGAACTCAAGGAAATCGAGTTCATTTGCGTGGATGCTGGTTCCACAGATGGTACGTTAGAGATCATCCGTAACTATGCAGAACGTGACAAGCGAATCAAACTCATTCTTTCTGAAAAGAAGAGCTATGGTTACCAGATGAATCTCGGTATGCAGCATGCTTCAGGCGAGTACATAGGCATTCTGGAAACGGACGATTTTGTACCGAAAAACATGTATAGCGAGCTCTATGAGATTGCCAAGCGTGAACGGGCAGATATCGTCAAAGCAGATTTCTATCGTTTCCGTACAGAAGGAGAACAGATTGAGCGGACATACAACCGATTAGATCCTTCTGGCGTGTACTATGGAAAGATTATCAATCCGGCAGAAAGTCCTCGGGTATTTCGGTTCATCATGAATACATGGAGCGGCATTTACCGACGCAGCTTTTTGGAAGCCAACGGGATTGTTCACAATGAAACGCCTGGCGCGTCCTATCAGGATAATGGCTTCTGGTTTAAGACGTTCTGCTGTGCGAAGCGAGTTTATTTTGTTGATAAACCCTATTACATGAATCGTCGCGACAATGAAGCCTCTTCTGTCGCCAATCCTGGCAAAGTATATTGTATGACTGAAGAATGGGCCTACATTTACGACTGGCTGAAAGAAGATGCGGTGCGCTTCAGGACGTTCATCAGCATGTATACATTGAGGAAATTTCACAGTTTGTGGATTACATATGACAGGATCTCGCCGCATTACCGCGAGGAATTTGTTCGGCATATGAGCGGCGAACTGGAAAAACTGATCCGCGCCGGCGAATATGATCGCAAAGCATTTACGGCGTATGAATGGCGCATACTGAATCTGATCATCCACGAACCAATGGGCTATCACCGAATTTGTCAAAGCCGATGCAGCCATCTGTGTGCTGCCAATCTTTTGCAACGGTTTCAAAAACGGGATGGCATCTCATGGATGATTCGCATGGCGGACAGCTTGATAAACAAAGTAGAGATGGGGTTATCGTGGATTGGATACGAAGGATTCCTGAATATCATGCGCAGAGTAAAATGGAAGAACACAAAGGATTGGATAAATCGGGAGGAAACATATGGTTGATGTATCTGTGATCATTCCGGTTTATAATGCATCCAAACATCTGGAGGAATGTATCAGGAGTGTATGTACGCAGACGCTCGAAAGCATCGAAATCATCTGTGTGGACGACAGTTCAACAGATGACTCGCTGGAAATCCTCTATCGGCTTGCACAGTATGATTCACGCATCGTGGTACTTACGCAGAAGAATGCCGGTGCAGGTGCAGCACGCAATCATGGGTTGAGGCTGGCGCAGGGCAAGTATTTATCCTTTCTGGATGCAGACGATTTCTTTGATCCGCAGATGCTGGAAAAGGCATTTCGCAAGGCAGAAGCCGAACAGGCAGAACTGGTTGTTTTCAAAGCGGATTTTTACAACGAAAAGCTGCATACATTCTCCCCCTGCGTCTATGGCGTACGAGAGAGTATGCTGCCGGCACACCGACCGTTTTCGGGTGTAGAAATTGAAAAGGACATTTTTAAGGTGGTCGTCGGCTGGGCATGGGATAAGCTTTTTCTGACGGATTTTGTTCGTGAAAACGGCTTGCGATTTCAGGAACAGCGTACAAGCAATGATCTGCTGTTTGTGTTCTCTGCACTGGCGAAAGCGCAGCGGATCACGACGCTGCCAGACACGTTGGCGCATCAACGGCGGCACGCAGGCGGCACACTCTCTGTGACGCGCGAAAAGTCGTGGATGTGCTTCTACGATGCGCTAATCGCCTTGCGGGAGCAACTGAAAGCGTGGGGACTTTATGAGCGGTTTGAGCAGGACTATATTAATTACGCGCTGCATTTCAGTCTGTGGAATTTAAACACGCTCGGCGATCCGACGAAAAGAAAGCTCTATAACCAGTTACGTGATGCATGGTTTGAAGAGCTTGGGATTGCGGGATATCCGAAGGAAAAGTTTTACCATCGAGGGGAATATGTGCAGTATGTGCAGGTTGTGAAAAGGCCATATAACAAGCGAATGCAGGGGATCATTTCCTGGGCTCAGCGTGGAGTGATGTGGGTCAAAAGAAGAATGAAACCATGAGGAGGATGGTGTGTTCGATGAATTTTGGATTGAAGCATATTTTGAAACGAATTATACCTCCACCGATCAATATATTTAATCGCGAAATCAAAAGCATAAAAAACCTACTACTCAAACAGAAGGACAGCATCCTGAATACAGTTGTCGCACATAGTAGCGATTGCAAAGAGGAAATTTCACAAAAGTATCAGTCTCTCAGTGAGCTGTTTATTAAACAGAATGAGGGGATAAAAAGAGAAACAAATGAACAATACAGACGTCTGGAAGAAAGATTTATTGAACAGAATACTATCCTTTTGAAGCAGCAGGAAATACAGATGAATCAGTTTCAGATGCTCTTCGAAAAGTACGATCAACTTAAGGCTGAATTGGTAAAAGCTCTGGAGCATCAGGAACTTCTGCAGCGTGATACATTCGATACACGAATAAACGAAGTGAAGGTGAAGGAAGAAGAAATCCTGAACAGCGCAGAAGAGTGTGGAAAAAAAGTTTTGAATGTAATTGAAGAAATAAAACTGAAAACCATAGAAGGTCAGCGTTTTGCTTCGGAGGCTGTATGGGCACAGATTTTTAAGGATACGATTCTGGATAGCAAGTGGCTTGTCAACAAGACGTTTTCTCCAGGAAGATGGGCGGCAGGTTATCCGTATTTATATGCCTTGTATCGCGTGTTAAACGAAGCGAAACCCAAACGAATTCTCGAATTAGGTCTTGGACAGACGACACGAATGATCGCTCAATATGCTTCGGCATATCCAGATATAAAGTATTTTGTGGTGGAAAACGATCCGTCTTGGATTAAGTTTTTTAAAAATGCGTATGAAAAACTGGACAATACAGAAATTGTTCAGCTAGATTTGGAAATGATTCAATTCAAAGGTGTGGATAACGTAAGGACGTATAAGGGTTTTGCAGAAAGATTTGAAAACCAGCAGTTTGATCTCATTTGCATTGATGCACCTTGGGCGGGGGATATGCTACATTATGGAAGGATTGATATTCTCAGCATTCTGCCTTTCTGTTTGTCCGACAATTTTGTGATTGTTGTTGATGATTACGATCGTAAGACGGAACAGAGAACAGTAATAGAAATTATTAAGTGTTTAGAGAATAATGAAATTCCATACAAAAAAGGATTATATCGCGGAAAACGAGATACGGCTCTGCTTTGCGCTAAAGATCAAGGCTTTTTAGCAAGCATGTAATTAAGAATAGCAAAAGAATAATTGAGGAGAAACAGTATGTGCGACCAAGTTAAAGTGTCGGTGATTGTTCCTGTTTATAATAATGAAGCCTATCTAAGACATGGACTGGATAGCATACTTGTACAAACAGTAAAAGAGATTGAAATTATATGTGTAGACGATGGATCGACGGATACTTCTGGCAGTATTTTAGAAGAATATGCTCAAAAGGATGAGAGAATCAAAGTAATTCGGCAGAAAAACCAGGGAGCTGGCGTGGCACGAAACAATGGTTTTATGCATGCAAAAGGAGAATATGTTTATTTCTTTGATTCGGATGATTTGTGTGCGAAGAATTTGATTGAGAAGACGCTGAATGCTGCCAAAAAAGAAGCTGCTGATATTGTGTGCTTTAATTTCGAAAGATTTGATGATCAGGGCCATCGTGTTATTAGAAAAGGTTATCATTCTGAGTGGCTGCCCGCAAATGTTGAGATATTTAATTATAAAGACTGTCCAACACGTATCTTGAGCATAGTAAATCCAACGCCGTGGAATAAGCTTATTCGCAGAAGTTTTATTGAAGAAAGAGGACTAAAATACGAAGAAATCACTTCAACGAACGATATTACTTTTTCTGCAGTCAGTGCAGCAAACGCACGGAGAATTGTTGTACTGCCGGATGTACTTTATTATTATCGGGTCGGGCACAGCAATACAATCAGCTCTTCGAAGTCAAAGAATCTGAGAAATATTATAACAGCTATTGAAAGCACTATACGTCAGATTCGAAAATTGCCATATTATGATGAAATTTCGCCATCGCTGAAGAGATTTGAAGTTGATAATTATATTTTTGCACTTAGTCATTATATCAGCGATTTTACAACTCCTGAAGCAAAGGATTTCTATACGTTTATACACAATCGTTTTAATTCAGACGAGTATTTGTCTTTGACAGAAATAGAGTGTGGCTATAAAAAACTCTTTGACATGTTCAGGATAATTCAAGCAAACAACTATGAAATGATGAATGCAAATATTCGCCGGAGACTCATTGTATCCTTGACAACATATCCGGCAAGAATTGCAGATGTTCGATATGTCCTTGATACCATCTATGCACAGACAAGGAAAGCGGATGAAGTTGTTCTTTGGCTTGCAGAAGAGCAGTTCCCGGGGAAAGAAGAAGAATTGCCGCGGAATCTTACAGGGCTGATTCAGAATAAAAAACTGACAATACGCTGGTGCGATGATTTAAAACCGCATAAGAAGTATTTCTATGCTTTACAGGAGTATCGCAATGATTTAATTGTTACTCTTGATGATGATCTTCTGTATCATCCAAACTTGTTGGAGAATCTATATATCTCTTATCTGATTCATCCTGAAGCTGTGTCTGCTGCTCGTGTTCATTTGATGACGATGGATGAAGAAAAGAAGGTTCTTCCGTACGATTGCTGGGTTAAAGAATTTGACGGATGTATTGGTGAACCTTCAATGCATCTCCTGTGTACGGGTGGTGCAGGCGCACTGTATCCTGCGCATTTGTTTGATTTGGAGTTGTTTGACAAGCAATCGATAATTGATAATTGTCTGTTTGCAGATGATATTTGGCTTAAAATCATGGAACTGATTGCTGGAATTCCGGTTGTAGTTTCTGAGAAATATGTGGATCTGAAGTATATTCCTGGATCACAAACAGAAAGACTTTGTGATGCCAATGTAGAATTAAACCAGAATGATATTCAGTATCAAAAGAGTGTTGAATGGGCTGAAGAGAAGTTTGGCAAGGGTTGCATCGAAAAGGGACTATTGAACTCTGGAATTGGTGTCAATTTGATGAAAATGGAAGTGGTATGCAGATTTCTTGCAGCAGAAAGAAAGAGATTGTCTTCCCGGAATGGCCATGTTTCTTCAAAGCCGAAAGAAGGTACCAAAGAGGCTGCTAAAGTGGTTGTCAACACAAAAGGCCAAACAACGGGCTATGAACATAATGGTACAGGCGTATTGGTTAAGGGGATTGCAAAAAAGATCGTTCCTGAACGAATGAAGCCGTTCATTAAAAAGCTGGGTCTTCGCATTCCGCATAAAACAAAAATGAAAATTAAGAAGATAATTCATTGGTAATATTTAGGTATCAAGGAGAATATATGAGAATACTATCGACTCATGTGTCTATTGAAAAGCGAAAAGAATTACTAAGCAATATAATAAGGTTAATTGTCACCTTGTTTGCAAGTGCGTGTTGCATTGAATTAGCCCAGGAATGTAAGTTTGATATTAACAAGTATTACGGCCTGCTGATTGTTATCCCTGTTATTTTTTCTGCGTGGATGTTTTCATTTGGAAAGAAGAATGCTCCGATTCGACTATCAAGTTTGATGGTGGCTCTGCTATTGACTTTTTGGGGACTTGTTGGTATGAGTCTGGATAATACTGAAATGGAATGCTTCTTTTTTTCAAAAGCTGAACCAATGAGGGTGATCATGTATGCTTCACTTTGTTTGTTGGTAAGTACATTTATAGAATCGTTATATGAGTGTTTTGAAAAGTTGGAGTGTAAAACTGATTCAGAACAACATGCAGAAAATGAGAAAAAACGGTTTGCAATTGCATTTGTATTGATAATTCTGAGCTGGTTACCATTTATAATTGCAGATTATCCTGGGTCGGTTTGTTATGATACGCTGAAACAACTGAAGCAGTTTAATGGCAAAGGGGCTTTGAATGCTTCTAATCCACTTATGGTCACAATGATATTTGGTTCATTGTTTAATGTGGGGAGAATAATTGCTAGTGACAATTTGGGTATTTTTCTTAATGTGATGTTTCAAACTATCCTATGTGCTTTTGCAATGGCTCGGACTTGCAAATGGATTAGACGTTTATCAGGATCAAGGATTCAGTACTATATTTCACTCATATTCTTTATGATTGTTCCAACATGGGGAAGTGCAGCACAGAGTGTACTAAAAGATGTCGTTCATCTCGGGTTCTTTTTGCTTTATTTTGTTTCATATATCAAATTACTGTGTTATCGAAGATTGACAAATACAGATTTTATATGGTTTGTTGTCCATGCGTTATTAGCTATATATTCAAGAAAAGCAGCATTTGCTATTGTTGCAATTAGTACAATTATTCTAGTATTATATAAGATTAAGGAAAAGAGATACTTGAGTCAAATGCTGATTGCTTTTGCGTTTATATTAGTTGCGCATTATTCAATCGATGGTTTGATATATGCTAATCCGAGAATTGCTAAACCTATGGAAAGAGAAAACTATAGTTTACCTTTTCAGATGACGGCCAGGTATTGTAAAACATATGGCAATGAAATGAGCAAAGAAGAAATTGCCGTTATAGATTCTGTGCTTGATTTTGATACTATTGTGGAAAAATACGATCCATCTATCTCTGACGCTGTAAAAGTAACTTTTCACTCGACAAGTAGTGAAATGCATGAGTTTTGGAAACAGTTTATCAAAATGGGAGTCAAGCATCCACAGGCATATGTTAAGCATCTGATTGCTGGTACATATAAATATACATATCCTTTAACACCGGGTACTGGGTCGTATAGACGTTATATTCAAAAAGATGAAGAGTTTTATAATGCATATTATACCAATAAGCAAATGCACTCTAACCTTGCAAAGTATTTTGAAAAATGGGAAAAGACGGTTGGACTGGAGCTGTTTATTGGCCCAGGAATGTATGTGTGGATTATTGTGATTCTGTTAGGCTATGCATTTAGAAACAAACAGCTTAAATCAATAGTGGGAATAATGCCTGTGTGTATTTTATTGGTTGGTTTGTTTTTCACACATGTAAACGGAGAAAACAGATATGCGTTTCCATTGATAGCATCAGTACCTATGTGCTATGTTATTGTTGTGAATAAGAAACTATACAAATATGATACCGTAGAATAAGGCGTATTCATATAGCGAGGAGTTATTATGGAATGTAATACTGTGGTGCTAATTCCAGCCTATAAGCCGGATACACGACTTATCGATCTCACAAATATGCTACTTGAGAAGAATCTGCGTGTTATGCTAGTGGATGACGGCGGGCAGGACAACTTTAAGCATATCTTTGATCGCTGCCGCGAATTGGGCGCAAAGGTTGTTGTTCACGCGGTAAATATGGGCAAGGGGCGTGCGCTTAAAACTGGTATCAACGCTTGCTTGTTGGAGTGGCCGGATCTGTCAGGTATCATTACGGCAGATGCAGATGGTCAGCATACTCCGAAGGACATCCTGCGTCTGGTCGAGGCGATGCACGAGCACCCGGATACGCTGATCCTCGGTTCCCGTGCGTTTACGGGCAACATCCCCAAGAAGAGCCTCTGGGGCAACAAGATCACCCGCACAGTGTATGCTCTTGTCAGCGGTATCCGCGTGAGCGATACGCAGACGGGCCTTCGCGGCCTGCCGGTCTGTGCGTTTCCTGCGATGGCGCGCATTGACGGCGAACGTTACGAGTACGAGATGAACGTGCTGCTCAAGCTGCGCGATATGAATATCGGCGTGTTTGAGGTGCCGATTGAGACCATCTATATCGCCGGAAACGCGGGCAGCCACTTTGACCCGGTGCGCGATGCGGTCAAGATTTACATGGTTATATTCAAGCACCTGTTTGCCTACCTGTTCTCCTCCGGCTTCTCGTTTGTGGTGGATTATGCGTTGTTCTGGCTGTGCCTCGGCTCTGGTCTGAGCGGCTTCATCAGCTATGCGATTGCACGCCTCGTGTCTTCTCTGGTGAACTACCGCCTCAACAAGCATACCGTCTTCGGCGGCCGCGGCGGCAAGTACTCCATGGTCAAGTACTACGCGCTGTGTGTGGTGCAGGGCGCGATCGGTGCGGGACTTGTGCAGCTGCTGCCGGGCATCCTGACGGTCTCCGAGGCGTTCATCAAGATCCCGGTGGACATCGTACTCTTTATGCTCAGCTACATGATCCAGCGCGACTACGTGTTTGAAAACTAAGGAGAATGCTATGAAAATCACCGTCGCCGGTACAGGATACGTTGGCCTGTCCATCGCTGTGCTCCTGGCGCAGCACCATAAGGTAACCGCCGTTGACATCATCCCCGAAAAGGTGGAGATGATCAACAACCGCAAATCTCCGATTGCGGATGCAGAAATCGAAACCTATCTGGCAGAAAAGGAACTGGACCTGACGGCCACGCTGGATGCCGCTTCTGCGTATCGCGATGCGGATTTCGTCGTGATCGCCGCACCGACCAACTACGACAGCAAAAAGAACTACTTTGATACTTCCGCTGTGGAAGCAGTGATCAGCCTCGTCATGGAGCATAACCCGAATGCGATTATGGTGATCAAGTCTACAATTCCGGTAGGGTATACCCAGCGCATCCGCAAACAGACGGGCAGCAAGAACATTATCTTTAGCCCGGAATTCCTGCGTGAGGGCCGTGCGCTCTATGATAACCTCTATCCCAGCCGCATCATCGTCGGAACAGACCCGGATGATCCGCGCCTTGTGGAGGCGGCAAAGACCTTTGCTGGTCTGCTCGCCGAGGGCGCAATCAAGGAGAATATCGATACGCGTTTTATGGGTTTCACGGAAGCTGAGGCCGTCAAGCTCTTTGCGAATACATATCTCGCGTTGCGCGTATCCTTCTTTAATGAGCTGGATACCTATGCAGAACTGAAGGGGCTGTACACAAAACAGATCATCGATGGCGTCTGTATGGATCCGCGTATCGGCGCGCATTATAATAATCCGAGCTTTGGCTACGGGGGATATTGCCTGCCTAAGGATACCAAGCAGCTGTTAGCCAACTACGATCATGTGCCAAATGACATCATCAAGGCAATTGTGGATTCCAACAAGACGCGTAAGGAATTCATCGCCCATCAGATTGAAGCCCGAGAACCGAAGGTTGTTGGTGTGTATCGTCTGACAATGAAGGCTCATTCTGACAATTTCAGGCAGTCTTCCATTCAAAGCGTGATGAAGATTCTGCGCGGAGATGGTGTGAAAGTGGTTATCCATGAACCGACGCTGCATGAGAGTGAATTCAGCGGCTATCCGGTAATTGGCGACCTTACAGAATTTAAGGAAATGTGCGATGTGATTATCGCCAACCGTTACAGCAACAAGCTTGAGGATGTCAGGCATAAGCTGTATACCCGCGATATTTTCGGTCGTGACTAAGAGAGGTTCATGAATAGTTTAATTGAAAGATTTGAAAAGCATCGTTTTCTGTTTGAAGAACTTGTCAAGCGTGATTTCAAGCAGAAATATAAACGCACTGTGCTGGGCATGGGATGGAGCATTTTATCTCCGCTCCTGACCCTGCTGGTGATGAAGCTGGTATTCACACAGTTCTTCGGCAGAACGATGGAACACTACACGACATATCTGTTTGCAGGCAATCTGATGTTCTCCTATTTTAAGGAGGCCACAACAGGCGGCATGAATGCGCTGATGAGCAACGCGCGGATTTTTACGAAAATCAACGTGCCGAAGTATATCTTCTTGTTGACGAAGAATGTTTCGTCCATTATCAATTTCGGCATTACTCTGTGTGTTTTTTTCCTCTTTGCAGCCATTGATGGCGTAACATTTACATGGAAGTTTGTAACGATCCTATATCCTGTTCTGACAATGATGGCCTTTTGTATTGGAATTGGTCTTATTCTTTCTGCACTCTATGTTTTTTTTCGGGATATTCAGTATCTGTATGATATTTTCACGCTGCTGTTGATGTACATGTCTGCTATCTTTTATACAGTAGATAGTTATTCACCAGCAATTCAGAACCTCTTCTTGCTGAATCCAGTGTATTGCGCCATCAAGTATGTGCGTCTGGTTGTGCTTGATGGAGTAATTCCCGGCATAATGCTGCATTTGCTCCTGCTGAGTTATGCTGCACTTGCACTGTTTTGTGGAGGAATGATGTATAAGAAAAAGAACCATAAGTTCCTCTATTATGTGTGAGGAGGCAAAAATGTCGATTATCAAGGCAGAAAATGTATCGATTCGCTACATTACAGGTGATTTCAAGGAGATCGGTTTAAAGGAATACATTACGCGAAAGATTTCCGGAAACTACCAGGTGACGGAATTCTGGGCAGATAAAGACGTGACATTTGAGTTGGAACGCGGAGACATGCTGGGTATCGTTGGCACAAACGGCGCGGGCAAGTCTACTCTGCTCAAGGCGATCTCTGGGATTATGGTTCCCACAAAAGGAAGAATCCAAGTCAACGGTACTGTGGCCGCATTGCTGGAACTGGCGTCCGGCTTTGATGGTGATCTGACTGTACGGGAAAACACATATCTGCGAGGGGCGCTGCTGGGTTATACACGCAAGTTTATGGATGAGATGTATGAGCAGATCATCTCATTTGCGGAATTGGAGGACTTTCAGGACAGACCGTTCAAGCAGCTTTCCTCGGGCATGAAGAGCAGGCTGGCGTTTTCCATTGCTTGCCTGGTGAAGCCTGACATTCTGATTCTGGACGAGGTGCTCTCCGTGGGAGATGGCTCATTCAAGAAGAAGAGCGGCGAAAAGATGAAAGAGATTCTTGCTAACGGTGTTACTGGAATCTTAGTTTCTCATTCAATCAATCAGGTAAGAGAACTTTGCAATAAGGTGCTATGGTTGGATCATGGTAAGCAAATGGCGTTTGGTGAAACCGCGGCGATTTGTGATCAGTATGAAGCATTTCTGAAAAGGAAGAAGTAGTTGTGCAAAAGATTTACGTGGCAATGCATAAGCCATATTTGCAGCCGGAAGATCCGCTGTATGTGCCGATACAGGTTGGAGCAGCGGGGCATTCTTCCTTTTGCCCAACCCGCGATGATTCAGGTGAGAATATCTCTGAAAAGAATCAGGGCTTTTGCGAACTGACTGCTCTGTACTGGCTGCGATATAACTCCGACGCAGACGTTCGCGGTTTGGTGCATTATCGGAGATATTTTGCGAGCAGATATCCCCTGCACAGAAACAAGTGGAAGAACATTCTTGGCGATGAAGAATTGGAAACACTCATGCAGCGTGTTGATTTGGTTTTGCCAAGAAAGCGCCATTATGTAATCGAAACAACATTTTCCCATTATGCACATGCTCATCACGAAAAAGACCTGCATACTGTTCGTTCGGTCATTCGAGAGCAATGCCCTCAATACCTTCCAGCTTTTGATATTGTCATGAGAAAGAGATCTGGGCACCGCTTCAATATGTTCATCATGAAGCGAGAAGCATTGCACGACTATTGTGATTGGCTGTTTCCAATCTTATTTGAACTTGAAAAACGAATAGATACTTCTGATTATGATGACTACAACAAGCGCGTTTTTGGGTTCATAGCTGAGCGGCTGCTGGATGTATGGCTGATGAACAGGAACTACACTTATGCAGAACGAAAAATTTTGGAGATCGAAAAGACGAATTGGTTAAAAAAAGGCAGTCACTTTGTGTGGAGAAAAATGAAAGCTATATTCGGGTGACGCAAAGAGCTGCAATGTTATATAAAAATCCGTAAGCAAAATAGTAAGGAGAAGAGGCAATGGTACGAAAGAAATGGGCGTTATTTCGGTTTGCAAATATGATTGCTGACCTGTGTCTTGTCTTGATTTCGTACTATACAGCATTTTTTATTCGTCATGATCTGCTTAACGGAATCATTACAATTGACGGCAGATCTGGAATATATAGCATGTTATCCATTATATATGCTTTATCAGTTGTGCTTGGCTTATATCTGCTGCACGTTTACGAGCGGCAGCGGATCATGAAAACAGGAAAAAACATTGCGCATATTCTGATGGTCAATGCAGTCGGAGTAATTATATGGATGGCATTGCTTTATGCTGTCAAGGTTGTTCATATTTCCAGAATGGCTTTTATCATGATGGGCGTGATTGCTTCAGTTTTGATTGCCCTCAGATATTTGGTGTTTCGTAAAATTGTATGCTGGTTAATTCATGAAGGAAAGTTTCAGGATCATTATATTCTGGTAGGAAATGGTCATCTGGCGCATCAATATTTGACAGACGTGCAAAAAGAGGTATATCCGGAGATCATTGTAGACGGCTATGTAAGTAAAGTGCAGAAATCCGAACTTGGAAAATGCCTTGGCAGCTATGAGGATTTAGGCGTTATAGCAGAAACATATGATATCGACGGATTGATTATTGCGCTCGAACCACATGAAATTCATTTTATGAAGTATGTAATGGAAACAGCAGGAAAAGAGGGACTGCAACTGCGGTTAATCCCTTTCTTCAATGATTATTATCCAGCATATCCTACATTTGATTTGGTTGGAAAAACAAAACTTGTTAATCTTCGATCAACTCCGCTGAACAAAGTAAGCAATGCATTCATTAAACGAGCAGTTGATATAGTGGGTTCAAGCCTGCTGATTGTTATTACCAGCCCGATCATGTTGTTTGTGGCTATCGGGGTTAAATTGAGCGGGCCCGGCAGCATTATTTTCAGTCATAATAGGGTGGGAAAGAATAAAAAGCCATTTGTGATGCATAAGTTCCGAAGCATGAAAGATACGGCCGATCATGAGGGATGGACTACCCTCAATGATTCGAGAAGAACCACATTTGGCGCATTTATTCGAAGATACAGTCTGGATGAACTGCCGCAATTATTCGACGTCTTGATAGGCAATATGAGTTTGGTCGGCCCTCGTCCGGAATTGCCGCGATATGTGCAGCAATTCAAAGAGAAAATCCCTCTGTATTTGGTAAGACAACAGGTACGTCCCGGTATGACTGGCTGGGCACAAATACATGGCTTGAGGGGCGATACATCCATAGAAAAGCGTGTTGAGTATGACATTTGGTACATCGAAAACTGGAGCTTCGGTTTGGATGTTAAGATCCTCTTAAAAACGGCATTTGGCGGAATGAAAAATGATGAATGAATAATAGAGAAATCAAAAGGCGTCCTTGCATTTACCGGCTATCGGTATATGCAGGGGCGCCTTTTGATCCTTACACTTGAAGGTATCACTCAAAAATTCTTTGTTTCAGAAAATTCCTACGCAGTCGCTTCAAAACTGGAGGCTTTTTTCTTACTTGCCCACACAAAAACGTGAGAAAATATCATCCAACAGCTGTTCATCCACGCTGTCGCCCGTAATACGCCCAAGCAGATACAGTGCCTCATGCATATCCACCGCTGCCAGATCCAGCGGCTGTTCGTACGCAAGGCCGTTTCGTGCCTGCTGAAGTCTCTCCAGCGCCTGACGGGCTACGCTCATGTGACGCTCGTGGGTCAATACCAGTTCCTGCGGCTTGCGCAGGAAACCACGCAGCCAGTCACGCACGCGGTCCAGCCCGTCGCCGTTTTGGGCAGACAAGGCAATCACTGGCCTGTGCTGCGTGATTGCCTCCGCCTGTGCAGCGCTTACACGCTCGCCGGCGTCCTCCTTGTTGAGCAACACCGCGCAGGGACAGGGCATGGATCTTTGTAAAAGGGCTGCTTCTTCATCCGTCAGATCAGTGGATGCATCCACCAGCAGCAGCGCCGCATCCGCTTTTTCAAGCGCAGCTTGGGCGCGCTGAACGCCGATCTGTTCTACCGCATCGCCGGTCTCGCGCAGGCCTGCCGTATCCTGCAGAATGACCCGCACGCCATCCAGAGCAAAGCTGCCTTCCAGCACGTCGCGCGTCGTGCCGGGAATGGCGGTCACGATAGCGCGTTCCTCGCCAAGCAGGGCATTGAACAGGGTGCTTTTACCTGCGTTGGGCCGCCCACAAAGCGCCACATGCAGACCTTCGCGCACAATCCGCGCGCCCTGCTCATCGATTGCCTGCTGCAGCTGGCCGATCAGCCGGTCAAGTCCGGCCGTAAGCCCTTCCAGCGCCTCGTCCTCATCAATTTCATCCGGGTAATCGATATGTGCCTCCAATCCGGCCAGCAACGTCGTAAGCGCCTCCTGCGCCTGACGGATGAACTGGCTTTGTCCTCCAGCCAGCTGGCGCTGTTCTGCGCGCAGCGCTGCCTGCGACTGGGCAGAAATCACACCCATGACCGCCTCCGCCTGCATCAGGTCAATGCGGCCGTTCATAAAGGCACGGCGCGTAAACTCGCCTGCTTCCGCAGGTCTTGCACCCAGCCGGATCAGCAGGCGCATCACCATAGACGCCGCCACACTTCCGCCGTGGGTATGAATTTCACATACATCTTCGCGGGTATAGCTGTTGGGCGCATACATCACCACGCCCATGGCCTCGTCGATCACATCATCGCCGTCGACCACATGCCCCAGCATCATACGGTGGCTTTCAAAGGGCGGTCTGCGTTTGCGCGGACGAAAGGCCTTTTCAAAAATGGCGGCCGCCTCATCGCCGCTGATGCGTACAATCGCCACGCCTCCTTCACCGGCAGCGGTGGCGATGCCCACGATGGTATCAGTCATTGGAATCCTTCCTTCTTTTCATTATCCGC
The DNA here is from genome assembly GCA_017517815.1 of Clostridia bacterium. The sequence goes on along the minus strand of JAFWYA010000055.1, from coordinate 23,895 downwards.
AGTTTATGATATCATGTTTCCATTGAAACTTCCACACCATTTTCAGGGAGGCGCAGGCATGTCCATCCGCATTTTGACCGCAAGGCCCCACCGACTTTTTCCAACCGTGGTGGAAGAAATCGGCCTGTATGAAAAGCAGGGTCAGCGTGTGCTGCTGCTCGTACCGGAGCAGTTCACCCTGGCGGCAGAGCGGGAATTGATGCAGCGTCTTCAACTGGATGGCATGTTTCTGACCGACGTGCTCAGTCCTTCGCGTTTGTATGACCATGTGCTAACCGCCGCAGGCCGCGACGGACGCGAACCGCTGAGTGATGCAGGCCGCCGCATGGCTGTCAGTCAGGCGCTGGAACGGCTGGAGGATAAACTGCCCTATTACGGCAGCATCACCAGCCGCCGCGGATTTGCCGAAAAACTGTCCGCCCTGCTGACCGACCTCAAGCGCGGCGGCATGACGCCTGAACTGCTTGCTGATTATGTCAGCGGTCTTGAAGATGGACTTCAGAAGGAAAAACTGCGCGACCTCGCCAGTATTTTTGCACAGTATCAGCTGGTGCTGGGCGACCGTTTCAGCGACAGTGAGGATCACCTGACCTATGTAGCTTCAAAACTTGCCCCAAGCCATTTCCTTGATGAAAAGCATTTGTATGTCTACGGCTTTGACACCCTGCCTCAGCAGTTGATGAAAATGCTGTGCACTGCCGCTCCGCTTTGCAAAAGTCTGACCATTGCACTCATCTGCGACGGCGAGAGCGCCAGAGACGGCGAGCTGTTCCTGCCCATTCGTCAGGGCATAGGCCGTTTCAGCGACATGCTTGCGCAGGAAGGCCTTTCCCTGAAGCTTTCTCCCCTTCCCCCGCAGCCGCTTGATCACACGCCTGCGCTTGATCATCTGGACCGTGCATTGTTCGTCTATCCGCCAGTTTCTCTCGATGGACAGCCTGATGGAATCTACCTGTCAAACGCGCTTTCTCCTTATGAAGAAGCCACGCAGATGACCCGTCAGGTGATGTGGCTGCTTGAACAGGGCGTGGATATTGAAAAAATTGCCGTGCTCTACCCCGATAGTGACGGTTATGAATTTGCCGTATCCGCTGCCCTCAGCGACAGCGGCATTCCCCATTATACCGACCGCCAGATGCCTGCACTTTCGCATGGACTGGTGCGTTTTGTGCTGAGCGCTCTGCGTGCCATTTCAGGCGGATGGCGTACCAAAGACATGCTGGCTGTGCTCAAAAGCGGCTATGCTCCCTTCACCTTTGATGAAGCCTGCGAGCTTGAAAACTACGTACGCAGCTGCGGCATTGACCGCACACGTTGGCTGACCCCCTTTACACGCGGAGAAGAAGCAGACCGCGAACGCTGCGAGCCGCTTCGCCAGCGGCTGACTGAACCGCTTGTGAAAGCCCGCAAGGCCATTGTGGACGCCAAAGATGCAGCAGCGTCGCTGACTGCTGTTTTTCAGCTGCTGATCGACGTAAACGCCTATGAAACACTCAAACGCGAAGAGGAAGACCTGCTGCAGGGCAGCTTGACCGTACGCGCCAGCCAGAACAGCCAGATTTGGCAGACCGTGCTGGATCTTCTGGATCAGCTGGCGCGTCTGGGCGGCAGTGCGCGCATTCCGCTCAAGCACATCGCCACCCGGCTGGAATGTGGTTTTTCAGCCATTACGCTTGCCTCCCTTCCGCCGGCCGGCGGCATGCTGCATGCCGGCATGCTGGGACATCTGCTTACCGAAGATGCCGAAGCAGTTTTCCTGCTGGGGCTTAACGACAGCGTGCTGACAAGGGATACCGACAGTCTGCTCACGCCCGAGGAACGCGAACGCACCCAGACGGACACGGGTTGTTTTCTGGGCCTGACGGATGAAAACCGCATTCTGCTTGCCAAACTCGACCTCAAGCGCGCCATGACGTTGCCCAAACGCTGGCTGTTTCTCAGCTATGCCCGTACCTCTCCGGATGGCACGGCGCTTCGTCCGCTTTCCCTGCTTGAGGATCTAAGCAGGCATCTCCTGCCCGGTCTGCAGTCTTCCCCTGCCGGTTCGGATGCCCTTCCGCTTTCTGCCGCTCAGGCACTCAGCGAACTGAGTCCCCTCATCCGTGCCCATACTGACGGTGTGGCAGGCCTGCCCGATGTATGGAAAAAACGCCTGCAGATGCTTTTGCATTCTTCGTCCACTGCACCGGATACCATGCGGCTGCTGCGCGCCGTACAGCATGACAACGCCGCACAATCCCTTACGCCCCGCCAGGCACAATCGCTCTTTGGTGGTGAGGTGCTCAGTGTAAGCCGTCTGGAACAGTTTGCCGACTGCTCCTTCCAGCACTTCATTCACTACGGTCTGCGTCCCAAAGAACTGCGCGAGTGGAAGGTAGACGCTATCGAAACCGGCACCTTCTATCATGATGGTCTGAACAATTTTGCCCATCTGGCAAAACGTGAAAGTCAGTACCCGCACATCCCAGCGGAACGCGTGCGTGAAATGGCAGACGAAGCGCTTGCCCCGCTGCTTGATGAGGTGCTGAAAGGCCCGATGGGCGACGGCGAGCGCAGCATGGCCCGTTTTGAATCTGCCCGCTCCGCCATTCGACGCGCGGCACAGACCATTACCAACCATTTGGCTGCAGGACGTTTTGCCATCTACCGCACAGAAACCAGTTTTGGTTACGAAAGAGGCTTCCCGCCCATTGTGCTCGTGCTGCCTGATGGCCGCGAAGTGGCGCTGCGCGGCCGTATTGACCGCATTGACCGCTACGATTCACCCGACAGCGTATACCTACGCGTGATCGATTACAAATCGTCACAGAAAAACCTGGACGCAGCCAAAACATGGTGGGGATTGCAGCTGCAGCTGCTGCTTTATCTGGATGTGTGCACCAGCGCCATTCCCGGAGCAAAGCCTGCCGGCGCTTTCTATTTTTATGTTGCCAACCCGCTGGTTGAAAGTGCGACGGATGCAGAGAACGCTGTGGCTGAAAAACTTCGCGAGGTATTTCAGCTGCGCGGCATTGCTCTCAGCGACGTGGAGATCATCGGCGCAATGGACGACGACGCCCATCAGGTGCTGCCCTCCATTCACCTCAAAAGCGGCGCACTGCGCGCCAATGCAAAAGCGCTGGACGAAACCCAGCTGCGCGCGCTGATGCACCATGCCCGCAAAACGGCTGCTCAGCTGGCCGGGCGGCTGTTTGGCGGTGAAACAGCCATCTGTCCCACGCGCGATCAAAGCCGCAGCGCCTGCGATTACTGTGACTACCGCGCCATCTGTCATTACGACGCAGATGCACCTGACGCACCCATGCATGAAATTCCCGCCATGAGTATGGATGATCTTCGTTCTGCATTAAACACACAAGAAGAGCAAAAATAGCCGTTGCTATTCCGAAAAAATTCATGTATAATGAATTTGTAGAGTACACAAAATGATGCATATATCCATTTCTCCACGTTTTGGATATGTACATTTGTGTTACACCAAATCATCGTTAAGGAGGCGTTACCATTGATTCAGGTGATTGCCGGCAAAAAGGGCTCGGGTAAGACCAAGCGTATCCTCGATATGGCCAACAAGGCTGCTCAGGAAAGCAGACATGACGTCGTATTCATCGACGACGACAACCGTTATATGTTCGATCTGCGCCACGAAGTGCGCTTTATCAACGCCAGCGAATACGAACTGGCCAACGACCAGATGTTCATGGGTCTGCTGTGCGGCGTTGTCGCCCAGAACTTCGACATCGGTCTGATCTGCATCGACGCGTTCAAGAAGCTCATCAAGAACGAGCTGGATTCCACCGAATGGCTCTTCAACCGTCTGGAGGCCATCAGTGCCAAGCACAGTGTAGACTTCGCCATCTCCGTCAGCGCGGACGTGGAGGAGCTGCCTGAATTCATTAAGAAGTACGCCATTTAATGCCATCGGCATTCCGGGGCGGCCTGTGTGGCCGCCTTTTTCCTTATAGTGTACACATCAGGAAGGTGATCCCATGTCCTTTTTCTCCACCCGCGGCGGCGCATGTGTAACAGCATCACAGGCCATTCTGTGGGGACTGGCGCGTGACGGCGGCCTTTATGTGCCCAGCATGTTTCCCCAGATCTCACAGGAGCGTCTGAGCACCCTGCGCGGAACCAGCTACCACAACCACGCCGCCCGCATTCTGCGCGACTTTCTGGAGGATTTCTCCATTGCCGAAATCGAAGACGCCGTGCAGGCAGCCTATTCCCTTGACAGCTGGGACGATCCTGCCATCGCCCCGGTAAAATCCTTGGGCGATACCACCCATGTGCTGGAATTGTTTCATGGCCCCACATTGGCCTTCAAGGATATCGCCCTCAAACTCCTGCCGCATCTGATCACTCTTGCAGCGGAAAAGAACAACGAAAAGCGCGAAGTGAGCATTCTGGTCGCCACCAGCGGCGATACCGGCAAGGCTGCACTTGAAGGCTTCAAGGATGTGCCCGGCACCAGCTGCACGGTGTTCTACCCGCATGGCGGCGTCAGCCGCGTGCAGGAGCTGCAGATGGTGACAACCGGCGGTGATAACACGCATGTCATCGGCGTGCAGGGCAACTTTGACAATGCACAGACCGGTGTGAAAAAGTTGTTTGGCGATGCGGCGTTCCACGAAAAGATGGACGCGCAGGGCAAATTGCCCTCGTCTGCCAACTCCATCAACTTCGGCCGTCTGGTTCCGCAGATCGTGTACTACTTCACCGCCTACACAAATCTGGTCAACCGCGGTATGCTGCGCATGGGCCAGCATATCAACTTTGTGGTGCCCACCGGTAACTTCGGCGACATTCTGGCCGGCTACTACGCCATGCGCATGGGTCTGCCCATCCGCAAGCTGATCTGCGCCAGCAATAAGAACAATGTTCTGACCGATTTCTTCCGCACAGGTACCTATCACACCCATCGTACCTTCCACAAAACGATGTCTCCCAGCATGGATATTCTGGTGTCGTCCAATCTGGAGCGTCTGCTGTACGAGGCGGCCGATCGCGATGGTGCGCAGGTGAGCAGCTGGATGAAGCAGCTTGCCGAGGAAGGCAGTTTCAGCGTTGGCGCTCAGCGCATTGAAAAACTGAGCGAAATCTTCTGGGCCGATTATGCTGACGACGACATGACCGCCGGGGAAATCCGCCGTGTTTATGAGCAGCACGGTTATGTGATGGATCCGCACACTGCGGTCGCTTCCTGCGTGCTGAATCACTACCGCGAAGAAACAGGCGATCCCACCATCACTGTGATCGCGGCCACCGCCAGCCCCTACAAGTTTGCGCCTGACGTTGCGCGCAGTCTGCTGGGCGACGAGGCTGTGGAAGGGCTGGACTTCTTCGCCTGTGCCGAAAAGCTTGAAAAGCTTTCCAGCGTTGCCATCCCGCATCAGGTACGCGACCTGCTCACGCTTCCCGTTCGCCACGACACCGTCTGCGCTGTCGATGCCATGGAGGCTGCAGTGCTTGATGCACTGAAAAAATAAAAAAGTTTTTCAAAAAAGATGTTTCACTCCGCTTCGTCATGTATATACATAACATGCGGGCTGAAACACAGGCCCCACCCAAAGAAGCAACTAAAAAATGTCCAGGAAATATTTGAAGGAGGAACACAATTATGAAGTGGGTTTGCAAAGTTTGCGGTTATGTACATGAAGGTCCCGAGGCTCCCGAGTTCTGCCCCGTCTGCAAGGCTCCCAAGGCCAAGTTCGAACAGATGGCTGAGGAAAAGACCTGGGCTGCTGAGCACATCGTAGGCATCGGCAAGAAGGACGCTACCGAGGAGATCATCCAGGGCCTGCGTGAGAACTTCCAGGGCGAGTGCACCGAGGTTGGCATGTATCTGGCCATGGCTCGCGTCGCTCATCGCGAGGGTTATCCCGAAATCGGCCTGTACTGGGAGAAGGCTGCCTACGAAGAAGCCGAGCATGCCGCCAAGTTTGCCGAGCTGCTGGGCGAAGTGGTGACCGACAGCACCAAGAAGAACCTCGAAATGCGTGTGGATGCCGAGAACGGCGCTACCCAGGGCAAGTTTGAACTGGCTCTGAAGGCCAAGCAGCTCAACCTCGACGCCATCCACGACACCGTGCATGAAATGGCCCGCGACGAGGCCCGCCACGGCAAGGCTTTCGAAGGCCTGCTGAAGCGCTACTTCGGCAAGTAAGAAGTTAGACAAATCAAGGATTTTCAGAGGATTGCTCCCAAGTGGGCAATCCTCTTTTTGTATCTCAGAAAATTTTCACCAGACGTGGGGCTTTCGACATACAATAAGACCTCCTGCATGCAGGAGGTCTTATATCGTGTTTCTTTACGCCTTCTTACGGTTCATCAACATTGTGATGCACGCAAGGCTCAGCATGGCCAGCAGCGCCCACACAAGCGGGCTGGCGTTGTCGCCGGTCTGGGGAACATTCGGAATTTCTTCCGTAAAGACCATTCTGGGGTTGTCCACCTCGTTGGTTTCGAAGGTCACGCGTACAAACTCATTGGGATAGTCCGGGTCCGAATTGGGCACCACAATCTCCGCCACAGAGTAGTATGCCTTGTTGACGATGACATTTGTTCCCTCAAGCACCTTTACATAGAACGTAAAGGTGATATTACTGTTGGGAGCAATGCTTTCCGCCGTGAACACGACCAGATTATTATCAGGCTTGTAAGTACCGCCGGATCCCTTCACATACTCAGTACCTTCGGGGATCGGGTCCACTACAAGGACATCAGTCAGCGCAACATTATTGTTGTTGGTAAGCGTGATCGTGTACGGGATCACATCGCCAGGCTTCACGGTCTTGTCAGCCATGCTGCCGTTGCTCTTCACCGCGCTGATCTCCACGTCGCCTCTGGGATTTTCTACCTTGTTGGTCTCAAAGGTCTTCGGAATGAGCGTACCGGGATTCTTGGGATCTTCCTTCACAATTTCTGCCGCAGAGTAGCTTGCCTTGTTGACAATGGTGTTCATACCAACAAGCACCTTTACCTTGAACGTAAAGATGATGCTGTCTGTGGCTTCAACCTTATCCGCCGTAAACTCAACCTGATTCTTCTCAGCATTGTAAGTACCGCCGGATCCCTGTACATACTCAGTACCTTCGGGAATAACGTCCGTCACCTTAACATTGGTCAGCGCAACATTATTGTTGTTGGTAAGCTTGATCGTATACGGGATCACATCGCCAGGCTTCACGGTCTTGCCTTCCATTTCGCCATTGCTCTTCACTGCGCTGAGTTTCACATCGCCTCTGGGATTTTCTACCTTGTTAGTCTCAAAGGTCTTCGGAATGAGCGTATCTGGATTCTCGGGATCTTCCTCCACAATTTCTGCCACAGAGTAGCTTGCCTGGTTGACGATGGTGTTCATACCAACATGCACCTTTACCTTGAACGTAAAGCTGATGCTTTCGCCGGCACCAATGCTTGCCGCCTCGAAAGTGACCTGTTTGTTCTGAGCGTCGTAAGTACCGCCGGATGCTTTGGCACTATCCTCCACATACTCAGTACCTTCAGGGATAACGTCCGTCACCTTAACGTTGGTCAGTGCAAATTCATTTTCGTTGGTCAGCGTGATCGTGTACGGGATCACATCACCGGGCTTCACGGCCTTGCCTTCCATTTCGCCATTGCTTTTTACTGCTTTTACTTGCGGAACGTCGCCTCTGGGGTTGACCACTTCGTTGGTCTGAGCGATCAGCTTCGTTGAAGTAGCAGGATCAACAGCTTCGTTCACAGTGAAAGTTGCCCTATTTACGATATTGTTAAAACCAGGAAGTACCTTTACGTTGAACTTGAAGCTTACTTCACCATTGGCGGCAATCGTTTCTGCCGTAAAAGTGAGTTTCTTCTCTGCTTTATCATAATCGGCGCCGTCTGTTGCAGAATTTTCTACATACTCCGTGCCTTCAGGAATGATATCAGTAACCACAAGACCCGTCAGATCAAAGCCATTCTCGTTTTTCACAGTGATCGTATAAGGAATGCTATCACCGGGATGAACGGTCTTGTCCTTCATGTTGCCGTTGTCCTTGACGGCAGTCAGGATAGTACGGCCAACGATGAGCTTGTCGGTGGGATGCTGCTCATCAGTAACATTCTGGTCCTCGCTGTTTTTATACTGATATTTCAATTCCTCATTGATAGTAGATTCTTTTAGCCCGCTTTCATCTGGGATAGGCGACTTCAACTTGGCATAGAAACTCAGGCGATGACCCTTTTCATGCGCATCTACTGTTGTGCTGATCTGGCCATCCTCATATTTGATGACCTCGCTGTCCTCGAGTTCTTTTTCGTTTTTAATGGTGACAGGTGTACTGCCGTTGCCATCGGTCAGCGTAATGGGATAGTCAGTAGTGACGTACAGATCAAAATCCTCTCCGATAGTATCTTCAAGCGTTACGGACTTTTTTTCAATAACATTGTCCATAATCCTGTTCAGGAAGCTGATAAACTGCTGTGTAGTCTTACAATCATCTACATGATCTTTGTCACTTGCAAGCGGTAACAAATATTTATTCTTAGCATAGTCGCCGACATTAACGCCGACCGCGTAAATTTCAACATTATTGGGTCTATTCTTTAAACCCGTTGCCTCCTGAGATCCATCAGCTCTATCTACCGCCAGATCCCAGTCTTCACCCTCCATTTGCAGAGGAGAGGGACTGCCGTCCGACACAAAAACAATGATTTTCTTGCCCGTGACTGCGTTCTGACTTGCTGTACCGTCAAGAGAAATGTTAAACAACTCTGCTGCGCTGGTAAGGCCTGCTGCGTAGTTTGTGAATTGCGCGCCACCCCGGTCATCCAGGATAACATGCTTCAACTTATTTTTTTCTTCAGTATTCTTTGCGGTCACAAAACCCTGTCTATAGTCCGTTTCAGACGTAGCAGCGAAGGTGGTAAAGGCGACCTGGTTGTCGGGATTAGCCTGATGGAGCTTTTCAACAAACTGCCAGATCATATGTCGGGCAAGCATTGAACGGTCGAAGCAGCGATTGCCGTTCGTATCGTAATAATCTTCTGCCAGATCAGCATTAGGAGAAGAAAAACCAAAGTTGTTGTCGTAACCAAAGTCTTTATTAATATAATTTGGGTTAATGCCCGAACTGTTAGGAAGAAGCGGATCAATGTGTTTATCGTCGGTGCTGTCATTCCTCGTTCCATTACTGTCCATGTGCCTGCCAATGGAAGTAATCATGACCTCCTTATTTTGATATTGCTTTTCTATCTCGATTTCAATGAAACTGTCGTCTGCACTGTCCACCCGCTTCTTGTTGTCCAGTGCTGAAAGCCAGTTTTTCACAGACCCATCAGCCTGAACAGGATAAAAATTGTAGATGTGTTTTTCGCTATCTCCCTCAATGATATAGTTGATCTCATAATAATGCTCAGGATTCATGCAGGGAACAGTGCTGGTGGAAACATGCAGGTTTCTGGAGGGATCGTTATATTCCATGTATGAGGCTTCCGCATCAATTTTATCAACCCACATATTCATAGAACCCGAACGGTCCAGTACGAACGCAACGCTTACCGTCTCAGGCTTGTATACAACATCCACATCAATCTTTACAATGCCATTTTCCTCGTCAACAACGTCTACATACTTTTCAGCATTAGCCTTAGCGGACTCCAAACCATTATGAATAGTTTCCACGCTGTTCTGCATGGAAGGATTATCCGCCCCCCCAGGAACAGGCGTAATGAAATGAATATCCAGCTTGTCCGACTTGGTTGCGTCCTCGGCCTTGATCAGCTCGATGGCCTTATGAGTATAGTCATTCGTACTCATCACGTCTGCCATCGCACTGGACACAAGCAGCATGACGCACAACACGACCGCCGCGATGCGCTTCAGGAATTGGTACACAACAGGCGCCTCCTTGACATTCCCACGACGAGAATGTTAACAATTTATTTCATCAATGTAAATTATATCATCCCTTTTTTAGTAGTCAAGTAAAAAAACATTTAAAAAAGACAGTTTTTGGCGAAAAAACTGTCTTTTTTTAAACCTTTTTTTATTTTTTTGTACAAACGAATATTTTCTCATCAGCCAAAACGCCGTATTTTGTTAAATCCTGCTCTGTAAGCCCATGGCAGGGATGATGAATTTCCACCCGAAAAAACCTGCGAAGCCTATCAGCATAATCTCTGCCGTAGATCCTGACGTGATCGTCCTGGCCAAAATACTTCAGCCGAAGCTCCGGCGTATTGTAGGAAGCATCCTCAAACGTTTCTTCCCTGCTTTCATCAATGGGTGCGTTGATAATGGCAATACCGTCTTTTTTCAGCACGCGGTTCATCTCACTCAAGGCCCTAGCTTCATCAGGAATATGCTCCATCACATGACTGCAGATGATGACGTCCATGCTTTCATCTTCAAACGGGATATCTGTAATATCTACCGCTTTGCGAATTCCGGGCAGGTTTGCATTAAGATCCACGGGCCAGTAATCGATGTTTTTTCGGGCAGAAAACTGCTGATGCAGCCCCTTCTCGGGCGCGAAGTGCAGCAGGCTGATATTGGGCCGTAAAAAAACTTCCTGCTTCTCCAAATACAGCCACAGCGCGCGGTGCCTTTCCATGCAGCGGCATACCGGGCACTGTGCTCCGCTGCGCAGCGTAACGCCGGCAGACCAGTAAAATCTGACCTTGCTTTTACAAACCGGGCACTGCTTTGTAACTGCGAAGCCCTCCGTGCAAATATGTTTCGCTGTATCAGTAAAAATACGCACAAGCTTTTGGGCACGGCGTACAAACTGGTTGGCCATTGGCTGCACCTCATTCTGAATAACGTTAGGATATCAGCAGTATTTTACAACATTTGACTGAAGGTTTCAACCATCAAATCCTTAAGCTTGTTGCAATCCATGTTTTGTGCTATGATGATAAATATCATATTAAAAGGAAGTGCGACCCGTGAACCATCAGCAGGCCCTTTCCATGATCCACAAACACAAGCTCGTTGCCATTCTGCGCGGCATCTCCATCGAAGACAGCCTTGATGTTGCCCATGCGCTTTATCGTGGCGGCGTGCGTGTGCTGGAGTTTACCTACGATCATAATCTGCCGGATTATCTGGCCAAAAACAGCGAGCAGGTGCGCCGCGTATGTGAAGCATTCGGCGATGAACTGCTGGTTGGCTGCGGTACCGTGCTTACGGCTGATGAAGTGCTGGCCGGTTACAATGCAGGCGCCCGTCTGATGATTTCCCCCAATGTGGATGAAAGCGTGATCCATCTTTCACGCAAGCTTGATGTGATCTCCATGCCCGGAGCCATGACGCCCACGGAAGTGGTATCCGCACACAATGCCGGGGCAGATATCGTCAAACTTTTCCCGGCCGGCGCACTGGGAATCAGCTATATCAAGGCTCTTCGTGCGCCTCTTTGCCACATTCCCATGAGCGCCGTAGGCGGCGTAACGCCTGAAACCGCAGCCGCTTTTCTGGACGTGGGCGTATGCGGATTGGGCATCGGCGGTGAAATGGTACGCAAAAGCGATGTGGAGCGCCGTGACTGGGACGCCGTCACTGCCCGTGCCGCTGAATTTGTGCAGGCTATTGAAAAATGGGAGGTGCAGAACCGTTGAAGCATTACCTGATCATTGACGGCGGCACCACCAACCTGCGGGTAACGCTTGTTGACCAAAACGGTGTGTCTCTCGCCGCCGAAAAGCGCAGCATCGGCGCGGCTGCCTCTGCCGCTGCCGGCAACAATCTGGCTCTGCGTGCAGCAGTTGGCGACTGCATGAACGCTATTTATCAATCAAAGAGCCTCTCGGCTTTTGACATTTCCGGCTGCATCGCCTATGGTATGATCACCTGTGCAAGCGGCCTTCTGGAAGTGCCTCATCTTTGCGCGCCTGCCAGGCTGGAAGACTTTCGCGCGGGTCTGGTTTCCGCCAGCTTTGACGACATCGCCCCCTTCCCCATCACCTTTATTCCGGGACTAAAAAACTTTTCCGGCGAGGTCGGTCTGCATAACGTGATGCAGATGGACATGATGCGCGGTGAAGAAACCGAAGCCATTGGTTTTGCGCAGCTGATGAAGCCGCAGGAGGACTATGTGCTCTTATTGCCCGGCAGCCATAACAAACTGATTTCCATCGACAAAAACGGACGTCTGCTTGGATGTATGACCACCATTTCCGGAGAACTGCTCTCTGCGCTCACGCATCACACCATTCTGACGGAGGCTGTTGGCGGCAGCTTTGTTCAGCCTGATACCTACGACCGCGATATGATGCTTGCAGGCGCCGAAGCCTGCAAGGCAGGTATCAGCCGTGCCGCCTTCTCGTCGCGCATTCTTCGCACACTGGGTGGTCTTCCGCAGACAAAAGTTGCATCCTTCCTGCTGGGCACTGTGCTCACCGCAGACCTGGACGCACTGAAGGCCTTTGATGTTACGTGCTCCAGACTGTTTGTTGCCGGAAAAGAACCGCTGCAGCAGGCACTTTGCGACCTGATGAATGCAAATGGATATCAGGCCATTCCCGTTGATGCAGCTGTTACAGCCCGTATCGGTATTACAGGTGCAATGGCGATCGCAGGCTGGCTGTAATTCTTCAAAACTTTTTTCAAAAATGCTGTTTCACTTTTTCCGGGTATGGTTATATCATATATGCGAGCTGAAACACCAGCTCCCCCAAAGAAGAAACAAACATTATTTGAAAGATATTTGAAGGAGGAAATCATTTATGAAGTATGTATGCAAGGTTTGCGGTTATGTGCACGAAGGTCCCGAGGCTCCCGAGTTCTGCCCCGTCTGCAAGGCTCCCAAGGCAAAGTTTGACCAGATGAGCGAAGAAAAGACCTGGGCTGCCGAGCATATCGTCGGCGTTGCCAAGGATGCTCCCGAAGAGATCAAGCAGGGTCTGCGTGAAAACTTTATGGGCGAATGCACTGAGGTTGGCATGTATCTTGCCATGGCCCGTGTTGCTCACCGTGAAGGCTATCCTGAGATTGGCCTGTACTGGGAAAAGGCTGCCTATGAAGAGGCCGAGCATGCCAGCAAGTTCGCCGAGCTGTTGGGTGAAGTTGTGACCGACAGCACCAAGAAGAACCTCGAAATGCGTGTGGATGCTGAGAATGGCGCGACCCAGGGCAAGTTTGAGCTGGCGCTGATGGCCAAGAAGCTCAACCTCGACGCCATCCACGACACCGTGCATGAGATGGCCCGCGACGAAGCCCGCCATGGCAAGGCTTTCGAAGGCCTGCTCCAGCGCTACTTCGGCAAGTAAGCCGCCAGTGGCGGCAGCCACTGATCCCCATCAATCAAGGGTTTCAAGGGAATCACTCTGCAAAGGGTGATTCCCTTTTTGTGTTGTTCCGCTATTCTGCTGCTGGTTTGGGCTTAATCTCAGCCCTCTTTATCAAGAAAAGGGCTGCAGCTTACTGCAACCCTTTAGAATCTTCATATTTCTTTCCAACAGCAGACAGCATCTCTTTCATACCATCCACAACTTCTGGAGGGTTTTCAATTGTCACCATATTTTTCAGGCCAAACACCCAGCCATAGAACCGGGGACTGACACGATGGCCCAATGATTCTGCCCTGCCATGTGGTCATTGCGATATCACAAAACAATATGCTCCATTTTTTCTATTCTCAATAGGCGATGCGCCTGTCCTTGCTCAGCGCAGCATTCTTGGCTGCCCACCAGGCGCGGTATCCGTCATCGCCGCGCGGCGTCGGCTCGTTTTTCTCTGCAATGGCGATCCACTTATCAAAGAACGCCTCTGCCTCAGCGGCATTCTGATCAACAAATGCCTGGCGGTCTGCAGCGTCAATACGCTGTGCTGCTTCAATCCACGTCTTTTCCATGGCATGCATTTCTGCGCGATACTCCTCGAGCGGCAGATGTCCGTCAATGGCCGCTCGGTTGAGCTGTTCACGACGGAGCCATGCATCCATCGCCTGCTCCTGCTGATTGTAGGCAAATACCTGTTTTGCACTGAAAGCGTCAAACCAGAAGGGCTGGAAAGGCGCGATGCACGGCGTGGACATGGCCGGCGCAAGCATCAGGGTATCCCTCGGTTTCATTACTGCAATCATACTGTTGGTGGTCTGGCAATCGATATCCGTCGGCAAACCCTTCGCATTGTTATATAATCGCGCGAGTGATGAACCAACGATCCGAGTGCAGCCTCCTGTCGCCTGTGAACTTTGCGGTGCAGCCAAGGACGCGTTCTCCATACAGGAATAAGCAATATCAAAATGCCCGCTCATATGAGCGGGCATTTTCATTTACCATTCCGTTTCTTCCAAAGCGGCTTCCATACACCATTTCATGGTTTCATAGTCGTCATAGCCATACACCAGATAGTTTTCCGTTTCGTAAACCTGATCCGCCGGCGAAAGCTGGCTGCTGATGGCATATACGCCCAGATATTTGCGCTCCATCAGCACAAATACCGGCCCTTCAGGCGTTTGGGTGTCATGCGACTTGCGCTGCAGCCATTTGTAGGTTTGATCGATGTTGTCGCACTCTCCTCCAAGCCAAACATACATCTCCAGCTCGCCATTGGACAGTTCGGTCATGACATTGCCGCTCCAGAAAGTTGCATATCCGGCTTCATACTCATCCTCAACCAGATATTCAGCAATTTCCCGCAGTTCCTGCGTGGAGTCTTTTTGGGCCATTTCCGCAAATCCCATTGCACCGCATAGTACAACGGCGCCTGCCAATATCCAGGCCACTGCTTTTTGCAGACGGGTTTGGGTTTCCATGAAAGAAGTTGCCGCAAGCAGGAGCCCGAAAACGCTAATCGGCAGATGATAGGTTTCAAAATGCGTAACATCCGTGACAGCGAACAGCGCAAAATAGATCAGGCAGGCAGCTGCGTAGAATACAGAAAGCAGCACATGCTCAATGGGCGTTTCCCTGTTTTTGATGCAGCGAATCAGCGCCAGTGCCAGCGCGCCGATCAGCAGCAGCGCCACCACATTGTGAAGCAGTGTGATGGAAAATACAGGCCCCTTCCGGTAACCCCAGAAGTTCAGCCAGTCCTGAAACACTGTCAGCAAGCGTTCCAGCGAGAAATCCGTAAACTGCAGATCAGCGTAGGAACGGAAGGAATAGCGCTTTGATAAAACAGCCGTATTCAGCATACATCCCAGCAATGCAGACATGAATGCAGCGCCTGTACCCGCAGTAAAACGCACAACCTGCTGGCGTGAACAGCGTTCCGGTCCGCGCTTTGAAATGGGCCACAGCAAAGCAGCCGTACATGCGATGGGTATATAAAAAGTAAGTACCATTCGCATGCCACCCAGGCCAATCATGAAAGAAACGATCGCTGCAAGAATGATTGTCCCGTAAAGGCGGTACGCCTTTACGGGCTTGCTGCTGTGCATCAACAAGCCGAAAATGAAAAACGCGCACGCCACATAGGGAATATAGTGTACGCCCTTGATTATATTATCAAAATAGGGATCACTCAAAGGCAGCAGAAAAAACGCGCCTGCCAGCGGAAACAAATGCTTCAGCTTTGCTTCACGGCACAAAAACCACAGGCTTGCCATCAGAAGCGCATAGCAAACCACCGTTCCGGCCACACGGATCACATGCCAATTCTGTGTCAGGTGAAAAAACGGCGCAAAAATCAAATAGGTGTGAATGCTGTACAGCTCGGTTGAATAATACCAGTTTTCCGAAAACAGTTTTCCCTCTTCGGCCAAAAGCTGCGCCCTGAGAAGATCACCCGCCATGTCTGAATTGGTAAGCTGCTGAATATGCATGCCCACAAATACACACGCGCCTGCAAAGCAGCATGCAAATAAAATCCAGCTGATAATTCTTGCTGTTCTGGTACGAAGCATTGTTGTCTCTCCTTCCGTATTACGGCTGATAAAACTCCATCAGGCTTTTGCGCACCTTGCCGCTGTAGCCGGTAACGGTTTGGGCGTTAAGCATGGATCTGATCACAGCCTCTTCCGTCGCTTCGGCAGCGGCGCGAAACGCCTTATCGATGTGTGACTCGTGCATGCAGCGCATCTGCATCACATCCGCGTCGGCAGGAATGCGGTTGGCAGTGCTGAAACCCACCATCACATCGCCGCTTCCGTGGCCGAAATAGCTGCCCACTCTGGCAAGCCCCACACTGCAGCGGCGGATGATACGGCCCAGCTGACGCGAACTGACCGGCAGATCGGTCGCAACGATCATGATGCAGCTGCCTTCATCCGGCTTGTCCTCATGAATACGCCGCTCGATATCCTCACCGATGTTTTCGCCGCAGATGGTCAGATCTCTGAGTGATCCGTGATTGGTTTGCACCATCACGCCCAGGGTAAACCGCTCGCCGCCAATCTCAATAATACGCGAAGACGAGCCGATGCCGCCCTTCAGATCATGGCATGTCATGCCGCGTCCAGCGCCTACAGCGCCTTCCTCAAACGTTTCAGCCGCATTGGCGATGGCTTCAAAAACTTCCTTCTGCCCGATAGCGCGGTGGCGGATGTCGTTAAGCGACGCATCATTGCACTCACATACCACAGGATTGATGGAACGAATGGCATAACCCCGTTCTTCTGCCCGAGCACACATGTATTCAACGATAGCGTCATGAACCAATCCCACATTGAGCGTATTGGTCAGTGCAATGGGTGTTTCAAGCGTACCTAATTCGTCGATCTGCACCAGACCGGCTGTTTTGCCAAAGCCATTAAGCACAAAGCTGGCTGCAACCATTTTATTTTGGAAAATATCGTCCTCACACGGAAGCACCACCGTTACGCCGGTATTGTGCTGCTCATTGCTGATGGTGCAATGTCCTACCCGAACGCCCGGTACATCTGTAATGGCATTGCACGCACCTTTCTCCATTCGTCCGATCTTCAGCATGAATTATTCCTCCATACAAAGGGAAATTGCTGTCTCATTATACCGCATTACTGCCATTTTGTCCCATAAAAATGAAAATTGCATCAACTTCATAAACGTGTTATACTATACAAACCATATTCATTTGACCGGAGGGACTATTTCCATGGCGAAAAAGAACTACAGACCCAATGCGCAGGCGCGCAAGAAGAATGAAGCACGCAAGCTGGCAGAGCGTCAGGAATTTTACCGTGCTCACCGCAAACAGATCATCCTGGCCGCTGCAGCTGCTGTTGCCGTCATTCTGGTGATTGCTCTTCTGATTGATATTTTCTATGTACCTGCCGGCGCGCTTCGCACGGTGATGGGCAAGGTGAGCGGCGTAGAGCCCAATTCCATCGTACGTGAACTGGACGGCCGCTACTATGAATTTGCCAAAATGGATACGCCTGAAGGCTATGCCACGGAGGAATTTGGCGTAGATCTCAGTTCTAACGAGCAGGAACAGGCGCTGTATTTTGTCAATCAGTCAGAAGATGCGCCCATTGAAAGCATTTATGTATGCGGCGTGAAGGAAAAGCGCGGCATCGATATGATCGCAACGCTGGTCAGCAACCCCAATGCCTATGCCGTGCGCACCGAGGGTGCCACTGCAACCGTCGCCGGTCACGAGGTCAACTATCTCTACGGTCAGTCCCCTGTTTCCGTTGAAAACCTTGAGGGTGACTACTATGCCGCGCTGGTCATGTACGTTGACACCATTCAGGGTTCCAGCGTACTGGTGCAGTGCACCACGCCCGAAGTGCCTCAGGCCGAACTGCCCACCGAGCAGGATCTGCTGGTTGAAGCCGAAGCCGTACTCAGCTGCCTGATCCTCCCGTAAGTCAATGCGAAAAGAACTCCCGCATAGCGGGAGTTCTTTTTTATACGCCTGCACCCCAGGTTTCCAGCAGCCAGCGGCCTTTTTCCCAGGCAAAAACAACAACTTTGCCATTGCCAATGCGTACCTTTGTGCGGTCTACATTTTGTCCCAGTACAATATCCAGCATGCACAGAATCACACCGGCGTGTGAAAACGCAATGACCTGCTCATCGCTTTCGTGTTCCAGCTCAGCCATGAAGGCGCCAACGCGTTCGCGCAGCATCTGATGGTTTTCTCCGCCGTAGGGTGAAAGATCATAGCCTTGAGGCGTAACCATGAAACGGGGGCCATATTTTTTCTCACACTCAGCCACGCTGCAAAGTTCCAGTCTTCCCACGCTGATCTCTCTCAGCTGCGGCGTCAGAATGAGATCGCATCCCGGGATCGCAGCCTGTGCCGTCTGAATGGCGCGTTTCAGGTCGCTTGCATAAATGCGGTCAAAGGTTTTGCCCTTCAGGTATTCCCCCGCTAGCTTTGCATCTTCCAGCCCTTTTTCCGTCAGCGATACCTGCGCCCAACCGGTAAAACAGCCCGAAAGATTTGTCTCGCTTTGCCCGTGACGCACCATATAAAGCTTCATTTTCTTCCTCCGTGCGTTTTTTTCTGCCTGATTATAACATACTCATTGACATTTCGTCCATTGCCATTCAAACGCGATGATCCTATAATGTTATAAAAGGAGGGAATCACGATGCTTCCTGAACGTTTACATATTGGCGATACCATTGGTCTGGCCTCTCCAAGCTGGCTGGCCACACCCGAGCGTTTTGCGCCCATTATTGAAGAAATGCAAAAGAGGGGTTTTCGTGTCAAATGTGCTGACAACCTGTATGCCAGCGGCTGGGGGTATACAGCCAGCGATACCGAGCGTGCGGATGATCTGAATCAGCTGATCCGTGACCCGGAAGTCAGGCTTATTTTCTTCAGCGGCGGCGAAGGTGCTGACGATGTGCTTCCCCTGTTGGATTATGAAGCGGCGAAGGCCAACCCCAAGCTATGGCTGAGTTACAGCGACGGTACCAGTATTCTCAATACCATCTGGAGCCGCACAGGGCTGATCACCTGTTATGGTCAGATGCCCGGCGTTGTCATTGATGAAAGCGAATATGACCGGCTGCAGTTCCAAAATCATATTCTTTCACTGCCGACGGAGCATGTGCCCAGTTCAGACTGGCACCTGCTTACCAAAGGACAGACCAGCGGAACGCTGATCGGCGGCTACATCACCAACTTCCTGTTTTTGATCGGCAGCGGTCGCATTCCGCTCGACAGGGATTATGTGCTGTTTTTGGAAGATCATGAACAGTTCTGCGGTGTGGAGCGCGAAAGCGATTATCTGGCACAGCTGGAACAAAGCGGCATCAAGCCCCATGTTAAGGGACTGCTGTTCGGTCATTTCTCCGACCCTGTCAATCCGTGGCTGCTGAAGCGTCTGCAGCTGCTGGGGGAACGGTGGAACATTCCCGTTGCTTACTGTGATGATTATGGCCATGGCAAAAATCACGCTATCCTGCAGCTGGGCGCACGGGCCACGCTGGATACAGAAAAGGGAACGCTGAAGTATCACTGGTAACCATCGCCAATTTTTGTTTATCAAAATCTTTCTGAATTGATATTTGGGAGGCATAGAAAATGATCAAACTCAGTGTACAGACAGGCGGTATCGAGGAAGTTTACGGTGTAGACGGCACTTATCAGCTGATTAAAGAAGCCGGTTTTAACGCGGCTGACGTTAACCTGGATCATCTGTTCACACCGCCTGCCATTCGCGACCGTCAGCATGCGCCCGCTTTTGCCGGCACTGATGAAGAATGTCTGCAATATTTCCGTCCCTGGAAGGAAGCTGCCGAAAAACACGGCATCGACAACTATCAGGCTCACGCGCCCTTCCCCTCTTATGTGTACGATCCTGGCGATGAATACAATGATTATCTTTTGACCGTTCTGGAAAAGACCATCATGGGTTGTGCTTACATCGGCTGCCGCAATCTGGTCATCCACCCTTTCTTCCTTCCCTATGATCAGCAGGTCACTCCTCAGGAGGAGTGGGATGTAAATATTGCTCGTTATTCTGCGCTGATCCCTGCGGCCAAAAAATACGGCGTAAAGATCCTGTTGGAAAACATGTTTACTGGTTACCGCGGCAAACGGTATGCTGCCTGCTGCTCTGATATTGCCACCGCTTGCCGCTATATCGATACCCTCAATGAGATCGCCGGCGAAGAAGTGTTTGGCTTCTGTCTGGATACAGGGCATCTGCTGCTGCTTGGCAAGGATATCAAAACAGCCATGGTGCAGCTTGGCAGCCGCATCAAGGCCTTCCATGTGCATGACAACGACGGTATCAGCGACCAGCATCTGGCGCCCTACATGGGCCTGCTGGACTGGAATCGCTTTGTAGAGGGACTCAAAGAAATAAAGTTCGACAGCACCATGAGCTTTGAGACCTTTAACATCTGGAACGTTGTCGACAGGGAACTGTGTCCCAGCCTGCTGCGATTCATCTGCGAAACCGGCCGCATGTTTGCAAGGCGCGCACAGGCTTAATAAAAAATTCCCGAAGATCAATCGGATCTTCGGGCTTTCTTTTTCTCGGCACGGCAAACCGTTAAGAGAGAAACGCTTTGGGCTCCTGCATGCAATAATACTTCCGCACAGGCCATTGCCGTTGCGCCGGTGGTGATCACATCATCCACCAGCAAAATATGCTTATCTTTGATTTCTTCTGGATGAACAACACTAAAAACGCCCTGCATAGCTCTTAACCTGTTTTCACGGCTGCGTTTGATCTGTGAAGTCGTCTGCTTTTTGCGTACAAGCACATGTTCATTCAATTCCAGTTCTGCTTGAAAACATACCTCTCTTGCAAGCAATGCCGCCTGATTATATCCTCGCTCATTCTCACGAGTTGGGTGTAATGGCACAGGCATCACACAGTCGATCTTCGTTCGTACGGCAGGCTGATGAATGAGTGCGTTGCTGATGGCTTCTGCAAGCAGGGGCACAACTGAAGCGTTTGCATCATATTTCAATTGATGAACAAGCTTCCTGGCTTCAGCTTCATGCGGAAATGCTGCAATGCATACCTCAAGCGGAGGGTGACCACACTCCGCCATTTTCTCTGCAGGATACTTTTGTTTATTCAACGCATTACAGCATCTGTCACACAAAATAGTGTACCCATCAAGCGCACGTTCGCACAGATGACAGACGTTTCCCTGCGGAAGGAGTGTCTCCACAAGGCCACTGTAAAGTTTCGAAAGAATATCTTGTATCTTCATTGAATCCTTTTCATTTCATTAAATGATTTGGGCGCCAGTCTGTTATGCTCCACTCATGATCAGGCCAATAATACTCAACACAAAAATCATTGCGGTATGGATCATGTTCCAGATCAGGATAAACATTCACAGTCCACAGCTGACGTTCTGTCAGTATGTTCAGATGTACGCCATAATCGTACTCATTCATCTGCTCGTTTGTCAAACCATATTCTTTCTGCAGCAATTGGCGAGTAAGCTGTACCAAGTCATTAACTTGGGGATCCTCATGGCCAGGCATTCCATCGTTATATGCCATGATACCGCTGTATCTTTTTGCCTGCTGCATCCTCCAGCGATCATATAATGACCACTGCCACTGCTCGCCAATTTGACTTTCGCACAAAAGCGAATATGCCTCTGTCGCGTGCCAGCGATGCACTCTTTGAGTTCGATAAAGTTTATCCTTATATTCTTCTGAAATTACAAAGCCGTCTTTTTCCATCTGGTCAGCCACCTGACGACAGCGCGCAGCAGACCACTTTTCCTGTGGTTCTTTGCTGAGCCATGGACCAAGCTGCAGATCCATGTAGTTCCAGAACTGATCATGCTTTTCCTGCTCCTGCGGATACAACGGCGTAACGAATCCCGCTGCCCGAACTGTAGTTATGACGCACAAAAGCAATACAGCAATCAAAATCATTCTTTTTTTCATAGCTGATCACCCTCCTTGCTGTTGTTGATACAACGCGTCATGCATACAAAAACTTGCCTTATTCAGGAAAAAAGTCAAAACTTACTGGCTGAAGATGGGCATCTCGCTCTTTCACTCAATGAGTTTTTGAGCCAGCGCGATTGCATGTTCCGCAAGCTGCTCTCTCATATCTTCTGTCATTTGCCACTTCCATTTCTGCGCATCCGGATTTTACGGAGCCAAGTCAGAAACCATCAAAAGCGCAATCGCTTTGACTCCAAGATATTTTGCCACGCTGAAAACAGCTGATGTTTCCATATCTACACAAACAGCCCCTTTTTCCCTCCACAACTGCTCTTTGGAAAAGGTTTGCCTGTATACTGCAGCCATTCACACGATTGGATAATGGTGAATGTAAGAAAAGGACAATGTCATATTCAGCAGATCATCATCCGGATATGAAACTTCAATGGATTCATAGTAGTGAAGGGATGTTCCCTCCTCAACAAAAGCCTTTTGAGGTGCAATGATTTTTCCTATGACAACATTTTCAGTATAGGCACCGCACATTCCAACAGCAATGATATTCTTTACGCCTAAAGCATGGAGAGTTTCCAATGTATCCACTGCCTGCGGAGCCCCGCGTCCACCATCCAAAAAGCATAAGTTCAGTTTGGAAATCGTCCCACAGAACAGCTGTTGAGAAAGCGCGGAAGCAACTCCGACATTTCCTCTGTGTCATAATGCTCTATCAGGTAATCCGTCCCCTTGCTCATAAAAAAGACAACTGCCGTTTCAGGAAGATGTAAGCACTATTCATTCCGGGAACTCAAAATCTGTTCACTTGCCGTAATCACCGACTGCGAATAATCATTGGGTAAACGCCACATTTTCCCCTCCTGCTTTTGTTTTACTATTATGATTCAGAGCACATAGTCACTGTAAGCGCAGCCAGCTCGGAACCCCAGCTGGGCATAGAGCACCTCTGCTGGATTTCCCTTCAACACCCCCAAAACAACGGCTGGTGATGTATGAGCTGCTGTATCAATGGTTCGCAGAATCATGGAACGAGCCAGTCCCCGACGGCGAAATTCTGGAAGGACTGCAACCTGGTGAATCGTAGCAAAACAATTGGGGACGTCCGGATATATTCCCGCAACACACACAGCCGCTATGCGATTTGTAGAACCTTCTCTTACCACCGTACCCATACCAAGTGTATTTGTTTCTGAAAAAAGTTTCAGACGTTTTTCAAGGATTTGTTTTACTTCGCAGATATCCAACCTCCCTTCTGTCAAACCCACATATCCGTGATTATGCGCTTTCAAAATCGCATCAGCCATTTCTGCTTTATCGGATTCTCGTATGGAATCAAAAAAGAAACCTGCTTTGGGGTTAACATCATAATGAGCTGTTGGCCGAATCATTTGATATTTACTTCGGACTTTTTTGGCTCCAATTTTCTGCAAAATGTCACTATGCGTATCAGGTATGTATTGCAATTTTTGAATTCCCTCCGTCAACTGCCCGACAGTCTTCCAAAAAAGCATTTGATCCATAAATGGAGGAATCAGAAAGGGGGCTGTAATATAATCATCATCAACAATGATTCCACCAATAGGAACATCATCCAGCACCACCAAACACCCTTTGCCATGGGGATGAAAGTTATCCAGCATCTGCTGCCAGTCAAAATGCAAAAAAATATTCTCTGGACTATAAAGTGCATGATAAGTCTGAAAAACAACATCATCCACAAACTGTAATGTTTTCATAGGAACTTACCTCCTTTTTTCAGATTATCATGCACAGCATCGATTGTCAATTTATGTCGAAAAAATAAGGTTTTTCATTGATTTCATTTTGCTTTTACTTTAAAAATAAAGAAACCGACTTTCTATACAAATCAGCATGCCCCATTAACAAATCGATAAAAAGAACAGAAAAACACTTTTAAAACGCGCATTCATCTTTTGCATAATAAAAAGCCCGACCAGCGAAAGCTGATCGGGAATTGGAATGCGGCAGCGACCTACTCTCCCGGGCCGTCTGCTGCCAAGTACGCCGCAAGAACGCGTGTGCCCTGTGGGCACTTGCCCCGCAGGGGCAAAGTGTTCTGAAGGCGGCAAGCGAAACGAGCAGAGCAACCGGCAGGGCGCTCTGCGACGATTGAGCGCGCGAAGACGCTGACGCATTGT
>JAFWYA010000002.1 GCA_017517815.1 Clostridia bacterium | reverse complement strand
CCCCGGCGAAGGAGGGGGTGTGGGAGTCCAGAGGGTAAGGGGGAACCTCGACGTTCCCCCTCACCCTCTGGCCCGAGCGGAGCGGAAGAGAACCCTAAGCGCAGCTTAGAAAAGTCACCGGGCTGAGGCAACCCGCCTCATAAATCGGCGCGTCAGCTGCCGCCATCTACACTCCAAAGGAGGTCACCCACCCATGCGTGAAGAAGAAAAAATCTTCGCCGGTATCCTGTTCGCCCCCGGCCATCCCGACCTGCGCGCCATCAAACTGCGTACCCATAACCTCAATAACGACTATAACGCCACCTACGAACACGAAACCGAAAAGCGTGCCGCCATCCTCAGCCAGATCGTGGGCAGCATGGGTGAAGGCAGCTTCATTCAGGGCCCGGTGCATTTCCACTATGGCGTGCATACCACCATCGGCAAGCGCTTCTTCGGTAACTTTAACCTCACCATTCAGGATGACGCAAAGGTCACCATCGGCGATGACTGTAACTTCGGCCCCAACGTGACCATCGTCACCCCCATCCACCCCATGCTGCCCGGCGAACGCCATGTGATGCTGGATAAGGACGGCAACGAAAAGCACCTGTGCTACGCCAAGCCCGTCACCATCGGCGACGACTGCTGGCTGGGCGCAAACGTGGTGGTGTGCCCGGGCGTGACGATCGGCTCTGGCTGCGTTATCGGCGCAGGCAGCGTGGTCACCCGCGACATCCCCGCCAACTCCTTTGCAGCAGGCGTGCCGTGCAAGGTCATCCGCCCCATCACCGACGCCGACAGCATGCGTTTTAAGCCTGAGATCCTTGCTGACAATCAGGTCATCGGCGAATGAACACACTGTAAATTCAACCCCGCAAGCCTTTTCAATCCAGCCTTTTGTGGTATACTGGATGTGGAAAAGGCTTTTTTTGCCGAACGGGCGCGAACGGTTTTGCCGCCCCTTCGACACAGATTATCAAAAGCCGTCATGGCGGCGCGCGCATCTGCGTGCTATCATCAGGACAAGCCTTGACGGCGGAACAGGAGAACCCCCTTGGCCAAGGAAAAAACCTGTTATGTGTGCCAGTCCTGCGGGTATGAAACCGCGCGCTGGCTGGGCTGCTGCCCGGACTGCGGCGAGTGGAACACCTTTGAGGAACGCATGGCTGCACCTGTTACCGTAAGCAAAACCGCCGAAAAGGCGGCCAAATACCAGACCACCCGCAAAGCGGAGATCAAACCGCTTTCCGAAATTGAAGAACGCGCCGAGCCGCGATCGTCCACCGGCAATCCCGAGCTGGACCGCGTGCTGGGCGGCGGCCTTGTGCCCGGCAGCGCCATCCTCATCGGCGGCGATCCCGGCATTGGCAAATCCACGCTGCTTTTGCAGGTGGCGGCCAGCCTGTCCGAGCGCGCAAAGGTGCTCTACGTTTCCGGCGAAGAAAGCGCCCGGCAGATCAAAATGCGCGCCGTGCGCATCAAAGTGCCGCAGGAAAAGCTCTACGTTCTGCCCGAAAACGACGTGGAAAGCGTGCTGGAAAAGTGCCAGACCATGCAGCCGGACGTGCTGATCATCGACTCCATTCAGACCATGGTGTCTGAAGACAGCGGCAGCGCGCCCGGAAGCGTGAGCCAGGTGCGCCAGAGCGCAGGCGCCATCGTGCGCTTTGCCAAGGAGACGGGCACCAGCGTGTTCATCGTGGGCCACGTCACCAAGGAAGGCAGCCTGGCCGGCCCGCGAATTCTGGAGCACATGGTGGATGCCGTGCTCTACTTTGAGGGCGACCGTCAGCACGAGTACCGTCTGCTGCGCGCGGTCAAAAACCGCTTTGGTTCGGTCAACGAGCTGGGCGTGTTTGAAATGCGCTCCGAAGGCATGGTACCGGTGGCCAACCCCAGCGAAAGCCTGCTAAGCCAGCGTGCGCGCGGCGCAAGCGGCAGCGTGGTGTTCTGCACTCTGCAGGGCTCCCGCCCCATCCTGTGCGACCTGCAGGCGCTGGCGGCCAAGTCGTTCTACTCGGTGCCCAAGCGTACCGTCGGCGGCATGGATTCCAGCCGTGTGGCGCTCTTGCTTGCCGTGATGGAAAAACGCGCCGGCAAAAAGCTGTTTGATCAGGACGTATACATCAACGTAGCCGGCGGTCTGGCATTGAGCGACCCCGCGGCCGACCTGGCCGTGTGCATGGCGGTGGCCTCCAGCCTGATGGGCTTCACCCTGTCGGCCAACCTAAGCGTCATGGGCGAAGTGGGCCTGTGCGGCGAGGTTCGCCCCGTATCGCAGGCGGAGCGCCGCGTGGCCGAATGCGTGCGCCTCGGCTTTACCGAGATCATTCTGCCCCGGCAGAATTTAAAGCGCATCAAACCCATCGAAGGCGTCACCTTCACCGGTGTGGACACGCTCATGCAGGCGCTGGCAGTCGTCACCTGATCCCTTTGTGAAAGTCAGAAAGGTCATTTTGCAGGACATGATGAAAAACAGAACTCTTACCAAATTGATGCGGTTTCTGATCACCCTTCTGGGTGCGGGCGCAGGCGCTGCGCTGGGCGCGCTGCTGGTGCCCGCGCTCATGCGCCTTTACCCCGCACTGCCTGGCTACACGCCCTATGCCGCCTATGCGGCCCTGTGCCTGCTGGGCGCGCTGATCTTCTTTGCATTGTCGAATGCAGCCATCGAGCGCACGCTTAAGCTCATCGCCGCCATCGAGCGCCGTCTGGAGGGCATGACCACCCAGCAGATCATCCTCACCACCGGCGGGCTGGTGCTGGGCCTGGCCGTGGCTGCGCTCATCAACCAGCTCATTCTTTCCGCAGGCCCCAGCCTGCTCACCGTCAGCTTCAGCGCGCTGACCTACGTGGTGCTTGGCACCATCGGCCTGCGCACCGGTCTTCGCCGCAGCCGCGACGGCAAGGGCATCAGCCGCGTTTTGCAGCGTCTGCGCCGCAGCGAGGAGGAGGCTCCTGCTGAAGTTCCTGAAGCACCCACTTCCAACTGCAAGCTGCTGGACACCTCCGTCATCATCGACGGCCGCATCCTCGACATCGCCCGCACCGGCTTTCTGGAGGGCGACATCGTTGTGCCGCAGTTTGTGCTGGCGGAGCTGCGCCACATCGCCGACAGCGGCGACAGCCTGCGCCGCGCCCGCGGCCGCCGCGGCCTTGACGTGCTGGCCAAACTGCAAAAGGAAGTGCCTGTCACTGTGACCGAGGCCGACTATCCCGACGCCGCCGAGGTGGACGTCAAACTTCTTCGCCTCTGCCGCGACATGGGCGGCGCTGTGGTCACCAACGATTACAATCTCAATAAGGTCGCCGGCGTCACCGGCATCCGCGTGCTCAACATCAACGACCTGTCCAACGCCGTCAAGCCCATGCTCATGGCCGGCGAGGACCTCACCGTAAACATCGTGCGCGAGGGCAAGGAGCCCGGTCAGGGCGTGGCCTATCTGGACGACGGCACCATGATCGTCGTTGAAAACGGCCGCCGCTTCGTGGGCGAAACCGTCACCGTTACCGTCACCACGGTGCTGCAGACCAGCGCCGGACGCATGATCTTCACCAAGCTCAAATCCGCCGACGAAAAGGTGGGCGCATAAAACGAAACGCCGTTCCGACAGGGGACGGCGTTTTTTTGCAGGGAGGGGACGAGGCAGGGGCGCTGCCCCTGCACCCCGCTCAAGGGGCATTGCCCCTTGAGAATCCCGCTGCCGAGGCCGTTTTACGGCCTCGGGGCTTTTTATTGATGTGCCCGCGGCGGCAGCCGCTTGTTGGGAAATGTTTTGTTTGGGTCGTGGGGCGGGGATGGGCTGCGCACTTCATGGTCGACGTGCCTGCGGCGGCAGCCGCTTGTTGGGAACTGTTTTGTTTGGGTCGCGGGACGGGGATGGGCTGCGCACTTCATGGTCGATGTGCCCGCGGCGGCAGCCGCTTGTTGGGAAATGTTTTGTCTGGGTCGTGGGGCGGGGATGGGCTGCGCACTTCATGGTCGATGTGCCCGCGGCGGCAGCCGCTTGTTTACAAAATGGACATTTTGTTTTTTGCATATTATGTGGTATAATCTATGATGTATACCCATGTGAACGGAGGAACCCACATGTTTGGAAAAATGATGAACCGCTACTACTACGGCAAGAGCGGCAAGGGCGACTATACCAAGGAAGATCTGCCCACCAACCGCTGGCAGCTTTTCTGGGAAATGCTGCGCGTGCGCTTTTCCGCACTGTTCAAGGTAAACCTGCTCTACGTCGTATTCTGGCTGCCCGTTATTCTGGTCATCGGCCGTGCTGTTTCGATGGCTTATTCCGGCCTGCTCAACATTACCGACGTACAGGCTCAGCTGATGGCCGGCGAGATCACCGCCGAGGCCTTCAATCAGATGAATGCCACCTACCTGGAGGCCCTTAAGGCGCTCACCCTGCAGACGCTGCTTTTGCTGGTGCCTGCCATCGCCATCACCGGCCCTGCCACCGCAGGCCTGTGCTACATCACCCGCAACTGGGCGCGTGACGAGCACGCCTTCGTCTGGTCTGATTTCTGGGACGTTTTCAAGTCCAACTGGAAGCAGGCCCTCATCACCAGCACCATTACCGGCCTGGTGCCGCTGCTTTTGTATGTGTGCGTCACCTTCTACGGCCAGATGAGCGCCCAGAGCTGGGTGTTCGTCATTCCCCAGGCTGTGGTCATCATGGTGGGCGTGCTGTGGCTGTGCAGCCTGATGTACATCTATCCCCAGATGGTCACCTACGACCTCAACTACCGCGGGCTCATCCGCAACAGCATCATCATGGCCATCGGCCGTCTGCCCATGACGGTGGGACTGAAGCTTTTGTCCATCGTGCCGCTGGCCATCTGCCTGATTGTGAGCCTGCTTACACCCTATGCGCAGTTTGCGCTGCTGATCTACGCGGCCTACTACATTCTGCTGGGCTATTCCCTCAGCCGCTTCATTCAGGCCAGCTATGTAAACGGCGTGTTTGACCGCTACCTCAACGCCCAGATCGAAGGCGCGCAGGTCGGCCGCGGTCTGTACGTGGAAGAGGACGAAGAGGAAGAGCAGCACGAATCCGTCGAGGGCTGATGCATTGGATGCCCCTTTTTGACCGACCCTACCCCCGAAAGGAGGGCGGCACATGGGCAAAAAAGATATCAGTCAGCACGGCGCTGTGCGGCGCGAGGCGCTGATGAGCCTCACCCGTCAGCAGCGCATGAAATACGAAATCGCGCGCGAGCTGGGGCTGTTGGACCGCGTGCGCGAGGTTGGCTGGGCGGGCCTTTCCGCCAAGGAGACAGGCCGCATCGGCGGCCTGATCGGCCAGAAGAATCGAAAGCACTAAAGGAGCGAAGCAAAGCATGTACACCGCATTTGCATCCGTCTACGACCGCCTGATGGCCGACGTGGACTATCAGGGCTGGGCGCGGTACTATCATACCCTGATGGAGCGCTACGGCATTCCCCGCGGAAAGGTGTGCGAATGCGCCTGCGGCACCGGCAGCATCACCATCGCGCTGAGCCGTCTGGGCTACCAGATGACCGGCGTGGATCTGTCGGCGGATATGCTGTTTGAGGCCTCGCAGAAGGCGCGCAAGGCAGGCGCTATGATCCCCTTTGTGAAGCAGGACATGCGCACGCTGCACCTGCACCGGCAGATGGACGCCGTGCTTTGCACCAACGACGGCCTGAACTACTTAAAAGACGCCGCCGAGCTTACGGACTTTTTCCGCGCGGCGTGGGTGGCCATCCGCCCCGGCGGCGGGCTGTTCCTGGACCTGAGCACCCCCTACAAGCTGGAAAACGTGCTGGGCGACCACTTCATCGGCGACGAGACTGAGGACATCGCCTACCTGTGGCAGAACCAGCTGGACCGCCACAACGGCTGCGTGGACCTGAACCTGGCCATTTTTGTACGCCAGAAGGGCGAAACCTACACCCGCATCGGCGAATCGCAGCGGCAGTACATGCACTCCGCCCAGCGGCTGACCGAACTTTTGGAGGCCGTGGGCTTCACCAACGTGTGCCTGTTCGGCGACAAAAAACTCACCGCTCCCGCGCCTCATGAGCTGCGCTGGTTCATTGCCGCACACAAGCCCATGGAGGACGAAAACGTGCCCACCGTGGGCGAACGCATGACCGAGCTGTAACGACGAAAGGACGAACGATATGATTCCTGCAAAAGATCAGATGATCCACCTCACCCTGATGGACGGCATGGTGCGCGGACTGCTGCTCACCGCCACCAACACGGTTGCAAAGGCCGCCGCTATCCACTGCACCAGCCCCGTGGCCACCGCCGCGCTGGGCCGCTCTCTCATGGGCACCGCCATGCTTGGCGCCATGCTCAAGGGCGATGAAGCAAGCGTCACTGTCACCATCGACGGCGGCGGCCCGCTGGGCCGCATCGTGTGCGTGGCTGACCGCGACAGTGTGCGCGGCTGCGTGGACGTGCCCAATGTGGAAATGCCCCTGCGCCCCGACGGCAAGCTGGCCGTTGGCATGGCCGTGGGCAATGAAGGCCGCATGAGCGTGGTCAAGGATCTGGGCATGAAAACCCCCTATGTGGGTCAGGTGCCGCTGTTCTCCGGCGAGATCGCCGAGGACTTTGCCACCTATTATGTGCAGAGCGAGCAAAAGCCCACCCTGCAGTCGCTGGGCGTGCTGGTCAACGGCGAAACCGTGCTCACTGCCGGCGGCGTGCTTCTGCAGCCCCTGCCCGGCTGCCCCGACAGCATCATCAGCGAGCTGGAGCTGCGCAGCCCCCTGCTGGCCGACATCAGCCGGGAGCTGAGCTACGAGCCCATGGAGGACCTGTTCCCCAAGTGGTTTGACGGCCTCAAGCCCGTGGTGCTGGAAACCACCGAGCTCACCTACCGCTGCGACTGCTCCCGCGCCCGCATGGAAAAGGCCCTCATCACCCTGGGCGAGGAAGAGCTTACCCGCATGATCCAGGACGAGCAGGAAGGCGCCGAGCTCACCTGCCACTTCTGCAAAAAGACCGAAAAATTCACCCAGCACGACCTGCTTCGCCTGCTCAACGCGGCGACGCGCAAGTGATTTATGACTGAAAACGACCTTTTCCAACGCCCCGCGAGTTATTGGCTCAGGCGTGCGGAGCGCTGCCGTCAGGGCGGCGACTTCGTACGCGCAGCGGTGCTGGAGCGCCATGCCGTGCGCGCTGACAAACAAAGCGACGAGGCATGCCTGAGCTATGTGCTCACGCTGCGCCAGCTGGGCTGCTACGAAGCCAGCAACCGCGAGGCGTTTGCCTCTCTTGCGCAGGATCCTGACCGCAGGGATCTGTACGGCCTCATCGGCCAGAACCTGCTTGCGCTGGGTTTGCGCCCCGCCGGGCAGGATGCGCTCAACATCTACCTGGCCCAGCCCATGACCGACGACCTGCCCTTCTGGCACGACGACGCCTACGACCTTGCCTGCGACTGCGACGGCATCCCGCCCCGGCGGCGCATGGCGCGCTTTGACGGGCTGATGCAGGCCGCCGCGCGCTGCATCAACCGCGGCGACGAGGACGGCGCGCAGCGCGCGCTGATCCGTGCCGGGCAGAAGCCCTACGGCGTGCCCAGCGCCCAGCGCGAGCTGTTGTGGGCGCTGGTGCATCTCAAACAGGGCGATCACGCCGCCAGCCTTGCGCGGCTGCAAAATGCGCTGGCCATCCGGCCCGACAGCGCGCAGCTGCTGTCCTCGGCAGCTGGCATCTTTGTGGCGCTGGGGCAGACGCAATCCGCCTATGCCGCGCTGGCAAAGGCCTCGGCGGCAGCCAGTGTGCCCTCCAGCGAGCTGGCGGTGCTGCTGGCCAGCGATCAGCTGAATGCGCCTCATATTGTGCTGGGCATGCTGCGCCGCGCTGTCAAACGTCAGCCGCATCGCACGGTAGCGCTGTACGACCTGTGCGTGTGTCTTTTGCGCCTGGGCCGGCTGGAGGAGGCCATGCCTCACATCCACCTGTGCCGTGAGATCGACCCCGACGACGTTTTCAGCGAAATGCTGTTCACCCGCATGACGGCCATGCAGGGACTTGACCCCCGCGAGATTCGCCGTCAGGCAAGAGAAATTTCGTGGTACGGCAGCGTTACGCCGCAGGAGCTGCAAGCCTGCGCCGCGCCCGTTACCGAAATGCTGAGCGAGGGCCCGCAGGCGCTGGCGGATGCCGTATGCGCCGACCACCGGCTGCGTCAGCGTTTTTTGCAGCTGATGGCCCTGCCGCTGGACTGGCCCGGAACGCTGCTGGCCGGCGTAGCCATGGCGATGCCGCCGCAGGAGCGCGCCCACCTGATGCGCGAGGTGCTTTTGCAGCATCCCTCCCCCTCCGCTGCCAAGCGCGTGGCTGTGGCCGTGCTTCACGACCTGAACGTGCCGCCGCCCTATGCCGCATGGCAGGACGGCCGCATCGCGTGGATCGACCCCACCCGTCCCCCGGCGGAAACACCCGCCTTCCGCGAGCGTCTTCTCACGCTTCGCATCCGCCGCGCACAGCGCCTCTGTCCGGACGATCCATCCATCGCGCTGTGGGGTATGCAGCAGATCCACCGGATGACCCCCTCCCAGCGCCGCGACGTCATCGCTGATCCGTCGCGCATCTGGCCGCTGGCGCTGGCCATTCAGTACCGTGCGCTGCACGACCTGAATCCCCTTCACATCGACCTTCACCGCATGGGCGGCATGCGCGCCGCTGCGCTTGACGAAGCGCTGCGCACCCTGCAGGCCCTGCCAACCACATAAAGGAGGAAAATTCACCATGCAGATCATCGATTTTGACGCCAAATTCACCGACGTGCTCAACGACTGGATCGAAAAAAACAGCGCCCGTTTCCGCCGTCCTGACGACATGGAAAACGAAGTGCCCGAGGTGTACATGCGCTGGCTCAACACCCCGGCCGACTGGCTGGATGGCGCGACCCCCGGCGCATACTTTGAGCAGTTTGACGACAGCGCCGCGCTGTGCCAGCTGCTGAAGGACTACATTGCCGAAGAGATCCCCGTGCCCGATCCCCTGATGGACCGTCTGGAAGAGCTGGGCGACGAGCAGGCGCTGCTTGACATGGCCAAGGACAAATCCGCCCCCTGCGAGGCCCGCATGGCCGCCATCGAGATCCTGCGCCAGATCGAAAGCACCCTGCCGATGGTGGACTTCATCCGCTGGCAGGTGGAGCGCGACGACGAGGACGACATTCTCGACAACGCGCTGGAGAGCCTGCGCCAGATGGGCGAAGGCGTGCGCAAGGCCGCCAAGATCGCCTTCACCGCTGCCGACTACGAGGGCAAGGAAGCTTTGCTTGACGTGCTGGCCGACTACCCCGGCGACGAGGACGTGTTCCAGTTTGCGCTGGAGCAGTTCAAAACCACCAAGGGCAAGCGCGGCCTGTTCGCCGGCTACCTTGCCAAGCTGGACGACGACCGCGCGCTGGAATACCTGCTGGACGTGGCCGAGGGCGACGATGTGAGCTATGTGGACTTCATCGAGATCCGCAGCGCCATCGAGCGTCTGGGCAGCGAAGCCCCCGTGCGCGACTGGACCAACGACCCCACCTACAAGGCCTTCAAGCGGCTGCAGAAGCAGTAAACCGGCTGCACCGGAAAGCGCGCCGCCGATGGATCCGCATCACACTGCCCCATCGGCGGCTGGATTGACCCCTCTTGAATCAGGAGGCACTGAATGATCACCCTCAAAGACGTACAAAAGAACGAATCCATCCACGCGCTCATCCATGCGGGCAACCGCTATCTGGAGGCGCTTGGCTATACCGACCACGGCCCGCGCCATGTGGGCTATGTGAGCCATACTGCCAGCAGCATTCTGTCCCGGCTTGGCTTCAGCGACCGCGAGGTCGAACTGGCCGCCATCGCAGGCTGGGTGCATGACGTGGGCAACAGCGTCAACCGCATCGAGCACGGCCAGAGCGGCGCGGTGCTGCTGTTTCCCATCCTGCGGGAAATGGGCATGCCTGCCGCCGATGTGGTGGAAGTGATCACCGCCGTGGGCAACCACGAGGAACAGACCGGCTTTGTGTCCAGCCCTGTCAGCGCCGCGCTGGCCATTGCTGATAAGTCCGACGCACATAAAAGCCGCGTGCGTAACGGCAGGCCCGATCCCACCGATCCGCATGACCGCGTGAACTTTGCCATTCAGCATAATCGCGTGGTCGTCGACCGCGAAGACGGCGTTATCCGCCAGGAGATCGATATGGACAGCACCTCCAGCGTGCTGGAATTTTTGAGCATTTACATGTCGCGCATCACCATGTGCGAAAAGGCCGCGGCGTTTCTGGGCCAGCGCTTTGAGCTGTGCATCAACGGAAATGTAATCAATAACCGCGCCTGAGGAGGAACACTATGATCTGTGAACACTGCGGCCATACCATGCCGGACGGTTCGCTCACCTGTGAGGAGTGCGGCACGTACCTTGGCAAGTATGCGGGCGCACGGCTGGATACCGGCGTGCGCGCGATGCGTCAGGGCAGGGTGAGCGCATCCACGCCCACCCTGCACAATGAACCGCGCCGCATCCGCGAATACGGCGACTATGAGCTGGACCCCGTGCCCATGGAGGGCCGCCCGCAGCCCATGCGCGCCCGTCCCCAGCCCACATACGGCAAATCCGGCTCCAGCCGCCCGGACACGCGCCGCGGCGTGCCGGTCAATACCTACAGCCGCATCCCCAATGTGAAGCATAAGTCCACCCGCGTGCACAGCGTACGCCGCGGCGGCGTGAACTGGATGCTGCTGATTGTCATCGTGCTGGTCATCGCCATCGCCGCAGGCGTGGGCTATCTGGTGTACAACAGCAAGTCTGAAACCGGCCAGCGTGCCACCGCGCGCCGCAACGCCCTGTCCGCCACGGAAAGCCTGTTTGAACTGGCGGTCAACACCCGCGACCCGCTGGTGCAGACCGAGCGCGAAGCCCTTTTGAGGGAATGGAACAGCGTGCCTGCGCAGGCCTACTGGCTCAGCGGAGAAGGCTATCTGGACGTGGGCGACGTGCAGCTGGCCATCACGTGCTTCCGCATCGGCGACATCGTCGACCCGCAAAACTACGACGGCCTTTTGTCGCTGGCCAATGCCTACGAGCTCAACGCCGAGGATGAAAAGGCTGAGGCCGTGTACCTGCAGCTGATCAACACCGTCAGCTCCTTCCGCACAGAGGCCTATACCGCGCTCATCCGCATGTATCAGGCGCAGGACCGCAAACCCGAAGCCGCCGACATGATGCTGACCGCCTATAACAACACCGATCAGGAAAGCTTCCGTCTGGAGCGCGAGGACTATATTCCCCTGCCGCCCAAGATCAGCCTGAATGCAGGCCGCTACGAAATCAGCAAAATGCAGGAAAAGGTCAGCCTGACCTCGCCGCAGGGCTATGATATCTACTACACCACCGACGACAGCGTCATTCTGCCCGAAGGCGGCATTCTGTCCACGGGCGGTGCCTTCACCCCGCAGGAAGGCACGGTCACCCTGCGCGCCGTGTGCGTCAGTGAAGACCTGGTGAGTGACCCGGTCAAGGTAACCTACACCTTCTATTATCCCTCGCCCCCTGCGCCCAAGTGCAACCTTGCGCCCAACACCTATAAAAAGCTCAAGGAAGTCAGCCTGCGCCCCGGCGAGATTTACGATGAAACCGTTACCAAGGCTGAAAAGGCCGAGATGGAAAAGCACTACACCTATTACTACACCATCGACGGCTCCACCCCCACCGAGGAAAGCCCCGTGTACGACGGCACACCTATCAAGATGCCCTCCGGCCGCGTAACGCTCAAGGCCGTGTGCGTCAATCAGTACGGCAAAATGAGCTCCATTCTGGAGGTGGGCTACAAGTTCGACGTAAAGCCCTATCCGCTGGACATGTATATGGAAACCGACGTGTTCACCGGCTTTGTGATGAACAAAACCACCACCGATGAATTCAAGCAGACCTTCGGCAACCCCAAAAAGGAGCTGCCCACCGCCTATCTGGGCACCGGCAAGGAAGCCGTGCATCTGGAATACGACTGGGGCTACGCCGTGTTTATGCTGGACGGCAGCGCCTGGGAGCTGGTGCGCATCGTGATGAACCGCTCGCTTGGCAACGGCCCGCGCGGCGTGGGCTTTGGCTCCACCGAGGCCGATGTGACCGCCGCCTACAAGGACTTTGGCCAGCTGCAGTCGCCCAACGGCGAACGCGGACTGTACTACGCCTACCCCAACGTGGGCAAGGTGGAAATCCGCGACGACGGGTCCCGCGTGATCGAGTACAGCTGCTCCACCGCCGCCAGCGACGTGTGGGTGCTGCAGTACTGGCTGGGCAAAAACGGCCGGGTGAACCAAATCGTGCACTACTATCAGCCTTAACCAACACCTCCCCATTTTGAAGAGGAATCCATGAACGCCACGCTGGAATACAAAATCAAAATGCTTCCCGAAAGCCCCGGCTGCTACATCATGAAAAGCCGGGGCGAGATCATCTACGTGGGCAAGGCCGTCAACCTGAAAAACCGCGTGCGCCAGTACTTTCATGGCTCGCACACGCCCAAGGTGGCGGCCATGGTCAGCCGTGTGGACGACTTTGACCTCATGCTGTGCCAAACCAACTTTGAGGCGCTCACGCTGGAATGCAACCTCATCAAGAAGCATAAGCCGTTTTACAACATCCTGCTCAAGGACGACAAGCACTACCCCTACCTGCGTATCGACTTAAATGAGCGCTTTCCCCGCCTGACGCTTGCCCGCCGGATGGATCAGCGCGACGGCGCGCGGTACTTCGGTCCCTACATCGGCGCGACGGCCGTCCGGCAGGTGCTGGACGAGGTGCGCCGCTTCTTCCCGCTGCGCACTTGCAACCTGTCGCTGCCGCTGAAATCGCCGCGCCGCCCCTGCATGCAGCACCAGATCGGCCGGTGCAAGGCGCCGTGCGCAAACGGCGTCAGCGAGGAAGAGTACGCCGCCATGCTCAGGCGCGTCATTGATTTCCTCAATGGCGACAGCCGCGAGCTGCTCAAATCCCTCACGGATGAGATGATGGAATGCAGCATGCACATGGAGTATGAGCAGGCTGCGCTTCTGCGCGACAAGATCGCCGATATCCGCCAGCTGATGGAGGAGCAGCACGCCATTCAGACCCGCGACGTGGAGCAGGACGTGCTGGCTGTTGCCCGCCATGAGCAGGACGCCATGGTGCATCTGACGCACATCCGCGCCGGGCGCATGGAGGGCGGCCGCGCCTTCCTGATGGAAAACAGCGGCGATGAAGAGCCGGAGATCATTCTGGCCAACTTCATCACCCAGTACTACGACGATGAGCACCTCATCCCCCGCAACGTGCTGGCGGAAGCTCTGCCCGAACCCCTGCAGGAGCTGGAAAACTGGCTGCGCGAACGCAAGGGCAGCGCCGTCACCCTCAGCGTGCCGCAGCGCGGCGACAAGGTCGACCTGATCCGGCTGTCCAAAAAGAACGCTGAGGATGCGCTGCTCAAGCACAGGCAGAGCGCCGCCATCCGCGACATGCGCACGCGGCAGGCCATGATCGAGCTCAAGGACGCGCTGAAGCTGCCGGTGATGCCCATCCGCATCGAGGGCTACGATATCTCCAACACCATGGGTGAGCAGAGCGTGGCCGCGATGGTGGTATTTGAAAACGGCATGCCCAATAAAAAGGCATACCGCATCTACCGCATCAAAACCGTGCAGGGCGCCAACGACTTCGCCTCCATGTACGAGGTCATCCTGCGCCGCCTCACCCACGGGCTGGAGGAGCGACGCGAGCGCCTTGAAAAAGGCCTCGACCCAGACCTTGGCAGCTTTTCCAAACTGCCGGATGTAATCCTTATCGACGGCGGCCCGCAGCAGGTGGCCTTTGCGCAGAGCGCCATGAAGCAGGCCGGGGTGAATATCCCCATGTTCGGCCTTGCCGAAAAGTTCGAGGAGATCTACCTGCCTGACCGCCCGGACGACCCCATCGTGCTGGACAGGCGCTCCAACGCGCTGCATCTGGTGCAGTTTGTGCGCGACGAGGCGCACCGCTTCGGCATCACCCACCACCGTGCGCTGCGCGGCAAGGCCAACCTCAAAAGCGCCCTCAACGAGATCGAAGGCGTGGGCCCCAAGAAGCAGCAGGCGCTTATCCGCCACTTCAAGAGCGTAAAAGCCATCTTTGAGGCCACCAAGGAAGAGCTGTGCCAGGTGGACGGCATCAGCGAGGTGCTGGCGCAGCGCATTTTGGATTACGGCAAAAAATAAACATCTTACCGGCCTGTGCAAAAAAATTGTGCAGACCGGTTTTTTTGTGATAAAATACCGTCGTGAAAAAAATCTGTTTCCTCCATGGAGGGATGTTCATGAAGAGAACGCTCATTGCTGCTGTGTTCACGCTGATTCTGGCGCTTGTATTCTGCGCTGCCGGTCTGGCTGAAGGTGAAATCCTCTGGCTGGGCGGCGTAGGCATGAAGGCCGGTGATTACCTGGCGTCCGGAGCAAATGCGACCACGACGACCAGGCCTGACGACAACTATGCCCATTTGTCTTCCGACGGCAAAACGCTTACGCTGCACAATTACAGCTATGCCGGTTCTGGCTATCAATATAACGTGGTCTACGGCATACCTTATCTTTCCCTGCTTTATACCACCCACCCGCTGACGCTGCAGCTGGATGAAAACACATCCAACAGCCTTGTCTTCAGCGGTACAGACGGCATCAACACAAAAAGCATCTATCTGGATGGTTCTGCAGCCGACCTGACCATCACCGGCAGCGGCAGTCTGAATGTCAAAAACGGCCTTTATCTCATTGCTGCCAATGGAAGTGACGTCAGCATCAACGGAGGCAGCGTCACGCTTGAGACTACAGTACCGAGCAGCTACGGAATATGGCTGGTCGGCAGCGATGGAGATTTTGCTCTGGGCGAAGGCGCGTTGCTGAAGATCAATACCCGTTCATACGGCATTCTTACCACAGGTTCAACGGACATCAACGGCGGCACGCTGAACATTGAAAACGGCTTCACCGGTATTGATGCCCGTTCAGATCTGACCATCAGCGGCGGTGCGGTTACTGTAAAGAATGGGGGCACTGGCCTTCAGACCGACGGTAATGCTACCATCAGCGGCGGCACCGTGGACATTACGGGAAAAGGGTACGGTATATCTGCCGGCGGCCTTGCCGCCATCAGCGGCGGTACCATCAAAATGGATAATTCAGCCGGAACCCAGCACGCCATTGCGGGCTATGGCGTCGATATCACTGGCGGCGTGCTCGACCTGACCAGCCGCCTGAGTGCGGTTCGAAGCATAAACAAACCAATCACCTGTACTCTTGCCATGCCGGATGGCGCGGCGATCCTTTCCGACGTTGGCGCCACTTCATATTACTATCTGGATTTCACCGCCAATTACGAAAACAGCGACCATACTCTGCGCACCATCTCCCTGCCCTACGTTCCTGCTGCGCCTTCCGCACCCGCCGCGCCCTCTGCGCCCGCCGACGTGCCCACCACCGGCGACAGCGCGCCTCTGGCCGCATGGTTCGCGCTGGCCGCACTCAGCGCTGCGTGCGGCGTATGGCTGGTCGTCAGCTGCAGACGCGCCCTGTAAACCAAAAACATTCCCCCGCTGCTCCTGCTACGGAACAGCGGGGGTTTTGCTTATTTCTTTTTGCTCAGCCGGAAGCGCTTTTTCTTGCCGGGCTTGTGCTTGGCCACCTGCGCGGCGTAGCTGTACTGCTGCTCAATGGGCTGATGATCCACCTTTGTGTCGAGGCAGGTGTACAGCCCGCGGCCAAAACCAGCCCACAGCATGAAGCGCAGCCTGGTCCACAGCTTCTGACGGCTGTAGAGCTTTTTGAACACGTCGCGCGCGCGGGATACCTGCTCGCCGCCAGGCTCCGAGCGGCTGTAGTTGCTCAGCGCCATCATGCGCCACAGGGGCGAGATGGGTGCGGGGAAGGCCTTCTGCCGGTCCATACGGCGGGCAAACAGCATGGGCGTTTCGCCCGGGCGCGGGGTGCGCTTGCGCAGCTTCATCACCGCATAGGCGGCGTTGCCGTAGACGAAAATGCGGTCGATATCGCTCTTCTTGCGCATGGCCACACGATCGGGCATGCAAAGCGCAATGCGCACGCACGCGGCGATCAGCAGCGCCAGCAGGATCAGCCACAGCCACGGCACGTCCGGCTTGTCGGGATCGTCGTTGGGATCGGGCTCGGGCGTGTTGTCGGGATCGTCCGGAGGCGGGGTGGGCGTGGGCTCGTCCTCATCCTCCGGCGGCGGCGTGGGCGTGGGGGTCGGCGTGGGTTCGGGCTCGTCCTCAGGCGGCGGGTCATCCTGCTCCTGCTGATGGGGCGTGGCGTCAAACGGCACCCAGCCGAAGCCTTCGAAGTAGACCTCCGTCCATGCGTGCGCGTCCTCGCCGGTGACGTAGGCAAAACCGTCCGCCGCAGGCTGGGCCACGAAACCCTCCACATAGCGTGCGGGCAGGCCTGCCATGCGGCACAAAACCGTCATGGCACTGGCATAGTAGGTGCAGTAGCCCTCCTTGCCCACATAGAGGAAATAGGTCACAAAGTCCTGATTTTCCGGGGGCGTGCGGGGCTCGAGGGTGTAGCGGTAGTAGCGCTGCAGATGGCGCATGATGGCGCAGGCGCGGTCATAGGGCGTCTGGGCCGAGGCAACGATGTTGCGCAGATCCTCAAACACCTTGGCTTCCATGTGATCGGGCAGGTCAAGGTAATCTTCCAGCGCCTGCTGATAGTACTTGTCCGCCCCCTTGGGCGCGGCTGCAATCAGCGAACCAAGCGCGCTGTCGCCGCCCTCCAGCAGCGGCGCATACACGGTGTAGCGGTCGTCGCGCTTCAGATCGCGCGTGATGAACAGCTCGCTGGATTCATTGAAGTAGCCAACCATGTCGTTCTGGGCATTGAAGCGGCGCAGGAACACGGGGCTGAACACGGTGCTGGCAGCGGTATTCTGCATCTGCACGGTGACGGCATGCTGGTCAAGCATGGTGGATGCGCTGCGCACCGCCTGCGGGGGCAGGCTTTCGAGGAACACGCTGTCGCGCAGGGCGCGGTAGCGGGGGTTGACGTACAGGTAACGCTTGCCGCTGGACGTATCACGCCAGCTGCGGCCGGTGTATTCATCCTTGACCACACCGCGCAGAAGCGTGCGGCGGTCGGTTTTCACCATCATCACCGGCAC
Source organism: Clostridia bacterium (assembly GCA_017517815.1). The sequence goes on along the minus strand of JAFWYA010000002.1, from coordinate 16,726 downwards.
ATTGGACGGGGTGGCTTCGCCGCCCAGACGGCCGTTGCCCATGGGGTAATAGCCGTAATTGCCCAGTGTGAACACATTGCGCGGCTCGGTGAAGAACAGATAGTCGGAAATGGTCTGCTTCAGGTTCATGGCGGCGGTATGCAGCGGCCCCACCGTCACACGGCCGGCGGGCAGAATGAGCAGTGCCAGCGCCACCACGGCCGCAGCCATGGGCAGCACCTCAAACAGGTTGATCTTGTCATGGGAGGTCTGACTCACCAGCAAAAGAAGCGCCGCCAGCGCAGGCGCGGCGTACCACAGGTACTCGGCCTGACCCAGGCTCCACATGCCAAACAGCATCAACACCACCAGCACCGTCGCAGGCAGGAAGCCCACGCTGCGGCTGGTGAAGGCATAGCATACCTCCGCCAGCCCCACGCCCAGCGTGATGGCGATGTCGCCTGCAAACAGCGGCGCGGCGGACGGCACGTCGTTAAAGTAGAGCGCAACGGCCTTGAGCGACTCAAAAGCCGTGCCAAACAGGCCAAAGCCCGGCAGCACCAGCTGCACCGCAGCCGTCGCGCCGAGCAAAATCATCAGGATGAGCCTTCCGCGCTTCAAAGACCCCAGCACCATGAACAGCGCGCACAGCAAAGCTGCCGTCAGGCTGGCCTGCACGGCTGCGCTGCCTGCGCCAAAGGTCATCATCAGCGGCAGAAGCAGGCCGAGGCACAGCATCAGGCTGACGACCAGGCGCGAAAGGCGCTCGTTGGTGAGGAATGGCAGTTTTCGCACGGATGAAAGACCTCCAAAATCTCCTTGGGGAGGTATCGGAGGGCGCTCCCTCCGATGATATTCGTATCGACCGGCTTTGCCGGTCGGGCGGGGAGTTTCCGCGCCTGCGCGGAAACATTTCTTAAGCAACCGGCGGAAAAAATCGCGAAGCGAGTTTTTTCGACGATGGGTTTATTGGGGTGTTACATAATTGACTTCGATACTGGCCTGCTGCATGCGGCCCACCAGCGGCAAAACCGCCTCTTCCTCGGGGTCGCAGGTGACCAGATACAGCCGCACATTGGGGCCCATGCGCTTCATGCGCACGATCAGCTCCACCAGCGCCGAGGTGAGCCTCGACGTGATGATGACCACCGCGCCGGTCTTGCGCAGTTCGCCCAGCTGCATCATCACCACGCGCTCAAAGCGCTCGGTCTCATTAAAGGTGCAGCGGGCCAGCTCTTCCAAAAGCAGCGGCAGACCCATACGGCTGGAGTACTCCATGGGCCGGTCGCCCACGATCGGCATGCGCACCGGGTTATCCTGCCGGATCTGGCAGGCCACCACGCTGGCCGCCGTTTCAAGGATGGCGTCCTGCAGGTAGGGGCGCTTTTCTTCGGGGAAGCCGGCGGTGAGATGCGGGGGCGAGGTATCCAGCAGCACCAGCGCATCGGGCAGCGCAGGCTCTTCAAACTGGCGCACCATCAATTCGCGCTTGCGGGCGCTGGCCTTCCAGTGAATGCGCTTGAGCGGGTCGCCCTGCTGCCATGCGCGGATATCGCTGGGGCTGGAGGGGTCCTCCATGGCGCGCTTCATGGTTTCCACGCCCATGTCGCCGGCGGCGAAGGTGAGGGGCTCCACGTCAAAGGGCACGGGCAGTACCAGCAGCTCCTGCCCGTCCATGGGCGGCTGATGCTCGTGCTTGAAAAAGCCAAACACGTCGCTGACCACATAGCTGTCGATGCCGGGGAACATGGCCCCCACGTGATCGGCGGCAAACTTATGCACCACCTTCTGGCGGCGCTTGCCCAGCTGGGTCAGGTGGATGGTGCCTGCGGGCGTGTTGCTGGTAGCCCTCATGCGCAGCGCCACAGGCGCGATGGGCAGCGGGCTTTTATGGCTGACGGCGATCTCCATGCTGACGATCTCGCCGCGGTTGACCTTCTGCCCGCTTAAGGCATTGCGCACCTTCACGCTTTTTTCGGCCATCTGCACGCTTACATAGGAGAACACCCACGCCAGCGCGATGATGATGGAGATGAGCAGATACGTACGATTGCCCATCGACAGCGCGCACAGCAGAAAAAAGCCGAAGCAGATGCCCAGCGTAAGGTTGGCTTTTTTCATCCGGCAAGTTCTCCCTTCATTAGTTTACGACAAGCGCAGGGGCACAGGCACATTCTCCACCACGGCGATCAGAATGCGCTCGGCGGAAATGCCCTTCATCTTGGCTTCGGGGCTGGGGGTGATGCGGTGAGCAAGCACCGGCAGCACCATGCGCTGCACGTCCTCAGGCAGGATGTAGTCGCGGTCGTTGAGCAGCGCGCAGGCCTGTGCGCCGCGGATGAGCGCGATGGCGCCGCGAGTGGACACGCCCAGCTGCAGGCTGGGGTGCGTGCGGGTCATGGCGGCGATGTTGGCCACATAGTGGCGCACTTCCTTGGAGCAGTACACCGTGCCGATCATGTCCTGCAGGGCGATCACGTCGCGCGCAGAGCACACAGGCGTGAGGGTCTCCTGGGGCTTGACGGTGCCGCTGAAGCGCTCAAGCACAGCCATTTCCTCTTCCAGCGTGGGGTAGCCCATCGAAATGCGCAGGAAGAAGCGGTCCATCTGCGCCTCAGGCAGCGGATAGGTGCCCACGAACTCGCCCGGGTTCTGCGTGGCAAGCACCATGAAGGGCTTGGGCAGCGGGTGCGTTACGCCGTCGACGGTCACCTGATACTCCTCCATGACCTCCAGAAGCGCAGACTGGGTCTTGGGCGAGGTACGGTTGATCTCGTCCGCCAGGGCGATCTGGCACATGATGGAGCCGGGATGGAACTCCATCTCGCCGCTCTTCATGTTGACCATGGTAAAGCCGGTGATGTCGCTGGGCACAACGTCAGGCGTAAACTGGATGCGGTTGAACGAGCAGTCCAGCGACTTGGCCAGCGCGCCTGCCAGGGTGGTCTTGCCGGTGCCGGGCACATCCTCGATGAGCACATGACCCTTGCACAGCATGGCGATCAAAAGCAGCTCGATCACTTCGTCCTTGCCGACGATGACCTTGCCGATGTTCTGTTTGAGTGCCGTAATCACTTGACGCGGATTGAGCATTCGGAACGCTCCTTCTCTTATGAAATGTCAAACCATACGCGCAAAGCAAACGCGTACACGGGTATTATAACGGATTGTCTTAAATTTTACAATAGTATGACAAAAGTTTTACGACGATCCATTTTCATGCAACTCTCCCTTGCCAACCCCATCCACGGAGGGTATAATAGATACAACGAACCATCCGGGAGGAAATGAATATGAAAGAACTGGTACAGGCTATCCTCACGCAGGGCGTAGGCATCGGCGATGACATCGTAAAGGTCGACATGTTTTTGAATCACCGTCTGGATACGGAGTTGGTCGTCAAAATGGGTCAGGCCTTCGCGGCGGAGTTTGCCGACACCAAGCCTGACCTGGTGCTGACGGTCGAGGCCAGCGGCATCGCTGCGGCGCTCACCACCGCCATGGCGCTGGGCAACCTGCCCGTGGTGTTTGCCAAAAAGAGCCAGACCCGCAACCTCAGCGGCGAGGTATATCAGTCCAGCGCCTTCAGCTTCACCCACGGTGTGGAAAACCACATCCGCGTGTCCAAGGCCTATCTGCCGCAGGGTCTGCGCGTGCTCATCATCGACGACTTTCTGGCCAACGGCGCGGCTGCGTCCGGCCTGTGCGACATCGTGAAACAGTCCGGCGGCACGGTGTGCGGCATTGGCGTTTGCGTGGAAAAGTGCTTCCAGCCCGGCCGTCACATGCTGGAAAGCATGGGCTACAAGGTGGTTGCGCTGGCTCAGGTGGAAGGCATCGACCAGGGCCGTCTGGTGGTAAAGGACTGACAAAGGTTTTTCAGGCTTCTCTCCGAAACGGGGAGAAGCCTTTTTGTCTCTATGGTCAAGCCTGCTCCATTGTGTTATAATAATCATTGTTTCTTTTTTCATTCTGCTTTTTACGGAGGTGCTTTCATGCACATTCTGGTTGTAGGCGCCGGCAAGGTCGGTCATATGATCGCTGAACATCTGGCGCGTGAAGAGCATGACGTAATCGTGATCGACCGCAGCGATGAAGTGGTGCACCGCATTGATGACACGCTGGACGTAATGTGCATACGCGGCAACGGCGCCAATGCATCCACCCTTTTGGAAGCCGGTGCAGACAAGGCCGACATCATCATCGCCACCACCGCCAGCGATGAAACCAATATGCTGTGCTGCCTCATCGCCAAGCGGCTGGGATCAAAGTTTGCCATTGCACGCATCCGCGACCCCGAGTTCAACGAAAGTCTTGCCCTTTTGCAGCGCGAAATGGGCATCGACCTGGCCGTCAACCCCGAGCGCGCCACAGCGCTTGAAATCAGCCGTCTTTTGCGCTTCCCCTTTGCATCCAACATTGAAGCGTTTGCCAAGGGCCGCGTGGAAATGGTTGAATTCCGTGCGCTGGAAAAGGACGCCGTGGTGGGCATTCCCCTGCGCGAGATCCATCACAAGCTGCGCGGCATCCCCCACGTGCTCTACGCCGCTGTGGAGCGCAGCGGCAGCGCCATCATCCCCAACGGCGACTTCGTCATCGAACCCGGCGACCGCGTGCACGTTGCCGCCGACATGGTGACCATCACCGCCTATTTCCGCTATCTGGGCAAAAATTCTCTGCGCGTCAGGGACGTGATGCTGCTGGGCGGCGGCCGCATCAGCTATTATCTGGCCAAGATGATCGTGCCCATGGGCATCCACGTCAGCATGACAGAGATCAACGAGCAGAAGGCCATCGACCTGAGCGAAGCCCTGCCGGAGGTCAACGTTATCTACGGCGACGGCACCGACCAGGAGCTGCTGGATCAGGAGGGTCTCAGCCAGATGGACGCGTTTGTGGCGCTGTGCGACCGCGATGAGGAAAACCTGATGACCGGCCTGTATGCCGTGCGTCAGGGCGTGCCCAAGGTGGTTGTGAAAAACAACCGCGGCGGCTACGACGACATCATCAACGCCATGGGCCTGGACTCCATCGTCAGCCCCAAGGCCATCACCTGCGCCTATATTCTGCGTTATGTGCGCCAGCGTGAAAACGCCACCGGCACGCGTGTGGAGCGCCTCTACAAGCTGATGGACGGCAAGGCCGAGGCGCTGGAATTCATCGCCCGCCCGTCTGACCCCTATGTGGGCATTCCGCTCAAGGATCTCACCATCCGCCCCGGCACGCTGGTGGCGGTCATCGTGCGCCGCGGCAAGGTCATCGTTCCCTTCGGCAACGACCACATTGAGCCCGGCGACAGCGTGGTCATTCTTGTGCGCGAAAGCGGCGTAAGCGACCTGAACGAGGTTATCCGCAAATGAACAAACGACTTGTGATCCGCCTGCTGGGCGCCATCATGCTGATTGAGGCGCTGGCGATGCTGCCGTCGATGCTTATTTCCATTGTAACGCACGACGGCTGCGTGCAGGCATTCTTAAACACCATCGCCATTCTGTGCCTGTGCGGCATGCCCATGTGGATGCTGGCCAGACCGAAGGAAAGCAACCTGCGCGCACGCGAAGGCTTTGTAACCGTGGCGCTTGCGTGGGTCATGCTCAGCGCATTCGGCGCGCTGCCGTTTGTGTTCAGCGGCATGATCCCCAACTATATCGACGCCTTCTTTGAAAGCGTGTCTGGCTTCACCACCACGGGCGCATCCGTCTTTTCCGGGTTTGAGGGCGCGCCCAAAGGCATTATGTTCTGGCGCAGCTTCACCCACTGGATCGGCGGCATGGGCGTGCTGGTGCTGACGCTTGCGCTTTTGCCCAGCATGACGGGCCGCGCGTCGCACCTTGCCCGCGCCGAAAGCCCCGGCCCCAGCTTCAGCAAAATCGTGCCCAAGATGGGCGACAGCGCCAAGATTCTCTACATTATCTACGCGGTGCTTACGATCGTGGAATTTGCCGTGCTCATGCTTTGCGGCATGGGCCCCTACGACGCCGCCATCCACGCCATGGGCACAGCCGGAACGGGCGGTTTTTCCAACTACGGCGCAAGCGTGGGCGCATTTGACAGCGCCCTGATCGATGGCGTGATCACTTTTTTCATGGTGCTGTTTGGCATCAACTTTGCCCTGTTCTACCGCGTGCTCACCGGCGGCTGGCGCGATGTGCTCAAGTCTGAGGAGCTGCACTGGTATCTGGGCATCTTTACCGTGTGTACGCTGGGTGTTACGCTGCTCATTCTGCCGCAGTACGGCAGCTTTATGCAGTCGCTTCGCTACGGCAGTTTCCAGATCGCTTCCATCATATCCACCACGGGTTATGCCACGACGGACTACACCCTGTGGCACCCCGCCGCGCAGATGCTGGTGCTGTTTGTGATGTTCACCGGCGCGTGCGCCGGCTCCACCGCAGGCGGCATGAAAGTGGTGCGCGTGGCGCTTTTGACCAAGCTGGCAGGACGCGAAGTGCGCCATACGTTCCAGCCGCGCAAGGTGCAGGTGGTGCGCTTCGAGGGCAAGGGCACCGATGAAAACATGCTGGCGCAGACCGCCGTGTTCTTCTTTGCCTACATCGCGCTCATCCTCATCGGCTGCTTTCTGGTATCGCTGGAAGGCAAATACGGCTTTGAATCCAACTTTACCGCCGCGCTTACCTGCGTAAGCAACGTCGGCCCCGGCTTTGCCCAGGTAGGCCCCATGTACAACTTTGCCGGCTACGGCCCCTTTGCCAAGCTGATCCTGAGTTTGCTGATGCTGTGCGGCCGTCTGGAGCTGTTCCCCATTCTGGTACTGTTCCACCCTGCCATCTGGCGAAAGGGATAAAACAATGATCATCAACACAGGGCTACGCACCGACATTCCCGCCTTTTACACGCCGTGGCTGTTAAACCGCCTGCGCGAAGGGTTTGTGCTGGTGCGCAGCCCTTATGCACCCTCGCGGGTCACGCGCTACCGCCTGTCGCCCGACGTGGTGGACGTGCTGGGTTTCTGCACCAAAAACCCATCTCCCCTGCTTGACCACATGGACGCGCTTGCGCCCTACGGCCAGTACTGGTTTGTGACCATTACGCCCTACGGAGCGGACGTCGAACCCAACGTGCCGCCCAAAGAGCAGGTGATGCAGGACTTCATCCGCCTCAGCCGCATCGTGGGTCCCGCCAGCGTTGCATGGCGCTATGACCCCATTTTCATCAGCAGCGACTACCCCGTCGACCGCCACATCGCCGATTTTGAAACGATGGCGCGCACGCTGCAGGGCAGCACCCATACCTGCGTGATCTCCTTCATCGACCTGTATGAAAAGGTGAAGCGCAACTTTCCCGAAGCGCGCGAGGTAAGCCCTGCCGACCGTCTGACGCTCGGCCGCGAGATGGTGCGCATCGCCCGCAAATACGGCATGACCGTCAAGCCCTGCGCCGAGGGCAACGACCTGGCCGCCGTGGGCGCAGATACCTCCGGCTGCATGACCATCGCCGCCTATGAACAGGCCATCGGCCAACGGCTCATCGTTCCCAAAACCATAAAGTCTACCCGCGCGCAGTGCGCCTGCCACCTGAGCTGCGACATCGGCGCGTACAACACCTGCGGCCACCTGTGCCGCTACTGCTACGCCAATTACAACGCCCAGACCGTGCTTCACAACCTGCGCGCGCACGATCCCGCCTCCCCCATGCTGCTGGGCGGCGTGCTGCCGTCTGATGAGGTATCTGACGCCCGCCAGGAAAGCTGGATCGACCGGCAAATTTGCATTTTTGACCTGTGAAACCTGCAAAAGGCTGTTGAAATCAGCCGGTGGTTTGTGTATAATAAAATGTAGTTATGAATTGAAACAATCAAATACAGCAAAGGAGAGGATCGTATGATTATTACCATTGGCCGCGAATACGGCAGCGGCGGCCGCGAGATCGGTCAGCTGGTAGCCGAAAAACTGGGCGTGCCTTTTTACGACAAAGAGATCCTCACTCGCGCCGCCGAGGAAAGCGGCCTGTGCAAAGAGGTTTTTGAAAAGAACGACGAAAAGGCGTCCGTGGGCGGCATGATCGCCGGGTCCCACAGCGGCATGCATATGGCCATGACAGGCGCAGGGCTGCAGATGCCGCTCAATCAGCGCGTGTTCCTTGCGCAGTTTGACGCCATCAGCAAAATTGCCGCCGAGGGCGACTGCGTCATCGTCGGCCGCTGCGCCGACTATGTGCTCAAGGACGTGCCCAACGTGACCCATGTGTTCCTCTACGCCAGCGAGGAAAAGCGCATTGAGCGCATCATGCGTGTGGAAAACTGCGACCGCGACCGCGCGCGAGAGCTCATCCGCAAGACCGACAAGCAGCGCAAAAATTACTATAACTTCTTCGCCGACGGCAACTGGGGCCTGCGCTCCAATTACGACCTGATGGTGCGCACCGACGACCATGATCCCCACGACGTGGCCAACGCCATCATCTCCTTCACCAAAGACATCATGAAGTAAATCATGCAGCCCCGTCCCAAAAAGGGACGGGGCTTTCAGCGTGTCGAAAAAGCTCGCCTGCGGCGATCTTTTCCGCCAAAACAGGTTTTCACTGCACCTTTGGTGCGGTCGTGAAAACCTGCAAGGAGACCTTGCTGCGCAAGGCTTCCGACCTCACCGCGCATGTCGCTGAGGTCGGATTGACAGTCGGAGGGCAGCGGCCCTCCGACACCTCCCAATGGGTTTATCGACAGTCATTCAGCCCCGTCCCTTCAGGGACGGGGCTTTTTTCGTACTACTCTTCCCAAACGGCGCATATGCTTGGTAACAAAGCCGTTTTAGGAGGAATGAACACCATGAAGGATAGCCATACTGCGCCTCAGGTTTTGCGCGAAGAGCTGCCCGTTCAGCGTTTTGTATGCGACGCGCTGGGGCAGGCCGTGGTGGAGGGCGAAGTGGCGCTGCCCGGCGGCCTGCGCGAGGAAACGCGCGTGCTGTGCACGCAGGCGCTGGCGGTGCTGGAGCATGCCAATGTGGAAAACGCCCGCGTGAGCGTGGACGGGCGCGTGACGTTTCATGTGCTGTACACACAGGGCGATCCTACCCGCGTGAACACGCTGGAGGCCGCCGCTGATTTTACCCATCCCATCGACATTTCCGGGGTGCAGCCCGGCATGACCGCCCTTGTCAGCCTTTCGCCCGAGCACGTGGAGGCCAGCGCGCAGGGCGGACGGCTGCACCTGATGGCCATTCTGCGCGTACACGCGCGCGTGCTGACGGACGAGCCGGTGAGCGTGGTGACCGGTGTGCAGGGCGTTGAAGGGCTGATGCTGCGCACCGAAACGGTGCGTGTGCTGCGTCCCGCCTGTCAGGGCGCGCAGGACGTGCTGATCCGGGATGAATGCGAGCTGCCCGCCGCGCTGCAGATCAACGATACGCTGTATGCAACGGCCATCGCCACCGTACACGAGGTGATGGGCGGCGAAGAACGCGCAGCCGTCACCGGCACCATCGATCTGGAGGTGACGCATGTCAGCAGCATGCCGTCGCGCCCGGTGGTCATCACACGGCACTCCATCCCCTTTGACGAAACCCTCGCCCTCAGCGGCGAGCGCGGCGACGGCTTATGCTGCAGTGCCGTGGTGCGCGACGTGGCTGTGCTTTCGCAGGAAGCCGGCGACGAAGGCGAACGCACGCTTCGCGCCGAAGTGCTGCTGGGGCTGCATGTGCAGTCCGCCCGCACAAAGGACGTATGCCTGCTTTTGGACGCCTACACCACACAGGGCGATGCGCTTGCGCTTGAAACGCAGAGTGTGCGGCGCGCATGTGCTCACCGTCAGCTGCGCACGGCGGAAAGCGGCCGCCTGACGCTGCTGCTTGACGGTCAGCCGCCGGTGCGCACGCCGCTGAAGGCCGCGCTTACCCCCATCATCACCGACCTCACCCCGCAGGGCGGCCGCCTGACGGTGGAGGGCATGATGGACGTCACCCTGCTGTACATGACCGACGACGATCCTTCTCCCCAGACATGGCACACCGAGGAACCCTTCCGCATGACCTTTGCCTGCGATCCCAGCCTGCCCGAGAGCATCATCCTGACCCCCGGCATGGTGGACGTGACCCCTGTCACCAGCGACCGGGTGGAGGTGAAATACATCCTGCATCTAGACTGTCAGGACGTGCAGCTATCCCCGGAGCAGCTGGTGACGCAGGTGACCGCCTGTCCCGGCGGCGAGCGCGAACCGGGCATGGTGGTATACTTCAGCCAGCCCGGCGAGACCCTATGGGACATTGCCAAGCGCTACCGCGTGAATGCTGAAGCGATCAAACGGATGAACCCCACGATCAGCGAGGACGGGGCTGCGCAGGTACAGCGCGTGCTGATGTGGAGCAGGTGAGGGGGATGCCCCCTCAGGCCTCTCCCTGTGTAAGGGGAGCTGCCCGGAGGGCTGAGGGGTTGTACCTTTTGGTGCAGCATAAGCAACTGTGTTCCTGACGGCGGCAGCTTCGCGCCGCCGAGTAACTTGGCTTCTCAGCCTATTGAGCGCAACCCTGTTTCGCTCAGGTTTCTCTCCGCTCCGCTTGGGCCAGAGGGGTGGTCGGGGGGGACCCCGCACCGGTCCCCCCGAGACCCCCCTCTGGACTTCCCCCCCTCCCCCCGTCCCGCGCTGGGGCAAAGCCCCAGACCCCAGCAAGGGGTCTTTTTCTTTTGGGCGGATTGGGTGAGTGGCTGTATTCATTCCAGACCCCACCCAAGCGAGCCGGGGCACCCGTATGTGCCCCGGCGGTCTTAGCAGCAGCCCCAAACAAAAAAAGACCCCGCGCCGTAAAACGGCACGGGAGATGGGTCCAGGGCGACAGCCCTGGTTATGCCCACGGATTCTCGGTGGGATAGGGCAGGCTGGCGGGCTGGTTGTAGGCGATGTCCTTCACGCCCAGGAACTTGAACACCTCGAAGAGGTGCTTGCCGACGTGAGCGAAGGCCACGGCGCCGTGGTGGGGATAGCGCTTCTGCACCAGCACGTGACGGTAGAAGCGGCCCATTTCCTTGATGGCAAAGATGCCGATGCCGCCGAAGGACTGGGTAGCCACGGGCAGCACTTCGCCTTCAGCGATGTAGGAGCGCAGGTTGCCCTCGCTGTCGCACTGCAGGCGGTAGAAGGTGATGTCGCTGGCGGCGATATCGCCCTCGAGGGTGCCGCGGGTGAAGTCGGGCTCGGAACCGGCGGGCTCAAGCAGACGGTGCTGGATCAGCTGGTACTTCACAGCACGGCTGGAGCACAGCTTGCACTCGGGGGTATTGCCGCAGTGGAAGCCCATGAAGGTATCGGTGAGCTTGTAGTCGTACTTGCCCTTGATATCGGCGTCGTAGATGTAGCCGGGCACGGTGTTGTTGATGTCCAGCAGGGTGATGGCGTCGTTGGAAACGCAGGCGCCGATGTACTCGCTGAGCGCGCCGTAGATGTCTACTTCGCAGGCGACGGGAATGCCGCGGCTGGCCAGACGGCTGTTTACGTAGCAGGGCTCAAAGCCGAACTGCTCCGGGAAGGCGGGCCAGCACTTGTTGGCGAACGCCACGTACTTGCGGGAACCCTTGTGGTTCTCGGCCCAGTCCAGCAGGGTCAGCTCAAACTGCGCCATGCGGGCGTTGAGCTCCTCGTAGTAAGCGCCTTCGCCCATTTCCTTGGCCATTTCAGCGCACACTTCGGGAATGCGGGGGTCGTTCTCGTGAGCCTTGTAGGACACGTACAGGTCCAGCTCGCTGTTTTCTTCGATCTCCACGCCAATCTCGTACAGGCCCTTGATGGGGGCGTTGCAGGCGAAGAAGTCCTGAGGACGGGGACCGAAGGTGATGATTTTGAGGTTCTTCACGCCGATGATGGCGCGGGCCACGGGCACGAAGTCAGCGATCTTCTCAGCCAGCTCTTCGGCGGTGCCCACGGGATACTCGGGGATGTAGCCGGTCAGGTGGCGCATGCCCAGATTGTAAGAGCAGTTGAGCATACCGCAGTAGGCGTCGCCGCGGCCGTTGATCATGTCGCCGTCGCCCTCGGCAGCCGCCACGAACATGCAGGGGCCGTCAAAGTTCTTGGCGATGAGGGTTTCGGGGGTTTCGGGGCCGAAGTTGCCCAGGAACACGACCAGCGCGTTGCACTCGGCAGCCTTCACGTCGGCCACGGCCTTGAGCATATCCAGCTCGTTTTCAACGGTCACGGGGCACTCGTAGAGGTCGCCCTTGTAGGCCTTGACGATGGCGGCGCGGCGCTTTTCAGACAGAGCGATGGGGAAGCAGTCGCGGCTGACGGCAATGATGCCCAGCTTTACGTCGGGGATGTTGCGAATCATGGTGATGCACTCCTTTATGTATGATTGATTTATTGAGTTCTGTATCAGAGGTCGACTCAGGTCGCGAAAGTCGAGCCAGATTCCCGGAGCCAATGGCGGAGAGAAATCGGCTCAGCCGATGTCGATGTTTTCGCCGGTCAGGCCCACAAAAGCGCCCTGCGCAGCCTCGCTGCTTTCGGGATGGGCGATCAGCCACTTGTTGCGCGCCCACAGCTGCTTATCCATCACGTTGGCGCCGCCCTCGGGACGGTAGTCGGTGTTGGTGTTCAGCGGCAGCGCGACCAGCACGCGGAAGCCCTTGCTGGCGTCGGCGTGGCAGGGGGCATAGTGCAGGGTGGTGGCATAGCACTCCACCATTACGCCGGCGGGCACGCGGAAGGCCTTGACCTTGGCGGTGTCCAGTTTGCCCTCTTCGTCGATCTCGTCCTGCTTGGCGATCAGCAGAATGAAGTCCTCAGTGCCGAGGTTGAACTCGCTGTCGCGGTGATACTCCAGGCAGTTCAGTTTCGTATTATGGCCGTTGCAGTAGCCCAGCTGGAAGGGCATACCGCCAAACAGCGCCTCACCGATGGCCTCGGCATTGGCAGCGGCGTGCAGGCAGTCGACCTTGGGCACATAGGCCACGTCGTCAGGGCAGGGGCAGCCCTTCAGCGCTTCCAGAATGCCTTCCACAGGATAGCCCTCCACGATACGGCCATAGGGCTTGAACGCAGCGTCGGTAACGGAATAAATTTTCATCGGAATCAGTCTCCTTTACGAAAGATGGACGCCAGGGGCGCTGCCCCTGGACCCCGCCAAAGGGCTTTGCCCTTTGGAATCCCGTATCTGCAGCCATTTTATGGCCGCAGGGCGGGAGATATCATCAGAGCTTGGCCAGTTCGGCGTAACAGTCCTTCAGAGCAGGATAGAGGGTCAGGAAGTAGTTATAGAACTTCTCGTACACGGGCTCGTTTTCGGCGATGGGATTGACGGGCTCCTTCTCCTCCACCAGCTTTGCGCAGGCGGTGGGCACGTCGGTATACACGCCGCTGGCAACGCCGGCCAGGATGGCAGCGCCCAGCGCCGGGCCTTCGCTGACGGTGACGGTCTTGACGGGCATATGGTACACGTCCGCCATCATCTGACGCCAGAAGGGGCTCTTCGCGCCGCCGCCGCAGGCAAGCATCGCTTCCGGCTTCACGCCCAGCGTACGCATGGTGTCCACGTTCTGGCGCAGGGCGTAAATGATGCCCTCCATCACCGCGCGCAAGAGGTCGCGGCGGGTGTGCATGGCGGTCAGGCCGATGAATGCGCCGCGGGCGTTGTTGTCCATCAGCGGGCTGCGCTCGCCCATCAGGTAGGGCAGGTAGATGAGGCGGTTGGCGCCGATGGGGCTCTGCGCCGCCTGCTGGTTGGTGAGCACATAGGGATCCTCGCCCATTTCCTTGGCGGTCTGAATTTCCGCCTGGCAGAAGTTGTCGCGGAACCACTTAAGCCCCAGACCGCTGGCCAGCACGCAGGCAAAGTTGACGTATTCGCCGGGGATGCAGCTGCAGAAGGCATGCACGCGGCCTTCGGGCTCGATCTGCACTTCGGGGGAGTGGGCGTACACAACGCCGCTGGTGCCGATGGTGGTGAACGCCTTGCCGGGCACGACCACGCCGGTGCCGACTGCCGCGCACATGTTGTCGCCTCCGCCGCCGGCCACGATGGTGCCGGGCTTGAGGCCGGTGAGGGCCGCCGCTTCTTCGGTGATGGTACCCGCAGCATCGGTGGATTCCACCAGCTCAGGCATGAGCGCAGGGTCGATGTCCAGCTTTTCGAGGATCTCGCTGCTCCAGCAGCGGGCCTTCACATCCAGCAGGTTGGTGCCGGACGCGTCGGAAATTTCCTGTTTGATCAGTCCCGTCAGCTTATAGCGCACATAGTCCTTGGGCAGCAGGATATGCTTCACCTTCGCCCACACTTCGGGCTCATGGTTGCGCACCCACAGCACCTTGCAGGCGGTAAAGCCGGTCAGCGCGGGGTTGGCAGCGATCTGGATGAGGCGTTCGCGGCCCACTTTTTCGTGGATCTCGTCGCACTCGGCCTGCGTACGGCCGTCGCACCAGATGATGGACTTGCGCAGCACATTGCCCTCTTCGTCCAGCAGCACCAGACCATGCATCTGGCCGCTGATGCCCAGGCCCTTCACGTCGGCAGCGTCAACGCCGCTGTCACGGAGCACGCTCTGGATGGTGGTCTTTGCAGCCTCCCACCAGTCGTTGGCGTCCTGCTCGGCCCAGCCGTTCTGGGGCTGATACAGGGGATATTCGACGGTGGCACTGGCCATTACATGGCCTTCCGTGTCAAAAAGGACGGTTTTGGTACCGGAGGTACCAAGGTCAACGCCAAGTAAATATTCCATGGGTCTCATCCTCCTTTGTTCAGTCAAGACGAACGGCCTTGTGGCCGGTAAGCGCTTCGGTGCGGCTGTCGGGCTGACCCATGCCCACATAGAACACGGGCTTGCCTTCCATCACCTTTTCGCCCGCGTCGTTGATCACGCACAGGCGGTCGGCAGGGATACAGAGGGTGATCTTCGTCTTTTCGCCGGGGGCGCAGCCGACGCGGCCAAAGGCGCACAGGCGCGGATTGACGGGGGCGTTTGCGCTGCCCTCGTTCTGGCAGTAGACCTGCACCACGTCCTGCGTGGCGGCCTTGCCGGCGTTTTCCACCTCAGCCTCAATGGCATAGCCTTCGGCGGTCTTTTCCAGCTTTGCGCCCGTGACGTATACGTCGCCGTAGGTCAGGCCGTAGCCGAAGGGATAAATGGGCTCTTCCTTAAAGAAGCGGTAGGTGCGGCCCTGCATGCTGTAATCGGTAAAGTCGGGCATGATGTCCAGCTGATCGTTGTGATAGAACGTAAGCGGCAGCTTGCCGGAGGGGCTGGCCTTGCCAAACAGCAGCTCGGCCACAGCGCGTCCGCCGCGTCCGCCGGGATACCAGCCCAGCAGCACCGCGTTTGCCTTGTCGGCAGCGTCGCCCAGGTCGATGGCGCTGCCGGCCATCAGCACGATCACGGTGGGCTTGCCCACGGCAAGCACCGCGTCCATCAGACGGCGCTGGCTATCGGGCAGCAGCAGGTTTTTCTTGTCGCCGCTGGCGTCGGAGTTGCCGGTATCACCCTGCTCGCCTTCGAGGGTCTCGTCAAGGCCCACCACCAGCACGGTCACATCGCTGTTTCTGGCCACGGCCACAGCTTCGCTGATGCGGTCGTTTTCAAGGCCGAGGTTTTCCACCTTGTCGCGGTAGAGGTGGCAGCCTTCGCTGGCCAGCACGCGCACGCCGTCGCCCAGCTCATCCTGAATGCCTTCCAGAATGGTGACATAGCGGCTGGAGGTGCCGTGGTAGTTGCCCATGAGGGCTACGCGGCTGTTGGCGTTGGGGCCCACCACGCCCACGGTTTTAAGGGCGGATTTGTCAAGCGGCAGGGTGCCGTCGTTTTTGAGCAGCACGCAGCTCTTGATGGCGGCTTCGTGCGCTTTTTTGAGGTGCTCGGGGCACTCGACCTTGTCAAAGGGAATCGTATCAAACTCGCTGCCTTCCATAATGCCCAGCATGTAGCGGGTGGTGAAGGCGCGTTCGGCGGCGGTGCGGATCTGCTGCTCGGTCACCATGCCCTTTTCGTAGGCCTTCAGCAGGTACTGGTAGGTCACGCCGCAGTTGACGTCGCAGCCGCATTCCAGCGCCAGCGCCGCAGATTCCTCGGGGCTGTCGGTGTAGTGATGGAACTCGTGGAAGTCCTGAATGGCCCAGCAGTCGCTGACGTAGTGGCCCTCAAAGCCCCACTGGCCGCGAAGGATGTCCACCATCAGCGCCTTGGAGCCGCAGCAGGGCTCGCCGTTGGTGCGGTTGTAGGCGCCCATCACGGCCTCGACCTTCGCCTCCTTCACCAGGCGTTCAAAGGCGGGCAGATAGGTTTCGGCCATGTCTTTGGGGTTGGCTTCAGCGTTGAACTGGTGGCGGATGCCCTCGGGGCCGGAGTGCACGGCAAAGTGCTTGGCGCAGGCGGCAGCCTTCATGGTGTCGCCGTCGCCCTGCAGACCGCGCACATAGGCGCAGCCCATTTCGGCGGTCAGGAAGGGATCCTCGCCGTAGGTCTCATGGCCGCGGCCCCAGCGGGGATCGCGGAAGATGTTGCCGTTGGGGCTCCAGAAGGTGAGGCCCTTGTAAATGCCGCGGTCGCCGTGGGCGGATGCGGCGTTGTACTTGGCGCGGCCTTCGGTGGAGGCCACGTCGCCCAGCTGACGGGTGAGTTCGGTATCAAAAGCAGCCGCAATGCCGATGGCCTGCGGGAAGCTGGTGGCCATGCCGCCGCGCGCAACGCCGTGCAGCGCCTCGTTCCACCAGTTGTAAGCCGGAATGCCCAGTCGCGGAATCGCCGGAGCATTGTAGCGCAGCATCATCGCGCGCTCCTCCAGCGTCATCTTCGCCACAAGCTCTTTCGCCTG
>JAFWYA010000054.1 GCA_017517815.1 Clostridia bacterium | reverse complement strand
TTGTCGCCGGCGGTGGTATCGTCACCAGTGGTGGTATCGTCGCCGGTGGTGGTATCGTCGCCGGTAGTGGTGTCATCGCCGGTGGTGGTATCGTCACCGGTGGTGGTATCAACTCAGGTCGTGTTATCGACACAGGAGGTGTTGTCGTCGTCGGTGGTGGTATCGTCACCAGTGGTGGTGTTATCGCCGGTGGTGGTATCGTCACCGGTGGTAGTATCGTCATCGGTGGTCGTGTTGTCGCCGGCGGTGGTATCGTCACCAGTGGTGGTATCGTCGCCGGTGGTGGTATCGTCGCCGGTAGTGGTGTCATCGCCGGTGGTGGTATCGTCACCGGTGGTGGTATCGTCACCGGTAGTGGTATCGTCACCGGTGGTGGTATCGTCACCGGTGGTGGTATCATCACCAGTGGTGGTATCGTCGCCGGTGGTGGTGTTATCGGTGGTGGTGTTATCGGTGGTGGTGTTATCGGTGGTGGTGTTATCGGTGGTGGTGTTATCGGTGGTGGTGTTATCGGTGGTGGTGTTATCGGTGGTGGTGTTATCGCCAGTGGTGGTATCGTCGCCGGTGGTGTTATCACCGCTGGACGTATTATCAACGCTGGACGTGTTGTCAGCGCTGGGTGTGTCTGACCCATTCTTCCCCTCGCCAGTATCAGGAGAAGTTCCCGTTTCTGCCGTTCCTGTCTCAGCTGCAGCCTCAGGAAGCATGAAGGGCTCGCTGACAAACAAAGATAAACAGACGATCACCATGCTCAGCACAAGTGCCATAAACACGCGCATGCTGTTCATCAATGTTTGATGCAGCCCTCTGCGGTTACGTTTTTTCTCCATCATTCATTCCTCCTGAACAATCAGTCGGGGATAACAGGAGCGGTGCCGTTCTGCTCAAAGTAAGCTGCCAGCTGCCACAAAATATCCTTGGCTGCGGCAATCAGGTCGGGATCGTCGCCGCTTTCCAGCGTGAGCGCCATATCTTCAATGGCCTTTTCATACTCAAGCAGATCCACGTAGCAAACACCGCGATTGTAGTAGCAGAACTGCAGCAGATAGCCGCTTTCAATGGAGGCGGTGAAGGCTTCTACTGCCTCGGCCTGGCGGTTGAGCGTCAGCAGGCACACGCCGCGATAATACTCATTGCCTTCCATTGCAGGCTGGATTTCCTTGATCCGGTCAAACCAGACCAGCGCATCCTCGTAATTGGACTGACGCATTCTGGAAAGAGCCATTCGCTGAAGAACCGTTTCCGGAGCTGTCAGCGTTGCGTTGGCCAGCAGTTCCTCGCCTGCCGAAACCACACGGTCATAATTAGCGGTTTCAAAACAGCACAGGGTAATCTGCTCCAGGCAGGCCATCTTGTCATAACCAGCTTCGATTGCCTTTTCAAATCCTTCAGCTGCTTCGTCATAGCGGCCCAGCTGCATCAGGGAAGCTGCCCTGAGGAAAACGGCGATACCGCCGAAACCATCCTGCTCGTCGTTTTCATGAAGAGCGATGTACTGATCAAAGCCTTTCAGAGCCTCTTCATATTCGCCGGCAAGGAACAGGCAGCGCATTGCGTTGAGCTGGTGGGCTTCATCAGCCGGGTTAAGCTCATACAGCTTTGCATACTGGGCAGAGGCTTCTTTATACGAGGCGATACTTTCCAGCAGCTGTGCCAGCGTAAGACGGGAGGCTGTGTCACCGGGCACAAGTTCCAAATAGCTGATGTAGTCGGCTGCTGCAGCCTTGGGCGTACCCATTTCAATGGCGATCTGTGCTCTGAGCAGCAGGGCCTGCGTAGCATCAGGCTTGGTTGCCAGGCATTCGTCCAGCGCGGCCTTGCCCTGTTCAAGATTTCCAAGCAGCGCGTGAACAGAGGCCGTTCTCAGCCACAGTTCGGCCTGCAGCACCTTATCTTCAGTAAGGCTGCGAGCTTTGTCCAGTTCTTCCAGCGCCTGATCAAATTTCTGCTGGCCGATGGAAATGTTGGCCCGTTCATAATAGTCCTCAGCCGTGGTAGGTTCGACTGCATTATCCGACAGAATGCCATAAATTCTGGCCAAAGTGGTATTTTCCTCAGCAAAGGCATACAGCACCTGCAGGGTGGATGGCGCAACGATATGCAAAACCATTACCATTGCCACAGTAAATGCAACGATACGCAGCGCCTTTCCCCAATGGTTGTTTTTCTGATTGATTTCACTCATGACGATCAATCCTTTCTCTGACGATTCACATCAATTTGTTGTTTTATTCACTCAAGTTTTTTTCATCCATTCACGGCGGTTATTTCTGTGTGTTCTGGATGGAATTTAGACCAGAAAGCGTATGAAAACGAACTTTTTTCCAAAAATTTTCTCATTTTTAGTATAACATAAATTTGATACAAAGAAAACAAAAAAACACGTCTTTCAGCAAAAAAACTACTAATTAAATGTAAAAAAAAGAACGTGCCTTTTTCAGCACGTTCTTATACGCTTTTTCAGTGGTTTTATCAATCCAGCAGGAATCTAACCAGCGCGGGGAACTGCGTGTAATCATCTACACACAGGAAAGGAATATCCGACAAATACACCGCCTCATCATTGCCACCCGTGCCGTAGTCGTCGCCGATAAACAGCACATTTTCATGGGCAAGGCCCTTTTCTTTGCAGTACAGATCCAGCGCATAGTACTTGTTATAGGGCTTGGGAGCCATGTCAAATGACGAAGATCCGCCCACAAACACACAGTAATCCGGGAAAGCGTCACATACTTCGGCATAGATTTTGCGGCGCTTTACGCGGTCAGGATCAAATGCCAGCTTGTCCGCCTGCTGCGCTTTGGTGCCTAGCACAGGGAACGTAAGGCAGCCGGAGGGATGATACTCCACATTGTCGCCCGCGAACTGAGTATAGCCATACTTTTCACGCAAGGCCGTCACTTTGGCCTCCACCGCGTCCTTTTCGCCAAGCGGCAGGGTCAGATCTCGCTGCACGTCCATTTCGCCGGTTTCAGCGTTATAAGTCGCATACTGCAGACCATAGTTGCCGATGATGTCGATGGGAAAATGCTCCATCTGGTTAAAGATGCGCATCACCTGACCGGCGCCCACCATCAGCAGCTTATATTTCTTTGCCAGTGCCTCCAACGTAGCGCGCGCCTCCGGAGACAGCGGCTGCTTGTGCTGAGTCAGCGTTCCATCCAGGTCCATGGCAATGACCTTGATCTTGCTTTTGTCCATCATGCACCTCATCAGCCGACCAGCAGGTCGTAGTACATCCAAAGCACGGTGTAGCGATCCTTCAGATCCTTGGCAAAGCAGAGCGCAGTCTCGATCTTTTCCTTGCCGTACATTTCCTCAAACTTTGCGATATCCAGTTCGATGCTCTTCAGATAGCCCAGCAGTTCATCCACAGAGGGTGCTTCCGCAAGCACGGAACGAATCTCGTCCCACTTTTCTGCGTACACGCCGCTGCGGTCTTCCTCGTACCAGCCCATTTTGTTCTGCAGAGCGATCACGCTGTCAGAAATAGCGGTATATACCTCGCCAATACGCTTTTCGCGCGCTTCACGGCTCATGGTTTTATGAGCGGCAGGCACATCCATCGCCAGCAGCTTTTCGCGGATCTGCTGGGTGTAAATGCTGGAATACACTACGTCGATACCATGCATAAAATACGGCTCGTCGTTGAGAATACCCACGATTTCAAAGAAATGCGACAGGTGATGCTCGCTGCCGGAAGCAGGACGGGAATTGCCTACAAATGCCATGGCAATGCCCACGCCCACCAGCGCCTCCATCAAGGTCTGTATGGCTTCAGGCTCGCGGTTGAGCAGCGCCGGCCCCAGATCGCGGGTCTTGACGAGCATGTCCATAGTCAGGTCGTATACTTCCTGGCAGAAATACTCATTGCGCACCACGCGGCTGAGCTTCCAGTCGTTGAGGCAGGAATACTTGCCCAGAATATCGCCATAGCCGGACTTGATCATCTCCATGGGCGCATCCTTGAGCACGTCAATATCGCCGATGATCGCTTCCGGCACATGGGCGGAATAGGTCACCTTCATGCCGCCCATGATCATGGCAGCGCCTACGGATGCGTAGCCGTCCATGGAAGGCGCAGTCGCCACGATGTAATACGGCAGCTTCGCCTGGTGGCTGACATACTTGCAGGTATCCTGAATCACGCCGGAACCGATACCGATGATCAGGTCGGTTTCTTCGGTCAGCAGTGCCTGCATTTCCTCAACGGCTTCCTCGTTGGGGATCAGCAGACCGTCGCGCTGATAAACAAGCAGACTTTCCAGCTTGTCGCCGATCTGCGCCTTGATCTCCTCGCCGCAGGTGGCAAAGGTATTGGTATCCGCCGCCAGAAGGATCCTGTTGTATCCATCCAACAGGCTGCCCAGGCTCTTGTTGGCGTCCTTACCGATGACGATATGCTTGATGCTGCAGGTGTGATGCATGCCGCAGCCGCAGTCGCTTCCCTTAAGCAGTTCTTCAAAATTCATGTTGCGCACTCCTTCAGTCACAAACAGGAGGCAGCCGGCTGGCCGACTGCCTCCTGCCCTATGGTTTATGCCATAGAGGCGTTCTTTTTTGCCTTACTGGGCGGTAACGGTAGCCCACAGGGCGTTCCAGTGGTCCAGAATGGCGGTCTTGTTTTCGGTCAGGTACTTCACGTCGCGCACGACCCAGGTGATCTCGCTGGAGGGCTTCAGCCAGGCGTCAGCGGGAACGGTGTAGCCAGCGTTGGTGTAGCGCAGGGTGCCCTGCTGATAAGCTGCCAGAGCGGTCTGGCCTTCGGCGGAGCAGATGAAGTCGATGAACAGCTTGGCGTTTTCAGGGTTGGGGCCGCCCTTGATCAGAGCGCAGCCGAAAGCGGAAGCGGAGGTGCCGTTGGTGGGATACTGCAGACGGATGTTGGTAGCGCCGTCACGGATGAGGCCCACAGCGCCGTCTTCATAGGTCAGGCCCACGACGTACTCGCCGGCCTGGGTGTTCTTGAACACGCCGGAGGAGGAGCCCAGCACGACCAGGTTGGGCATGAGCTTTTCAATGTAAGCCCAGGCAGCCTCGCTGTCAGCGCCGTAAACGGCCATGATGTTGGACAGGTTGTTCCAGGCAGAGGAAGAGCTGTTGGGGTCGGCGGTGGCGATCATGCCCTTCAGCTTGGGATCCAGCAGGTCTTCGTAGCTCTGGATGTTCAGACCCAGTTCAGCCTCAAGTTCCTCGTTGACGACGAACACGACGGTGGACAGGTGGTCCATGGAGTACAGGCCGTTGGGGCTGGTGTAGCCTTCGATGTTCTGGGCGTCATACTCGGAAACCCAGGCTTCGAAGATATCAGCATAAGCCTGACCGTCGGAGTCAGCCATGCCGCCCCAGACCAGGTCGCCCTGGGGGTTGCCGGCCTCACCGGCGATACGGGTGGTCAGTTCACCGGCGGAGCCGTTGGTGACGATCACTTCGATGTCGGGATACTTCTCGTTGAAGCAGGTGATCAGAGCATCGAGGTCAGCCTCGGTCATGGTGGAGTACAGCTGCACTTCGCTGCCGGCGTAGGCGCTGCAAACCGCAAGGGTCATCATCAGGGAGAGAACCAGAGCCAGGATCTTCTTCATGTTTGTGTCTCCTTTTGGATTTTTTATACCTATTGCGGATTCCCCCGCAATAAAGCCGAGTGTTACAGTCTCACGTCTTCCGACTTGCTGACCTTCAGGTACAGGAGCAGTGACAGCGTCGTGACGACCGTGAGGATGGCGGCGAATGCTGCGGCGATGCCGTCGTTGCCGCGCAGGATGGCCAGATAGGTGGACATCGTCAGCGTGATGGATTTGTTGCTGTACAGAATGATGGAACTGGAAAGTTCCGTCACGATGGCCACCCAGCTGAGGATCGCGCCGGAGAGGATGCCGTTGGCCATCATGGGCACAGTGATTTTCACAAACGTCTTTGCCTTGGAGGCACCCAGACTGATGGAGGCCTCCTCAATGCTGGGAGAGATCTGCATCAGCGTGGCCGTAGCCGAACGGATAGTGTACGGCAGACGACGGATGACGAAGGAGATGACCATGATGGCAAAGGTGCCGGTGAGCGCGATGGGCTTTTTGCCAAAGGCAAGCAGCAGGCTCAGGCCCACAACAGCGCCGGGCATGATGTAGGGCAGCATCGAAATGGTATCGATGGAGTTGTTGAGCACGCTGGAGCGGCGCACCACCAGATAGGCGATCAAAACGGCGATGATCACGATGATGCCCAGGGCGATGATGCCCATGATGGCCGTGTTGTTGATGGAGCGTTCCAGCAGCTTTTTGCTGGCCTGCACATAGTTGCCGAAGCCGTAGCCGCCTTGACGGATGGAGCCCTTGTAGTTGCAGAAGGACAGGTAGATGATGTACAGCTGTGGCATGAAGGCAATGCCTACCAGCAGGTAGCAGTAGATGTGCATCAGCACGCCGCCAATACCCTTGGCCTTCTTCTTTTCCACGGGATGCAGCGCGTTCATGGAGAACTTGAAGCGGCTGGTGCCCCATTTCTGGAAGATGAACACGATGGCGGTGATCACGATGGCCACTACAGCCAGTGCGGCGGCAAAGTTTCGGTCTGCGCCGCCTTCACCCAGATAGGCGTTGTAGATCATGACCGGGAAGGTCTGATAGCCCTCGCCGATGAGCATTGGCGTGCCAAAGTCGGCAAAAGCCTGCATAAACACCATCAGCGCAGCGGCCAGAATGGTGGGCATGCTCAGCGCCAGCACAATGCGCATCAGTCGCTTCACGCCCGTGCAGCCCATGTTGGCCGAGGCTTCCATCAGGGTGTTGTCAATGCTCTTGAACGCGCCGTTCATGTAGATGAACACCAGCGGGAAGAATTTGAGCGACTGCACCAGCAGAATGCCGCCAAAGCCGTAGATTGTGGGCATTTTAAAGCCAAGCGCAGCGGAAAGGAACTTGGTGATAGCGCCGCTGCGGCCCAGCAGCAGCACCCACGAATACGCGCCGATGAAAGGCGCCGACATGCTGCACAGGATGGACACAACGAACAGCAGCTTCGCGCCGCGGATCTTGTAGAAGGAGTAGAAATAGGCGATCGGAATGCCCAGCAGCAACGATACCAGCGTGGTCGCGATGGTCACCTTCACGCTGTTGCCGAGGGGCTTGAGATAATAGCCGTTGGTGTAGGTGAAAAAACGCTTGAAGTTATCCCAAGTAAACTGGCCGTCGCCGTTGTACACCGACTGCTTGAGCAGTCCCACCAGCGGGAACAGCAGGAACACCACAAACAGCGTCAGCAGCAGCAGCGATACAAACAGCCACTCGTCATACTTTCTTTTTTTCATAACCGGCCTCCGTTCATTCGCAGTCGTTCTGAACGCCGGTCAGCATGTTGGCCGAACCGTCGGCGGTAAAGATGTTGACCTTGTCGGTATTGATGGTGAGGGTGATCTTCGTGCCGGGCTCGATGATGCTGTCAATGGAGGATTCCTGAATGATCTCGGCTTCCTCGCCAGACTCCAGATGCACGAAGTAGTGGGTCATCAGACCCAGGAACACGCAGTCGTCCACCGTGGCGCTGATACCGGCGGCATCCGCATCGCGGTTGAGCAGCAGTTCCTCAGGACGCACGGACATCACAACGTCCTGCGACTTCTGGTACTTGGGCTGCACGTTGGTCATCTCGGCCCTGTAGCCGCTGGGGGTGACCAGCCAGCACTTGCCGTTTTCCACTTCCAGCTTTGCATTCATCACATTGCTGCGGCCAATGAAGGTGGATACAAACAGATTGGCCGGGCGCTGGTAGATGTTCTTGGGCGTGCCCACATGCTGAATGACGCCGGCATTCATAACGGCGATGCGGTCGGAGATGGCCATGGCCTCCTCCTGATCGTGAGTGACGTACACGGTGGTGATGCCCACGTTGTGCTGAATATTCTTGATGACGGTGCGCATTTCCACGCGCAGCTTGGCGTCCAGGTTGGACAGAGGCTCGTCAAACAGCAGCACGTCAGGCTCGATGCACAGCGCGCGGGCCAATGCCACACGCTGCTGCTGACCGCCGGACAGACGCTCAGGCAGGCGGTCGGCGTATTCGTCGACGTGCATCAGCTTCATAAACTTGTCGGTCTGCGCCTTGATCTGCTCTTTGGACAGTTTTCGGTTCTTCAGGCCGAATTCAACGTTCTTGCGAACGGTCATGTGCGGGAAGATGGCGTAGTTCTGGAACACCATGCCGATATTGCGCTTGGCGGGGTCCAGGTCGTTGATGCGGTTTTCGTTGAAATAAAAGTCGCCGCCTTCGATGGAGTTAAAACCGGCGATCATGCGCAGAAGCGTGGTTTTGCCGCAGCCAGAGGGGCCCAGCAGCGTGAAAAATTCACCCTGTTTGATTTCAAGGTTCAAGTCGGGAATGATAACGTTCTCGCCATACTTTTTCAGCGCATGACGGATGGAAATGCGATCGCTCACAGCAGTTTTCCTCCCATGTATTGCGAAGCTACGGCCGTTTGAGCACAGTTGCTTCAATGTTTATCCTCTTTTTAGGACACGGTACACCTGATAACATATTTATTATATATGCAGCCCATTGGAAAGTCAATCCAGATGTCCCAGCGCGCATGTTTATTCAGGTTTGTGAAACGGTTTTGAAATGTTTTTTCAGTTTTCCTCCAGCGGCCTGTCCAGACCAGCCTTGTGAATGCTGCGTTTCATCCAGCTGCTTTTGAAATAATACGCCACAAACAGCAGCGATGTGACCGTCCACGTAAGCGGATAGCAGTACAGCACCATATCCAGCGTGCGGTTCATGGGCACGACTGCAAGCAGCCATATCATGCGCAGCGCGCACACGCCGCTGAGGGTGATGATCGTCGGCCTGACGGCGTCTCCTGCGCCGCGCAGCGCGCCGGAGAAGATCTCAATGCAGACATACAGCACAAACACAGGGGCCAGCAGCTTAAGCATCTTCATGCCCAGTTCAACAACCACCGGATCATCTGTAAACAGCCTGTAGAGCGTTTCGCCCGTCAGCAGCAGGAAGCCGCTCAGCACAAGCGTTGCCGCTGCCGACATTGCCAGACAGACACGTACGCCCTTTTTGACGCGTTCATACTGGCGCGCACCAAAGTTCTGGCCTGCAAACGTGGTGATGGACACGCCAAACGCACCCTGCAGCATCCAGTTGAAGGCATCCAGCTTACCATAGGCCGTGTAGGCTGCCACCACATCGGTGCCAAAGCCGTTGATGCTGGTCTGCACGATAGCATTGGACACGGAATACGCCATGGACTGCAAACCGGCAGGCAGGCCAATGGTAACGATACGCTTGAGCTGCTCTGCGTGAAAACGGATCTTCTTCAATTCAAGCCGGTAAGCCGTGCCGGACCGCATCAGCGTAACGCTTACAAGAACAGCGCTGACCAGCTGCGACAGAATGGTTGCCAGCGCAGCGCCTGCCACGTGCATCTCCAAACCCACGACAAACACCACGTCCAGCACCACATTGGTCATGCATGCAATGATCAGGAAAAACAGCGGACGGCGCGAATCACCCACCGCACGCAGCAGGCCCGAGCCAATGTTGTAAATCAGCGACGGCACCATACCCGCAAAGTAAATGCGCAGATAGCGCAGCGAATACGCCATAATATCCTCGGGCGTATCCAGCATGCGCAGCATTGCGGGCGCCATCACAAAGCCAAACGCCATGATCAGCAGGCCGCCTGCAATGGCCATGGCAAAAGCCGTATGCACCGTTTGCCCCACTTCTTTGTACTTGCGGCCGCCATAGTACTGCGACAGGATGACCGTCGCGCCCGAGGCGAGGCCGGTAAAGAAGCCTACAATCAGGTTGATGATAGATCCCGTCGTGCCGCCAACCGACGCCAGCGCCTCCTTACCGACAAATTTGCCGACAATGATCGCGTCGACCGTATTGTACATCTGCTGAAAGAATGTGCCCAGCAGAATGGGAAAGAAAAACGACAAAAGTGTTTTCCAGATCACGCCTTCAGTGATGCTGTTTTCAAGATAGTCAGCTTTTTTCTTCTTCAGCGACCATGCCATGTTCGTATTCCTCCGAAGCCATTGTGTTCACTCGTTGATATGCCATACGGCATACGGTCCTTTCAGACGATACCCCAGTTTTTGCGCCAGACGCACAGAGATCAGGTTTGCCGCATCCCAGCTGGGATACAGACCCCTGTCCATGCATTCCAGAATGAGCCGCGCGCTGCACGCTGTGGCAATGCCCTGCCCGCGGAAATCCTCATGCGTATCGACTTCGACCTCGATGCCGCCTTCATAAGCGATGTAGGTACCCGCTCCGCCAACCAGACGGCCATCCTGCAAAGCGCCTACGGCTACGCCGTTTTGCAGAAAGTCCTCACAGGAGGAAAACTGCGAACAGAAATCGCGCGACCAGCTTTCCTGCATGGCAAGGGCGTACAGTTCGCTGTCAAACACGCGCAGCATCATTTCTGATGGCAGCTTTTTTGTCAGTTCTTCCAGCCGTTTTCGATCAAAGGCAGACGGGTCCTTCCAAAACGCGTAACGCGTTTCCTCGCGCGCAGCCTGACCGAATACAGACGGCACAGCGGCATGCACATTTTCCTCACGAACCGTCAGAATGGCAAAGCGGTTTCCCAGCCAGCTGTGCACAGCCTGAAGCAGTTCTTTTGCATCCTCCTGCGCCGGAGAAAGAAAAACAAAATCTCCGCACGCACACAGGGCGGCGCTGCCGTATGTCCATACCATACCCATGCGCCCCTGAAGCGCCGTCCAGATCAGTGTTTCATCCCAGTTGGCAAAAAGGGGCGCGACGCTTTTCAGCGCCTCCGCCCCAATGGCCTGAATCAGGCATTTTCCCATTTCGCCAGTTCCTCCCGGATGTAACTGAGCGACAGCAGTTTTTCTTTCACCTGCTCCACAGTGAGCAGCGCGGTGTTATTGGAATTGAATTCCGTCAGCGTGTTGCGTTTTTCGTCGCCCTGAACAAAATACTTGTCATAGTTCAGGTCGCGGCTGTCGGACGGCACACGGTAAAAGTCGCCCATATCGATGGCGTTCACGCATTCCTCGTTGGTCAAAAGTGTTTCATACATCTTTTCACCATGGCGGATGCCGATGACGCGCACGGGATTGTCCGCGTGGAACAACTGACGCACAGCCTCGGCCAGCACGCCGATGGTGCATGCAGGGGCCTTTTTGACCAGAATGTCGCCGCTGTGGGCGTTTTCAAAGGCAAACAGCACCAATTCGACTGCCTCTTCAAGGCTCATGATGAAGCGGGTCATGTCCGGATGGGTCACGGTCAGAGGCTTGCCAGCCTTGATCTGGTCGATGAACAGCGGGATGACCGAGCCACGCGAGCACATCACATTGCCGTAGCGCGTGCCGCAGATGAGTGTGCGGCTTTCAGGCACCGTGCGGGACTTGGCCACAAACACCTTTTCCATCATGGCCTTGGAGGTACCCATGGCGTTGACGGGATAGGCCGCCTTGTCGGTCGACAGGCAGATCACCTTGCGTACGCCGGCCTCGATGCAGGCAGTCAGCACGTTGTCGGTGCCCAGCACATTGGTCTTGACGGCCTCAATGGGGAAAAATTCGCACGACGGCACCTGCTTGAGCGCAGCCGCATGAAACAGATAATCCACGCCGTACATAGCGTTTTTCACACTGGCCAGATCGCGCACGTCGCCGATGAAATACTTGATTTTTTCGGACTGATAGCGGTGGCGCATATCATCCTGCTTTTTTTCATCGCGGCTGAAAATGCGGATCTCGCCGATATCAGTGTCCAGAAAGCGCTTGAGCACCGCTTCGCCAAACGAGCCGGTGCCGCCGGTAATCATCAGCGTCTTGCCGGAAAAGCTGCTCATTTACTCTTCCCCCTCGGTATTTTTGAGCACATTGCCCGTAAGCCTGTGCAGAATGTCCTGATAGGCCTCCGCCACATCGCCCAGATCATGACGGAAACGGTCCAGATCCATGGGCTCGTGGGTGCTGGCGTCCCAGAAACGGCAGTTGTCGGGCGACACTTCATCCGCCAGCAGGATCTCTCCCTTATAGCGGCCAAACTCCAGCTTGAAGTCGACCAGTTCGATGTTGATGTCCTGCATGCACTCGCGCACAATTTCGTTGACCTTCAGGCTCAGTTCCTCCATGCGGCCGATCTCCTCCAGCGTGGCCAGGCCCATGGCGGTGATATGAGTGTGATTGACGATGTTTTCCGAAAGTTCAGGGTCCTTCAGGTTGAACTCGATCACGGTGTTTTGCAGCTTGGTTCCGTCCGGATAGCCAATGCGCTTGGCCAGGCTGCCTGCGGCAATGTTGCGCACAGTGACCGTGAAGGGGATGATCTCCACCCGCCTGACCAGTGAGCAACGGTTGTCGATGCGTTTGATAAAGTGGTTGGGCACGCCCTTTTCGGTCAGCAGGGTAAAAATATATTCACAGATCAGATTGTTGATCTCGCCCTTGCCGATAATGCGGCCGCGCTTGAGACCGTTGAACGCAAACGTTTCGTCGCGGTAATAAACGACGGCTTCGTCCGGATTTTCAGTGGCGTACAGGCGCTTGCCCTTACCCTCGGCAATCATGGTGGTAATTTCGCTCATGCAAACTCCCTCTGGCTTTCTAAGCTTCAAATAGGTTCGCTTTCTATTGTATCACGGTTCATGCCTGCGCGCAAGAATGCAAAAAGGGCCGCAAGCGGCCCTCCTGCTTTTTCTGTTTTATCAGCGGTTGAACCTGCGGATCAGCTGATGGATCTGCTTGGTGAGCTTATGCTGGTTGCCAGCGCTGCCTCTTTCCATGCGGTTGATGAGATTCATCAGCTTTTCGCCGGCCGTCAGCAGCTGGCCGTAAGCACTGGAGCGGTCCACATCCGCCTTGACAGCCGGTTTGGTCTGCTGTACCTGTTTGTGATTTCTGGGCGGCTGCTTCTGGGGCAGCGTATCCATGGCGGCAGCTTCTTTAGCAGGCTTCTTCAGGCGAACCTTGTTGCCCTCGCGCAGCTGCTCAAGCGGCGTCAGGCTCCAGCTTTCGCCGTTATACGGGGCATGGGCGCTCATGCCAAGCTCATTAACAAGGCGGTCAGCAAAGATACCGGCCACTTCATCGTCGCCGTGCACCACAAACACATGCTGCGGTTTGGGATCAAAGCTGGACACCCATTTGATCAGTCCGCGATTGTCAGCGTGGCCGCTCTTGCCGGCCAGCTGTTCAATGCTCGCAGCCACCTGAATGGTTTCGCCAAACAGCTTGACCTTCCTGGCTCCGTCCACAAGGCTGCGGCCCAGCGTACCCACACTCTGATAACCCACAAACAGCACCGTACTTTCCGGCCGCCACAGGTTATGCTTCAGATGATGACGCACACGGCCCGCGTCGCACATGCCGCTGGCAGAGATGATGACCTTGGGCTCGGCGTCTTCGTTGATGAGCTTGCTCTCGTCCGCCGTACGGGCAATGACCAGCCCGTCAAAGGAAATGGGGTTGACCCCCTGACGGATAAGCTCAGCCGTATCTTCATCCGCACATTCAAGCGTATTTTCGTTGAAGATGTGGGTCGCCTCAATGCCAAGCGGGCTGTCCACATACACGCGGAAACCGTCATGGCCCTTGACCAGGCCCTTCTGCTTGATTTCACGGATGAAATACAGCATTTCCTGTGTGCGGCCCACTGCAAAGCTGGGAATAATCACATTGCCGCCGCGGTCAAAGGTCTGCTGCAGCGTTTTGGTGAGCGATCCCACATAATCCGGCTGCACATCGCCGTGACTGCGGTCGCCGTAGGTTGATTCCATCACCACAAAATCGGCCTTCTGCAGGTACTGCGGGTCGCGCAGAAGCGGCTGGTTGATGTTGCCGATGTCGCCGGAAAAGACGATCACCTTTTCCTGACCGTCTTCATGAATGCTCACTTCGATGGAGGCAGATCCCATCAGATGGCCCACATCCACCATGCGCACGGAAATGCCCGGGCACAATTCAATCGTCTGCCCGTAGCGGCAGGAGCGGAACAGCTCATGGGTGCGCAGGGCGTGCTCCTGCGTATAGATGGGCTCCACCGGCGGCAGTCCCTTGCGCTCGTTCTTGCGGGTCTTCCACTCAGCGTCGCTTTCCTGAATATGCGCCGAATCCAGCATCATGATTTTACAAAGATCGGACGTCGTTTCCGTGGTATAGATCTCACCCCGGAAACCATTTTTGTACAAAAGCGGCAGATAACCGCTGTGGTCGATATGCGCATGGGTCAGCAGCACATAGTCGATCTCGCTTTCCAGAATGGGCAGAGGAGCGTTTTCAAACAAATTGACGCCCTGCTCCATGCCGTAGTCCACCATGATGTTTTTGCCGCAGGCCTCCAGCAGAAAACGGCTGCCGGTCACCTCGCGCGCAGCGCCCAGAAATGTGATCTTCACGCAGATTCTCCTCCTTTTTTCTTTTGCGCAATCAACAGCTGCAGGTTGCGCGGGATGGCGGCATACCACTGGTCAATGCCCAGATGGCGCAGCCGCGCCTGTGTGGGTTCAGAAAAAGTATCAATGTCGTCGCCACTGAGAAGTTTTTGGGTTTCCTCCTCTGTGAATTCTCCCCCATCTTCGACAAGAATGCCGCGGTTCATGGGGCAGTTTTCCTGACAGCGCAGGCAGTCGTAAAGGGTGTGATGCACATCCGCAGGCAGCCAGTCCGGCAGCGGCGCGGGCGATTCATTGTGGCAGCTGAGGCACCTCAAATTATCAATGAGAAAGCGGTCGGGCCGGATGGCTCCTGTCGGACAGGCCTGAATGCATTTTCCGCATCCGCTGCATGCAGGCGCAAGGATGTCATCCGTCCAGCTGTCAGTGCAGGGCTCGTCCAGATACCAGCACCAGTAGCTGACCGCGCTGCCAAGTCCGTCCACATAAGTAACGTTGTTGCGTCCGTATTTGGCCAGTCCACTGTGCACGGCGATGCGCTTGAACGGCAGCGCGCCCGCATCCCATATGTGCGAGGCATTTTCCTCTACCATCCTGCGGGCTTTGGCCATATCCGCACTGACCGGGCAGCGCAATTCGTATGTCCGCCCATCCAGCGCAAAGCGCACATTCGCCCACAACGCAAACGGGACCGCCACGATCAGCACCGACTGACAGGCCTCATCCGGCGGAGTAAACTGGTACATTTCATTCACAATCCAGTTTTGGAATCCATTCAGTTCGTTCTGCTGCGCAAAATCCCGAATGCGCCGGGCAACATTCTTCAGGCGGAAAACAGGCAGCGTTGCCGCACGAAAACCGTTTTTTCGTGCAATTGCATCCCAGTCCTTCATTGCAGTTCCTCCAAGAGAGCAGGAAGCTGGCGTGCAATATCACAGGCGGCACGCTCGTAGGCAGCATCATCGCCGCCGTAAGGATCGCTCACCGGCGGATCGTCAAAGGCGCGCATGGGTGTCTTGCAGGCCGGATAAATGGCCTGCAGCTGATCGATATGGCTCTGGCTCATGCCGATGACCAGATCGACCCTTTCCAGCAGAGCGCCCGTAACAGCACGCGAGCGATGATCCGCCAGCGATAGTCCGCGCCTTTGCATGGCCCGGAGAGCACCCTGCGATGCGGGCGCGCCGCTCACCGCCCAGACGCCGGCTGACAGCACGCGCACATCCTTTTCGGCGGTCATGGCCCGCAGCATGCATTCGGCCATGGGGCTGCGGCAGGTATTGCCCGTACAGACAAACAAAACCGTTTTCATGGTATGCCTCCATACGATTGTATCAAACTGATCGGTTGATGACAGTATACCACATTTGAAGTTCATTTGTCACCTGCCGCAGGGCTTGCCTTTTTGCACAGGATATAATAAACTGTATGCAATCGATCTGTTATTTTGGGGAGGAACACTGTTATGCAATACCGCAAGTTCGGCAACACCGGCGTGAATATCTCCGCTCTCGGCTTTGGCTGCATGCGTTTGAAGGAAATCGAACAGCCCGACGGCAGCTTCATCGTCGACCAGGAGCATACCAACGAAATGCTGCGCCACGCCTATGATCTGGGCGTCAACTACTTTGATACCGCTCTTTTCTACTGCCACAGCAACAGCGAGATCGCCGTCGGCAAGGCGCTCAAGCCCATCCGCGACAAGGTGTATATTTCCACCAAGTGCCCCATGGAAAACATCAAGTGCCGCGAGGATTTCCGCAAAACGCTGGAGCTGAGCCTGTCCAAGCTGGACACCGACTATGTGGACTTCTATCACTTCTGGTCTCTCAACGCCAAGCGTTTTGACGAAACGGTCGTTGGTCTTGGCCTGCTGGAAGAAGCCGAAAAGCTGAAGGCCGAAGGCAAAATCCGCCACATCTCCTTCTCGTTCCATGACAAGCCCGAGGCACTCAAGCACATCATCGATACCGCACCGCAGATGGAAACCATGCTGGTGCAGTACAACCTGCTGGACCGCGCCAACGAAGAAATGATCCAGTACGCCGCCAGCAAGGGTCTGGGCGTTGTGATCATGGGCCCCGTGGGCGGCGGCCGTCTGGCTGCGCCGACTGAGCTGGTGAAGAAGCTGGGCGGCGAAAATCTGAACACCTACGAACTGGCCCTGCGCTTCGTGCTGGGCAACCCCGGCGTAAGCTGCGCGCTCAGCGGCATGCAGAGCTGTGAAATGGTCGATCAGAACGCTGCCGTGGCTTCGCTTGAAAACCCCATGACCGAAAAGGAATGGCGCGAAGTGGGCGAAAGCCTTGAAAACCTGAAGAAGTTCTCCGAACTCTACTGCACCGGCTGCGGCTACTGCCAGCCCTGCCCCAAGGGCATCAACATCCCGAAGCTCTTCCAGGCCTATACCTATCACAACGTATATGGTCTGAGCGAACTGGCCAAAAAGACCTTTGACAACTACGTCAACGATGAAAAGAACCCCGGCGTGACCTCTGACGCCTGCATCAACTGCGGCTACTGCGAGCGCAAATGCCCTCAGCATCTGAAGGTGCGCGAACTGCTCAAAAAGGTGGAAGGCGTGCTGGGCGCGCTGTAATAGCAACGCATCAAAAACGACCCGTCAGTCAATAACTGACGGGTCGTTTTTTACAGTTCCAGCACATAGCTGATGCCGGACTCTGTCTGCTTGCAGGGTTTAAAACCCGCTGTCTCAAAGCAGTGCTGAGAGGCTTTGTTGTAAGGATAGATCGAATCGACGTATACCTTGTCATAACCAAGCGTTTTTCCGCGCTGCGCAAGCGCACGGACAACCCGTCTGCCAACGCCTTTTCCGCGATATGCCGGTTCCCCGATCACGATGGGCATGTCCTCCTGCCAGAAGGTCACATCCCCGATGGGAATGAAGCGTCCGTTTTCAAGCGTTTCGATCCAATACAGTTCGCCCTTCTGATCCAGATAGCGGTACATTCGTTCCAGCTTTTCGGTGGTATAAGGCGTACGCACACCATCCACCATATACACTATTTCCGAATCCTGATACCAGGCAAGCGCAAAATCAAATACGCCGTCAAACCTGCGCAGACGCAGTTCGTTGTCTACCGGCAGAATATCCGGCTGGACAATTCCGGGAATGGGCATTACTTTCCAGCCTCCTCGTCAGCGTTGATGGTGCGGAAGCCTGCTGCACGGCTGAGACGGTTCATGATGGCCAGACCCAGTCCTTCGGCAGGCAGCACCTCGCTGAACATCACGTCGATCCCGGCTTCATCCAGTTCGCGCAGCAAGGCAAACAGTCTGTGGCTGACCGTTTCCGGCTCGCTGAGCCGGCCGATGGAAAGCGCCTGCGCCTGTGCATAAGCGGGCAGGTGTTCTTCAAATGCCAGAATGCGGGCGGTTTTACCGGCCTCCACAGCCTGCGCATACAGCTTCAGGCAGCAGCTTTCCACATTGGTCTGCATGCCATCCACCATCGTCAGCACGCCGCCGGGCGCATAGTGCTTGTACATCATTCCGGGAGACAGCGCCTTCTCGCCCTGCCGGAGCGGCCGCAGCACGCTGTCGGCCACGCGCACCTCCGGCAGAACCTCCAGAAGCATTTCCGGGGTCACGCCGCCGGGACGCAGTACCGTAGGCATGTCGCCCGCCATGGTGATGACCGTGCTTTCCAGGCCCACCTGGCATTCGCCGCCGTCCAGAATGACCGGCAGCTTACCGTTCATGTCATGGTACACATGCTGGGCCGTCGTGGGGCTGGGCTTGCCGGACGTATTGGCGCTGGGCGCAGCTACCGGCACGCCGCAGGCGCGCAGCAGCTGCTGAGCCACCGGATGGGACGGAATGCGTACAGCTACCGTGTCCAGCCCTGCCGTCACCACATCCGGCACGCAATCCTTGCGCGGCATAATGATGGTAAGCGGCCCCGGACAAAAACGTTCCGCCAACCTGCGCACGTCGTCGCTGATGTAACACAGCGGTTCAGCATCGGAAAGCTGCGCCACATGCACAATGAGCGGGTTATCCGCCGGTCGGCCCTTTGCAGCAAAAATGCCCTTGACCGCCTCTGCATCCAGCGCGTTTGCACCAAGACCATATACCGTTTCCGTGGGAATGCCCACCAAGCCGCCGTTGCGCAGCACCTGCGCCGCTTCTTCAATGGCTTCCTGCGTGGGAAGAAGTACTTTTGTGATCATTTTTTACAGCTCCTTGAGCTTTTCAGCCTGTTCGGCCAACAGCAGCGCGTCGATGACTTCGTCCAGATCGCCGTCGAGCACGCCGTCGATTTTATACAGGGTCAGGCCGATGCGATGATCGGTCACACGTCCCTGCGGGAAATTGTAGGTGCGGATGCGCTCGCTGCGGTCGCCGGTGCCGATCTGGCCGCGGCGGTTGGCGGCGTATTCGCTGTCCTTTTCTTCACGATATTTATCGTAGAGGCGGCTTTTGAGGATACGCATGCACATTTCACGATTCTGGATCTGGCTGCGCTCATTCTGGCACTGCACCACAATGCCCGTGGGAATATGCGTCATGCGCACGGCGGAATCGGTGCGGTTAACATGCTGGCCGCCCGCGCCGCCTGCGCGGTAGGTATCAATGCGCAGATCGCCGGGGTTGATAACCACGTCGACATCCTCCACCTCTGGCAGCACCGCCACGGTGCAGGTGGAGGTATGAATGCGTCCTCCGGCTTCGGTGGTGGGCACGCGCTGCACGCGGTGCACGCCGCTTTCAAACTTCAGCCTGCTGAAAGCGCCGGAACCGATGATGTTGAACACCGCTTCCTTCACGCCGCCAAGCTCAGTCATGCTGTAGTTGACCGGCTCCACGCGGAAGCCATGGCGTTCGGCATAGCGCGTATACAT
This sequence comes from Clostridia bacterium, assembly GCA_017517815.1. The sequence goes on along the minus strand of JAFWYA010000054.1, from coordinate 18,744 downwards.
GCGCAGAAGCAGCGCGCCAAACAACGCCGCCTCGTCGCCGCCCGCGCCCTGACGAATTTCCACCACAACGTTGCGGTCAGCGTCCGGGTCTTTGGGCAAAAGCAAAATTTTCAGGTTTTCCTCCCGCTGCGCCTTGCTTTCAATCAGCTCGTCCAGCTCCATCTGGGCAAGTTCTGCCATGTCAGGCTGGCTGAGCAGCTCCTTTGCACCCTCAATATCCGCCAGCGTTTTCTGATAGGCGTTCCATGCCAGCACGGCAGGCTCCAGCGCAGCATGCTCCTTGAGCAGCTTCTGCCATCTGGTCTGATCGGCAATGATCTCCGGCTGGCTGACCGCCTCGCTCAGTTCCTGATAGCGGCCCACCATCCAGTCGAACTTTTCAAACATCGTGTTTACTCCTCCGCAAGCGCGCTTACCATGCGTGGCATGCCGTAAAGGTCGTTATGGATCTGCACATGATGAAAACCGGATGCACGGAAAAATTCCGCAATATCCTGCGCCTCATGATCGCCGGCTTCCACGGCGATCATTCCCCTCTGCGTCAGATGGGCTTTAGCTCCATCTGAAATGCGGCGGTAGAACTCCAGCCCGTCCTCACCGCCGTCCAGCGCCATCAGGGGCTCCTGCATCACTTCAGGCTGCAGCGTTTTGCATTCCTCCGTGCGGATATAGGGCGGATTGGACAGAATGAGGTCAAACCGCATACCTTCAAGCGGTGCAAACAGGTCGCCCTGCAAAAACTGCACATCCGCCTGATTGCTTTGCGCATTCTGCTTTGCCAGCGAAAGCGCGTCCCCACTCAGGTCGCTGGCCGTTACAGCAGTCTGCGGACATTCGTGCTTGAGCGTCACAGCAATCGCTCCGCTGCCGGTACACAGATCCAAAGCGCTGGTCGGGCCTGCAAGTTCCTTCAGATGCCGGATGCCCAGTTCGCACAGGCCCTCGGTTTCCTGTCGGGGAATGAGGGCACGCTCGTCCACATGAAAGGCCAGCCCGTAAAAATACTGCGTACCCAGCAGGTACTGCAGCGGTTTCCTTTGAGCGCGCGAAAGCAGGAGCGACGACAAACGCTGCTCCTGCTCGGCGGTCAATTCATTTGCACCCTGAAGAAGCATCTGCATGCGGCTCATACCGGTCACATGCTCCAACAGCCATTGCGCATCAATGCGCGGATCGGGCACGCCAGCCTCTTCAAGCCGGCGCGCGGCATTCTGAACAGCTTCGCGAATCGTCATGCCTGCTGCTGTTCCTCTGCGTTTTCTTCTTCAGATACGTAATTGGGGTCGCTGATGCGGTAATCGCGGATCACCGTGTAGCCCTCAGCAGTCGTGGGGCAGCCCTTGGGCAGGCCGTAGAGCGCCACATTCATGGAAACGATGGCCACTTCCAGCATTTCATTGGTAGGCTGCTTGGTGGTCAGGCGCTGCATCTGCATGCCGGGCCAGCGCAGGGCGCGGGTGAGCTTGTTGTCCACATGAGCCAGGCCCTTGAGCACCTCGTAGCTGATGCCGGCCACCACAGGCAGCAGCAGCAGGCGGCTGCCCAGGCGCAGGAAATAGTTGCTGCCCTGATAGCCCACCAGCGTGAACATCACAATGGAAATCACAAACACGATCAGCAGAAAGCTGGTACCGCAGCGCGGGTGCAGCGTGGAGAACTGCTGCGCGTTTTCAGGGGTGAGGGGCAGGTCATTCTCGTTGCAGTACACAGTCTTGTGTTCAGCGCCGTGATACTCAAACGTGCGGCGCACGTCCGGCACTCTGCAGCAAAACAGGATGTAGCCGATCAGGATCAGAATGCGCACGATGCCGCTTAAAAGGTTGATCAGCCAGTTCATGGACGGATCGGGCATCCACGCCTTGAGCAGACGGGCAACGCCCTCGGGGATCATGAAAAACAGACCCACAGACAGGATCACTGCCAGCACGATCGCCGTGCCCATCACGATCTTGTCGATGCCCTTACCCAGTTTTTTGGCAAGCCACTTTTCAAACTTGGTGGGCTCTTCATCCAGAATGCCCAGCATTTCAGTGCTTTCCTGCAAAATGTTCATGCCGGTGGACAGCATGGTCACAAAGTTGACCACGCCGCGCACGATGGGCCAGCCCATCCATGGATGCTTTTTGTCAAGCGGCACATAAGGGGTGCGCTTGGTCACGATGGTGCCGTTGGGACGGCGTACGGAAATGGCGATGGCGTCAGGCGCCTTCATCATGACGCCCTCCATAACGGCCTGACCGCCGATATCCGGGCGGCGGCATGCGGTATTTTTACTCATATGTTTTCGTTCCTTTCTGCGCATCACAAAAGCCACAGACACGCAAATTCTGTATTTCGACAATCCCTGCGGGGTTTCCTGCAATCATTCTATACCCGCATATGGCCGGTTTGTAAACATTACGACAGCACTTTTTTACAAAATCAAAAAGAGCGCCGTTGTTGGCGCTCTTTTGAATGGCTTATTCCATGTTGAAACGCTTCTTGAAGCGGTCAACGCGTCCGCCGGTATCGACCAGCTTCTGCTTGCCGGTATAGAAGGGGTGGCACTTGGAGCAAATTTCGACCTTCAGTTCACCCTTCACGGAACCCGTCTCAAACGTCTCACCGCACACGCAACGGACGATGGACTTGCCATATTTGGGATGGATCTTTTCTTTCACGCACTTTCACCTCTTTTGCGCATGCTGTGGGTTGCTTTTTGAACCGCACGAAAAATTATAGCACAGTCACCATGCATTTGCAAGACTTTTTTTCACGCAGAATGCAAAAGTTTCAGTCCATCATTTCGCTGAAGTCTGCAAGCAGCTCCGCGAAAGTATCCAGAGCGGAAACGACCGGTTCGGGAGTGGACATATCCACGCCTGCAATTTTGAGTTCTTCAATGGGAGACATGCTGCCGCCCAGGGTGAGGAACTTGCGGTAGGCCTTCACAGCCTCCTCGCCGCCGCTGAGGATGCGGTTGGCCAGCGCAACCGCCGCACAGAAGCCGGTGGCGTACTTGTACACATAGAAGGAACGGTAGAAGTGCGGGATGCGCATCCACTCGTTTTCGACTACCTTGTCCACACGGCAGCCGCCGCCGTAGTACTGCTTGTTGAGGTCGTAGTACATAGCGCACAGGCTTTCGCGGGTCAGGGGCTGACCGGCTTCTTCCATGGCATGGGCCTTCATTTCAAATTCAGCAAACATGGCCTGACGGAACACCGTGGTGCGGAAGCCTTCCAGCAGGCGGCCGATCAGCGCCATCTGCGCTGCCTTGTTGCCCTCGTACTTCTTGCGCAGAGCGTGGATGGTGAGCACCTCGTTGCAGGTGGAGGCGACCTCCGCCACAAAGATGGTGTAATCGCTCTTGGCAAAGGGCTGGCTGGCGTTGGAATAATAGCTGTGCATGGCGTGGCCCATCTCGTGAGCCAGCGTCAGCAGACCGTCCAGTTCAGGACGGAAGTTGAGCAGCACATAGGGGTGCACGCCGTAGGCAGCGCCGTTGGAATACGCGCCGGTGGTCTTGTTGGGCGTTTCGTAAACGTCGATCCAGCGGGCGTCCTTGGCCTTGCGCACGGTTTCCACATAGTCTTCGCCAAGCGGCGCAACGCCTTCCAGCAGCAGATCGTAGGCTTCTTCGAAGCTCAGCTTGCTTTCAAAGCCCTTCTGCATGGGGGCGTACAGGTCGTACATATGCACAGTGGGAATGTCAAACGCCTTCTGACGCAGGCCGCAATAGGCATGCAGAATGGGCAGCGCGTCGTGAATAGCGGTCAGCAGGTTATCGTATACGCTTTCGGGAATGTCATCCGGATACAGCGCAGCCTGACGGGCGGACTGATAGCCGCGGGTGCGGGCGTTGAAAACGTCAGCCTTCACATTGCCGGCATAGGCGGCGGCAAAGGTGGAACCGTAGGCAGCGTAAGCCTTCATCATGCGCTCATAGGCAGCCTTGCGCACGCTGCGGCTGGGGCTTTCCATCATGCTGCCATAGCGGGCGTGGGTCAATTCGACCATCTTGCCCTCTTCGTTTTTGACCTTGCCCAGCTTCATATCCACATCGGTAAACATGTCGTAGATATTGCCGGCGCTGCCCAGCGCTTCCTGCGCACTGGCGAGCACGGTCTCCATCTCGGTGGACAGTGTGTGCGGACGCATGCGCTCCAGATCTTTCAGCATAGCGTCGTAGTCGGCAAAGGCAGGATCAGCAATGTAGGCGTTGAGGGTATCTGCATCCAGCGCCAGCAGCTCGGGGCTGATGAAGGCCACCGCAGCGGCAAACTGGGCATACAGGCTCATGGCACGGGCCGACACGCCCTGATAGAAAGGATCGGAGTTGTCGGAATTCAGGTTGGTGCTGGCATAGCTGTACAGACGGGACAGATGCTCGCCCACCTCGGCGTACAGGCCAAGCACCGTCAACACCTGCTCGCGGCCCTGAGCCAGCGTACCGGCATAAGACGCCAGCTTGGCGACGTTTTCCTTTATCCACTCAAAGTCCTTCTCCCAGTCCTCCTGCGTGGCATAGATATGCGACGGATCCCACTTATATTCTGCGGGGATATCCTTGCGCAGCATGGTTTCGCTCATGAAACAAACCTCCTTCAAAAAGAGCTGTACGGGTATTGTACCCCAAAAGCCATTTTAGAGCAAGGCGCAGAAACGTGTATATGAGTATTTCTTCCCACACATTTTTGTGATAGAATAGACTCAGCATAAAAAAACAAAAACGGGAGGCAAAACGATGCTGTACCCCCGAAGCAAAGACCAAACCTTAAGCCGTGAGCTGTTTGAAAACCCGGGCAGCGAATACCGCGGCACGCCCTTTTGGGCATGGAACTGCACTCTGGAAAAGGACGAGCTTCTCTGGCAGCTGGAAGTGCTGAAGAAAATGGGCCTCGGCGGCGCGCATATGCATGTGCGTACCGGCATGGCCACGCCGTATCTCAGCGATGAGCACATGGCGCTGATCAAGGCATGCGTGGAAAAGTGCCGCCAGGAAAACATGCTTGCATGGCTCTACGATGAAGACCGCTGGCCCAGCGGCGCAGCGGGCGGACTGGTCACCAAAGACCCGCAGTACCGCGCGCGCCATCTGCTGATGACGCCCTATGCCTACGGCACCACTGGCAAGGACGCTGAAAACGCCCATATGTCCGGCAGATCAGGCCGTTCTGAAAACGGCTGGCTGCTGGCCTGCTATGACGTGCAGCTGGACGAAAACGGCTGTCTTTCCTCCTATAAAGTCATCAGCCCTGACGATCCTGCCGAGGGCCGCAAGTGGTATGCCTATGTGGAGACCGATCCGACCAACCCATGGTACAACAACCAAACCTATGCCAACACGCTGGACAAGGCCACCATCGACCGTTTCATCGAAGTGACCTACGAGCGCTATCTGGAAACCGTGGGCGACGACTTCGGCGGCGTAGTGCCCGCCATCTTCACCGACGAACCGCAGTTTTCGCACAAGTCAACGCTGGGTTTTGCCCATGAGGCACGCGACGTGATGCTGCCCTGGTCCGACGATGTGCCCGACACCTTCAGCCAGGCCTATGGCGAGGATATCGTCGCCCATCTGCCCCAGCTTTTGTGGGAGCTGCCAAACGAGGAGCGTTCGCTGATCCGCTATCATTATCATGATCATATTGCTGAACGCTTTGCCAGCGCCTTTGCCGACCGCTGCGGTAAATGGTGCGCAGAGCACAACCTGATGCTCACCGGCCACATGATGGAGGAGCCCACGCTCAAAAGCCAGACTGCCGCGCTGGGCGAAGCCATGCGTTCCTATCGCAGCTTCCAGCTGCCGGGTATCGACATGCTGTGTGCCCAGTTCGAGCTGACCACTGCCAAGCAGGCGCAGTCCGCCGCGCACCAGTACGGCCGCCCCGGCGTACTGAGCGAACTGTACGGCGTGACCGGCTGGGCGTTTGACTTCCGCGGCCACAAGCTGCATGGCGACTGGCAGGCGGCGCTGGGCGTGACGGTGCGCGTGCAGCACCTGTCGTGGGTGTCCATGAAAGGCGAAGCCAAGCGCGACTATCCCGCTTCCATCCACTATCAGTCTCCCTGGTGGAAGGACTATTCCTTTGTCGAAAACCACTTTGCCCGTGTCAACACCGCCCTTACGCGCGGCAAACCGCTGGTGCGCGTTGGCGTGATCCACCCGGTGGAAAGCTACTGGCTGCACTGGGGCCCCGCCGAGCAGACGCACGGCGTTCGCGAACAGCTGGATCAGCAGTTCCAGGACCTCACCCGCTGGCTGCTGACCGGCGGCATTGACTTTGATTTCATCAGCGAATCGCTGCTGCCTTCGCAGTGCGCCGAAGCCAGCGCCCCGCTTAAGGTGGGCGAAATGGCGTACGACGCCGTGATCGTACCCGGCTGCGAAACGCTGCGCGCCACCACGCTGGAACGGCTGGAGGCCTTCCGCGCTGCAGGCGGACAGCTGATCTTCCTGGGCGATGCTCCAACTCTTGTAGATGCGGTTCCCAGCGAGCGTGGCCAGAAACTGTGGCAACAGAGCCATCGCGTGCTTTTCAGCCAGGAAGCCGTGCTCGAGTCGCTGCAGGACGTGCGCATGATCGACCTGCGCAACGCTGACGGCAGCCGCACCGAAAACCTCATCCATCAGCTGCGCCGCGACGGAGACGGTCTGTGGCTGTTCATCGCCCACTGCTGCGAGCCCTACAACAAGGATATTCCACGCAAACAGGACGTGCGTATCACAATCAGCGGTGAATATTCCGCCCAGATCTACGACACGCAGACCGGCCGCATTCTTCCTGCAGATGCTGAAAACGCTTCTGGAAAAACCATTCTGCGTGCCAGCCTGTACGACTATGACAGCCTGCTGATTCGTCTGGACGAAGGCGCAGCCACCCGTATGCCTGCTGCCCTTCCCAGTGTCAGCCGCCGTCTGCCGGTGCCTGCGCTGGTCAACTATCAGTTGGACGAGCCCAACGTATATCTGCTGGATAAGGCCGAGTATGCGCTGGATGACAGCGACTATCTGCCTGCTGAAGAGCTGCTGCGCGCTGACAATGTACTGCGCGAAAAGCTGGGCTGGCCCAGCCGCCGCGGTGCCGTTGCGCAGCCGTGGACCGTTGAGGAGGAAAAAACGGAGCACACCGTGCGCCTGCGCTTCAGCGTATACAGTGACGTCGCTGTGCCAAACGTGAAGCTTGCGCTGGAGGATGCCGCCATTGCGCGCATTACTTTCAATGGAAAACCTGTTTCTGCCGCGCCGGAAGGCTGGTATGTGGACAAATCCATCGGCTGCGTTTCGATCGGCGACCTGCTGGCGGGCGAAAACACCATTGAAGTGGTTCTTCCCTTCGGCCTGCGCACCAATGTGGAATGGTGCTATCTGCTGGGCGACTTCGGCGTGAAGCTGGCCGGCGAATACCGCAGGATCACTGCCCGCCCTGGCAAACTGGCCTTTGCCGATGTGACCGTTCAGGATCTTCCCCACTACGGCGGCAACATCACCTATGAAATTCCTTTCGAAGGCACCGGCAAACCCATGCAGGTAACGGTACCCCATTACAGCGGAGCCGCCGTGCGCGTTGCGCTGGACGGCCAGCAGCTGGGCCACATTGCCTATCCGCCGTACCGCATGGCGCTGGGCCATCCGGCAGAAGGCAAGCACACGCTGTCGCTGACGCTGCTTGGCAACCGTGAAAACGCCTTTGGCCCCCTGCACCGCGCCGATACCACCAACAGCTGGATCGGTCCCGATGCATGGCGTACCACCGGCACAGAATGGACCGACAGCTACTGGCTGACGAAGCTGGGCATCCGCACCGCGCCATGGATTGAGGAACTGGAAGAAGAAACAAAATAAACCATATCAAAAAATCGCCCTTACCCGCCAATTGGTGAGCAGGGGCGATTTTTAATTTTAATATTCTGATGTTTTCACACATGTTTTTCTCATCAAATCATAGGAAAGCACGTCTCCATTTTCGCTGACAATCTGATGCGCTTCAATAGGGATGTATCCTCTTTCCAAATAAATGTGTTTTGCCGGCAAAGAGGAATCCAGCTCAATTTCTGTATACGCCTGTGCAATCTGATTCTCTGCGAACTCCAGCAGTTCTCTGCCAAATCCCTTATGCTGATACGCAGGCAGCACAAACAATCTGCATATTTCATTTTTTCTGATTGTAACAGTACCCACTGCCTTTTGACCGTCAAAAAGCAAAAACACATTACCCGCAAGAATATCTTTCCTGATATTGTCATCATTGTGATGATCAAGAAAGAAATCAACCACACCATTTGCGTAATACAGTGGATAAATTTCTGAAATGGTATTATGCGTAATCTGTTTTACGGTTTCGAAATGGCTTAGTTGCGCTTTTACAATTTGCATCCTCGTACCTCCGCAAATGGGCCGCCGTCATGATGCAGCAACTTTTACTGATACTCCGTTCTCAGCGTAAGTGTCTCCGGCAAATCGAAAATGGCCTTTTTCAGAAATAGCGGATAGAAGTATTCCTTTTCCAGCCGCTCAAACGCCAGCCATTCAAAGCGGTGCACGCGGGCCCCCTCCCTTGCTTCAAAGCATTCTCCGCGTTCCACCAGCCCGGTACCGCTGATATCCATCAGAAAATACAGGCAAAGCTCGTGATAGTGCAGTCCGTCAACATCCTCGGTGAAAAAGGCCTGATTCAGCCACAGCGGACGCTGGATCGCCATCGTTACGCCCAGTTCCTCCTGCACCTCCCGAAGGACGGCATCCTCCGCCGTTTCACCCATGTGCACTCGTCCGCCGGGCAGATAAAAGTACGGCGACCGTTCATCGTGCATGGCCAGAATTTTGCCCTCATTTATGATGACGGCGCATACCCGGTAGTTGAACTTCTGCTGATCCACCCTGAACGAAATATCCATCTGCTCCTCCGGTAAAAGAAAAAACACCATGACGTTTCGTCACGGTGCTGTGGTACACCATCAGGGACTCGAACCCTGGACACCCTGATTAAGAGTCAGGTGCTCTACCAACTGAGCTAATGGTGCATAAAAGGTGGTACACCATCAGGGACTCGAACCCTGGACACCCTGATTAAGAGTCAGGTGCTCTACCAACTGAGCTAATGGTGCACGCGGTTTTTCAACCGGCGAAAGCTATTATACTCCATCTCTGCCGATTGTCAACCCCTATTTTTCAAAAAATCCGATTTTTTTCAAAACTCTTTCGGGAACAGCTTTACACTCTCTTCATCCATAAAGGCCGGTGTGAAAGCGCTGGTGGCGGATTCCTTCTGCTGCAGGTAGCCCGGCAGACCCAGATTCAGCATATGGTCGCGCACGCGCACGTATTCGCGCGTAGTCAGCCGTCGGTCAAGACCCGCGATATTCACATCATTCATCGGTGTATACTGACGCATCAGACTCACAGGCGTACCCTTGGGCAGTTGCTCCGCGATAGTATTCAGAATTTGCATGCTTTCCGCCGTGCGCAGCGGCAGAATCAGGTGCCTGACCAGCGTGCCGCTTTGCATCATGCCGTCCTGATCGTACACAGGCGCGCCGGTCATCTCGCACATCGTTTTGATGGCTTCGAGCGTCACCTCAAAATAATCAGGTGCATCCGCCAGCTGAGCGGCCGTCTTTTCGGTCGCATACTTGAAGTCGGGCAGGAAGATATCCACCACCTGTGCAGCTTCACGCACCAGTTCGGGCGTTTCATAGCCGCTGGTATTCCACACAACCGGAATATTCATTTTGCGCATGTGCAGCGCTTCCAAAATCACCGGTGCAAAGTGCGTGGGGCTGACCAGATTCAGGTTATGCACACCCAGTTTCTCCACACGGCGGAACACTTCGCACAGCGCCTTTGCATCCATCCCCTGCCCCAGCCGGTGATGGCTGATGGGCTCATTCTGGCAGAAAACACAGCCCAGCGAACAGCCGCTGAAAAACACCGTGCCGCTGCCGCGTGTGCCGCTGAGGCAGGGTTCCTCCCACATATGGGCTGCTGCGCGCGCCACGACCGGCAAAGTGCCCATGCGGCAAAAGCCGTCACCTGTATGCTGGGTACGCTGTGCATTGCACCGCCGGGGGCAAAGATTGCAAAAGGGCATAGCTGATGTTTCCTTTCGTACTTACGATCTCAGACTGGAGTGTATCACAGGGTTTTGAATGTGTAAAGGTGGACATAAACAACTTATTTTGCTATAATTTTATAGATTGTACCTTCTTTAATCAGGAAAGGACTGGCTTTCATGGTTCTCAAACGTATCCGGCAATGGCTTCCCTGGATCTGGCTTGCCTGCTGCTTTTTTTCATTTTGCGTATTTCTGCATATGAACATGGACAATCTGCTCGATTCCGACATGGCAACCGAGATGGAACTTGCCAAACATATGATCGATATTGGCAAGTGGTTTTCGCCGGACTGGTATTATGGCAACGAAATCCGTGTTTTCTCCATTCAGTTGTTTTACATTCCGTTCTTTTTCCTGTTTGACAGTTGGCATTACGTTCGTCTGTTTGGTACCATCACCGCCGTTTTCTGTCTGCTGGCCAGCTTCTACTATCTCTGCCGCCAGTTAAAACTACAGAGGTGGTTTCCCATCGCTGCGTCCATGTTTCTTTTTCCGCTTTCGGAGATATATTTTTATATCATTCTCCTGGGGGCAATGTATCTGCCTCATGCTATCCGCTCCTTTCTGATCATTGGGCTGCTGATCCACTTCTGTTGCACAAAAAGCAGAAAAAAAGCAGTATGGCTACTGGCTTTGGTTGCTTTTATTTCGTTTTTCTCCGGCCTTGGTGGTTTGCGAATGCTGCTGCTCTTGTTCTTCCCCGTTTTGGCTGCTGCTGCCATTTTTCATTTTGTACCGGGGTTTACACACGATTCTGTTCAGACCCGAAGGCTTTTGGGTGCGAGTGGTTTTTCTGTTATATTTGCAGGCACCGGTTATGTCATCAACGCTGTCCTCCTTTCCAAACTTTATACTTTCAACCAGTATGACAGCCTCATTTTCTCCCGTTTTGACTGGTCGGATATTCTATTGGCCATCAATTACCTCTTGGAAATCCTTGGCTTTCCAACTGACGGTGAACTTTTTTCTTCGGCTGTCCTTCATGCCGGCCTCAGCCTTATTCTTGCCTTCATCTTGATTTGTGCAGTTTTTTGTGCCATCAACCGCAAATTCTCCATGCCGCTTGGGACCCGCCTGTTGATTCTCACTCAGGCATTTGGTCTGCTGTTGCTAACAGGACTCATTTCCCTTACTAACATGGGACTGCATATCCGCTATCTGATTCCGTCTCTTATACTACTGCCAGCTATTGCAGCTGCGATTTTGAACTGCATCAAAACGCATCCCTGGCTTCGGCGTGTTCTCATCCTGTTCATAACACTTCTTATTGTTGTATGTGGCATAGAACATTACCATGTTTATTCTTCACGCAAGGTGAATGAAGAGCTCAAAGGGCTCTCTGCCAGCCTTGTTAACGACGGATATGCAGAAGGCTATTCCACCTTTTGGCAGGGCAGCACCATAACAGAATTGACAGATGGTGCTATTGAAATGCGTGTATGGGAGCCCTGGACAAACATTCGGGACGTTTGTTCTGTATACAATGTTCTGCAGCTCAAAAGTCACAGCACAACTGTGCCGGAAGGAAAAGTATTCATTATTTTGTCCAAATATTATAATGAACACGAAGAATTTGATCTTGCCGCCTGGCTTCAGCACGAAGAAACCTATTGGAACAGCAAAAACTATATGGTATATACATTCGACAGTTACGAGGCTCTGCTCAACAGCGTCTGCCAGCAATACAACAAAACTTTTAAAAATGGTGAACTGCAGATCAATCCGAACTGCTCAAAAAATGTCTTCACCTTCCCGCTGTATCCCGGCATTTACGACATTACTGTAACCGGAACGGATGTAGCAGCATTGTCGCTTGATATGTCAAACGCCACCGCCGCCCTGAATGCGGATATCGTCTCATCGTCGTCCGATACCATCGTTTTCAGAGTGCAGACCAATGAACTGCTTCACGATGTAAGGATTTCGCTGAAAAACACCGGCGACGCTCCCTGCGTTCTGGATACATTCCATCTGGAAGAAATCGCTGATATCTGACCTTGCTGTTTCATCCCTGCTTATCATCTTGTTATCCATTGAAAGGAATTATTCAGCATGTTCATCAAACAAGTCAAGCGTTGGCTTCCCTGGTGCTGGCTGGTCTGCTGCTTTTTCTCGCTGTGTCTGTTCATGCACAAAAATATCGACAGCCTTCTCAACGCTGATATGGCCACCGAGATGGAGCTTGCGCACCACATGGCTCAAAACGGCAAATGGCTCCTAAAAGACTGGTATTATGGCAACGAGCTGAAAATAATGTGCATCCAGTTGTTCTATATTCCATTCTTCCTAATTTTCGACAACTGGCATTTTGTGCGCCTCTTTGGCACAATTGCCGCCTACATGGGATTGCTGGCTAGTTTTTATTATCTGTGCAGTCAGCTGCGTATCCGCAAAAACTTTCCTCTGGCCGCTTCAGCGCTGCTTTTGCCGCTGTCAGACATCTATCTGTACATCATTCTTGTCGGAGGTCAGTATTTGCCGCATATGATGCTGGTGTTCTGCGTGCTGGCTCTGATAATCCAGCAGTATCACGGCGTACGCAATCCACTGCGCACTGTGCTGCTTTGTATTCTCTGCCTGCTTGCCCTCCTTTCCGGCATGGGCGGAGTGCGTTTGCTGCTGATTCTGTTCTTCCCTGTTTTCTGCTGTTCGCTGTTGCTGTTTTTCTCGCTTCACCGGCAGGAAAACCGCGATGCAAAGCGGCGTATGTTCACTTCGTCCGCCCTGGCGCTTTTCTTCTGCGCGGCCGGTTGCCTGCTTAACAGCGCCGTTTTGTCAAAGCACTACTCTTTCCGACAGTACGACGACATCATCCTGACCCGTCTGGACTGGGGTGAATTGGTTCAGCTGTTTAACGACTGGCTTGAACTGCTGGGCTATCCCACCGGTGCCGCACTGTTTTCCTCTGCATTAGTGGATGGGCTGATCTGCCTGTTCAGCGTCATTTTGCTTGTATTGGCCATTCGCCGTGCGTTCCAAAGCGATTCACCGCTGACGCCACCGGCACGTCTTGTCATCCTTACCCATGCCTGTGGCCTGCTCATCATGACCGTTCTGATCATCGCCAGCACCGCCCAGTTTTCTCCCAATTATCTCATTCCTGCCACCATTCTGACTTCCGTCAGCGTAGCACTTCTGACAAACTCGTTCTCCTGCAAGCCAGTCATTCGTCAGGCCGCCGCGTGGCTGATGATTCTTCTGCTTGCGTTCGGAAGCATTCATACCTATCAGAACTATGCTTCCACTAGCATCAGCGAAGAGCTGCGTAGCCTGACCGGCAGTCTTGTGCAGGATGGTTACCGCACCGGTTTTTCCACATTCTGGCGCGGAAGCACACTGACAGAGCTGTCACACGGCCAGCTCGACATGCGCGTGTGGAATTCGGAGGACGATATGAATATCATCTCAGTCAATCCTGTTCTGCAGCTCAAATCCCACGAAACCACCATCCCGCAGGGAAAGACGTTCATCATCCTGTCCAAGTATTTCAACGAGCACACCGATATCGCACTTGCCACCTGGCTGCAGCCGGAAGATATTTACTGGGATTCCAAGGACTATCTCGTCTATGGTTATGAAAGCTATGACGACCTGCTGAGCAGCGTCAATCAGTCGTGTGCCAGCGATCTTGACGGCCGCAAGGTTGCCCCTGCCTCATCCGCGTCCCTTTCCCCCATTCCGCTGTATCCCGGCAGTTACACGGTAACCATCACTGGCAAACAGCTGGATGGCCTGCAGATCGCCTGCACTCATTCTGAGGGAAGTCTTGTTCCTGTACAACCTTCCCTTGCCGACGGTGCGCTGACCTTCCGTCTTCAAACTGATGACCTGCTGCATGATGTACAGATCAATCTGCAAAATGCCGGCGCTCAGTCCGCCGTGCTGGAATCCTTCCATCTGCAGAAGGATTCCAGCAGATAAGTTTTGCTGCAGGCCCGCAAAACGCTTGTATTTCCTGAAATGTTGTGGTATACTGTTCCATGCCTGCTTATGCGGGCCGTTTCATGTACCATCACGACCCAATGTGGAAAGAAGGGTTTTCCGTAAAAGAGTGGGTATCGCCTTCCCCAAGCATCACACAGCGCTGCGGCATGCGTCCGGCGCTGGGCTTTGTAGTCCAAAGCCATGTGAGGTAAGGGGCAGGGCGATAGTTTTCCGCTCTTTTTGATTGCTTTTTTCCAGTTGGTTTCAAAACCGAACAGGAGCAAAACATGGCAAAAAACCATGGCGCACAAGGCGCCAAAATGAATTCGATCCATCTGGTGGAGCAGTGCGCACAGGCTGTTGCGCAGGAAATGTCACTGGAATTTGTGGAGGCCACCCTTCAAAAGGAAAGCCGCGGCAAGTGCCTGTGCGTGTATGTCGACAAGGACGGCGGCCTTACGCTGGATGACTGCGAACGCTACCACAAGCGCCTGCAGCCCATGCTTGAGGAAATTGATTATGACATCATGGAGGTTTCCTCCCCCGGCGTTGACCGTCCTATCAAAACCATGCGCGATTTTGAAAAGAACCGCGGCAATCAGGTGGAAGTTAAGCTGTTTGCTCCGCTCAACGGCAGCAAGCTCTATCAGGGTGAACTGGCGGATATGACCGAAACCACCGTGACCATCGCCCTCAGTGAGGATGAAACGCTTACCTTTGAGCGCAAGGGCGTCGCCCTCATCAAGCCCGTTTTCGATGTGGATATTGATGAGCTGGAAGACGTTTTCGTGGACGAAGAAGAATAAATAAGGCAGGTAGAAAAGCAATGAGGACCACCAAAAAATCGCAGCAGGGCGCAGGCCAGGCCGAAATCATTCTGGCGATCAAGGCGCTGGCCAGCGAAAAGGATATCAGCGAGGAAATGCTCTTTAACGCCATTGAGGAAGCCCTTAAGGCTGCTTTCAAAAAGAACGTTGCGCGCGATGAAAATCCGCCCAGCAATCTCAGCGTGACCCTCGACCGCAATACCGGCGTGGCGCATGTGTTTGCCCGCAAGACCATCGTGGAAGAGATCGAAGACAACGCCAACCAGATCACTCTGGAAGAGGCCCTCAAAATCCGCGGCGACTACCGCATGGGCGATATTGCCGAGATCGACGTAACCCCCAACGGCTTCCTGCGCACCGCTGCCCAAACCGCCAAGCAGGTCATTATGCAGCGCATCCGCGAAGCTGAGCAGGGCAAGATCTACGACGAATATTCCGAAAAGGAAAACGAGATCCTCACCGCCATCGTGCAGGCTGTTGAACCCAAGGGCGTGCGCGTGGAACTGGGCCGCACCGAAGGCGTCCTGCCCGAGAGCGACTATATGCCTGGCGAGGAATATCACATCGACGATCACATCAAGGTCTACGTGCTGGAAGTCAACCGCACAGGCCGCGAAATGCTGCGCGGTCCGCAGGTGCGCGTCAGCCGCATCCATCCCGGCCTTGTCAAGCGCCTGTTTGAAATGGAAGTGCCCGAGATCGCAGCCGGCGTGGTGCAGGTAAAGTCCATCGCCCGCGAAGCCGGCAGCCGCACCAAGATGGCCGTGCATTCCACCGAGGCCGCCATCGATCCCGTGGGCGCTTGCGTAGGTCCGCGCGGCAACCGTGTGGAGCGCGTGGTCAACGAGCTGAAGAACGAAAAGATCGACATCATCAAGTGGTCTCCCGACCCTGCCGAGTTTATCGCCAACGCTCTCAACCCCGCTCATGTGCTGAGCGTCTTTGTGGCTGAGAACGAAAAGGCCTGCCGCGTTGTCGTGCCCGACAACCAGCTCAGCCTCGCCATCGGCAAGGAAGGTCAGAACGCCCGTCTGGCTGCCAAGCTCACCGGCTGGCGCATCGACATCAAGTCCCAGAGTCAGGCCGCTGAAATGTTCGACCTGCCCATGGACGAAGCCATGCCCGAGGAGCCCATGGGCTTCCAGGCTTTCTACAACGAGCCCGCCTCTCTGGAGGAGCTGCAGCAGTCCGGTCTGCCGGAGCTGCGAGACCTGTCTCTGGAAGGCATGGACGACGAAGACGACACGCTGTAAGCCTTTGCGGAGTACAGCTGAAAGGAGTGAACCGCCGTGCCGCCCAAGCCAAAGAAAATTCCCATGCGCATGTGCGTGGGCTGCCGTGAGATGAAGCCCAAAAAGGAGCTTCTGCGCGCGGTTCGTTCGCCCGAAGGTCAGGTAAGTCTGGACACCACAGGCAAAAAGCCCGGCCGCGGCGCATATTGTTGCTATAACGCAGAATGTCTGCGCAGGGCCCTCAAGCAGGGCCAGCTCGACAGGCAGCTGGAAGTGAAGCTGACCGACGAGGTCAACGCCCAGCTGACCGAAACCATGCAGCAGCTGCTCGCTCAGCAGGAGACGAACGCATGATGAATGAAATGACCGAAAACCGCGTAACAGGCTTTCTGGGCCTGTGCATGCGTGCCGGCCGCCTCATCAGCGGTCAGGAAGCCTGTGTGGATCTTATTCGTGCAGGTGAGGCAGCCGTGGTGCTGCTGGATGCCGCAGCGTCCGAAAACACGCGCAAGCGCGTCACCGATGCCTGCCACAGTCATACCACTGCTCTTTATGAAATGAGCGAAGGTGCGCTGGGCCATGCCATCGGCAAGAAAAGCCGCATGGTCATCGCGCTCAAACCGGACGGAATGTCCGACAAACTGCTGTCCATGCTCAAAGATGAGCCTCGGCTGTAAAGCCAGTCAAAAAGATCAGATTACATTGCAAGATAATGCGGGGGTGCAAGCGGTACAATGACCAAAGTGAAACTCAAGGATGCCACCAAGGACCTGCTCAAGGGTGCGGCGGATATGCTCACCAGCGTGTCTTCCATGCGCAAGAATGCGGACGATTTGACTCAGGCCGCGCGCAAGCTGGAAGCCAAGTTCCTGCGTGAAGAAGAACAGCGCCGTGCCGAGGAAAAGCAGGCCGAACAGCAGCGCCTGATTTCTCAGCATGCCAAGGCATACACCATGCCTGATACAGATGAAGCCGTGGCGGCGCCCAAGGTGGAAACCAAAGAGGAAAGCAAACCGGTTGCCCCGAAGGCAGAAGCGAAGCCCGCCGCTGCCCCTGTGGAGGAAAAGAAGCCGGAACCCGTAAAAGCGGAGGTGGCCCCCGTGAAGAAAGCAGAAGAAAAGAAGGTGGAGGCGCCCGTGGCACCCAAAGCCGAACCCAAGCCTGTTGTGAAGGAGCCCGAGGCTCCCAAGGCTGAACAGCCTCAGGCCCAGCCTGCGCCTGCCGCCCGTCCGGCTGCCCAGCAGGCTCGTCCTGCCGCTCAGCCCCAGCAGCAGCCCGCCGCCCGTCCGGCTGCTCAGCAGCCTCAGCCGGCCCGTCCTGTGGGTCAGCAGCAGCCCCGTCCCGTGCAGCAGGGCGCTCGTCCTGTGCAGGGTGGTCAGCCCGCTCGTCCCATGGGTCAGCAGCAGGGTGCCCGTCCCGTTCAGGGCGGACCGCGTCCTGCCGCCAATCCTCAGGGACCGTACGGCCGTCCCGCCAATCCCCAGGGCCCCTATGGTCGCCCCGCCAATCCCCAGGGACCGTACGGCCGTCCTGCCAATCCGCAGGGCCCCTATGGCCGCCCCGCCAATCCCCAGGGCCAGCAGCAGGGTCCCTATGGCCGTCCTGCCAATCCGCAGGGCCCCTATGGCCGCCCCGCCAATCCCCAGGGACCGTACGGCCGTCCTGCCAACCCGCAGGGCCCCTATGGCCGTCCCGCCAATCCCCAGGGCCAGCAGCAGGGTCCCTATGGCCGTCCTGCCGGTCAGCCCGGCGGCGCTCCCCGTCCTGCCGGCGGTGGATTTGGCAACCGTCCTGCCGGCGGCCCCGGCCGTCCGCCCATGGGCGCCCGCAAGCCCACGCTTGAAATGGCGCCTCCTGTTGAAAAGGAACGCGTCAGCAACTACGATCCCAACAAGAAGAACTACGTGCGCCAGCACGATCCCGAGCGCGTGGCCAAGAACCGCAAGCAGCTGGCCCGCGAGAACTTCAGCGGCTATGACGATGAAGTGATCCGCGGCGGCCGCCGTGCCCGCGCCACCAAGAAGCCCAGCGCCCAGCAGCTGATGGCTCCCATCAAGATCGAAAAGGCTTTCATGACGGCTGAGACCATCACCGTCAAGGACCTGACCGAGCGCATCGGCAAGCCCGCGGGTGAAATCCTCAAAAAGCTGCTCATGCTTGGCATCATGTCCAACATCAACAGCGAGCTGGACTTTGACACCGCCAGCCTGGTCTGCGCCGACTTCGGTGTCGAACTGGAAATGAAGCTGGACAAGACCGCCGAGGACGAGCTGATCGAAACCGACTTCGAGGACGCCGAAGAGGATCTCCTCCCCCGTCCCCCGGTCGTTACCATCATGGGCCACGTCGACCACGGCAAGACCTCTCTGCTGGACTACATCCGCAACGCTCACGTCACCGCGGGCGAAGCTGGCGGCATCACCCAGCATATCGGCGCTTATACCGTGTCTCTGGACGACCGTCCCATCACCTTCCTGGATACCCCCGGTCACGAGGCCTTCACCTCCATGCGTCAGCGCGGCGCTCAGGCGACCGACATTGCTGTGCTGGTGGTTGCTGCCGATGACGGCGTCATGCCCCAGACCGTGGAAGCCATCAACCATGCCAAGGCCGCTGAAGTGCCGATCATCGTTGCCATCAACAAGATGGATAAGCCCACTGCCA
>JAFWYA010000053.1 GCA_017517815.1 Clostridia bacterium | reverse complement strand
CAGCGGGAGTCTCTTCGACTTCCTCTTCCTCAGTGCTCAGAGTCACTTCGATGGTGGGCTCGACAGCGGCCTCTTCCTCAGTGGCGGCGGGAGTCTCTTCGACTTCCTCTTCCTCACTCGTCAGAGTTACTTCGATGGTGGGCTCGACAGCAGTCTCTTCCTCAGTGGCGGCGGGAGTCTCTTCGACTTCCTCTTCCTCACTCGTCAGAGTCACTTCGATGGTGGGCTCGACAGCAGCCTCTTCCTCAGTGGCGGCAGGAGTCTCTTCGACTTCCTCTTCCTCACTCGTCAGAGTCACTTCGATGGTGGGTTCAGCAGCGAGTTCCTCACCAGAATAGGCAGGAATCTGCTCATCCATGATTTCCATAGTGGCAATGCCGGTTTCCTCACCAGAGTAGGCGGGGATCTGCTCATCCATAATTTCCATGGTGGCAATGCCAGCCTCTTCGCCCGCAGCAGCGGGAGCGCCCTCAACAGGCACATCCAGCGCAGCAAGGCTGGAATCCTCCTCGGAGATCAGCATGATGCCATACAGGCTGAGCGGTGTCGGCGGCTCCGTAATGTCAACCAACACGCTGGCAACAACGGAGTGATCCTCGTTGGAGATAGCCTTCACAACGATCTGCTTGACATCCTTAAATTTGGTTGCGCTGGTATCCAGCACACCCGTTCCGGAGCCCAAAAGCTCGCTGTTTCCATTGCCCCAAATAGCGAAGATGTTGCTTCCCAGAAGCGAATTGGAAACCTTAGCTTCAAAGTAAGCCTTACTACCACGTTCAACAGTAGTGGTGGCCTTGCTGAAGTTGACCCTGATGGCGGTATCTGTGTCGGTACCGCTGCTCAGAGTAATGCTGGTAGTACCAACATACTTCTTCTTCTTGCCTTCAGCGTCGGTCAGGTTGACCGTAGCACGAATGGTCAGTTTGCGGTCAACAGCCTCGTACATGCCAATAACCAGCTGACCAGTCTTCTCGTCGATACTGGTACCGTCAACGGTTGCTTCTACGATTTCCCACTTGATGTCGTCAAAGTCACCGATGTAGTTGCTCAGTTCCGCTGCGCACTGCACAATACGGCTGTTGTAGCCATCCAAGAACACTTCGCTCTTGTCGGCAGTCACACTCAGCTTGCGGCTTACACTGAACTTAGCCGTCACAACTTTGCTGGTGCTGTCATAAGAAACACTGGAAGCACCACTGACGGTAAAGATGTTGTCCTGCAGGCCGTTGAGCGAATAACCTGTGTTAGCCGTCAGACCAATGTAGGCAACATAGGTATCAACACTCTGGAAAATATTATTGGTATCAATATGATTCGTTTCCCAAGTAACGATACCATTGTACTGCTCAGTTTTGAAGGATGTAACAGCCTTCTGGCCCACAATAGGAACTTTTACTTCAGCAATGTGGAAGTCAGTAACCTGCTGTTCGCTGGTGACCGGGAACACAGCATAAACCACATTACCCTTAATGGATTCGATCGTAGCACCAGGCACCTTGACCGTTGCATTAGTCATGGTATAGCCATTTTCAAGGGTGAGAGTGATTTTTGCGGTGTAGACTGCATTGGGCAGGAAACGGCCATAGTTGTCCAGTTCGGCCGGCAGGCCGTTCTGCAGCCATTCGATGCTGCCCTTGCAAACCTTGTTAACGCTGACAGAGGAAGTGGGCGTAATACCTTCAACAGGCTTGGCCACCTTCAGCGTTACATTCAGAGGCGTGCGCTTCACAGCGTCCAAAGTGGTAGCGGACTGGGAGCCGGTATAGTCCGTCTTGCCCTTTACCGTCACGGTGATGCGCTTGCCGGCATCTTTTTCATCAATCGTATAGGTGTTGGTATTGCTGCCAACCTTGGTGCCGTCGATAGTCCAGGTATACTCGACCATACCACGATCGTGGGCCTGAGAAGGTTCGACCTTGGCAACCAGCACGCTGCCAGTTTCAGGCTGGACATTCGCTGCATTGTTACCGGCGGTCTGGTTGCGAATCGTAACGCCCTTAAGGTCAGTCTTGGAGGCGACAGGCTTGGTGTAGTCGCTGTACGCTTCGCCGGTCCAGCCATTGGCGCCGATCGCTTTGACACGAATCACCTTGCCAAGGTCAGAGGCCTTCACATTATAGGAAGCGCTGTGATCATTCCAGACCTCATTGTCGATCATCCAGATATAGGTGCAGTCATTTTTGGCGCTGCTGGGGGCAACATTCGCCTTGATGGTTTCACCAACAACCGGGTTGGTATTGTCGATGGTTACACCAGTGATAACTTTGCCGTTGGTGACCTTGGCGGTCTTGGCACTCTTGACCTTGCTGGCATAAACGCCGGTACCCTCGACTTCAACCGACAGCTGCTTGCCCAGATAAGCGTCCGTTACCTGCAGCTCGGCTGAGGTGGCGCCGCTAATCTTCGCATCATTAGAATACCACTGGTAAGTGGCGCTGGCATTGGCAGGGGTGATGTTGGCCCAAATCTTATTACCGGTCTTCGGAGAAGTATTGGACACAGTAACGCCAGTAATGGTATTGGTGACAACACGACCAGTGATGGCGCTGACGCTGCCCACATAAC
The DNA here is from genome assembly GCA_017517815.1 of Clostridia bacterium. Next base: position 17,019 of record JAFWYA010000053.1, on the reverse strand, counting down.
CACTGGTACCGGTCACAGTCAGCTTGACCTGCTTGCCCAGCTGCAGTCTGGTGGGGGCATAAGTAGCGGCAGAAGATACCACTTCACCATCCACAGACCACTCATACTTAACCTTTGCGCCGGAAGGCACAATCGTCGCGCTGATAGTCTCGCCCACCTTGGGGTTAGTCTTGTTCAGCTTGACAGACTGCACGTCCTTGTCGCTGACAACAGGATCGGCGGCAGAGCAGGCAACGCTGCCTTCGTATCCGTCGACACCGCTGACCTTCAACTGAATGATCTTGCCGATATCGCTGGACTGCACAGTGTAGGTAGCCTCGCTGCTGACCTCAACACCGCCCACGCGCCAGCTGTATTCGACCACAGCAGAAGAAGGCTGCAGTACGGCGCTGAGGGTATTGCCTACAACAGGAGACGCCTTGCTCAGAGACACGCTCTTAAGACCCTTGCTGATCTGCACGGGTTCCTTAGCTGTCTTGGTCAGGGTACCGGTCCAACCGCTGGTGCCGGTCACAGTCAGGCTGATGGTCTGGTTGGCATAACGGGTCAGAACACTGAAGGTAGGTTCAGTGCCCATTACAACGCCATCGACCTTCCAGCTGTACTTCACCTTCGCGCCATCAGGCTTGATAGTGGCTTCCATCACGTCGCCCACAACAGGATAGTTGTAGTTGAGAGAGACGCTCTTGAGCGCACCGCCGGTGGGAGTGGTGGTCTCTTCCTTGGCGCTGCTCTTGTCGCCAAAGTCGATGTAGTAGCTGCTCATGTAGCCATAGCTGCCCTGAATGTACACATGGCTCCAGTCAGAACCACGCTTGATCACAGTCAGAGGTGTGCCCGCGCTGTACAGCTGCAGACGCTGGCCGCCTGCCTTGGCGCGCAGCCAGACGCGCAGGCCATTGTCGCTCCACACATAAGCGGTATCGCCGCTGGGCGCAGAGCCAGAAGAGGTGCCACCATTACCGGTGGTACCAAAGATGAGGAACTCATTGAGCATCCAGCCAGTCTTGCCGCCCACCACGATCTGAGACCAGGTGGTACCAGACTGCAGGACCTGCACAGTGGTTCCCACGTCGTACGTTCCAAGCGGATTGTAGGCCTTACTGGGGCCTTCGCGCAGACGAACGCCGTAACCATTCGTGCTGGTGATGGTAGCATATTCCTCTGCCAATGCTACCGTTCCCATCATCGGCATCAGGCCAATGACCAATGCCGTGATCAGCAGGATGGAAAAAATCCGTTTCATTCCAAATCCCTCCATTGCCAATGTATGTGAAGATTACGCCATACAGGGGCATGGCGTTTCCATACAATGCTCCTTCTCGCATTATACAGATTTTGAGAACACTTGTAAAGGGTTTTGAAGTATAATCTTCAAAAAAATGATACAATTTCGTAAAGATTTCAATTTTTTCCGAAACAAAAGCGGTTATTTCGGATCAAAAAGCATCTTTTTCCCTGATATAGAACGTTTAACTAAACCCTTTTCTTCCCGCTTTATGAATATTTCGGCAAACTCTCTAAAACAATTACAGTTTTGTTTCTTCCTATTTTATATAATACATAAAAGCAGGTCTAGTCGTCCCCTTCCCTGCATAGGCTCAACCAAACAACTTCAGGGGGCCGACATTGAAAGACTATCTGGAAGAACGCACGCTGCAAATTGCAGCCTACATCGTTGAAAAGCATGCAACTGTACGCAGCGCTGCCCAGGCATTCGGCCTGAGCAAAAGCACCATTCACAAAGATATGGAAATCCGGCTGATGCAGATTGACCGTAACTTATTTGGCCAGGTACGTGCCGTGCTGGCACACAACAAGGCTGTTCGCCATCTTCGCGGCGGCGAAGCTACGCGCCGAAAATATCGCAGTCAGGCCTGACGCACCCCATTCTTTACCCAAAAGCAGGATTTGCCACCAAAACAGCGAATCTTTTATTGTTATGGCGTGTACGCCTTATTGCGTATGCCCAAACAGCGATGGGTAAAGGAGACTGGTCAATGGCAAGCGTCAATGATATCGGGGTCGATTTGGGTACGTCCCAGATCCTGATCTACATGAAGGGCAAGGGCGTTATTCTGCGCGAGCCCACCGTGGTGGCCATCGATCGTGATACACGCGACATTCTCGCCTGCGGTGAGGAAGCGCGCCGCATGATCGGCCGTACGCCGGGCAATATTCTGGCGATCCGTCCGCTGCGCGATGGCACCATTTCCGATTTTGAGCTGGTCAGCTACATGCTCAAATATTTCATTCCCAAGGCGATCGGCAAGCGCATGTTCGCACGCCCGCGCGCCATTCTGGCAATTCCCACTACGGTCAACGAAATGGAGAAGCGTTCTCTCATCTCCACCATGTTTGATGCAGGTATGCGCCGTACGCAGCTGCTCAACCGTTCGCTGGCCGCAGCGCTGGGCGCAGGATTGCCGATCGATGAAGCCTATGGCACCATGATCGTGGATATCAGCGCCGGCGTGACGGATATCGCCGTCATGTCTTTTGGCAAAGTGATCGTTTCCGATTGTGCCAAGATCGGCGGCGACCGGTTTGATGACGCAATTATCCGCCACCTGCGCCGCAAGCATAACCTGCTGATCGGCGAGCGCACTGCGGAAGAGCTTAAAATCAACATCGGCTCTGCCATTCCGCGTACTGAGCAGCTTTATATGGAAGTAACGGGCCGCAACCTGATCACCGGCCTGCCCAAAACCATGCGAATCACCTCTGACGATATCACCGAGGCGATCGACGAACCGCTGCAGCAGCTGATCGAAAGCATTCACGGCGTACTGGAACATACCCCTGCAGAGCTTGCGGCTGATATTTTCGAATACGGCATTCTGCTGTCGGGCGGTGGAGCAGAGCTGTTTGGCCTGTGTGAAGCCATTGCTGATGCGCTCAAGGTGCCCTGCTCCTGCGCCGAGGATCCGCAGACCAACGTTGTGACCGGCTGCGGACGCGCGCTGGAAAACATGCACGAACTGGGCCAGTTCCTTGACGATGGACGCCGCCGTTTTTCCGGCCGTTAAACATAATAAAGAAGGACGTTACAAATGAAAAACATCCGCGCTGTACTCTTTGATATGGATGGACTTCTGTTGGACTCTGAGGAGCCCAATATGCGCTGGTGCAAAGTAGCCGCCAATCAGATGGGGTTTGATGTGGATATCCCCACTCTCGCGCGTAAGGTATGCGGCACCCGGCGTGCTCAGGCCATCGAAGCCTATGCGCGCGCTCTTCCTGAATGGGTCGACGCAGAAGCATTTTATCAGCTGAAAACCGATCTGATGCTTGCAGAACGTGCTGTCAAACCCCTGCAGCTGAAAAAGGGCGCTAAAGAGCTGCTCACCTGGCTGAAGGAACACGGTATTATTTCCGTACTGGCTACGTCCACCACGCGTGAATCCGCCGAAGCAACGTTGCGCAGGTTGGAGGTGTGGGATCTGCTTCCCTATCAGGTGACAGGCGGCGACGTTACCATCGGCAAGCCGGCTCCTGAGGTCTATGTGAAGGCCGCAGCCCTTGCCGGTATTCCCGTAGAGGAATGTCTCGTTATGGAGGACGCCTTCAACGGGCTTTGTGCAGGCAGAGCCTCCGGGGCGATGGTGGCCATGGTGCCGGATATGATGCCCTACACGGAAGAATGCGCACCGTACTGCGACATTGTATTCACCGATTTGCTTGAAGCCATCGATTGGTTTGAAAAAGAGTAAGAAAAAACGCAGTAGCGCTTGCTTCTGCGTTTTTTCTTACTCTTTTTTATTTGCTCAGGTGTTCCTTCAACAAAAGGATCGCTTATTCATAACCGTAGAAACCTTTGCCTTTCACCTGCGCAATACAGGCCATGGCCGGATAGCTGATATGGCGGAAACTTTCGCGTTCCCTGATATCGCTCAGATGCACTTCTACTGCAGGAAGTGCTACCGCTTTAAGCGCATCCAGTATCGCAACGCTGGTATGGGTATAGGCAGCCGGATTGATCACAATGCCGTCTGCCTTGCCGTAAGCACTCTGGATGATATCCACCAGCACGCCCTCGTGATTGGACTGGAAACATTCCACCTCAATACCTTCGCGCTGACACACTTCATGAATATAGGCAATCAGCGCGTTGAAATCCTGCTTGCCGTAGATGCCTGGTTCACGGATGCCCAGCATGTTCAGGTTGGGTCCATTAAGAACGAAGAGCTTCATCAAATGCCTCCTTGATGGCCTGCACACATGCGTCGATGGTGCTGTCATTTTCGATGATCTTATCCGCACAGGCGGCATAGAGTGGAGCGCGCTCCTGCCACATCGTTTCCAGCGCCTGCCGGTCTTTGGAAAGCGGTCTGCCATCCATGGGCAGCGCATCCAGACTGCGTTTGAGCTGCACCACAAAACCATTCATCTGCAGATGCGCACGGTTATCCTCACGCTTGATCGCCCCTCCGCCGGTGACGAGCACCTGCCCGCCTTCGCTGCCAAAGCGTTTTACCTGTTCGGCTTCGCGTTCACGGAAACCTGCCTCACCTTCTGTTCGAAAGATTTCCGGAATGCTCATGCCAGCCGTGCGTACGATCTCTTCATCCAGATCAACAAGGGGCATATCCAACGTCTGTGCCAGTTTTGCACCAATGGTGCTTTTGCCGCAGCCTGGCATGCCTACCAGCACCAGATTGGTCACTGACTTTCGCAGCGCCATTTCCGCAGCCTGAGCCCGCTGAACGGATACGGTTTCGCCTGCAAACAGTTCGCAGGCGCGAACGGCCTGATACACCAGCATGCACAATCCACCCTGATGGGGAATGCCCAGCTGCTGTGCCTGCAGCAGCAGCTTTGTACGCAGCGGGTTGTAGATCACGTCCAACACGCCCTTCAGGCAAGGCAGCCGCATCAGGTCGACCGGGGAGGCCTCCACATTGGGATACATGCCTACCGGCGTGGTGTTGATCAAATAGTCAGCATTGGCATGCTTTTCGAGATTCTCATAGTTGTTCTCACCATTCCGGGAGACCACCACCGCCTCGCCGCCGGCAGCGCGTACCACAGCCTGAGCTGTCAGCGACGTACCGCCGCTGCCCAGAATGAGCGTCTTTTTTCCGGCAAAGTCAATCCCTGCACGCGCAGCCATCACGCTCATGCCGTAAACATCTGTGTTGTCGCCATACAGCGTTCCATCCGCACGTTTGACGATGGTGTTCACACAGCCCACGCGGCGCGCCGTCTCCCCCATCTCGGCCAGATAGGGAATGACTGTCTGCTTATAGGGGATGGTCACGTTCATGCCGTCAAACTCAGCCGTCTTCAGAAAGCCGTCCACCGCATCGCGCGGCATGGGCCACAGTTCATAGCTGTAATCCGCAAGATAGCCGTGCAGTGTTTTGGAATGACTGTGTCCAAGCCGCTCGCCGATCAAACCAAAGTGTTTCATACCCTCGCCTCAAATTTCGGAATAGCTGCCAAGATAGGTGAAGGTTTCGGGGCCCTCATCCAGCTGAGCCAGCAGCTGCAATGCCGCCTCATCGTAAACAGAAGCATCCAGATCGAAGTAGAACATGAATTCAAAGTCCGTTCCGGCAATGGGGCGGCTTTCCAGCTTGGTCAGGTTCAAGCCAAGTGCCGAGAACTTAGCAATCATATTGTACAGTGCGCCGGGCTTATGCTGCACATTGAGCATCAGGCTCATCTTATTGGCTTCAGGGTAGATTTCAAGGTTCTTGGCAATGCAGATGAAGCGCGTGAAGTTGCTGTCGCTGTTGGAAATATCCGCCTTCAGCACGCTCAGGCCATACAGCGCCGCACAGGAAGGAGCAGAGATCGCCGCAATATCGTCACGGTCAGACTGGCTGACCATCTGTGCCGCCATGGCAGTGTTGACGCAAACGGTGACCTTAACATCCTTAAGCCCCTTGAGAAACTCGCTGCACTGGCCGATGGCCTGTTCATGGCTGACGATCTCGCGGATGTTTTCCAGCTTTACGCCGGGCTTGGCCAGCAGTCGGTGGTTGATCTTGAGTCGAACGCCGCGCACAATGGAGAAACGGTACTTGCGCATCAGGTCGTACACTTCGGTCACAGAACCGTAGGAGCTGTTTTCAATGGGCAGCACGCCGTACTGGCACAGGCCGCTTTCCACCGCCTGAAATACGCCCTCAAAGCGCTTGAAATACATAATGCTGGGCAGTGCAAACAGCTTATCGCAAGCCTGCTGGCTGTAGGCGCCCTCCACGCCCTGGCAGGCAACGACCGCCTGCTTTGGGAACAGCTTGGGCGTGTTTTCGATCGCCTGCGCAATATGATTGGTCAACTCCGTGCGCTGGGTCATATAACACTGCTGATAGCTGCGGCTCAGGTCAAACAGCGTATTGTACAGCAGCTTCACATACATAGCCATATCCTCGTCAACCGCCGCGACCTGCTTGTTGAGCACATCACGTTCACGCGCCGGGTCAAACACCGGCAGATGATTGGCCTTTTTGTACTTGGCAATTTCCAGCGCAACATGCATACGCTCGTCAAACTGCTTCACCAGCTGCGCATCGATTTCGTTGATCTTTTGACGAAGCTCCTGAATATCCATGCTATCAACCTTTCTGTTCACTCTTCAACAGCCGTTCGGATCAGCTCCGGCAGATCCGCAACATCCATTTTCTTCAGTTCACATTTGCCAATGGCGTCTGGCAATACAAAAGTAATCTTGCTGCCCGCGCGCTTTTTGTCAGAGAAAGCCACTGTGCATAGCTGCTGCGCTGTATAGGGAGCTGCAACAGGCAGATGATTGGCCTTCAGGCAGGAAATGACCTGCGTTTCTACCGCTGGTTCACACAGTTCCAGCCTGCATGCAAGCCTTGCGGCATACACCATTCCGATGGCCACTGCATGGCCGTGGGAAATGCTGTAATCGCTGCATTTTTCGATTGCATGGCCCAGTGTATGACCCAGGTTTAAAAACTGCCGGCTGCCTGTATCGCGCTCATCCTCTTCAACCAGCCGCGCTTTGGCTGCAACGCAGGTCTGGATCACATCCAGCATACGGTCGTGCCACTTGCCATCCTTCAGCAGATCAAACAGAGGCTTATCGCCCAGTACACCGTACTTGATGACTTCAGCCACTCCGTCAGCCAGCTGCTCCGGCTTCAGCGTCCACAGCGCATCCGGATCACACAGCACCACGCAGGGCTGATAGAACGCGCCCGCAAGGTTCTTGCCAGCCTTCAGGTTCAGGCCCGTCTTGCCGCCGACACTGCTGTCCACCATTGCCAAAAGCGTTGTGGGAATCTGCATAAACTTTATGCCGCGCAGGAAGCTGGCCGCAGCAAACCCGGCCATATCCCCCACCACGCCGCCGCCCAGCGCCACAATAACATCTGAGCGGGTCAGCTGATTTTCCGCTAAAAAATCAAGCATCGTGGCCCACACAGCAAGATTCTTGTTTTCCTCGCCGTGAGGCATGGCGAAACGGCATACCTGAAACCCTGCACGTTCCAACACGCCCTGTGTCTGTGCGCCGTACAGCGTGTCAACGGTATCATCCGTCAGGATGGCGGCCTTGCAGGTTCTGCCAAGCGTTTGCTTAAGGATCTCACCTGCACAGTCCATCAACCCACGTTCAATCAGCACATCGTAGGGTCTGCCTGCGGATACATGCACCGTTCTCACGGCTCGTCACCCTTTCTGTCAACGATCTCCTTGCGCTCGGTACCTTCCTGCAGAAGGGCGTTGAGTCGCGTGGCATCGTTATTCTGCAAAGCATTGCGGTATTCGTTCAGATGAGCAATCAGCGCTTCCAGTTCAGAAAGCAGAGGTTCGCGATTGAGCAGGAAAAGCTCCGTCCACATGCCGGGGCTCAGTCTTGCCACGCGCGTCATATCGCGGAAGCTGCCTGCGGAAAAGCCATGATGTTCCATCGCCTCAGGGCTCTTTACATAGGCGCTGGACACCACATGGGCCAACTGCGAAGTGTAGCTGATCACGCGGTCGTGATCCTCCGGCGAAGTCATCACAACCCGCGAAAAACCCAGCTCGCGGAAGAAATGCTTGAGCTCTGCCAACGTCTGAATGGGCGTGCCGGGAGGCGGTGTGAGGATCATTGAAGCATTGGCAAACAGCGAGGCCGATGCATGGTCAAACCCTGAATATTCAATACCGGCCATAGGATGGCCACCCACAAAGGTAAAGCCGTGCTGTGCAGCCGTTTCAAACAGCGGCTCACACACAGCGCGCTTCACGCCGCACAGGTCGATGACCATCGCGCCCGGCCTGAACTTCAACGCATTTTCCTGCACATATTTTACAGCAGCTGACGGCCAGGTGGCAACCAGAATCATATCACAAATGGAAAGGCGTTCCGGCGTAAGTTCTGCGTCGATGGCCTCCAGCAGTTTGGCTTTGAACATGACCTGCTGATTGGTGTCTATACCCAGAACCGTATGCTGAGGCATGCACTTTTTGATCGTTTTCGCCATAGAGCCGCCGATGAGACCCAGACCGATGATGGCAATATTCATTCTTACATCCCCTTGGGCATTTTGTAGGCATGGGGCACAATGGCATTGACAGCCTGCATAACATCGTCAAAAGCTTCCGGCGTAAGGGACTGCGCACCGTCGCACAACGCGCGCTTGGGGTCATTGTGCACTTCAATCATCAGGCCATCCGCACCGCAGGCGGCTGCAGCCATGGCCATGGGTTTCACCATCCAGGAAATGCCGGTAGCATGGCTGGGGTCGACGATGATGGGCAGGTGCGTCATTTTCTTGAGCATCGGCACAGCAGACAGATCCAGCGTATTGCGGGTGGCCGTTTCGAAGGTACGGATACCGCGCTCGCACAGGATGACGTTTTCATTTCCGCCGGCCATTACGTATTCAGCGCTCATCAGCAGTTCCTGCAGCGTATTGGCAAGGCCGCGCTTGATGAGAACGGGCTTGCCGGTGTGGCCCAGTTCCTTGAGCAGCTCAAAGTTTTGCATATTGCGTGCGCCTACCTGAATAACGTCGACCTCATCAAACAGCTTCAGCTGGCTGAGATCCATGATTTCCGTCACCACGGGCAAGCCGGTCTGGCGCTTGGCTTCCAAAAGCAGCTCCAGGCCATGGCCGCGCAAGCCCTGGAAGGCATAGGGCGAGGTGCGGGGCTTGAAGGCACCGCCGCGAAGCATGGTTGCACCGGAGGCTTGGACTGCCTTGGCAATCTGACAGACCTGCTCCTCACTTTCAATGCTGCAGGGTCCGGCGATCACGCTGAACACATCCCCGCCGATCTGCGTATCTCCAACAGGAACAATCGTATCCTCCTCATGGAACTTGCGGTTGGCGCTCTTATAGGGCTCCTGCACGCGCTTGACGTCTTCCACAATATCCAGTGCGCGCAGCAGATCGATATCCACAGCAGATGTATCGCCCACAAGGCCCAGAATGGTATGCATCTGGCCCTCGGTGGGATGAATGGACAGGTTGAGATTTTCAAGCCAGGCCATCAGGTTGTTGAGCTGTTTTTCATCCGGGTTCTTCTTCAGGATAACGATCATGGTGCTGCCTCCTTCGATACTCAAGAAAAAACCCCCGCGGCATTGGGCCGCGAGGGTTTGCTTGCTGCAAACAGCTTACTCACACAGCACAACGCAAAAGAGCCTTACGCACAAACGTAAAGCTAAAGTAAAAGAAGTAAGCCGAAGTCATATGCTGTTTCATCCGGACTAACCTCCTTTGCTTTGTGCTTGTCTGCGATCATAGCACCATCCCTTGTGGTTGTCAACGCAATACATGGCAAAAGTACAGCAAAAAAGCAGGAAATGAGACCATCGACGCGAATTCAGTCAAAGTGCTCATAAACACGCTGAAAGGAGCCCTTATGCAGAAAAAAACCTCGCCCTGCGCAACGCTGTTCTGGTCCATGCTTTACATCAGCGCCTTCACTTTTGGAGGCGGTTTTGTCATTATTCCTCTGATCCGTAAAAAGGTTGTGGAAGAACTTGGCTGGCTGAGTGAAGAAGACATGCTGGACGTTGTCGCCATGGCCCAGTCTTCCCCCGGGGCCGTTGCCATGAACGTTGCCGCCCAGACCGGTTACCGGGTAGCCGGCGTCAAGGGCACGCTTTGCGCGGTAGCCGGCACGGTTATTCCTCCGTTTGTGTGGATCAGCATCATTTCCATGTGTTACGACGCCTTCCGCACCTCTCCCATCGTGGATGCGTTTCTGCGCAGCATGCAGCCTGCTGTGGCAGCTGTCATTTTTGCAGCGGCGCTGTCCATGCTCAAACCCATCTGCGAACGCAAAAAGGCTTCTTCCTGGCTGATGTTTGCAGCCGGTCTGGCGCTGGGACTTTCCGGCTTGAGCGTCACCTGGATTTTGCTGTTTGGTGCCGTTTTCGGCGCTGCAACAGCCCTGTGGGAGGTGAAGCGTCATGCTGGCTGAGTTGTTTTTCAGTTTTCTGAAGGTAGGGCTTTTCAGCTTCGGCGGCGGCATGGTATCCATCACGCTGATCTCTCAGCAGGTGGTCAGCCAGAAAGGATGGCTGACCGCCAGTACCTTCAACGACCTGATCGCCATTGCCGAATCCACCCCCGGCCCCATCGCTGTGAATGCAGCCACTTTTGTGGGCATGCAGCTGGCCGGATTGCCCGGTGCCGTCATCGCCACGATTGCTGCCATCCTGCCAGGCTGCGCCATCGCCCTTGCGCTGGGCCTGCTGTACCAGCGTTACCGTAAGCTTACGCTTGTGCAGGGCGTAATGAACGGCCTGCGACCGGTTATTGTTGCCACGATCTTCGTGGGCGGTTTGACCATCATGCGCAACGCACTGCTGCTCGGTGGTGCGCTGGAGTTGGCTGCCGTGGACTGGTTATCTGTGGCGATATTTATCGTTTGTTTTATTCTGGCCCGAAAAACAAAACTGAGTACCGTATGTCTTATTGTCGGCGGCGGTGTTGTGGGCGGTATCATCCGTTTGCTCTTTGGGCTGTAAAAAAAGAAGAAGCGCTGTTCAAACAGCGCTTCTTCTTTTATTCCATCATGTTTTTTACATTCAGGCTGGCGGCCTTAACAGCATTTTTACGTTCACCCCGGGCGATCAGCTCGTCGGCGGCATCGCGCAGGCTCAACCCGCGCACAAGGCCGTCAAACAACTGCGCTTCCAGCGAAAGCTCACTTTTGGCTGCTTCCGGCTGAGGAATATCCGCCTCATTCCATTTGAACACGATGCAGTATTCGCCCTTTTCCGCCTTGGGATTATTTTCGATGTCAGCCAGCACTTCCGTCACTGTGCCGCGTACGGTTTTTTCGTATTTTTTGGTCAGATCACAGCTGGCAGAAACCAGCGTGCCCGGCAGTACCGCTTTCACCGCCTGCAGCAGATCCGCCACGCGATGGGGCGATTCGTGCACAACCGCCAGTTTGGAATGGCGAGCCATATCCAGCAATTTTTCCTTCAGTTCGTTCTTCTGCCGGGGCAGGAAGCCATAGAAGGTAAACTCCGTCATATCAAATCCGCTTACACTGAGGGCGGACGCCATAGCCGTAGGGCCGGGGATGGCCAGCACCTCGATGCCTGCCTTGACAGCTTCGGCCGTCAGTATGCTGCCCGGATCGCTGATGCAGGGCGTACCCGCATCCGTGGTAACGGCAACGTCGATTCCCTCCGCCAGCATGCGTTCCACAATCTGCACGGCCTTGCTGCGCTCGTTGTGCTCATGGCAGCTGGTGAGCGGCGTGTGAATCTCAAAAGCATTCAGCAGCTTCTGGGTTACGCGGGTGTCTTCAGCCGCAATCAGCGAAACAGTTTTCAGCGTTTCAATCGCACGGGGCGTCATATCGCCCAGATTGCCGATGGGTGTGGCCACAACGTACAAAGTGGGCATTATTCCGCCTCCTGCTTCTTTTCAAACACGCGTAGCTTGGCGCTGCGTGCGCGGGCATTATCGGTCGTTTCGTTTTTGGATGGCTTCACCGCGCCGCCTGCCAGCGCCTTGCCCAACGGCTTTTTGCCACATACGCATACCGGCATTTTGGGCGGACATGTGCAGGGATTCTGCAGCCTGCGGAATGTGTTTTTGGTGATGCGATCCTCCAGCGAATGGAAGGTGATCACCAGCAGCCTGCCGCCCGGGGCAAGCAGGTCGACAAAGTCGCACAGCGCCTGTTCCAGCGGCGCCAGCTCATCATTGACGGCTATGCGCACCGCCTGGAAAGTACGGCGGGCGGGGTGACCGTCATCCTTGCGGCGCACGGCCTTGGGTATGGCTGCATCCACCACCGCCACCAAATCGCCGGTGGTCAGAATGGGCTTTTGCGCACGCTTTTCCACAAATACCTGTGCAATGCGGGCAGCCCATTTTTCTTCACCATAGTCAGTAAGAATGCGGCGGAATTCATTCTGATCGATATTCGCCAGATATTCTGCAGCCGTGATGCCCTGCGATTTATCCATGCGCATATCCAGCGGCGCATCCTCATGATAGCTGAAGCCGCGTCCTCCCACGTCCAGCTGATGACTGCTGACGCCCAGGTCCAGCAGCGCGCCGGTGAGGGCAGGCGCACCGGCTGCGGCGAGCAGTTCCTTCGCGTAGTGGAAATTGCCATGGATGGCCTGAAAACCGCTGAACCCCTTCAGCCGTTCAGAGGCAGCAGCAATGGCTTCCAGATCGCGGTCGATGCCATACAGCTTTGCCGTGCCGCCGCTTAAGCGCAGAATGCCTTCACTGTGTCCGCCGCCGCCCAGCGTGCCGTCGGCATAAACGCCGTCAGGCTGCGGATTCATCCATTCCATCACTTCGTCAAACAGGACGGGAATATGGTGAAAATCGTTGCTCATGCTTCCTCCGCTGTATCAAGTCCAAGCGCGCTTACCAGAAAACGCACCCATGCCTTTTTCGTTTGGCCTGTTGTGGAGGGTTTCAGCTCCACGCCTTCATCCAGAAAGGATGTGTCGTCCAGTTCTTTGGACAGGGAATCCAGCGGCCAGCCCGGTCTGCGGGCGGACACCGGCTGATCCAGCATCCAGAAAGCCGCCTGCCGTGCATCCTCGCGGGATTTCATAAACGTTTTGACGCCCTGCGGCGTTTTGACGGCAAAGCCGTCCAGATAATAGGCCAGCACCTTGCCGCCGAGGCTGTGCACCAGCTGGCTGTAATAATCGATCATCTGCTCATCATCCAGCCGTGCTCCCTGTGGGGTGCGGATATGCAGGCCCGGCTGACGAGGATCATCCAGTTCCAGGTTATCGAAATACAGCCCGGAGTCGTTGCAGATGACATAATCAGCAAACTGACCATAGAAGGCAGCCTTGACCGCCGCATTTTCGGCGGGATTGCGCCCCATCTCCTCCGGCTCTGCGGTGATGTTCAAATCACGCAGCGTTACAAAGGTGATGGGCCAGCCCTCCAGCACCTGCTCAAACAGCCTGAGCTTGGCCGGGTTGGTCGTGCCAATCAGCACCTGCATACGTTCATCTCCATTTCAGCAGTACAGCCACTGCGGCCCCGAAGGAGCCGCAGTGGCGCAGTTTGTTTATTCGCCCTTCAGGTCCGCAATGCGGGCATTGAGGGATTCCAGCATGCTTTCATTGGTTGCAAGCTTTGCCTTTTCCTGCTCCACCAGATGGGCGGGAGCCTTGGAAAGGAAGCCGGCATTATTCAGCTTGCCGTTGGTACGGGCGATTTCGCCCTCCAGGTTCTTCTTTTCCTTCTCCAGACGGGCAATTTCCTTGCCGATGTCCACCAGATCGCCCAGCGGGATGCGGATTTCGCCGGCGGCGCAGACGGCGCTTACGATCTTTTCACCAGCCAGCGCGTCCTTGCCGCCCAGCTTGGCGTCGCTGGCGTAGGCCAGGCGCTGCAGATAGGGCTCAGCAATGGCAAGGGTGTCTTCCCAGCCAGCCTCGGGGATCAGGGTGATGTGAGTACGCTTGCCGGCCTGCACGTTCATTTCAGCACGCAGGTTGCGGATAGCGCGGATGACGTCCATCAGGCCTTCCATCTGGCGTTCTTCCACAGCGTAATCATATTCAGCCTTCACTTCAGGCCACTTGGCGGTGATCAGCATGCCCTCATGCTGGGGCAGATGCTGGTACACTTCCTCCGTGAGGTAGGGCATGAAGGGATGCAGCAGTTTCAGGATGCTTTCGATCACGTACAGCAGCACGCCGCGCACGTTGTTCTTCTGCTCCAGATCATCGCCCATCAGGCGGCCCTTGCTCAGTTCGATATACCAGTCGCAGAACTCATTCCATGCAAAGTCGTAGATGTTCTGGGCAGCAATACCGAAGTCACCATCTTCCATGTGAGAAGAGATTTCGGCGATCACCTTGTTCAGGCGGCTGAGGATCCACTTGTCGGGCAGCTGCAGCTTGGCAGGATCGATCGCTTCGCGGGTTTCGGTGTTCATGAGCACGAAGCGGGAAGCGTTCCAGATCTTGTTGGCAAAGTTGCGGGCACTTTCGACCTTTTCGTCGGAATAACGGGTGTCGTTGCCGGGGCTGACGCCCATGGCCAGCGAGAAGCGCAGCGCATCGGCACCGTACTTGTTGATGACCTCCAGCGGATCTACGCCGTTGCCCAGAGACTTGCTCATCTTGCGACCCTGTTCGTCGCGAACCAGGCCGTGGATCAGCACAGTCTTGAAGGGGGTCTCGCCCATCTGTTCCACGCCGCAGGTGATCATACGGCTCACCCAGAAGGTGATGATGTCATAGCCGGTCACCAGCACGTCGGTGGGATAGAAATACTTCAGGTCTTCGGTGTTCTCCGGCCAGCCCAGGGTAGAGAAGGGCCACAACGCAGAGGAGAACCAGGTATCCAGCACGTCCTCATCCTGATGGATGTGGGTGGAACCGCACTTGGAGCAGCAGGAGGGATCCTCACGCAGCACCATCATTTCGCCGCAGTCCTCGCAGTACCACACGGGAATGCGATGGCCCCACCACAGCTGACGGCTGATACACCAGTCGCGGATGTTTTCCATCCAATTCATGTACTGCTTGGAGAAACGCTCCGGCACAAACTGGGTTTTGCCGCTGGTCACGGCCTCGATGGCGGGCTTGGCCAGAGGCTTCATGTCCACGAACCACTGCTTGGATACCATGGGCTCGATGACAGTCTTGGAGTGGCGGTAGCACACGCCCACCTCATGCTTGATGGGCTCCACTTCCTTCAGCAGGCCCAGCTCAGTCAGGTCAGCCACGATGGCCTTGCGGGCCTCATCGGTGGTCATGCCGGCATACTTGCCGCAGTCCAGCACCTCGGGCTCGTTCTTGCTGGTCTTGCCGGAGGCAAGCAGTTCGTCGGCAGCAGCCTTGTCAGCCGCGCCGGTCATATGTCCGTCGTAGGTGAACACGCGCACAAGGGGCAGGTCATGCCGCTGGCCCACTTCGTAGTCGTTGGGGTCATGGGCAGGGGTGATCTTCACTACGCCGGTGCCCTTTTCCATATCAGCGTGCTCGTCGCAGACGATCGGGATTTCCTTGTTGATCAGAGGCAGCACCACATGGCAGCCGTGCAGATGGGCATAGCGCTCATCGTTGGGGTTGATGGCCACGGCGGTATCGCCCAGCATGGTTTCGGGACGGGTGGTGGCCAGCTCCAGCATCTCGCCGGTTTCCTTCACCGGATAGAGCAGATGCCAGAAGTTGCCATCCATCTCCTTGTGCTCCACTTCCGCATCGGAAATGGCGGACTGGCAGTCAGGACACCAGTTGATGAGACGGTTGCCGCGATAGATCAGCCCCTTTTCATACAGGCTGCAGAAGTTCTCGCGCACGGCCTTGGAGCAGCCTTCGTCCATGGTGAAGCGTTCGCGGCTCCAGTCGCAGCTGACACCCATGCGGCGCTGCTGGTTGACGATGCGTCCGCCGTACTCCTTCTTCCACTCCCAGGCGCGCTCGAGGAACTTTTCACGGCCGAGGCTCTCCTTGGTGAGTCCTTCCTTGGCCATAGCTTCCACGATCTTGACCTCGGTGGCGATGGCGGCATGGTCGGTGCCAGGCAGCCACAGGGTGGGGTCGCCCTTCATGCGGTGGTAGCGGATAGGCGCATCCTGCAGGGTGCAGTCCATGGCATGACCCATGTGCAGCTGACCGGTGATGTTGGGCGGGGGCATTACGATGGTGAAGGGCTTTTTGCCTTCCTCGCGCTTAGCGATGAAAGCGCCGCTCTCCTCCCACATTTTGTACAGCTTATCTTCAATCGCTTGTGGGTTATATACTTTCTCCATTTCGAATTCCATGGTGAATCCCTCCGTATTTTGCTTACAGTCCCGGAATAAAGTCCAGCAGGATCAGCGTGCCAGCCAGCGCCAGCACGATGCCTGCAATGCGTGCGGCCAAAATGAGACGTTCGCTCTTCAGTAGCTTATTCGCCTGCGTGCAGACGACCGCTCCCAGCGCAAGCAGCACAAGACCGGGGATGCTCAGCCTTGACAGTGACTTTTGCCAGTTCATTCAAACGCCTCCTTTCAGCCTGTTCCAAGCGATCAGTGCTTGGGAACCAGGACTTCCTTGCCGCCCATGTAGGGTCTGAGGACCTCGGGGATCTTGATGGAGCCGTCCTCGCACAGGTTGTTCTCGAGGAACGCGATCAGCATGCGGGGCGGAGCCACGACGGTGTTGTTGAGGGTGTGCGCCAGGTACTTCTTGCCGTTGTCATTGACACGGATGCGCAGGCGGCGGGCCTGAGCGTCGCCCAGGTTGGAGCAGCTGCCCACTTCGAAATACTTCTTCTGGCGGGGAGACCAGGCTTCCACGTCGCAGGACTTGACCTTCAGGTCAGCCAGGTCGCCGGAGCAGCACTCAAGGGTGCGGACCGGGATATCCATGGAGCGGAACAGATCCACGGTGTTCTGCCACAGCTTGTCGTACCACATCTTGGAATCTTCGGGCTTGCAGACCACGATCATTTCCTGCTTTTCGAACTGGTGGATGCGGTACACGCCGCGCTCCTCAATGCCGTGAGCGCCCTTTTCCTTGCGGAAGCAGGGAGAATAGCTGGTGAGGGTCTGAGGCAGCTGTTCGCCGGGGATGATCTGGTCGATGAACTTGCCGATCAT
>JAFWYA010000052.1 GCA_017517815.1 Clostridia bacterium | reverse complement strand
CTCCCGCCGTTTCGTGCGGTTTCGGTTGTCTCTGCGGCGGGAGCAAGCCCCCGCCCTACGGGACAGACGAAGCCGTCCCGTCATCCGCCGAAGGGACGCATCCCGCAAAACCGGTGTTCGTGCGGCGAAGGGATGATGTGACGGGACAGACGGAATCGTCCATCATCCGCAAAACGGCCAAATTCTCCGTAGGGCGGGGGTTTACTCCCGCCGTTTCGTGCGGTTTCGGTTGTCTCTGCGGCGGGACACAAGGCCCCGCCCTACAAAACAGACCGCATATCTGCCCGGGAACACATACAGAAATCGGGACTAAAAATTCATTCAGACCCCCAGTTTTTCCGGGGGTCTGAACTTCTTAATGCGAAGCTTTTTGGACAGCCTTTATCTGCAGGGGATCAGCTTTTCCTTGCCGCCCATGTAGGGACGAAGAGCCACGGGGATGTTCACGGAGCCGTCGGCGTTGAGGTTGTTCTCCAAAAACGCGATCAGCATACGGGGCGGAGCCACCACGGTGTTGTTCAGGGTGTGGGCCAGATACTTGCCGTTCTCGCCGTTTACACGGATCTTCAGACGGCGTGCCTGTGCGTCGCCCAGGTTGGAGCAGCTGCCCACCTCGAAATACTTCTGCTGACGGGGAGACCACGCCTCTACGTCGCAGGACTTCACCTTCAGGTCAGCCAGTTCGCCGGAGCAGCATTCCAGAGTACGCACGGGAATATCCATGGAGCGGAACAGATCCACGGTGTTCTGCCACAGCTTGTCGTACCACATCATGGAATCCTCGGGCTTGCAGACCACGATCATCTCCTGCTTCTCGAACTGATGGATACGGTAAACGCCGCGCTCCTCAATGCCGTGAGCGCCCTTTTCCTTGCGGAAGCAGGGAGAATAGCTGGTGAGGGTCTGAGGCAGCTGTTCGCCGGGGATGATCTGGTCGATGAACTTGCCGATCATGGAGTGCTCGGAGGTACCGATCAGGTACAGATCCTCGCCCTCGATCTTGTACATCATGGCTTCCATCTCAGCAAAGCTCATCACGCCGGTCACCACGTCGGAGCGGATCATGAAGGGCGGGATGCAGTAGGTGAAGCCGCGGTCGATCATGAAATCGCGGGCGTAGGAGATGACGGCGGAGTGCAGACGGGCGATGTCACCCATCAGGTAGTAGAAACCGTTGCCGGCCACGCGGCGGGCGGAGTCCAGATCGATGCCGTCAAAGCGCTCCATAATGTCGGTGTGATAGGGCACTTCAAAGGCGGGCACGACGGGCTCGCCGTACTTCTGGATTTCGACGTTTTCGCTGTCGTCCTTGCCGATGGGCACGCTGGGATCGATGATGTTGGGGATCTTCATCATGATCTGCTTGATCTTTTCGGCCAGCTCGGCTTCCTTGGCTTCGCACTCAGCCAGACGGGCGGACTGCTCGTTGACCTGCTGCTTCACAGCCTCAGCCTCTTCCTTCTGGCCCTTGGCCATCAGGCCACCGATCTGCTTGGACAGCTTGTTGCGGTTGGCGCGCAGGGTATCGGCCTCCAGAATGTAGGCGCGGTTTTCAGCGTCCAGGGCGATCACTTCATCCACCATGGGCAGCTTGTGATCCTGGAACTTGTTTTTGATGTTCTGGCGTACGACGTCGGGGTTTTCACGAAGGAACTTGATGTCGATCATGTTTTTCACCTCATAAAATTTTTAAAAAACAAAAAGCCCCTCTCGTCCAAAGGACGGAGCAGCTCCGCGGTACCACCTTTATTCACAGTTCATCCTTTCAGAAAAACTGCCTCTTCACGCTGTAACGTGCGCACACGGCAGGGCTAACGAAAATTTTCGCTTCACTCTGCGCCCTCCCAGACGACCTTCCACTCTTCGCTATGCCGGATCGCCTTACAGCCGATGGACGATCCTCTCTGTTGCCGCGAAAAAACGTACTCCTTCTGTTCGCAGGGCCTATACACGATGAGGCCGCCTGAACCCTCAAGCAGCCTCATCGTAATAGAATGGAATGCAAATTAAGCATTCTCCTTCTCGGTCATATCGATGACCTGAACGCCGTTGTAATAACCGCAGTTTTTGCAAACACGGTGGGCCAGCTTCTTTTCGTGGCACTGGGGGCACTCGACGATGCCGGGCAGGCTGAGCTTCCAGTTGGCACGACGGGAACGACCGCGGGCCTTGGATACTTTACCCTTGGGTACAGCCATGGTTACACCTCCTCATTCCGTTACCCGAAAGCAAATCCGGGCTTCAAAATCGTCCGCTTGCGCGAACCTGTCTCCGGGGAGAAGTGTAGCAAACGTGCTGCATTCGCAACCGCTTTCCGCATCTGTCCCGGCCAGCTAGCAAATTCATTGCTCTGATCACGCTGCTATTTGTGTCCGCGCATACGGATACCATCATCACAGTGTGACCATTTCGTATTATATGATGAGTACCCGTCTTTGTCAAGCCTTTTTTCGCTTTTAGGCGGGTTCCTTCGCGCTTTTTTCACTGTTCTTTCTGCGCGTTAAGCATTTCCTGCAGTCCTTCAAAAGGACGGTAGGTGCCCTGGGGCTCCTCGGCCTCTTCCGCCCACACGGTTTCAGCCTCGTTCCAGTCCTTCAGTTCGCCGTCGGCACTGCAGTCATGGGGGCACTTGAAACGCATGGGCATATTGAGCATTACCAGTGTCAGCGTCATGTGATCCAGCGGCAGCTGCTTGTTGTCATAGCTGAAGCAACCATCCTCTTCCTCATTGGCGTCCTTGCGGAAGGTTTCGCCAAATTCAACTTCAATCTCCACATCCACAGGGTTGAGGCATACCGCGCAGGGCGCATGGGCCACGGCGTGCAGTTGGCCTTCCAGGCGCACAACGTCGTCGGTCATTTCAAAGGTGCCGGACAATTTCACCGGCTCAAACGACACCTGATCGCCGTTGACTTCCTGTGTATCAAGGGGAACTTCCACCTCAAAGGGAAATTTTTCTGTAGGGCGTACAAACGCCTTGGACACATCCAGAATCATTGTTTTTCCTCCTTCGGTTCCTGTTTATGATCCTCACACAGCATCCACGCGGCAAACCACAGCGGAACTCCGCCAACCGTGGGAAGCAGATAACGCAGATAGACGATGGCGCAGAACAGTCCGCTTACGCCTGTTACCAGCGAGGGGATCCACATAGCCAGCGACTGCCTGTGACCGCGCTTCCAGCCAAGGTAGAGCATCACGATCATCAGTTCCATGCAGAAGCCCATGCTGAACAGCGGGCCCACCAGCGGCAGCTCGTGCATGCGGTAATAACATTCTGTCAATGCACGCTGCAGGCCGTTGAGCGGCCTGATCTGATCCGCGTTGTAGTAGTTCATATCGTTGAACGAATTCTGATACACATGATCGTCCAGCGAGTTATCCGTCAGGCATACGTACACAGGCCAGTTTTCCTGCAGATCAAACAGAATACCGTTCATCTCCAGCAGTGCATCCAGGTAATCGGCCGGATAGCGCTTGAACTGCTCCCACCACACCTGCAGATAGGCTTTGATATCTTCATCGCTTCGCCCGGTCTCCAGCGGCGCGTCCACGCGCACTCCGCCGGGACGGCCGTCCATCGGGTAGTTCCACCGCATGGAATCGGCCCCGTCAGGCGTGTAGCATTCCTTGATTTCGTCGTAAACAAACATCCTGTCAAGGACGTCTTTTTCTTCCTGAGGTATTTCTTCGTCATGGCGGGTGACCACCATGCCCGTCTGCTGGAACATCAGCGACATCCAGTCATTCTGACTGATGCGCTGATAATCCATCGTTACAATAATGGTTTCCTTCACGCCAAGCGCCGCCAGTACAACCGCGCAGGCATAGCAGGCAAAACGAATGCAGTTTTTGCGCCCGGCCTTTTCAGCGATCAGCCGGCCCAGCATGCACAGAAGCAGCGGCACAGCAATCAGAATGCCGTTATGGCGCACCAGCATCATCAAAATCAGGCAGCCTGCCAGCAGTGCCATGCGCCACCGGCTTTTAAAAGCCACGCCGGTGCCAATGTTTTCAAGCATCATGATCCCGGCCAGCATGCAAAGGATGAGGTAAGGGCTGTCCTTGCCGATGACGGTGGTCCAGCCCACATAAATGGGCGACGCCGCAAACATCACAAGCGCAAACCAGCATACCCACATGGGCACATTACGGCGGTTCATCACAGCCAGACCATAAGCCAGCACTGCGACAAAAACAGCCGTCTTGATAAGTGTAAAAACGAAGTAGAACAGGTTCATGTACCCGGTGGTGCGGGCCGTATCGATCAGCCAGCCGTAAACCACCGCGCCAAACGGCGGATGCGGTGTGGTGCGCGGGTCGATGCCGACGTACTGGTGATACTGCAGCGCTGTGTCCATGGTCAGTGCGCCGGGATACCTGATGATGAGATGCGGCAGCCATGCTGCGCTCAACACCAGCAGCGGAAACAGAAAGGGATGTTTGTCCCACAGACGGCAGCGCTTATGCGCAGGCCGCCATGCCAGCAGCTCGTTCAGGCCTCGCACACCGCACAGCAGCAGCATAAACATACCCGGCAGATACAAACATACCTTGACAAGCTGAAACAGGTTTGCGTACAGGCATTGCACGCTGCCGGTCTGATTCACAGCTGTATTGAGCAGCTGCATCACGCTGAAAAAGCCGCACAGCAGGTACTCCCCCACGCCGGTCCTTTCGGGCTTGTGGTACAGGTACCTGCGTGTGATCCACAAAACCGCCAGCATCGCCAGAAGCAGCGTGATGGAATCCGTCTGGATAGCGTCAAACGTACGCCCGACGATCTGGTGCAGATATCCGCCCAGTTCAAATGCATCAGGCCTGAGCTTGCGCTGCAGATTCATATCCATTCCCGGTGCCCACACAGCCAGCAGACTGGCCGTAATCCACCAGGCGTTTTTCATCCACTTCTTCATCCTGCTGCTCCTTTGCTTCACAGAACCAAACACGGCGCGAGAAAACCCCGCGCCGTGTATTTGGGTAAAAACTGATTATTCGATGGGCTGACCGGTCACGATGCACAGGGTGTCGCGGGCGATGACGATTTCTTCGTCGGTGGGGATGACCACGATCTTGACCTTGCTGTCGTCAGCGGAGATGATGCTCTCCTTGCGGTTGCCGTCGATGTTCTTCTGGGGATCCAGCTTGGCGCCCATGAACTCGAAGTCCTTCATGACAGCCTCGCGCAGCTCGGCGCCGTTTTCACCGATGCCGGCAGTAAAGACGATCACGTCCACGCCGCCCATAGCAGCCGCGTAGGAGCCGATGTACTTCTTGATGCCATAGTGCAGCATGTCGCGGGCCAGAGCAGCGCGCTCGTTGCCTTCATCGGCAGCCTTGTCGATGTCGCGCATGTCGGAAGACAGGCCGCTGATGCCCAGCAGGCCGCTCTTCTTGTTGCACATATTGAGCACTTCGTCAACAGTCATGTTGTCGTTGTTGGCGATGAACTGCACAACAGCGGGATCCATGCTGCCGGAGCGGGTACCCATGACCACGCCCTCCAGAGGAGTGATGCCCATGCTGGTGTCGACGCACTTGCCGTTCTTCACAGCGGCCATGGAGGAGCCGTTGCCCAGATGGCAGGTGATCACGCGGGTGTTGAAACGATCCAGGCCCAGGAACTCGCAGGCGCGCTTGCTGACATAACGATGGCTGGTGCCGTGGAAGCCGTAGCGGCGAACGTGCAGGCGCTCATAGTACTCGTAGGGTACGCCGTACATGTAGGCCTTGGCAGGCATGGTCTGATGGAAAGCGGTGTCGAACACGGCCACGTTGGGCACGCCGGGCATAACCTTTTCGCAGGCTTCGATGCCCATGAGGTTGGCGGGGTTGTGCAGGGGGCCCAGGGGGATGTTGGCGCGGATGGCTTCCTTCACTTCCTCATCGATGAGGGTGGAGGCGGTGAAAGCCTCGCCGCCGTGCAGCACGCGGTGGCCGACGGCGCCGATGTCGCTCATGTCCTTCACGGCGCCCTTCTCAGCGTCGGTCAGGGCCTTGATCATCAGGGTGCAGGCTTCGGTGTGGTCAGCGATGGGCTGTTCAAAAACCAGCTCCACGCCGTTGACCTTCTGGGTCAGCTTGCTGCCGGCAATGCCGATGCGCTCGACAAGGCCCTTGGCCATCAGCTTCTCGCCGTCCATATCAACCAGCTGGTACTTCAGGGAGGAAGAACCGGCGTTCACGATCAGAATTTTCATTGGAATGCACTCCTATTCTTTTCTTTCAACGGATGAACTTTGCCATCCGCCACAAACGATTACTGAGCCTTGACTGCGGTGATGGCGACGACGCTGACGATATCCTCAACGGAGCAGCCGCGGCTGAGGTCGCTCACAGGCATGGCCAGACCCTGGATGATGGGGCCGATGGCCTCGGCGCCGGCCAGACGCTGCACCAGCTTGTAGCCGATGTTGCCAGCCTGCAGGTCGGGGAAAATGAGGGTGTTGGCATGGCCGGCAACGGTGCTGCCGGGGGACTTGAGCTGACCAACGCTTTCAACCAGCGCAGCGTCAGCCTGCAGCTCGCCGTCCAGCTTCAGGTCGGGAGCCAGTTCCTTGGCCATGGCGGTCGCTTCCTGCACCTTGGTCACGTTCTCGTGCTTGGCACTGCCCTTGGTGGAGAAAGAAAGCATGGCAACGCGGGGATCCAGATCCACCAGCTGCTTGCCGGATTCGGCGCTGGCAATGGCGATAGCAGCCAGTTCTTCGGCGGTGGGGTTGGGGATAACAGCGCAGTCGCCAAAGACCATCACGCCCTCGTCGCCCCACTTCTGGTCAGGCAGCTCCATGATGAAACAGCTGGAAACGACCTTGATGCCAGGGGCGGTCTTGATGATCTGCAGCGCAGGGCGCAGAACGTTGCCGGTGGAGTTGATAGCGCCGGCCACCATGCCGTCGGCGTCGCCCGCCTTGAGCATGAGGGTGCCGTAATAAAGCGTGTTCTTGGTCACCAGCTCGGCAGCCTGTTCCATGGTCATGCCCTTGGCCTTGCGCAGTTCGTAGAGCAGCTCGGTATAGGCGGCGCTCTTTTCGCTGGCGGCGGGGTCGATGATGGCAACGCCGGTCAGATCGGTGTTGGTCTCGGCGGCAACCTTGGCCACTTCTTCGGCATTGCCGATGAGGGTGACCTTGGCGATGCCTTCGGCCAGGATCTTGGCAGCAGCCTGCACAGTGCGGGGCTCGGTGCCTTCAGGAAGCACGATGTGCTTTACATTTGCTTTGGCTTTGGCTTTGATTTTGTCGATGGCGGACATAGTCATTTCCTCCCTTATGTGCTACAATACACGTGTGTGTATCCGGAATCCAACTATTATAGTATACATCTTTTTGTTACCAAATGGAAGGGGTAAAACGACGTATGGAACCGATTGTCGGTATAATTTGTGAATATGATCCCTTTCACCTGGGGCACAGGCGGCAGTTTGAGCTCATCCGCAGCCAGCTTCCCAGTGCGCGCATCCTGTGCCTGATGAGCGGATGCTTCACCCAACGCGGCATGCCTGCTATGCATTCCCCCGCTTCAAGGGCCGAAGCAGCGCTCGATGCCGGAGCGGATATGGTGATGGAACTGCCCTGCGCTTTTGCTGTGCGCGATGCAGAGCACTTTGCGCTGGGCGGTGTGGAAATCCTGACACAGCTTGGCTTTGTAACACACATTTCCTTTGGTGCAGAGGACGATGTACAGCAGCTTCTGCCTGCAGCCGTACTGCTGGAAAACCCGACTGAACCCTTTACACAGGCGCTGCGCAAGAAGCTGAACCAGGGACTTTCCTTTGCCGCTGCTCAGGGATATGCACTGAGCGCATGCCTTACGACTGACGCTTCTGTGTGGGACAGGCCCAACAACATCCTTGCGCTTTGCTATCTGCGGGCGCTCAAGCGGCTGAACAGTCCCCTCATTCCTTTCGCCGTCAGGCGAGAAGGCGATTACCACGCCGATCAGCTCAGCCTGAACGAGTGGCCCTCCGCCACAGCCGTGCGCCGCGCTTTCCGGGAAGGGCGCTATGAGGAAGCAGCTGCATCATGCGGCTGGGAACTGCCCCGCCATCCCGTGTGCAGCCCCGAAGCGCTGGACGTGCTGCTGCTTCACAAATTGCGCAGCGCATCCGCCGGTGAACTGGCCCTTCTGCCGGACTGTTCGGAAGGCTTGGAAAACCGGCTGAAAAGCTGTGCTTCACAGGCTGTTACGCGCGAAGAGCTGCTGGAGCTGCTCAAAACCAAACGGTATGCCCGCGCCCGGCTGAGCCGTCTGTGCACGCATGCAATGCTTGGCATCACGCAGGAAATGCTCGACACTCACCCTCATCCTGAATACGTGCGGCTGCTGGGTTTCAGGCGCAGTACTGACGAGCTGCTGTCGTTGCTGAAGCAGTCTGCTCTTCCCGTCATCTCAAAAGCAGCTGACGGCGATACAGCCAGTGAACTGTACCGGCTGGATCTTCTCGCCTATGAGCTCTGGGCCCTTGGCGCAGGCATTCCCTCAGGAATGATGTTTCGCCAGCGCATTGCGATTGTGTAATTCTTCCTCTTATGATAGGATAAAGTCTGCCAAAATCATCACGGAGGCATCTCCACTATGAAAACCCTTC
The DNA here is from genome assembly GCA_017517815.1 of Clostridia bacterium. The sequence continues at coordinate 14,394 of JAFWYA010000052.1, read as the reverse complement.
TTCCCTTTTTCAAGCCCTTCCGGAAAGAATGTATCGTCGCGCCGCTTTTCAAGCTGTTTGAAGCGGTGCTTGAACTGCTGGTGCCGCTCATCATGGCGGCCATCATCGACAGCGGCATCCAGCTGCGCGATACCGGCTATGTGCTGCGCATGGGCGCGCTGCTGGCAGGCCTTGGTCTGCTTGGCTTCGTGTGCGCCATCACAGCGCAGTTCTTTGCAGCCCGCGCTGCTGTTGGCGTAGCCGCCAGCCTCCGCAGTTCGCTGTTTCGCCACATTCAGCGCTTCACGCATAACGAACTCGATACCATCGGCACGCCAACGCTGATTAACCGCCTGACCACCGACATGAATCAGGTGCAGACCGGCGTCAACATGACGCTGCGCCTGCTGCTGCGCTCGCCGTTCGTGGTTTTCGGCGCAATGATCATGGCATTCACCGTCGATTTCAAAACCGCGCTCATTTTTGCGGCGCTCATTCCCCTGCTGGCGATCGTCGTGGTAGCCATCATGCGGCTGACCCTTCCCCGCCACAAACAGGTGCAGGGCCAGCTGGACAAGGTGCTGCTGCGCACGCGCGAAAACCTGACCGGCGTGCGCGTGCTGCGCGCCTTTGGCAAGCAGGAGAGCGAAACCGGCGCATACGAGGCCGATGCGCAGCGCTTGTGCGAAATGCAGCAGCGCGTGGGCCGACTGTCCGCGCTGATGAACCCGCTGACCTATGTGCTGGTCAACGGCGCGCTGGCGGCCCTGCTGTGGAGCGGCGCTTTGCAGGTGGACGGAGGCATTCTTACACAGGGACAGGTGGTGGCGCTGGTCAACTACCTCAGCCAGATTCTGGTAGAGCTGATCAAACTGGCCAACCTGATCGTAACCATCACCAAGGCCATCGCCTGCGCCGGGCGCATTGAAAGTGTGCTGCTCATCCAGCCCTCCATGCAGGACGGCAAGAGTGTAACGGCAGCTGCCACCAACGTCAGCGTACGTTTTGACAACGTATCCACCCGCTATGCCAATGCAGGCGATGATTCCCTCACCGGCATTTCCTTCACCGCTCTGAAGGGCCAGACCATCGGCGTGATCGGCGGTACGGGCTCGGGCAAGAGCACGCTGATCAACCTCATTCCACGCTTCTATGATGCCAGCGTCGGCACAGTCGAGGTGGATGGCGTTGATGTGCGAAAGCTTCCCATGCAGGCGCTGCGCGACAAGGTAGCCGTGGTGCCTCAGAAGGCTGTGCTGTTTAAAGGCACCATCCGCGACAACATGCGCTGGGGCAAGCAGGATGCAACGGATGAAGAAATTTGGCGCGCGCTTGAAATCGCCCAGGCTGCCGAGATCGTGCGCGGCAAGAGCAAGGGGCTGGACGAGCCCGTCGAACAGAACGGCCGCAACCTTTCCGGCGGTCAGCGCCAGCGTCTGACCATTGCCCGCGCGCTGGTGCGCAACCCGCAGATCCTCATTCTGGACGACAGCGCCTCCGCACTGGACTATGCCACCGACGCCGCGCTTCGCAAGTCGCTGCACGAAATGAACTCCGGCGCAACGGTGTTCATCGTGTCCCAGCGTGCAAGCTCCATCCGTCACGCTGACCTCATCCTTGTGCTGGATGACGGCGAGCTGGCCGGCAGCGGCACGCATGACGAACTGATGCAAAGCTGCCCCGTCTATCAGGAAATCTACTATTCTCAGTATCCGAAGGAGGCCGTGTAATGAAAAACAATTCTTTGCGCAAGGCCGTCCTTGCACGCGTACTGGGATATGTGTCCCGCTATAAAGTCTATCTGATCCTTTCGCTGCTGCTGTGTATCATCACTGTAGCCGCCACGCTGTATGTGCCCATTCTCACCGGCAATGCTGTTGACCTGCTGTTTGGCCCCGGAAAGGTGGATTTCCATCTGCTGTGGCCCATCCTCATCACGATTCTTGTGCTGGTGGGCATTACGGCGCTTGCCCAGTGGCTGATGGGACTGTGCAACAACCGTCTTACCTACTCCACTGTGCGCGACATTCGCACCGACGCCTTTGCGCATTTGCAGAAGCTGCCGCTTTCCTATCTGGATACACATCCCACAGGCGACCTTGTCAGCCGCATCATCGCCGACGTTGATCAGCTTGCCGACGGCCTGCTGCTCGGCTTCACGCAGCTGTTTACAGGGGTACTGACCATTCTGGGTACCTTGTACTTCATGTTCTCGGTCAATGTGATCATCGCGCTGGCGGTGGTGGTCATCACGCCGCTGAGTTTTGTGGTCGCCTCCTTCATTGCAAAGCGCACGTTCAAAATGTTCACCCTGCAGACCAAAACGCGCGGTGAACAGACCGCCCTGATCGACGAGATGATCACCCATCAGAAGGTCGTGCGTGCCTTTGGCATGGAAGACGAGGTACAGGAACGTTTTGACGACGTGAACGAGCGTCTGCGCAAATGCAGCCTGCAGGCGATCTTCTACTCCTCCATCACCAACCCCTCTACCCGCTTTGTCAACGCGCTGGTCTATGCCTGCGCAGGAGTTGCCGGCGCGCTGGTGGCGATCACCACCGGCGGTATCACCGTGGGTCAGCTTTCTGCATTTCTCAGCTATGCCAACCAGTACACCAAGCCGTTCAACGAAATTTCCGGCGTGGTGACCGAACTGCAAAGCGCTCTTGCCTGTGCAGGCCGCGTGTTCGAGCTCATCGACCAGCCGGCTGAAACGGCAGATGCCCCGGCAGAACTTCAGCATGTGGACGGTTCTGTTTCGCTTAAGGACGTCAGCTTCTCCTATGTTCCCGAAAAGCCGCTCATCCAACATTTCAATCTGGATGTTCAGCCCGGTCAGCGCATTGCCATTGTCGGGCCCACCGGCTGCGGCAAGACCACGCTCATCAACCTGCTGATGCGCTTCTATGACGTAAACGACGGCCAGATCACCGTCAGCGGCCAGCACATTGCCGACGTCAGCCGCAGAAGCCTGCGCTGCGCTTACGGCATGGTGCTGCAGGAAACATGGCTGAAGGCTGGCACCATTCGTGAAAACATCACCATGGGCCGCGAAGACGCCACCGAAGAAGAGATCATCGCAGCCGCCAAGGCCACGCATGCCCACAGCTTTATCAAGCGACTGCCGCAGGGATATGATACCGTGATCGCCGAGGATGGCGGCAGCCTCAGCCAAGGCCAGAAGCAGCTTTTGTGCATCACCCGCGTAATGCTCGCTCTTCCTCCCATGCTTATTCTGGATGAAGCCACCTCTTCTGTCGACACCCGCACCGAGCTGCGCATCCAGCGTGCGTTTGAAAAACTCATGACCGGCCGTACCAGTTTCATCGTGGCGCATCGTCTGTCCACCATTGAAAATGCCGACGTGATTCTTGTGATGAACAACGGCAACGTCATTGAGCAGGGCTCGCACGAGGAGCTGCTCAGGCAGGACGGTTTCTACAAAAAGCTGTACCACAGCCAGTTTGAACAAGTGTAAAAAGAGAAGCTCCGGCAAACACCGGAGCTTCTCTTTTATTCAGTTTGCTGTTTTTGCTTTGCCAGCCTTACATGCACCTGCTCGCGCAGCAGCTTATAAGCAACTGACACAAACGGAATGAACAGCACCATACCAAGAATGCCCATCAGCCCCTCGCCCAACACCACGGAAAACAGCACCCACAGCGACGGCAGGCCGATGGCATTGCCCATCACACGCGGATAGAACAAATTGCCTTCCAGCTGCTGAAGCACCAAGAACATCAGCACAAACCAAACCGCCTGCATGGGGTTGTTGATCAGAATCAGCAGTGCACCTATCGTGCAGCCGATCCAGCCGCCCAGAATGGGCAAAAGCGCCGTTACGCCAATGAAAACACTCACCAGCAGCACATAGGGCATCTTAAACAGGGTCATGCCCAGGAAACACATACTGCCAAGGATGATGGCCTCCAGGCACTGGCCGGTGATGAAGCCCGAGAACGTATCCTGGGTGAGCGAAGCCACCTTCATAATTTTCTGACAGACGTCGGGTTTCAGATAGGCACGCATCAGATTGACCGTCTGTCTGGCCAGGCGTTCCTTGCCAAACAGGAAGTAAATGATGAACATGATGGTGAAGAACACACCCAGCACATTGCTGTACACCGAACCGATGACCGTGCCGGAGAACGCCACGCCTCTCAGCGCGAGATTCAGCATGTTGGACAGCTGCGTGTTGAGTTCCTCGCCGGAAGGCAGCTTGAAGGTGCTGTTGAGGAACTGGCTGACGCTGATATCCCACGGAGCCAGCAGTTCATCCAGCCTGCGCACTGCACCGGGAATGGCGGAAAGAATGGTGGTGATTGTGCTGATCAATTCAGGAATGATCATGCTCATCAGCAGATAGATGATCAGCAGGCTTAAGCCCAGCACCAGAAGCATGGCCAGCGGGCGCTTGAACTTGCGCACGCCAGGCAGCGGGTCCATAAAAAACAGCACGCGCTTTTCCAAAAATCGCATGGGCACGTTGAGCACGAACGCCAGCGCTGCGCCCAGCAGGAACGGCGACAAAATCGCCCACACATTCTTTGCGAATATGACCAGCTTCTGCCCTCGTTCAAACAAAAAGTATACGGCTATCAGGCTTGCGCCCAGAATAAAGAGCTCCCTCAGTTTCTTTCGTTCCATATTTCACGCCCTCCAGCCTGACGTTCAAGGCTGGTTTTATCATACCATAATCCGGTGTAACGGGTCAATTGCGCCGCTGTTAAAAAACCGTAACTTTCCGCCCGGAAACGTGCTGTGCTTGATAAACTGCGGCGATAGGTTTATAATAAAGAATGCTGTTTTTCAGCGCCAATTCCATGTATTCGGAGGGTTCTCCTTGAGTAATACACAAAAATCCATTGTAAGCGGCATGACGGTTCTGAGCATTGCCGGTCTGATCTGTAAAATCGTAGGCGCGCTGTACCGCATTCCGCTGGCATGGCTTATCGGCGATGAAGGTCTTGGCACATACCAGCTGGTCTTCCCCACCTACAACATGCTGCTCACCATTTCATCTGCAGGCCTGCCGGTGGCCATCAGCCGCATGGTCAGCTTTACCCTGGCCAAGGACGACCCGCGCAATGCGAAGCGCATTTTCCGCATCGCGCTGTGCATGCTGGCGGTGCTTGGCTGCCTTGCGACGATCCTTATGATCGTAATGAGCCCGTCGTTGGCGCTGCGCTCCGGCGACCCAGCCACCCAGCCGGGCTTTGTGGCCATCGCGCCGGCCATTTTGCTGGTGTGCCTGATGAGCGCGCTGCGCGGCTTCATGCAGGGCCAGCAGAACATGGTGCCTACCGCTGTTTCCCAGCTGATTGAGCAGGTCGGCAAGGTATTCGTCGCGCTGCCGCTGGCCTATTTCGGCATGCGCGTCTCCACTGCTTACGCAGCCGCCGGTGTGCTGCTTGGCACATCCATTGCAGAGGGCGCGGCGCTCATTTACATGCTGACGGTCTACCGCCGCAGGCGTACGGCCTTCCAGCAGCTTGTGCAGGACGAGCAGCAGCAGCCTATGGAAACAGGCAATGTGGTCAAGCGCCTGCTCACGCTGAGCATTCCCATCACGCTGGGCGCATGCATCGTGCCTATTGCCGGCTTTATCGACAGCGGTCTGCTTCTCAACCGTCTGATGGACGCCGGCATCGAGTATAACCGCGCACTGGCCCTGTACGGCCGTTACTCCGGTTATGTACTTACCCTCATCAATGTGCCCACGGCGCTGGCCACAGCCATTGCCATGAGTCTTGTGCCTTCCATTTCCGGCGCAATGGCGCGCGGAGACGGCAAGGGCATGCGCCGTCACAGCGCACTGGGCCTGCGTCTTTCGTTTGTGATCGGCCTTCCCTGCTCTATTGGCATGAGCATGCTGTCCGCCCAGCTGCTGGACCTGATCTACCACTTCGATACGCCTGAAGCACTGCAGGTGACGGCGCAGCTTCTGAGTATGTCCAGCCTGACCATCGTGCTGTTCACGGTTGTGCAGTCCACCAGCGGTATTCTGCAGGGCCTGCGCAAGCAGCGCATTCCCATGTATACGCTCATGGCCGGCGTAGCGGTGAAGATCTTCCTGAACTACACACTCATCGGCATGCCGCAGATCAACATTCACGGCGCGCCGCTAGCTTCTCTGGCGTGCTATACCATCAGCATGCTGCCCAATCTCTATTATGTGCACAAGTATACCGGCCTGAAGGCTGACCTGTGGAACATGGTGGGCAAGCCCGCCGCTGCGACCGCCCTGATGGCTGTGGTGCTGTGGGGTGTCATCCGCCTGCTGCCCGCAGGTGCATTCTGGACGCTTTTGCAGGTAGCCATCGGCGTTGCCGCATATGCGGCCTTTGCCATACTGACCGGCGCCGTTACCAAAGAAGATCTGGCTCCCATCCTGCGCCGTCTGGGCCGCAGAGGAGCCGCCAGAAAGGAAGACTGACCTATGGAAATGCTGACCATCGTCACCCTGGGCACCGGCAGCGAATGTTTCCTTACGCGCGGTGTGGAGCGCGCACTGCGCGAAGCCAAACGCCTTGTGCTGCGTACCTCCCGCCACCCCATGGCCGATTTTCTGACAGCCGAGGGTATTTCCTTTGAATCGCTGGACAGTCTCTACGACGCCTGCGAGGATTTCGACGCTTTCAACAAGGCTGCCGCCGTGCAGCTGTTGTCCATGTGCAAGGACAGCCCCGTATGCTATGCCGTCAGCGACGCCTCTTTCGACACCACCGTTTCGACCCTGCAGCGGCTTAAGCCCCGCGATGCACGTGTATGCCTTCTGCCTGGCGTCAGCCATGCCGAGCGCTGCCTGAGCCTGATTGAAAATCATCGCGACGCGCTGCGCCTGTATGCGGCGGAAACCTTCCTTTCCTCCCGCATTTCGCCCGAGGAGGATCTTTTGCTGCTGGAACTGCACAGCCGTGAATGCGCCGGCGAGTGCAAGCTGAAACTGATGGAGCTGATGCCTGAAGAGGAGGACGTCGTTTTCATCACCGGTGATGAAAAGACCGGCGAACTTTCCAGCGTCTCGATTCCTCTGTATGAGCTGGACCGTCAGGAGCATTACGACCATCTGACCGCCGCGTTCATTCCCGGCGTGGATATGATGCAGCGCACCCGCTTTGATATGGACGATCTGATCCGCGTCATGAAAAAGCTGCGCGCGCCCGACGGCTGCCCCTGGGATAAGGAACAGACCCACGAAAGCATTCTGCCCAGCCTGCTGGAGGAAAGCTACGAATATATGCAGGCCGTGCGTGAGGAAGACATTGACCACATGTACGACGAACTGGGCGACGTGCTTTTGCAGGTGGTTTTCCATGCGGAGATCGCCCGTCAGCACGGCGACTTTGACATTCGCGACGTGACCACCGCCATTTGCCAGAAGATGATCGAGCGCCACACCCACATTTTTGGTGACGTTAAGGCCGACACAGCCGAGGACGTGCTGACCAACTGGGAAGCCATCAAGCGCAGCCAGCGCGGCATCACCACCCATGCCGAGGCGATGGACAATGTATCCACCGGCCTGAGCCCGCTGCTGCGCGCCAGCAAGGTGCAAAACAAGGCACGCAAGGTTGGCTTTGACTGGGATACCGCCGAAGAGGCGCTGGCCAAGGTGCATGAAGAAGCTGACGAGGTGCTGGATAACCTGAAAACCGGCGCCGACCCCGAAGAAGAGCTGGGCGACCTGTTCTTTGCCGCCGTCAATGTGTGCCGCCTGTGCCACAAGGATGCCGACACAGCCCTGCACTTTGCGACCAACAAGTTTATCCGCCGTTTCCGCGCCATGGAAAACATGATAAAAAAGTCAGGAAAATGCATGGAGGACTTGACTTTATCTGAAATGGATGTATACTGGAATGCAGGAAAGCAAGGCGAGTAAAGGTTTTGCGCATTCTTACCGTATGCTTTCCATGTTAAACCTGAAAAAGGGCTCCGTGCCTGTGCACGGATAAATCAAAGGAGGTAATTATCATTATGAACAAAGCTGAATTGACTGCCGCCCTCGTTAAGAAGACCGGTTTGACCAAGAAGGATGCTGAGAAGGCCATCGCCGGCCTGACCGAAGTGATCACCGAAGCTCTGGCTGAAGGTGAAAAGGTTCAGATCGTCGGTTTCGGCGGCTTCGAAGTCCGCAATCGTCCCGCTCGCGATGCCCGCAACCCCCGTACCGGCGAGACCATCAAGATCGAAGCTTCCAAGGCTCCTGTTTTCAAGGCTGGCAAGGCCCTGAAGGACAGCGTCAACAAGTAAGCGTCCATCTGTGTTCCAACCGCTGTCCCCGATGGCGGTATAAGCCGCTGACCGTAGTTTATGCCTGCGTGTCAGCGGCTTTTCTTTGTCCCAAAAGCAACAGACGGCTGTCCTTGCAGAAGGACAGCCGCTTTTCATTACAGCAGGATGCAGATCATACCGCCGTTTCCTTCGTTGATGATCTTCGACAGCGTTTCCTGCACCTTTTCCTGTGCGTCGGCAGGCATGCGCAGCAGCTTGTTGCTCAGGCCTTCCCGCACCAGTTCATGCAGGCTTTTGCCAAAAAAGTCTGTATTCCAAATCCGCTGAGGGTCATTTTCAAACTCCTCCAGCAGATAACGCACAAGTTCCTCAGACTGTTTTTCCGTACCCACCACAGGCGACACTTCCGTTTCGATATCCACGCGGATCATATGCAGCGACGGCGCATTGGCCTTCAGCTTCACGCCAAACCGGCTGCCCTGCTGTACGATCTGCGGCTCCTGCAGCGTAAGTTCGCTCATCGCAGGCGTTACCAGCCCATAGCCCGTCTCGCGCACACTTTTGAGCGCTTCTGCCACATGATCGTATTCTGTTTTGGCAGCCACCAGTTCCTTCATCAGGCTCAGCAAATGAGCATCCCCGCGAATCTCCGTTCCACACTCTTCGCCAAGCACACGGTTGAACAAACCTGCTTTCAGCGGCAGGTCATAGCGGATGAGCCCCTTTCCCAGGTCGATGCCGCGATTTTGCAGCCCATCTGAATAGGGCGAAGCATCAAATGCACCGGCAAAGCGCACATGATCGCTCATACGCAGCGCATCGCCAGCGCCTTCGCGCACACCATCCAGCACATGCTTCACCAGCCAGTGTTCTTCATCAAGCGCATTCAGCCATTCCGGCACATTCAGGCGGATTTCGCGCAGCGGAAACTGAAAAAGTACCTGTTCAAATACCTGCAGGATCTCCTCATGGCCCATTTCCATCACGTTGAGCGCCATCACCGGCACGCCGTAACGCCTGCCCAGTTCTTCTTTCAACGCCTGTGCTGATGCATCATTTGGCATACGGGAATTGAGCACCACGACAAACGGCTTGCCCAGTGCCTTCAGTTCATTGACCACCCTTTCCTCCGGCGCTGCGTAATGCTCGCGCGGAATATCTGCAATGCTGCCGTCTGTGGTCACCACAAGTCCGATGGTTGCATGATCAGTGATCACCTTGCGCGTACCCATCTCCGCCGCCTGTTCAAAGGGGATGTCATGGTCATACCACGGCGTGTGCACCATGCGGCTTTCGCCGTCCTCCTCCGTACCAAGCGCGCCCTCCACCAGATACCCCACGCTGTCCACCATGCGTACACGCACAGCCGCCTGATCGGACAGCGCCACCGCCACAGCCTCGCCCGGCACAAACTTGGGCTGTGTGGTCATGATGGTGCGTCCGCTTCCGCTTTGCGGCAGTTCGTCGCTGATGCGGTCGCGCCGCGGACCGGGCGCCATGGTTTCCAAAACCAGTTTTTCCATCATTCGCCTGATCAGCGTGCTCTTGCCGCTGCGTACTGGGCCCACAACGCCGATGTATACATCGCCATCGGTGCGTTCGGCGATATCACGATAAAGATCAAATGTCTGTTCCATACGGATAAACCTCCTTGCGTTGCGCTTAAAACACGATATGAAGCATGTTTGCCGGGTATGTTACAAAAAAGGAATGAAAAATCCTCGCATTTGCGTTATACTAGTGCAGTACCCAACTGATGCAGGGAGGAATATCACCATGCCCGAAGAAGTCACCCGTGCAGCCGATGCGCTGCTGGATGCATTGAAAAATACTGAAGCTTTCCGTCAATACGACGCACTGAAGGAAACCGTGCTGGCTGACGAGGTCAACCGCCGCCTGCTTGAGCGCTTCATGCGTGCGCAGAGCGCACTGCAGCTGGCTGCCATGGCCGGAAGCGAACCGCGCGAAGAAGACGCAGCCGAATTCGAAAAACTAAGCACGCTTTTGTACGAAAGTCCCGAGATCACCGATTACCTGCTTGCACAGATGAAGGTGCAGCAGCTGGTGGCTCACACCATGGAAAAAATCACCCGCGAGGCGGGCATTCAGGTGGATTTTCCTGAAGCTTAATCAGACAAGGAGGACAAGCCATGCGTCAAACTCGCGACCGCAACAAGGTATACGACCATGAAACGCTGCGTGACGAGCGCGAATACGGCTTTTACTGGTACAGCGGCCTTTGGAACCTGCTAAGGCCGGTTTTGGTGTGCCTGGGCGCGCTGCTCATCGTGTTCGGCGTGGTATCCGGCATTTGGAACGCTATTGATGAAAACTTTCTCAGCCCTGTTGATCCGGGCGATCATACCGAGATCGCGTTTTCTGTCAAAAGCGGCAACAGCCTGACCCGCGTATCCAACAATCTGGAAACGCAGGGGCTCATCAAAAACCGTACAGTTTTCAAGTATTACTGCGACTTTGCGGGTCTGGGCCAGAAGATCCAGGCAGGCGATTACCTCATCAAAAAAAGCATGGATATGTTTGAGATCGCCGACCTGCTCACAACAGGCGACGGTCACCCCATCACCACCGACATCACCATCATCCCCGGCAATACCATCGAGGATGTTGCCGCCATGCTCAAGGCCAAGGGCATTTTCACCGACGAAAGCGCATTCCTCAACATCTGCCGCACCGGCGAGGGCGTCAGCGATTACTATTTCGTGGATGAGGCGCTCAAAAGCAAGAACATTTCCCAGCGCAAATATCTGCTGGAGGGTTACCTTGCGCCCAATACCTACGAGATCTATACCGATGCAACGGAACTGAGCATCATCAAAAAGCTGCTTTCCCAGACGGACAAGGTGTTTAATTCCGAATGGCAGACCCGGGCCGCCGAACTCGACATGACCATGGACGAGGTGATCATCCTCGCCTCCATGATCGAAAAGGAAGCCAAGAAGGCCGATTTTGCAAAGGTCAGCGCTGTTTTCCACAACCGACTGGACAAGCGCATGAAGCTGCAGAGTGACCCCACCATCCACTATGTCACCGGCGAGCGCCGCATGAGCCTGCGTTCCAGCGACCTGGCAGTAGAATCTCCCTACAACACCTATCGCGTTTCCGGCCTGCCTGCAGGCCCCATCTGCAATCCTTCTCCTGAGGCCATCAATGCCGCCCTTTACCCCGACGAGAGCTATGTGGCCGAAAAATACCTGTACTTCTGCTCCAAGGATCCTGACACGGGCGAACTGCACTTCAGCCGTACGCTGGAAGAGCACGAGCGCGCCGTCGAAATTTACGCACCGCTGTGGCAGATCTACGACGCTGAACGAGGCATGTAACATGACGACACAAAAGATGGAACTGCTGGCCCCCGTGGGCGGCATGGAACAGCTGCGCGCCGCTGTGCGCTTTGGTGCTGATGCAGTATACGGCGGCATGAAGAGCTATGGTCTGCGCGCCTTTGCCGGCAACTTCGGTCCCGAAGAACTGCGGCAGGCAGTAGCTTTTGCCCATGAAAACGACGTCAAATTCTATGTGACCATGAACATTCTGCCCACCGACGCAGACATGGAAGGCTTTCTGGCCGCAGCAAAGGATGCGCTGGCCGCCGGTGTGGATGCTGCCATCGTCAGCGACATCGGCGCAGCGCTCATGCTGCATGATGAACTGCCCCAGCTGCCGGTGCATATTTCCACGCAGGCCAATGTGCTCAACAGCCGGACCGCCGCGCACATGCAAAAAGCAATGGGTGCACAGCGTATCGTTCTAAGCCGCGAGCTCAGCCTTGCCGACATTGCCGCCATGCGCAAAAACCTGCCCGAATCGCTCGAATTGGAGGCTTTTGTACATGGCGCCATGTGTGTAGCCTACAGCGGCCGATGCCTGCTCAGCGGCGCCCTTTTGGGCCGCAGCGGCAATCGCGGCGCATGTGCCCAGCCCTGCCGCTGGCAGTATGCACTCATGGAAGAAAAACGTCCGGGCGAATACCTGCCCGTATGCGAAGACGAACGCGGCACCTATCTGTATTCCGCCTACGATCTTTGCATGCTACCCCATCTGCCCGAGCTTCGCGATGCAGGCATCGTAAGCCTGAAGATCGAAGGCCGCATGAAAACCGCTTATTATGTGGCGACCGTCGTATCAACCTACCGTCGTGCACTGGATCTGCTGGAAAGCAAAGGCGATGGTGCCTTCTGTGCCGCCGTTCCTGCCCTGATGGAAGAGCTGAACAAAGCCAGCCACCGTGCAAGCAACACCGGTTTTTACTTTGGTGCTCCCACTCCGCCTGCCGGTGCTGCAGGTTTCAGCCAAAACATGGAGTATGTGGGCGACTTCATCGCTCCTGCCAAAGCAGGCGAAGAAGCCCTGATCCGGCTGAAAAACCGTTTCTTTGTAGGCGATACGCTGGAAGCGCTCACCCCGCAGGGCGTGCACACCTTTACCGTTGAAGCGATGAAACTGGAAGAAAGCGGCGAACTGGTGCAAACAGCCTCTGTTGCAGGCACGCTGCTGCGTGTGCCTGTCACTTTCGACGTAGATGCCGGCGACCTGCTGCGCGGCCCAAACCGCAACCACCGTTAAGGTTTTCAGTCTGTTCATACTTTTTCCCCTTGTGTTTAAGTCCCAGATTTGCTATAATCAACCTACTGACTTTTGAAAGGGGTTACCACCACTATGTCTACTCAGATGCTTCTGGCTCTTACCGAATCCACTGCCGCTGTGGCCGACGCCGCTGCTGCCGATATGCCTGCCGCTGCCGGCGCTGCTGAAATGATCAGCATGCTGCTGCCCCTGGTTCTGATGTTCGTGATCTTCTACTTCATGCTGATCCGTCCGCAGAAGAAGAAGGACAAGAAGGTTAAGGAAATGCTGGCTGCCCTCAAGCACGGCGACCGCATCTGCACCATCGGCGGCATCTATGGCACCATCGTTGGCATCAAGGACGATACCATCGAGCTGGCCGTCAGCAACGAAAACACCAAGCTGGTTGTTGCCCGCTGGGCCATCCGCAACGTGGAAGAAGTTGCCATCGAGAACGACAGCGAAGTGCTGAACTAATCGAATGAAACCTCCCCTGTTCGCATATATGATACAAAGCGAACAAGGGAGGTTTTTTATATGCCCACATCCTATTCCACCCCCGCTGCAACGCCGCGGCGCAGACGCAGCCGCCGCTCACGCGCATCCCTGTGGGGCCAGCTTGTGCGCGGACTGCTGATTTCGATCGGCGTAACGCTTATATGCGTGCTTGTGTTTGCGCTGCTGCTGCAATGGCTGAGACCATCTGACAGTGTGATTCGCATCATCAACCAGCTGATCAAGCTGGGCGCGATCTTTGCCGGTGCGCGAGCCATGCTGAAGGTCGGCAGCGATAACGGTCTGCTGTACGGTGCTCTGCTGGGGTTGATCTACATGGCGCTGGGCGTTGGGCTGTACGCGTTGTTTTCTGGACAGCAGCTGCCATGGACTGCCTATCTCAGCGATATTGCCATGGGCGTTGCCGGCGGCGGCATTGCCGGAGCGCTTATTTCCCGCAAATAATTCACAAAACCGGAACGCCCATGGCGCTCCGGTTTTGCTTACTGTTCCATCTGCCTTCCAACGATACCGGCGGCCGTCTCAGCCACCTTCAGTTCCGCATCACCCATGCGTGCGCCCTGCTCCTTGGACAGCAGCAAAACCGCGCCAATGGCTTCGCCATCCGCAATAATAGGCGACACCACCTGTGCCGTATAGCCCGCAATATCTTCCTCATTGGTTACAGCAACGATCTTTCCGCCGCCTGAACGGTTGATGGCGACCGTTTGACGGTTGGCAATGGCCGTTTCCAGATCTGGGCTGATCGGCTTATCCGCCAGTTCCTTTTTGCTGACGCCACTGGCTGCCACCACCTGATCACGGTCTACAATGCAGGCGATGTGACCCATGGATCGAAAAATGGATTCCGTATAATCCTTGGCAAACGTGGACATCTCCCCGATCGGAGAATATTTTTTGAGGATCACCTCGCCGTCGCGGTCGGTGTAAATCTCCAGCGGGTCGCCGCCACTGACAACGTTGACAGTTTTCGGGGGTACAGGGCTGTGTTTCGGCGGCTCATAGGCCATGATGGAGAACGATTCAGCCGTTTCTATCGTCTCGAGTGTGCTTGCTCTGATCAGCACATCAATGTCCGAT
>JAFWYA010000051.1 GCA_017517815.1 Clostridia bacterium | reverse complement strand
GTCCAGTGTGCGCTCCATCCACTGAACCGATGCGGTCATGGGCGCGTTCATCGCGTCAGTGATCAGATAGCGCGCCAGCGAACAGATGCGCTCACTCCGCATGGGATTGCGCTTATAGGCCATAGCAGAGGAGCCAATCTGGTTCTTTTCAAAGGGTTCCTCAATCTGGCGGTCATGCTGGAGCAGGCGGATGTCGTTGGCCATACGGTAGCAGCTCTGAGCAATGGAAGACAGGCAGTTCAGAATGCGGCTGTCTACCTTGCGGGGGTAAGTCTGACCGCAGACATCAAAGCACTCGTCAAAGCCAAAATCGGCAGCGATCATGCGGTTCATTTCGTCGATCTTAGCTGTGTCGCCCTCAAACAATTCCACGAAGCTGGCCTCCGTACCGGTAGTGCCGCGGCAGCCCAGGAACTTGATATTTCCAATTGCAAAGTCGATTTCACTAAGGTCGCCCAGGAAATCCTGCATCCACAGTGCGGCACGCTTACCTACCGTCACCAGCTGTGCGGGCTGGTAGTGGGTGTAGCCCAGTGTGGGCAATGCCTTGTACTTTTGGGCAAAATCGGACAGATTGGCGATTACCTTTAGCAGCTCGTTTCTCAGATAGCGCAGGCCATCCCGGTAGATGATGAGATCGGCGTTATCCGTCACATAGCAGCTGGTCGCACCCAGATGGATGATGCCAGCCGCAGACGGTGCAGCTTTTCCGTAGGCGTAAACATGTGCCATTACATCGTGGCGAACCTCCTTTTCGCGCTGGCGGACACAGTCGTAATCAATGTCCTCGATGTGCGCACGCATCTCGTCAATCTGCTCCTGATTGATCGGGAGCCCCAGTGCCATCTCAGCCTTTGCAAGGGACACCCACAGCCTGCGCCATGTCTGATAGCGCATATCGGCGGAGAAGCGCCGGAGCATGTATTCGGAGGCATAGCGGGAGGATAAAGGTGACTCATATTGATTGTACATTTTGTTTTCCCTTTCTCTCAGGTCTATTCAACAGTAACTGACTTGGCCAGATTTTTGGGTTTGTCGATGTCGCAGCCCTTGGCTTTAGCAGTATAGTATGCCAGAAGCTGCAGCGGGATGATCTCAACGGCTATCTGGAACAGCGGCTCTACAGTCGGAATATAAATCACATCGTCCGCGTGACTTAATATCGCGCGGTTTTCTTTTTCCGCGATGGCCAGCACCTGCGCGCCACGGGCTTTGACTTCAACGATATTGTTCATCGTTTTATCCGCAATGTGGGCATTGCAGCACAGGGCGATGACCGGCTGGCCATCGTCTATCAGGGCTATGGTCCCGTGTTTTAATTCACCGGCGGCATACGATTCCGCATGGATGTAGGAAATCTCCTTCATTTTCAGTGCACCTTCCAGCGCGGCAGCATAATCGGTGTTGCGGCCGATGAAGAAGATCGAATATTTCTCCCTGTACTTCTCCGCCAGGCGGGATAGGTCACCGTTCATGTCCAGAGTCTTCTGTATAATCTCGGGCAGCGCCTGAAGCGCAGAAAGCAGCCGGTTGTATTCCGGCTCCGGCAGCAATTCCATTGTATTCGCGGCATAAAGTGCAAACAGATGCAGAACCATAAGCTGCGTGGTATACCCTTTGGTCGTGGCAACGGCAATTTCCGGTCCTGCCCAGGTATACAACGTATAATCCGCCAGCTTGGCAATGGTGCTCCCCACCACATTCACAATCGCCAGCGTTTTGGCACCGAGTTTTTGACATTCCTTCATAGCTGCGATGGTATCCGCCGTTTCACCTGACTGGGAAAGCACGATCAGCAGCGTGGACGAATCCATCTGCGGCTCGCTGTAGCGCAGTTCGCTTGCAAGAACCACCTCCACCGGAATACGGCATAGCTTTTCGATAGCATACTTTCCTGCACAGCCCGCATAGTAAGCTGAACCGCAGGCGGTAATCACTATTTTCCGGATGCTGCGCAATTCTTCCTTTGTGTATCGACAATCATCCAGCTGAATACGGCCATCCTGAATCCTTGGTGTCAGGGTAGCTTTAACTGCGCGGGGCTGCTCCATGATCTCTTTAAGCATGAAATGATCGTAACCGCCCTTTTCAGCAGCCTCGATGCTCCAGGTGATGCGGCTGATGCGCTTGTGAACCGGAGTTCCGGTACAATCAAACACGGTAATGCTTTCAGGAGTGATTTCGGCAAATTCACCATCGTCCATATAAAGCGCATTCCTCGTGTAGGCGACCAGCGCCGTCACATCAGAAGCAAAGAAGTTTTCTCCGACGCCGATGCCCAGTATGAGCGGGCTGGCCTCGCGCACGGCGATGATCTTGCCCGGATACTCCGTACACAACACGCCCAGGGCATATGAACCCTCTAGGCATGACGCCGTTTTCATGACAGCCTGTTTGAAATCGCCGTCATAATACATCTCCAGCAGATGGACGATAACCTCCGTATCGGTCTGGCTGGTAAAGGCGTAGCCCTTTTGGATGAGTTCTTCACGCAGTGACAGGTAGTTTTCGATAATTCCGTTGTGAACAACCGAGAAGCGGCCATCACAGCTCATATGGGGATGCGCATTTACATCCGAAGGCGCGCCATGCGTTGCCCAGCGGGTGTGCCCGATGCCGGAACAGCCGGACACCAAATCACCGTTCTTCGTTTTTTCACAGAGGTTGGCAATCCTTCCACTCACCTTGGAGACGCTGATTGCTCCATGTTTTTCAACTGCAATACCTGCTGAATCATATCCCCGATATTCCACTTTTTTCAAACCTTCCAACAGGATGGGAGCAGCCTGCCGCTTACCGGTATATCCAACAATTCCGCACATACTTCCTCCTTTATTAGCGCTTTATATATGCGTTTCTTTCAGGCCCCACGGAAACATAGGTGATCGGGCAGCCGATAGCCTTTTCGATCAGCAGAACATAATCCTGTGCAGCCTTGGGAAGTTCTTCCCATTTGCGCACAGCCGAAATATCCTTCTGCCAGCCGGGAACATATTCGATCACCGGCTTTGCTTCGTTCATCGCCGCCGGGAAGGGGAAACGTTCGGTCTCCTCACCTTTGATGGAATAC
>JAFWYA010000050.1 GCA_017517815.1 Clostridia bacterium | reverse complement strand
TTCATCAGAGAGTAGCGATACTTCATGTCGTGTGTTATACTGTTCATGAGACTTGAAGCTCCTTTCGTTATGTTGTCCGCAACTCAACTATAACAGATTGGCTTTCAAGTCTCTTCTCTTTTTGTTTAATGTCCAAGATGTATTGTAGCTCTACAACAGCATTTTGAGAAGGCGGATTGCACTTGCATCCAGCACAAGAATCAGTTATACTATCCTTGAGGTTATTTTCTCTATGTCGCGAGGCAAGCCCACTCATCCTGTTTTAGGCAAGTTGGGCCATCCTTAACCGCATAGAAAATTTGACCTTGACGGAAGCAATTCCGCCGAGGTCTTTTTTCATGCCCATGGAGAAAAACGCCGAAAAATAGCTATTTTGCGGCGTTTTTTCATTCGGACAAACAGGCATTTGTCCGAACTGGAAAGCTGCCCTTCATGCGCTTAACCAGACCAGCAGACGATAGAGATTTTTGCCCCAAACACGATAGACGGGTTTGCCCCATAACAACCTACTGGCTTACAAGTATCCGGAAACTCCAGTGTTTTCGGGTGCTTTTCGCAAGCAATGTGTTATTGATACCGTAAGTGATACCAAATTGATACCGCTATGCAGACATATTTATGCGATATATGATATGAATATTGTCTTGAAAACCATTCAAATGTTTAGATATCTCAATGAGGTGATACTACTATGAAAATCACCATTCTCGGCTCAGGACATGGTGTTCCCGAAGCCCATAAGCAGTGTACGTCTATTCTTTTTGAAGTCAGCGGTAGTTATTATTTTGTCGATGCCGGCTGTGATATCAGCATGGAACTTGCAAACAGACGTATCCATCCGAATGGTGTTAAGGCGATCTTTATCACCCATCCCCATACCGATCACATCAACGGACTCTATTCGTTCCTCAGCCTGCTTGGATGGTGCTACACGGAATCGAATCCCGAGATGTATGTACCGAATAAAAAATGTGCAACGCTCGTTCACCAGTATCTTGATGCATTTGACTGGAAGCTCCGTCCGGAACAGAAGCTTGCGCTCGTCGAAGAGGGTACTATTTTCGACGACGGGAACTTCAAGGTTACTGCGTTTGCAACGCAGCACTGCCCGAATTCCCACGCGTTTCTGATCGAAGCCGAAGGTAAACGCGTTCTGTGCTCCGGCGACCTCCGCCATCCCGCCGTCGATTTCCCACCGGTTGACAATCTCGATGCGGCGATTCTTGAGGCAGCGCATTTCAACGTCATCGAGTATACCGACGTTTTGAAAAGCAAATCTGTCAAGTCGGTCTACATCAACCACTACGGCAACTACATCGGAAACATCAACGGCGCCAATTTCGTCACGCTCCGGAAAGAAATCTCTCCCGTTCCTGCCGAGATTACCACAGACGGGATGGAAATTTCAATGTAAGCTAACGAAAAATACGCAGTTTGAGCTGTAGGGCAGACCATCCTGTTTGAGGCAAAGTGGGCTATCCTTAACCGCATAAGAAATGAGACCTTGACGGAAGCAATTCCGCCAGGGTCTTGTTCATTGCCCCTCTTTCTCCTGCGCAGCAAAAAGAAAAACGCATTTACACCCAACTGCCGGGTTGATATAATAGAACAACAAGAAGAACGCAAGGAGCACATTCCATGAGCATTCAAAATATGACCTGGCATCGGATGTTCTCCCAAAGCCTTTATAAAAACCAAAAAATCCTTATGGGTGAAATGTCGTTCCTGCGCGATTTTGTGAATGATACCCGGGGCGATCTGCATCCGATCATCTGCAAAAGCGGGGATTGTCGGGAAGCCGTAACGCAGAATGCCTACCATGTGGAAGCTGGCAGCGTCCAAAGGTTGCTGGGCCAGTATTTCCCCTATGCAAGCTACGAAATCACCTTTTGTGCGGACAACGGCAGCTGTGGCTTCGCATTCCATATTCCAAACGCACAGGCAGTCGTGATGTGCAGTGCAGATGCCGTAACCTTTTCCGCAGACGGTCATGACGAAACCCGGCCCTGCGAACCCTCCGCCACGCGCACCATGATCGTCACCTGCCGCAGAAACTGCTTTGACGTATACTTCATGCAAAATGGAGTCACCCGTTTCTTTCACACTTTTTGTGCGAAAAGCTTTGAGAACTGCGCGGCTCAAAAAGTATTTCAGCGGGGGTTTGCAGCTGTGTGCGCCGCAGGCAGTGTGGAGATCCGCGCCGCCAGCTTCTATATTGACTGCGGCGTAGGACAGGCTGATCTTCGGCCCGTGTGTTATGAAAACGGCGATGTGCTCCTTGAAAATGGAAAGATTTATCTGACCTTTTCCATCCGCATGCAGGAAAACAGCTTTCAGGGCATCTTTTCATGGATACCGGGCACGGCCCAGCTGTCGTTGACCGGTGCTCTGTTTTTCGACTGCGGAGACGGCGTTTGGCGCAATTATCTGGCATCCTCGCTATTGTTTAACCGCCACACAAAGCAATGGTATATCTGGGTTTCCGCCTTTGAAAACCAGAAACGATTGGCCTGCGGCGCCTTTACGGGCGATCCCCGCTTCGGCGTCAATGTGGTGGACGTCGCCGTCATGAATGCCGCTGGCGACGACAACAGCTATCAGGATTTCGTGGGCTTTCCGGGCGATGAAGACCCCGACTTTTACTACAATGAAGCAGAAAAAAAGTGGTACATGGCCGTCTGCCGCATCGATCCCTCCAGCAAAGCCTACCGCTATGCCTTCTTCACCTCCGACGATCCCTTTACCGGCTATCGCTATATCGGCTGCGGCAACGACGGCGAAGAAACCGGCGGCAGTTTTGTAACTGTAGAAGGCGAGCGGCTGTTTGTGTGCGGCAACGGTTTCAATATGCGTGCCAACTACCGCATCTACAGCAAAGAACGTATGTTTGACGCCCAATTCGATTTTGACGACGGCGGCTTCCGGGGCTGGGGCAGCATCATTCCAGTGCAGCTGGGCAGCCGTACGCGCTATTTCTGGATCACCTTTGACCGGCAGAAAGGCAGCGATTACAACTGGAGTTACGGCAACATCTACTGCTTTGAAGGAATTTCATAATTCCCGATTTTGTTGCCCGGATGAATGGCGTTTGCAAAAGTCCAAGCACACTCTCAGCAGTTGCAAATGAAACGGTTTTATCGTACAGTAAAGATAAACAGAGGCTTGCAACCCGTCAAAAAACAATTTCAAGACGTCCCTCATTGATTCTTCAGGCTTATGAAGCCGCGCCGACCGCTGAGGTCGGCACGGCTTCATTTGCTTCGTGCATGCGGCAGACACGGCTTTGATGCTGTGCTCTGCCTTTTTTGTTGTTCTGTCAAATGCCATGGCTGTTTTTCTTTCCTGAAAACGCGTTTATCAAAGGATGACATTGCATCCGTTGAGTGCAGCATAGCGCCCCAAACCCTGACCGCGCGAAAGCGCGGTCAGAAAAGGGTTTCCAAAGGGATATATCCCTTTGGTCGGGGGGGGTGGGGGCTGAAAGCCCCCACAACGTCCCTTACTTCTTCCTGGCGGCTTCCGCTTCGGCCTTCTTGCGGAAGATCTCCTTCAGGCTCTCGGTGAAGGGCGGGCGGGCGATGCCGTACTCAGTGATGATGCCGGCGATAAGTTCATTGTCGGCAAAGTCGAAAGCAGGGTTGTAGACCTTCACACCTTCAGGAGCCATGCGCTTCTTATACCACATTTCTGTAACTTCCTCGGCGGGGCGCTGCTCAATGCGGATATCTTCTCCTTTTTCGATGGACATGTCAATGGTAGAGGTGGGGCCCAGTACGTAGAAGGGGATGCCGTAGTACTTGGCGAGAATGGCTACGCCGGAAGTGCCGATCTTGTTGCAGGCGTCGCCGTTGGCAGCTACGCGGTCGCAGCCGACGAACACGGCGTTGACCCAGCCGTTCTTCATGACCTGAGAGGCCATGTTGTCGCAGATGACGGTGGTATCCACACCGTCTGCGTGCAGCTCGAAAGAGCTGAGGCGGGCGCCCTGCAGCAGGGGGCGGGTCTCGTCGGTGTAGACACGGAAGTTCATGCCGCGCTCACGGCCCAGATGGATGGGGGCCAGAGCGGTGCCGTACTTGGAAGTAGCCAGCTGGCCGGCGTTGCAGTGAGTGAGAATGCCGTCGCCGTCCTTGATAAGGCTCAGGCCGTACTCGCCGATCTGGCGGCACATCCACACGTCCTCATCCTTGATGGCGACGCATTCCTTGTGCAGCAGTTCCTTGATCTGAGCAATGGACTTGTCCTTGTTGTCAGTGACGACCTTCTCCATGCGGTTGAGCGCCCAGGAGAGGTTGACGGCGGTGGGACGGGAAGAATCCAGATAATCTCTGGCCTTCTTGAACTCGGCGTAGAAATCGTCGTAGTTGTCGGCCTCGATCTGCTTGGCGGCGAGATACACGCCGAAGCCGCCGGCCACACCAATGGCGGGGGCGCCGCGCACCTTCAGCAGGTAGATGGCTTCCCAAATATCCTTCTGCTCGGTCAGCTCCAGCACTTCCACCTCATAGGGCAGCCTGGTCTGGTCGAGGATCACAAGCGCACTTTTCTCATCATCCAGCGCGACGGTTTCATAATTCATAATGTTCCTGATTTCAGACATGGCGTTGTTCCTCCTTATTTGATGGGGTATGCACGGTCAGCTGCCTCGCTTCCAACGCCGCAGGAGGCTGCGCAGCAAGTTTTGAGCACGCAGAGAATTGGGCTCAACAGGGTTTGGGGTGGTCACAACATCCATCGTGTTGGTGGGATGGTCGGCACAGGCAGGCACGCCTCCGCCGGTGATGCCCATGCGCTTGCGGATCTCAACAAGCTCTCCCACCTGATCGCAGCTGAGCACATTGGCCCTGCCGATGATGTTGCTGGTATACATGATGATCATGGCATAATGCTCGGTGGATTCCAGACGGTACCATGCCTCCATCAGATCGGAGCCCCATGCCAGCGCGCCGTGATTGGCCAGCAGCAGCGCATTGTAATCGCGGGCGTAGGGAGCCACGGAATCCGGAATGCCCTGAGAACCGGGGGTCTCGTAATGCACACAGGGTACGACGCCCAGGTTGACCAGCGCTTCGGGGTAGATGGCGCGGTCAAGGCTCATACCGGCAATGGCAAAGGAAGTCGAAACGGGCGGATGGGCGTGGCACACACCGCCAACTTCAGGGTTTTCATTATAAATACGCAAATGCATCTTGATCTCACTGGAAGGGCCGCGTTCACCCTGAGAAAGCACGGTTCCGTCCAGACGCATCCTTACCATCATATCCTCGGTCATGAAACCCTTGGATACACCGGTGGGAGTCGCCCAGATGATGTCGTCATCCACCTTGACGCTGATGTTGCCGTCGTTGGCGGCAACAAAGTTTTTCTGATACATCCTGCGGCCGATTTCAACGATCAGTTTTTTAGCCTCAGCATCTGTGGGATAACGCCGTTTTTCCATTCCTGTCACCTGCTTTTGATGATTTGTTATGTTTAGTATCTGTTTATCGAAATAAGAGAGGGATATCCCTTTGTATATTATAACCCCTTCGCCGGTTTGTGCAAAGCCCTGAACAGTGCATTCGTCTTCTATCTTCTGCAGCGGCGGCTGAAACGCCTGGCTGAGCAAGCCTTCCAACCTGTTTGCCTCGGCACTTTCTTTTGAAAAGCAGTCAAAAAAATCATAGTCGGCGTTCAAGCGAAGGGGTTTGAGTCTCGTTGTCGCCATTTTATTTATCAAACTTGTTTATATTTTGGATTTATAAATAATATATTATTTTTATTATATTATATTATTATATTGACAATCGATAAAAACAGTGCTAATATGACCACATAATCATATCAGACATATACATAGGATGGTACAAGGCCATGGGCGAGACCAAGCCGCTGACAACCAAGGTCTACGATTATGTTTACAGCGCCATCATCAACGGCGAGATCAATGCCAACGATCTGCTAAGCGAAGCAAAGCTGGCCGAACAGCTGCAGGTAAGCAAGGCACCCGTTCGTGAAGCGCTCATCCGTCTTTGCGAGGAAAACATTCTTCAGGTCATGCCCCGCATGGGCTACCGTGCCATTCAGATCGCTCCGGCACAAATCGCTCAGCTGGTTGAAATGAGGATCCTGCTGGAAGGCTATATGCTGCAAAAGGCCTTTCCTCTCATAGACGAAGTAAGGCTGACACAGCTGAAAAACCTGCTCTACCGTCAGCGCAAAGATAAAAACGCCCCGCAGCCAGTCATTGAGAAGTGGCAGGACAATATCGATTTTCACATCATGCTGGCAGGCTTCTGCGGAAATGAATACCTGCTGGACGCGCTGCGGCGCACCATGAAAACCTGTGCAGGCGCTGCAGCCCAGTGCTTTCTCAATGGCTACAGCCGCCGCAAAGCATCGGTAGAACATCATGACATTATCATCGAGCAGCTTGAGGCCGGAAATCTGGACAGTGCTCTGGAAGCACTCAGGCAGGACATTCAGGAACTGCTCTGATCACATTGGATTATGCACATGGATATGTGTATAAATAAAAAAAGGAGGTTTTCCCATGAAAAAGGTACTCGCGATGGTATTGGCTCTGTGCATGGTTCTCACCGCTTCCATGGCCATGGCCGAGAAGGTGGAGTTCTTCCAGCAGAAGATGGAAGAAGGTCCCCAGAGGGCTTATGCTGAGGTTCTCGCCCGTTTCCACGCCGAGAATCCCGACATCGAAATCGAAATCAACACCATCCCCGATGCCGGCACCGTGCTGATGCAGCGCATCTCCACCGGCGACATCCCCCCGATCTTCTCTGACTACCCCACCCAGACCCAGTTCAAGGGCAAGGTCAACAACGGCTACATCGAGTGCCTCGAAGGCAACGAGTTCCTCAGCCGCGTCAACCCCGGCATGATCGAGCTTGGCAAGCACTATGACGGCCAGACCTACGCTCTGCCCCTGAGCCAGAACTACATGGCCATCTTCTACAACATCGACATCTTCGAGCAGGTTGGCATCGAAGGCACTCCCAAGACCTGGGATGAGCTGATCGCTGTGTGCGACAAGCTGGTTGCCGCTGGCGTGGTTCCCTTCTCCTTCGGCGACAAGGATGCCGGCCGCGTTGGCCACTGCTTCCAGGCCCTGTCTCAGGCCACCTACCCCGGCGTTGTGGATTACGTTGTGTCCGTCGTGAATGGCGAAGCCACCATCGCTGACAACGCTGACTCCTTCCGCAAGATCGGCGAGCGCATGCTTAAGCTGCACGAGTACGCTCTGCCCGACTACATGGGCACCGCCGACACCGTGATGTGGGAGAACTTCGCCACCGGCAAGGCCGCCATGTGCATCACCGGCTCCTATGCCCGCGGCACCATCCTCATCTCCAACCCCGACCTCAACCTGGGCGCTTTCCCCATCCCCGGCGACGTGTATGACGAAAGCCCCCTGCTGACCGGCATCGACGCCGCTCTGTGCATCTCTGCCGAGGCTACCGAAGAGCAGAAGGCCGTTGGCCTGAAGTTCCTGGAGTTCATCTCCCGTCCCGAAAATGCTCAGCTGTGGTCTGACATCGACGGCGCTCCCTCCTGCCTGCTGGGCACCACCTATTCCGATCCCCGCGTAGCTCCCGTGATCGAAAAGGCTGCCACCGGCGTCGTGTGCGACTGGTATGGCTCCAAGGTGACCACTCAGGTGACCACCGAACTGTATCAGGTCGTTCAGGGCCTGCTGCTGGACGGCGATCTGGACGCTTATATCGAGGGTCTGGACGAGGCCATCGAGGCGGCCGCTCTCTAATTCCCTTTCAACCAACCGGGCGGCATGGGCAACTGTGCCGCCCTCTTTCAACTTTTTCTGATTGAAAAGGAGGGACAACTGTGCACAAAAAAGTACTGAACAGAGACCGTGCGTCCTTCTTCGTCATCACGCTGCCGGCGCTGCTTTTGTACAGCTTTTTTTACATCTACAGCGTTGTCCTGGGATTTTACTACAGCATGACTGACTGGGATGGTCTGTCGCGCAAATTCAATTTTGTCTGGCTGGAAAACTACGGCAAAATTCTCAAAAACAAAGCGTTCTTCAATTCCGTCACCGTTACCTTCCGCTACGCCATCCTGATGGTGGTGTTCACCATCGTTATCGGCGTTCTGCTGGCTGTTGCGCTCAACTCGGTCAAGCGTTTCAAAACGTTCTTCAAATCTGTCTTTTTCTTCCCTGCCATGATCTCCTCCGTGGCGGTCGCGCTCATTTGGGACCAGGTGTTCATCCGCGCGCTGCCCAACCTTGCGCCCCTGTTTGGCGTGGCAAACATCGCATCGCCATTGGGCAACAAGCAGCTTGCGCTGTATGCAGTGCTGTTTGTCAACCTGTGGCAGTCGCTGGCCATGCCTACGGTCATCTTCATTGCCGGCATGCAGTCCATTCCTGATGAGCTGTATGAATCCGCCGTGATCGACGGCGCCAGCATGTTTGATCAGTTCCGCTTCGTCACGCTGCCTTACCTGGTACCCACCATCACCGTAAACGCCATTCTTACCCTCAAAGGCGGCATCACCTCCTTTGACTACGCCAAGGCGCTTACCGGCGGCGGCCCAGCACGATCCACCATGCTCATCGGCATCAAAATCTACATCGACGCCTTCGGCGACACGCCCAAGTTCAGCATTGCCAACACGGAATCCGTACTGCTGTTCCTGGTCATCGCTCTTCTATCCATCGTTCAGCTCACCATCTCTTCCAGAAGCGGGGTGAACAAGGCATGACGTCGGTCAACACAAAAATGAAAGTTGGCACCTCCATGGTGCATAACCGCGGCGAAACCTTCGTGTGGCATTCGCTGCGCAATATCACCCTTGCAGTCGGCCTTGTGCTGATTCTGTTTCCCATGTGGCTGGTTCTGATCAACTGCTTCAAGTCGCTGGAGGAAGCCAGCCAGAGCTTCTTTGCACTGCCGCAGTCGGTCAACCTTGACAATGTGCGCGAGCTTCTGCAAAGCCAGAACTACTTCCGCTACGTGGGCAACAGCCTGCTGGTCACCTGCGTGTCCATGGCGGTGGTCGCGGTGTTCATCCCCCTGGTCAGCTACGCCATTGCCCGTAACATGCACCGCGGCTATTACCGCTTCCTGTATGTGTACATCATGCTGGGCCTGTTCATTCCTTCGCAGATCATTCTGCTGCCCATCGTCAAGCAGATGTCGTCGCTGAAGATGCTCAACTCCTGGGGTTTGATTCTGCTCTACATCACCTTCAGCCTCACGCGCGGCGTATTCCTGTTTGTCAACTACATCCGCGCCCTGCCCATTGAAATTGAAGAGGCTGCGCAGATCGACGGCTGCACTGTAGTGCAGACCTACTTCCGCATTGTACTGCACCTCATCAAGCCCATGATCTCCACGCTTGTCATCATGGACGTGCTGTGGTACTGGAACGACTTCCAGCTGCCGCTGTTCCTGCTGAACCGTTCCCGCGACATGTGGACGCTGCCGCTGTTCCAGTACAACTTCAAAACCGAGTACTCCTTCGACTATCCCATGGCTTTCACCGCATATATCATTTCGCTTTTGCCGGTATTGGTGGTATACTGCTGCTGTCAGAAGTATATTATCAGCGGCCTGACCGCTGGCGCTGTAAAGAGCTGATCACCCGATCGACAGAAAGGAAGGAATCACCATGGAAAAACTGCTTCTGGGCAATGTGCTGCCCGCTTCCCCCATTGCACTGGGCTGCATGCGTATGGCCGGTATGGACGACGCTGCTGCCGAACAGGTTGTGTTCACTGCGCTGGAAAACGGCATCGACTTTTTTGACCACGCCGATATCTACGGCGGCGGCGAGAGCGAAGAGATTTTCGGCCGTGTGCTGAAGAACAACCCCGGCCTGCGTGAAAAGATCGTGCTGCAGAGCAAGTGCGGCATCTGCAAGGGCTATTACGACGCCTCCAAGGAACACATTCTGGAGGCCGCCGACGGCATTCTCAAGCGCCTGGGTGTGGATTATCTGGACGCGCTGCTGCTGCACCGCCCCGACGCGCTCATGGAGCCCGAAGAAGTGGCCGAAGCCTTTGAAACCCTGCACCGCACCGGCAAGGTACGCTACTTTGGCGTCAGCAACCAGAACGCCGCTCAGATGGAGCTGCTGGGCGCCTATATGCAGCAGAAGCTCATCATCAACCAGCTGCAGTTCAGCATCGCCCACACGGGCCTTGTGGACGCAGGCGTAAACGTGAATATTCACAGCGACCATGCCGTGGTGCGTGACGGCGGCGTGCTGGATTACTGTCGCCTCAACGACATCACCATCCAGGCCTGGTCTCCCTTCCAGTACGGCATGTTCAAGGGCGTGTTCCTGGGCAACAACGAGCTCTATCCCGAACTGAATGCCGAAATTCAGAAGATCGCCGAAGAAAAGGGCGTGACGGATTCCGCCATCGCCGTGGCCTGGATCATGCGTCATCCCGCGAAAATCCAGACCATCATCGGCAGCATGAACGCCAAGCGCATCGCCGATATCGCCAAGGCGCAGGACATCACCCTGACCCGTCAGGAGTGGTACCGCCTGTATCTGGCCGCCGGCAATCCCCTGCCGTAAGTCAATGGAGGGATCCCCGTGCAATTGAAAGCAAGGGTCGAACAGTGGTTTCAGGATCACCGAAACGAGCTGGTGGACGAGCTGATGCAGCTGGTGGCCATTCCCAGTGTGACCGTTTATGGGCAGGACGGCTTTCCCTATGGCCGCGCCTGTCACGAAGCCATGGATCATTTTGAGCAGTTAGCAAAGCGCATGGGCTTTGACGTTCAGCGCGACGGCGATCACGTCATCAGCGCCGGTCCGGCTGCTGACCCGGCAAAGAAAACCCTCGGAATGTGGGCGCATCTGGACGTTGTGCCGCCGGGAAACGGCTGGCTGTTTGCGCCGTTTGCTCCTGTACTGAAGGATGGATATGTCATCGGACGCGGCTCGGACGACAACAAAAGCGCTGCTGTGGGAACGCTCTTCCTGCTGCGCTGTCTGCGCGAACTGGGCATTGATCCCGGCTGCAACGTAAAGGTGTTCTGCGGATGCGATGAGGAATGCGGCAGCTGCGGCGTGGCCGACTATGTCAGCCGCCACTCTTGCCCGGATTTTTCCATCGTGCCGGACTGCGGTTTCCCGGTCTGCCACGGTGAAAAAGGCATCATCACGGTTGCCTTCCGTTCGCAGAAGCGCGTAAGCGACGCGGTCATCAGCCTTTCCGGCGGTGTGGCCGCCAACGTCATCCCCGATACCGCACAGGCCGTGCTGGCCAGAACTCCGCAGCTGGAAGCAGCTGTTTCCGGCCGCAGCGATGCCGAAGTGCTGGAGGACCGGATCATCATCACCGCGCACGGCACGTCCGGCCATGCCGGTTTCCCTGTGAACTGCATCAACGCCGTTAAGGTGCTCATCGACACGCTGCTTGCAGACGGGCTGGTGAGTGCTGAAGATGCATCCGTTCTGCGCTTTGTGCAGGATGTCAACCGCGACTGCTATGCCACTGCGCTGGACGCCGCCATGCAGGACGAGCCCTCCGGTTCGCTCACCTGCGCCGGAACCATCCTCAGCCTTGAGGACGGCTTCCCCTGCATCACCGCCAACATCCGCTACTGCGTGACCGCTGACGGCGAGCAGATTCATGCCAGTCTTGCCAATGCTGCCGCTCGGGGCGGGTACGATATCGCATCCTTCAGCGACAGCGCCCCCAACTACTTTCCCAAGGACGATCCGCTGGTCGCTGCTCTCACCGGTGTGTACAATGACTTCACCGGCGAAAGCAGGCAGCCCTACATCATGAGCGGCGGCACCTATGCCCGCCAGCTGCCGCGTGCGCTGGGCTTTGGCATCGGCAGCATGCAGCCGCGCTGTCCCCTTCTGCCGGAAGGCCACGGCGGCGCGCATCTGCCGGATGAATGCCTGCATGTGGATACCTGGCTGCGTGCGCTCGCCATTCTCACGCTGGGCGTGATTCGGGCCGGCAGCATCCTATCATCAACCGATCAACAGGAGGTTTGAATTCATGAATAAGAGAGAACGAGTCCTGGCCGTGCTTGACAAAAAGCCTGTGGACCATATTCCTGCTTCCTTCTGGTTTCACTTTATCCGCCCCGAAGACGCCGTGGGCGAAGGCTGCGTGAAGGCGCATCTGGACTACTACCGCGCCACCGACGTCGACTTTATCAAGATCATGTCCGACGGTCTGGGCTATCCGCTGAAGGTGACCATCACCTGTGCTGACGACTGGTTCAAGGTTCAGCCCCTGCCCCATGACGATCCCTTCTACACCGAGAGCATCAACCGCTGCCGCCGCATCAACGAAGAGCTGAACGGCGAATGCTGCACCTTCTACAACATGTTCTCCCCCTTCAACGTAGTACGCGAGCGCGACGTGTTCACCCCCGAATGCCTGGCCGGCCGTTCCTGGGACGAAACCGTCATGGCTCACCTGAAGGAGAACGAGGCTGCTCTTATCCACGCCATGAACGTCATCGGCGAGGATCTGGCCTATCTGGCCCGCATGGTGATCACCGAGGGTCACTGCGACGGCATTTACCAGAGCGTGCAGGGTGCTGAAAAAGGCCGCATGAGCGCTGAGGAATACAGCCGCATCGTCACCCCCGGCGAAATGAAGATCATCAACGCCGCCAACGAAGTGAGCAATCACAACATTCTGCACATGTGCTCCTGGGCCGGCAACCCCAACCACCTGTCCTACTGGAAGGATTACCCCCTGTGCGTGAAGAACTGGGGCTGCGGCGTGGAAGGCGTTTCCATGGCTGAAGGCAAGGAACTGTTTGAGGGGGCCGTGCTGCTGGGCGGCATGGACAACCGCCGCGACCATCCGCTGTATGCCGGCACCAGGGAAGAAATCCAGGCCGCCGTTGCCGACGTGCTCAGGCAGATGGACGGCACGCCCTTCCTGATGGGCGCTGACTGCACCGTACCCCCGGATATCGACTTTGACCACATCCGCTGGGTGCTGGAAGCCCTGCGTGCATAAAACTGCGAAAAGGCCGGAATATTCCGGCCTTTTCTTCGCACTCATCTGATTTTGCAAAATCTTTTCAGGAGCGTTATTTCCAATCATTGCATTCAGTTTATGCCAATGATATAATGATATACATCATTTTATACGCTCCCGGAGGATATTTTGAGTACTTCTGATTCACCAGTCAAAACACCGCTGTACCTGGATTTGTACCGAAAGCTGCGCGAGAAGATCGAAAGCGGCGAATATGCGGTGGGTTCCAAAATCCCCAGTGAACAGGAAATTACCGAAGAATACGGCGTCAGCCGCATCACCAGCAAGCATGCGCTGGAACAGCTGGTGAGCGAAGGGTTTATCAGGCGTTTCCCGGGCAAAGGCACGTTTGTTCAGTCAAGCACGGCTGTCGCCGCACCTGCACCGTCCGCAGCCACGCATGCGCCAGTCGGCGAAAAGTCCAACCTGATCGGCGTTGTTCTGGAAAGCCTTTCCCGAGATTTCGGCGGCGAGATCCTGATGGGCATCGAGCAGAAATGTGCCGAACTGGGCTATTCGGCGCTCATCAAATTCAGCTACGGCAAAGAAGAACGCGAGGCAGAATGCATTCGCGAGCTGCTTGCTGCCGGGGTGAAGGGCATTGTGATGATGTGCGTATACAACGAGGTATACAGTCCCACCATTATGAAGCTTTCGCTGGAAGGCTTCCCGCTGATCTTTCTGGATCACTATCTCAAAGGTCTGCCCATCCCCTTTGTGGGGACGGATCATCTGCAGGCGGCACGGCAGCTCACCGGCGAGCTGATCGCCCGGGGCCATACCCATCTTGCTCTTGCAATGTTTGATGAATCCGGCATCACCAGCAGCGCTGCAGACCGTGTGAACGGCTATATGGAAACCTGCCTGAAGCACAATCTGTCCTGCAGAGATGCGCGCATCGTGGTTGCCCGCGAAAACATCCATCACCCGTCTGGGGAAGAACGTGCAGAAAACATTCGCATCATCCATCAGTTCCTTCAGGACAATCCCGAAACCACTGCCATTCTTGCCATGTCAGCCCGCGTGGGCACGATCGTGCTGGAGGCAGTCGCCGGCACCAACGTCAAAACCGTCGCCTCTTTCGACGGCCCGCAGCCTGTGTTTCAGGCGCCCTGTGATCTGATCTATGTCGTACAGGATCAGCTGCTGATGGGCAGCACCGTCTGCCAGCAGCTGATCAGCATCATCAACGGCCAGGAAGTGCCGCATGTCACATACCTCCCCCACCTTCTGTGTTCAAAATAACCCAAAGGAGTTCTTGCCATGAAATACATGCATTCCGAATGGAGGCAGCGCCTGGCCCACTGGCTGGAAACGCTCAAGCAGGACCTGTACCTGCCCCTTGGAAACATCGACGTGGAATCCTTTTTCACCATGGACTACCTCACGCCTGAGGAAGCGCTCAAGGGCGACTTCCGGCCCATGGTTCCCGGCACGCAGTGGGGCCGCACCTGGGAATACTGCTGGATGAAGAGCCAAATCACCCTGCCCAGGGAAGCTGAGGGCAAGCGCATTGTGATGGACCTGCATACCGGCGGCGAAACCACTCTGTTTGTGGACGGCAAATCCTTTGGCACCTACCGCGCCGAGTGGGTACTTACGCCCCATCATTACATCGTGGATAACGTTCTCACCCCCTGCGGCGAAGCAGGCCGTACCTACGACCTGCTGATGGAAGCCTATGCAGGCCATTATTTCCCCGAAAGCGAGCCCCTCAAAGGCTGTGCCACCGGCCCTGTGCTGCCCGGCGCATATCAGGATCCCAAGGCCAATTGTGAGCGCGCCACGCTCAGACAACTGACCTACGGCATCTGGAACGAGGACGCCTATCAGCTCTACATGGATCTGGACACCCTCCGCCAGCTTGGCGATCAGGTGAATGAAGAAAGCCTGCGCGCCGACAAAATCGCAGGTGCGCTGGAAAAGGCCACCCTGACTGCCGATTTTGAACAGCCGCTGGAAGACCGCATCGCCAGCTACAAGGCTGCCCGCGAAGTCCTCAAGCCTGTGCTGGAGGCTGTCAACGGCTCCACTGTGCCGGAGTTTTATGCCATCGGCAACGCGCATCTGGATCTGGCATGGCTGTGGCCCATGGACGAAACCCGACGCAAGACCAGCCGTACCTTTGCCCAGCAGCTGCGCCTGATCGAGCAGAATCCTGAATACAAGTTCCTGCAGAGCCAGCCCGCCGCCTATGAAATGTGCCGCGAGCATTATCCCGAGCTCTACGAACGCATCCGCGAAGCCATTAAAGGTGGCCAGTGGATCGCCGAGGGCGCAATGTGGGTGGAGCCCGATACCAATATGACCAGCGGCGAATCCCTCATCCGTCAGCTGGTGCACGGCAAACGCTACTATAAGGAACAACTGGGCGTGGACAGCGTGCTGCTGTGGCTGCCGGATACCTTCGGCTATTCCGCTGCACTTCCGCAGATTCTCAACGGCTGCGGCGTAAAATATCTGGTCACGCAGAAGATCTTCTGGTCCTACAACGAGGGCGACCAGTTCCCCTATCACTACTTCACCTGGCAGGGTGCGGACGGCAGCGAGATCGTCAGCTTCCTGCCCACCAGCTACACCTACCGCACCGATCCGAGCGAGGTTTGCAATGCATGGAAGGGCCGTGTGCAAAAGCGCGATCTGGACGCCTTCCTGCTGCCCTACGGCTACGGCGACGGCGGCGGCGGCCCCTGCCGCGACCACATCGAGTACATCAAGCGCGAAGGCAACCTGGAAGGCATGCCCAAGGTGCACAACGAGTCGCCCGTGGTGTTCTTTGAGGACATGGAAAAGAAGGGCGGTCCGAAGCACACCTATGTGGGCGAGCTGTACTTCTCCGCGCACCGTGGTGTATACACCTCGCAGGCGGCCATCAAGAAGGGCAACCGCAAGGGCGAACTGGCTCTGCGCGAGGCCGAAATGTGGGGCGTCATGGCCATGCTGAACGGTGCGGAATATCCTGCCGCCCGCATGGACGCCGTATGGAAGAAGCTGCTGCTCAACCACTTCCACGACATCCTGCCCGGTTCTTCCATCGGCAAGGTGTATGAAGACGCCCGCAGGGATCACCTGTGGATCCTTGACGAAGCCAATGCCGTGAAGGCCGACGCCATGAAGGCGCTTGCCAAAGGAGACGGCGTGACGGTATTCAACTCCCTCAGCTTTGACCGCACCGGTCTGGTATACCTGCCGGATGAATATGCCGCCGGCGCTGTGACCACTGACGGCGAAGCCATCCCCACCCAGAAGACTGAAAGCGGCGTGCTGGCGCATGTGACGGTGCCTTCCATGGGCGCTGTATCCCTGCTGCCCGCCGCCCAGAGCGTAGAGACGGAGATCTCCGCCGCAGAGCTCACCGAAAACGGCGCTGTGCTTGAAAACGAGATCGTGCGCGCCGTGCTCAACGACCGCGGCGAAGTGACCTCCTTCATCGACAAGGAGACCGGCCGCGAATTTGCTGCCGGTGCCATGAACCGCCTGCTCATGTACAAGGATGTGCCGCGCCTGTTTGACGCGTGGGACATCGACTCCAACTATATTCTGCAGCCTGTTGAAATCAACGAGCCGGTCACCCTCACCGTGAAGGAGGCCGACGGCCTGCGTGCAGTCATTCACATGGAGCGCAAGCTGCTCAACTCTACCTTCTCGCAGGACATCGTGCTGGAAGCCGGCAGCCGCCGCCTCGATTTCGTGACTACGGTGGACTGGAACGAACTGCACCGCCTGCTGAAGGTTGGTTTCCCGGTCAATGTGCAGGCCACCGAAGCCATCAACGAAATCCAGTTTGGCTACATGAACCGTCCCACTCACCGTTCCCGCCTGTATGACAGCGACCGCTTTGAAGTGTGCAATCAGCGCTACAGCGCGCTGTGCGACATGAGCCACGGCGCAGCCGTGCTCAACGACTGCAAGTACGGCATCAGCATGAACGGCAACGAGCTGCAGCTGACCCTGCTGCGCGCCGCGGCCAGCCCCGAAATGCGTGCAGACAACGGCGTGCATACCTTCACCTACGCCTTCACTGCGTGGGAAGGCAGCTTCATCGACAGCCCCGTGGTGGACGAGGCCTACGACCTGAACGTGCCGCTGCAGGTGGCCCCCGGCACGCTGGAAGGCTTCAGCGCCTTCTTTGTGGACGAGCCCAATGTGTTCATCGACACCGTGAAGCCCGCCGAGGACGGCAGCGGCGACGTGATCATCCGCCTGTACGAAAGCAAAAAGGCCGACACCGACTGCACGCTGGGCATCAACATCCCCTGCGGCAGGGTCTGGGCCTGCGATATGCTGGAAAACAAACTGGAAGAGCTCGACGTAGAAGAAGAATGCGTGAAGCTGCACTTCCACACCTTTGAAGTCAAAACCCTCCGCATCAGTACAAAATAAGGAGAAACAACCATGGCATATCTTGGCGAAAACATCCGCAAGCTGGGCTTCGGCCTGATGCGTCTGCCCATGCTGGGCGACGAGGTGGATCTGGAGCAGACCAAGCAAATGGTCGACCTGTTTATGGAAGCGGGTTTTACCTACTTTGACACCGCCTACGGCTATCTGGGCGGCAAATCCGAAATGGCAGCCAAGGCGGCGCTGGTGGACCGTTATCCCCGCGAGAGCTTCCAGCTGGCCACCAAGCTGCCCGCATGGGCAGGCCCTAAAAACGCAGATGAAGCAAAGCAGATGTTCTACACCTCGCTGGAGCGCACCGGCGCAGGGTATTTCGACTTCTATCTGCTGCACAATCTGGGCAACGACCGCACGAAGTTTTTTGACGACTGGCAGTTGTGGGACTTTGTGGCCGACCTGAAAAAGCAGGGGCTGGTCAAGCACATCGGCTTTTCCATGCACGACAGCGCCGATGCGCTGGAAGCGCTGCTCAAGGCGCACCCGGAAACCGAGTTTGTGCAGCTGCAGATCAACTATGCCGACTGGGAAAGCAACAACATCCAGTCCCGCAAATGCTATGAAGTGGCCCGCAAGTACAACAAGCCCGTCATCATCATGGAGCCTGTCAAGGGCGGCTATCTGGCCGACCTTCCCGCCAGCGTTGCCGGGCCGTTTGAACAGCTTGATCCCGGCGTTTCCCACTCGTCGTGGGCGGTCCGCTATGCAGCCTCTCTGGATGGGCTGATCACCGTGCTCAGCGGCATGTCTACCGTTGAACAAATGCAGGATAACCTGAACACCATGCGCGATTTCAAGCCGCTTAACGACGCTGAGCGCGCTGCCGTGGCGGAAGTGGTGGAGCGCATGAACGCCATCGATCACATTCCCTGCACCAGCTGCAAGTACTGCGTGAAGGACTGCCCGCAGCACATCAACATTCCCGGCGTATTCGGCGCCATGAACGACCTGCTGGTTTTTGGCAACGCCGAAAAGGCCCGCGGCAGCTACGGTTTTGCCACGCACAAGGGCGGGAAGGCCTGCGACTGCATCGCCTGCGGCCAGTGTGAAGCGGCCTGCCCGCAGCACATCAACATTATCGATCAGCTGAAAATCTGCTCTGAAACTTTTGACAAATAAGCCCAAACCGCCGTGCGAAATCACCGTTTCGCACGGCGGTTTGTTGACTACGCCCTCTGCCGGGCTTATAATGATCAGGACAAATGAATAGCCGGTGTATCTGCGCAGCGATGCGCGGCGTTCCTCCGGGGTGGAGAACGTCACAGGAATCGGATGAAAGTTCCGGGCTATCCCAGTAACCGTGAAGCTGACGAAAGCACGATGTGAAGCCACTGCGAAAGCGGGAAGGTGTGTAAGTAGGACGAAGCCAAGCCGGGAGACTTGTTTACACCGTGATACCATCATTCCCCTGGGGGTGGGATATGCTATTTGGGCTGACGGCGCCTGCCGGCAGTCTGTTTAGTGTTCCTCAGGGAGGGACGCTTTTTCTTTTGAAAAACGCCCTCTCGCTGATTCATTTGATCCAAAATGAGGAGGGACGCCTATGTCCAAGAAAACCGTTTCCCTGTTCCTTGCTTTGCTGATGGTGTTCAGCATGACCGCCGCACTGGCAGACCCCATCACCGTGACCGACATGTTCGGCCGCGAAGTGACCCTGGCTGAGCCTGCCACCCGCATTGTTGCCATGGAACCCGGCGACTGCGAGATCCTGTGCGCGCTGGGCTGCGAAGAAGCGCTGGTAGCCCGCGGCCTGTACTGCGACTATCCTGCATCCGTGCTGGAGCTGCCCGCCGTTGCATCCGGCGGCGATACCAACCTGGAGGAGCTGCTTGCGCTGGAACCGCAGGTCATCGTCATGAACGACATGGCCCACACCAAGGAGCAGGTGGAACTGCTGGCCCAAAACGGTGTGCAGGTCGTCACCACCAATGCCGACAGCATTGCCGAAGTGTATGAAAATATTCGCCTGCTGGGCACAGTCATGGGCAAAAACACCGAAGCCGAAGCGATCATCGCCGATATGCAGGCCACCTTTGACGGGATCGCTGCCAAGAGCGAAGCGACCGACAAGACCATCTACTTTGAAGTAATGCCGCTGGAGTGGGGCCTTTGGAGCGCCGGTACCGGCACCTTCATGCATGAGCTGGCTGAAATCTGCGGCATGCAGAACGCCTTTGCCGACATTGAAGGCTGGCAGCCCATCAGCCAGGAGCAGGTCATTGAGCGCGACCCCGATTACATCGTGCTGGTGACCGGCATGGGCGAAACGGCCGCCGACGAAGTAAAGGGCCGCGCAGGCTGGGGCGACCTCTCCGCCGTCAAAAACGACAAGGTCTACAATGCCGACTCCTACAAAATGACCCGTCCTGCACCCCGTCTGAAGGAAGCAGCCATCGACCTGTATAACTTCCTGACCGATACCGCCGAATGACCCAGACGGGAGGAGCTGCTCCGCGGCTCCTCCCTCTTCAGAGGTACTTATGAAAACACAGTCCGACCGTTTTTCGTGGCGCAGCTGCTTGCTGCTGACCCTCGCATTGGTGTGCGTCATGCTTCTTTGCATCTGCGCAGGCAGCGTTTCCATTCCTCTCAGAGATACGCTGACCGCCCTGTGGAATACCCTCTGGGGGCAGGAAGTGCCGCAGGGCATTTCCAAAAACATCATTCTGAATGTGCGCCTGCCCCGCGTGCTCAATGTAGCGCTGGTAGGCGCGGCGCTGTCGCTGTGCGGCGCTGCCATGCAGGGGCTTCTGCGCAATCCGCTGGCGGATGGTTCCACGCTGGGCGTTTCCAGCGGCGCGGCGCTGGGCGCGGTTGCCGCGCTGGCGCTGGGCGTGAAACTGCCCGGCATTCCTGACGGCGGCGTGATGCTCACCGCCATGGCCTCCGCCTTTCTTTCGCTGGTGCTGATTCTGTCACTGGCCTACGTGCTGGACCGATCGCTGAGCACCCACAGCATCATCCTCATCGGCGTCATCTTTTCCATGTTTGCCTCCAGCGTGATCAATCTCATCATTTCTTTTACGCAGGAGCATATCAAGTCCATCACATTCTGGACGATGGGTTCATTGTCCGGCACCGGTTTCCGCCACACGCGCATTCTGGCGGCTGCGCTTTTGGTGTGCGGCGTGATCATTCTGCGCTACAGACGCGAGCTGAACGCATTCGCCATCGGCGAAGACAACGCACGTCATATCGGCGTGAATGTCAAAAAAGTCAAGCTCATCATTCTCATCACGGTATCCGTGCTCATCGGCGTATGCGTGTCCATTGCCGGTTCCATCGGTTTTGTGGGCCTTGTGATGCCGCACATGACCCGCATGCTGACCGGCCCCAACCACAAACGTCTGCTGCCAACGGCCATGTTTTCCGGCGCGATCTTCCTGCTGCTGGCTGACCTCACCGCCCGCACGCTGTTAAGCCCC
Organism: Clostridia bacterium; assembly: GCA_017517815.1. The sequence goes on along the minus strand of JAFWYA010000050.1, from coordinate 23,973 downwards.
GTCGAGCTTTCCATCGGCGTGGTCACGTCGCTGGTGGGCGCAGTGGCCTTCATCATCATTTTCTGCCAAACCCGAAAGGCAAGGTGAACGCGATGCTCAAAGCACAAAACATCACCGTACGCTATGGCGAGCATACCGTTGTGGACCGGCTTTCCTTTCAACTGAAAGAAGGCCAGTGGCTGATGCTGGTGGGTCCCAACGGCGCAGGCAAATCCACGCTGATCGAGGCCATCGCGCAGGGCGTGCCCTATACCGGCACGATCCATCTGGAAAACAGGGACATCCGTCGTTTCAGAGCTGCTCAACTGGCGCAGAAAATCGGCGTGCTGTCGCAGAAAAATGCCGTCGGCTACGCCTATTCCGTGGAGGAAGTGGTAAGCCTTGGCCGCTATGCCTACACATCGGGCTTTCTTTCTGCCCGCGATGACGACGGTAAGCAGCAGGTGGAACACGCCCTGCAGCTGACAGGGCTTACGGGCCTGCGGCATGCCAGCGTGCTTACCCTATCCGGCGGCGAGCTGCAGCGCACATTCCTTGCGCAGATCTTTGCGCAAAATCCGCAAATTTTGATTTTGGACGAACCTGCCAACCATCTGGACCTGATCTATCAAAAGCACATCTTCTCGCTGATCGAGCAGTGGCTGCATCAGCCCGGCCGTGCTGTGATCTCCGTGGTGCACGATCTGAGCCTTGCCAAAAAGTACGGCACGCACGCCGTGCTGATGGATCAGGGCAGAAGCGTATCCCAGGGAACCGTCGACGAGGTGCTTACGCCCCAAAATCTGCAGGCCGTCTATCATATGGACGTTTACCAGTGGATGCAGAATATGCTCAGCCAGTGGCCGGCATAAAAACGACGCCCCCTCCAAGCTGTTTCGGAGGGGGCGTCGTTTATGCTTTTCAGGCGCCCTTGCGGTCAGTCCCATTGGACGGCCATTCCGTCATGGGCAGGGGATTGAGCGTCTTTTCTGTCTCCTCAGGCGTCAGCAGGCCCTGATCCAGCACGATCTGGCGCACCGTCGCATGGGAGCGCTGTGCCTCGCAGGCGATATGGCAGGCCTGCGTGTAGCCGATGCTGGGGGCAAGCACCGTGGCCATGCTGGAGGAAGATTCCACCATGTTCAGGCAGCGGTCATGATTGACGCCGATGCCGCACACGCAATGTTTGGTCAGGGTGCGAATGCCCTCGGTCAGTTGCGTGCAGCCCTGATGCAGGCTGTCGAAAATCACAGGCTCAAAGGCGTTGAGCTCCAGCTGGCCGGCCTCGGCGGCCATGGTGACCGTTACGTCAAACCCGATCAGGCGGAAGGCGATCTGGTTGACCACCTCGGGGATCACAGGGTTGACCTTGCCCGGCATGATGGATGAGCCGTTCTGACGCGCGGGAAGGGTGATATCGGCAAAGCCGCCGTTGGGGCCGGAGGACAGCAGGCGCAGGTCGTTGCAGATCTTGGAAAGCGATACGCCGCAGCTCTTGAGCGCGGAGGACAGCTCCACATAGCTGTCGGCATTCTGGGTGGCGTCCACGCAGTCCTCGCTGCGCTGCAGCGGGTAACCGGTGATCTCGGTCAGGAACGGCACCACCGACTGCAGATACTCGGCCGGGGCGTTCATGCCGGTGCCGATGGCCGTGCCGCCCAAATTGATGCACAGCATCTGGCTGCAGGCATTCTGCACGCGCTTCTTTTCACGGCGAAGCACTGCCGAATAGGCCGAGAAGATCTGTCCGAAGCGAATGGGCACGGCATCCTGCAGCTGGGTGCGGCCCAGCGTGATCACATGAGCAAAGGTCGCCGCGCGCTCGTCAAAGGCAGCGATCAGCTCATCCAGCACATCGCCCAGCGGCAGGGCTGCTTCATACAGCGCCAGTCGGATCGCCGTGGGGTACACGTCATTGGTGGACTGAGAGGCATTCACATGGTCGTTGGGGTGAATGATGGAATAGTCGCCCTTCACGCCGCCCAGCAGTTCGATCGCACGGTTGGCGATGACTTCGTTGGCGTTCATGTTGGTGGACGTTCCCGCGCCGCCCTGAATGGGGTCGACAATAAACTGGTCATGCAGCTTGCCTGCAATGATCTCGTCACACGCCCGGCAGATGGCGTCGGTCTGATCGGCAGTCAGGATGCCGGCAGCATGGTTGGCCAGCGCACAGGCCTTCTTGATGCGCGCCATATGGCGGATCAGCGAAGCAGGCAGCCTGCGGCCCGTGATGGGAAAATTCTCCGCAGCGCGCAGAGAGTGGATTCCATAATATGCATCGCACGAAACAGCCATCGAACCAGCGAGGTCATGCTCCAATCGGGTCTGTGTCGTCATTTGCGTTACATCCTTTCTGTATCGGCTTGTTTTTAGTATACGTATATGTTATATTATTTTCAAATATATATTCTATAAAAATAATAATAGGCAAATGCCTATGAGGTGATGCATATGATGTTTCGGGAAATGCGGTATGTATATGAAGTGTACCGGCAGCGCAGTTTTTCAAAGGCAGCTGAGGCGCTGTTCATCGCCCAGCCATCGCTGAGTCAGATGATCCGCAAGGCTGAGGCGCGCACAGGCGGTCCGCTGTTTGACCGCAGCACGGTTCCGGTCACCCTCACAGCGCTTGGCCGCGCCTATATCGAAGCCGCCGAGGAGATCATGCAGGTAGAAGAACGGTTCGGGCGCTACATGAGCGACGCTGAAAACTGCCTGACCGGCTCGCTCACGCTGGGCGGCACCACGCTGTTTACCTCCTACGTGCTGCCGCCGCTGATCTCGGCATTTTCCTCGCGCTATCCGGGGGTGGAGATCCGCCTGTACGAGCATCATACCCATGTGCTCAAACAGCAACTGCAGGATGGCGTGCTGGATCTGGCTGTGGACAACGGCCAGCTGGATTTAAACCTGTACGAACGCTTCCTTTATCAGCAGGAACAGGTGATCCTTGCCGTACCCAAACAGTTTGCCGTCAACGGCGACTGCCTTCCCTACCAGATGACGGCGGCAGATCTGCGCGAAAAAGGCGGGCTGTGTGTGCCGCCGCTGCCGCTTGCCAAAATGGCGGACGTTCCCTTCATCTTCCTAAAGGAAGGAAACGACACACGCATCCGCGCCGACAAACTGTGCTTGCAGGCTGGTTTTACGCCCAGGATCCGCCTGCAGCTGGATCAGCAGCTGGCGGTGTACAATCTGGCGGCATATGGCATGGGGGCTGCCTTCATCAGCGACACGCTGGTGAAAAGCGCTGTTCCCGACGACCGGCTGGTGTTCTATCACTGCGACCCTGAAAACGCCAGCCGCAGCATCTGGTTTTTCCACAAGCGCAACCGTTTTGTCACCGCGCCCATGGCCGCGTTTTTGAAAATGATCACTGAAACGCCGAAATAATCAAACAGAAGGAGCATTCCACGGAATGCTCCTTCTGTTTCGGGTGATTTTTATATAATAAAGGAAAGAATCAGAAATACCGCCAGGTTGAACGCATTGGAAAGCAGCGAACACAGGTCTTTTTCGTCCTGTTCCAGCTCGTCAAAAGTGACGGGCGGCTCTTCATCGGTATAGTCGCTCAGATCGGTCAGATGACTGAAGGGATCCTTTTTCTGCTTGGGACGGAAATGCTTCATGCGCGGAATGTGCATGCCGTCCATACGCAGATAGACCAAATAGGTAAACAGCGCAAACAGCGCCGTCAGAAAGCCGGCCACCATGCCGGGCGCAGGCCCTCTGGGCACAAAGCGCACCACCGCCAGTAAAAAGACCAGCGCCGCCATCAGCCGGGTCGCAGCCATATAAATAACAGGCCTCAGCATATATGGTTTCCAGTGTTTCATACAAAACCTCCCTGTTTGATCTGGCGCAATTCTTCCTGAATTATGCAGGAAGAGTGCCGTCAACATTCACTATTGTACCGGCGATGTGCATAATAATCAAGTCTTATTCAGCCTTTCCACACAAAAAGAGGTGTTTTTTTGAATGAAAACAGCAAAAAAACTTCATTTTTCTTGACATGACTTTATAGCCTATGTATAATACCTTTATCAAATTGGCCGGTAGAAATCATCAACCCGCCGATAGAAATTAAAGGAGGTTCTCCTCAATGAAGAAGGCTTTGTCTTTCATTCTGGCGATCGCTCTGGTCCTCAGCTGCGTTTCCTTCGCAGGCGCTGAAGAGATCAAGAACTTCAAGGATTACCAGACTCAGGCGAACGAAATGGAAACGTTCTGCTATCACTACTCTCAGGCTGCTGTTGACCTCAACGTGCTGGTCAACTGCTACGACCACCTGCTGACCAACGACGCCGCTGGCGCTCTGGTTGGCTCTGCTGCCAAGAACTGGTACAGCCCCGACGGCGGCCAGACCTGGATCTTCGAACTCAACGATGATATCACCTGGGTCGACTACAAGGGCGAGTACATGGCTGACTGCATCGCCGAGGACTGGATGACCGGTCTGGAGTGGGTGCTGAACTACGCCAAGAACCAGTCCGCCAACACTTCCATGCCCATCGAAATGATCAAGGGCGCCGGCGAGTACTACGAGTACACCAAGTCCCTGCCCACCGAGGAAGCCAAGGCCCTGCGTCTGGACAAGTTCCAGGAGATGGTCGGCGTTTCCTGCCCCGACGATTACACCATCCAGTTCGAGTGCGTGGATAAGCTGAGCTACTTCCCCTCCGTGGCCACCTACAACTGCCTGGCTCCCGTCAGCGCTGAGCTGCTGGACGAGATCGGCGTTGACGGCTACTTCGGCGCCAGCTACGACACCCTGTGGTACAACGGCCCCTACACCATCACCGAGTACATCTATCAGAACGAAAAGGTTCTGACCAAGAACCCCACCTACCATGCTCAGGACGAAGTCAAGCTGTTTGACACCGTCACCATCAAGATGGTTGAGTCCGCTGACGTTGCTTACGAAATGTTCGCTGCCGGCGAGCTGGATTACATCGAGCTGCCCGCTTCCAAGCTGAACACCATCTACAACGATGCCAACCACGAGTTCAACAAGAACCTGATTGAAGCCCGTCCCACCAAGTACTCCTACCAGATCCACTTCTGCTACGACAAGATGAACGAAGACGGCACTCCCGACGTTGCCTGGAACACCGCCGTTGCCAACGAGAACTTCCGTCTGGCTCTGTACTACGGTCTGGACGTGACCAACTACCTGGCCACTTTCAACGACATCAACCCCTTGTCCTGCCAGAACTTCGCCTACACCGGCAACGCCGTTGCCGTCAACAGCCAGGGCGTTGACTACACCCAGCTGGTTCGCAACGAACTGGGCCTGCAGTATGCTCCCGATCATTTCTCCCGCTACAACGCCGAGAAGGCTGCCGAGTACAAGGCCAAGGCCATCGAAGAGCTGACCGCCGCCGGCATCGAGCTGCCCGTGAAGATGGTGCAGTACATCTCCGGTTCCTCCACCGTTGCCAAGGACCGCGCCGACGTGTTCAACAACATGATCAAGACCTACCTGGGCGACGATCTGGTTGTTGGCGAGACCAAGACCTACGTTTCCAAGCTGAACACTGAGGTTCGCGATCCTCAGCTGGCCGGCATCTACCTCAACGGCTGGGGCGCCGACTTCGCCGATCCTTCCAACTTCCTGGGCCAGGAGACCTACGGCGAGGACAACGCCTACTACACTCAGTACTACTCCAAGGCCAACAACGCTACCGACGCGAAGCTGATCGAGACCTACAAGGAGTTCACCCGCCTGACCAACGAAGCCAAGGCCATCACCGACGACCTGGATGCCCGCTATGCCGCTTTCGCTAAGGCTGAAGCTTACATGATCGAGCATGCTCTGATCATCCCGCTGTACTACAGCGTTATCTGGGAGCTGACCAAGGTCAACAACTACAGCAAGATCTACTCCGCTTACGGTTCTCACGCTGAGCGCTACGTGAACTGGGAAACCAGCACCGTGCCCTACACCGCTGAGGAGTACAAGGCTTTCGTGAAGTAATTTCACAAGTTACATAATTCCTTTTTGGGGCGGGGGACGGCCTTCTATCCAGAAGGCCGCCCCCTCTCCTGTTCTAAGCGAATGAGCCGTTTCATGAAGCTGAGGCGAAACGGCCTTGCTTCATGATATTGCAAAGGGGATGCCCAAATGTTTAAGTACACCATCAAGCGTCTGCTTCAGTCGCTGCTGACCGTGCTGCTGGTCGTATCCGCAGTGTTTCTGATGCTGCGACTGCTGCCCACCGACTACTTCTTTACCGAAGAACAGCTCATCAAGCTGACCGAGGAACAGCAGGAGGAACTGCTGCGCCAGAACGGCTATCTGGACCCGCCTTTTGTTCAGCTGGGCCGTTTTTACAAAGAACTTGTCCAAACCGAGCATAAGCCTCATTATTTTGATTCCGCCAATCTGGTGGACGAAGCTACTTTCGAAGTGTCCTTCCTGAATGCCAAGGATGCTGCTGCTGTCAAACCGGAGGACATCCAGTTTGAAAGAACGGAAGGCGTGACCGACGAGTATCCGCTGGTCAAGGCGACTGCCGTCAGCCTTTCCACTGACCCCGAAAAGTCCAACACCATCGTTATCACCACCGATAGCCCGGTGCAGAAGAAAAACGGCTACACCCTCACCTGCGGCGTACACACGGCGACTTTCACCGTGCGCAAGGAAGGCAAGGCCGTACAGCTCAAAGACGAAAAAACCACTGACAACGGCGACTATTTCCGCAACATGCGCGTGTGGCTGAACTTCGGCAACTCTCACCGCGTTCAGACGGGCGTGCCGGTCATTGAAATCATATCCAGCAAGATCCTTATTTCCGTGCGCATCGGCCTGGCCGCGCTGCTCATCGCGCTGGTCGTCGGTGTTTCTCTGGGCATCATGCAGGCCCGTTACAAGGACGGCCTGTTCGACGCAGCCGGTCAGGGCTTCACCATTTTCATCAATGCCGTGCCCAGCCTGGTCACCTACTTCCTGGTCATGATCATCGGTTCCCGTCTGGTGGGATTGCCCATCCAGTACACCATCACCGATCCCAAGTCTGCCATTCTGCCCATGGTGGCCCTGTCGATGGGCTCCATCGCCAGCTACATGCTTTGGATGCGCCGCTACATGGTGGACGAGCTGAACAAGGATTACATCCGTTTGGCCAAGCTCAAGGGCATGTCGACCACGCAGGTCATGTTCCGCCACGTGATGAAGAACGCCTTCCTGCCGCTGGCGCAGTACCTGCCCTACTCGGTGCTGCTCACGGTTGGCGGCTCGGTTCTGGTTGAAAAGGTATTCGGCGTACCCGGCCTTGGCAACCTGCTGCCCGACGCCATCGCCAAGTACGACACCAACCTGGTGCAGGCCATCGTTTCGCTGTATGCCTCGCTGGGCATTCTGGGCCTGTTCTTCGGCGACGTGCTGATGGTCATCCTTGACCCGCGCATCAGTCTTACCGGGAAGGGAGGCAACCGTTAATGGCTAAAAAGCAGGAAATCAAAACCGCCGATCGTCTCGCCAACAGCGACGTTGAAGTGCAGAGCGAACTGCCCAGCACCGAAACGGCGCGCATGACTCCCTTCGGTGCAAATGAGGATAAGAATGTGGTCAATCTGAAAGCGGATTACAACAAGGTAGACACCAACACCGACAAAAAGTACGAGCGCGGCAATGTGCACACCGCCACCCGTTCGCGCATGCCGGAAAAGCAGCTGTTTGACTTTGCCGAGTATCATTCTCAGGACGCCGAGAAGACCGGCTACAGCAACTATTCCTACTGGAAGAGCGTTTGGGCCAACTTCACCAAAAAGAAAGTGGCCGTTGTAATGGCCATCGTCTTCTTTGCTCTGCTGATCTTCACCTTCATCGCCCCCCTGATCAGCATTTACGACGCCAATACCGTTCGCCTTGACCATGTCAACCGCGAAACCCGCTTCCTGTCGCCCAACAGCCACTTCTGGTTTGGCACCGACTCGCTGGGCTGCGACTACTGGTGCCAGGTGTGGAGCGCCACCCGTACCTCCATCATCCTGTCGGTAAGCGTTTCCATCGGTCAGATCATCGTGGGCGTCATCATCGGCCTGCTGTGGGGCTATGTGCGCAAGCTGGACCGCTTCTTCACGGAGCTGTACAACTTCATCAACAACATCCCCACCATCATCTACATGACCCTCATCGCTCTGATGATCGGCAAATCCACGCTGATCATGGCGGTTGCGCTCATCGCCCTGTACTGGCTGGGCACCGCCCGCAACATCCGTAACCTGGTCTTCATCTATCGCGACCGCGAGTACAACCTGGCCAGCCGCTGCCTGGGCACGGGACTTTGGCGCATTCTGGCCAAGAACATCTTCCCCTACCTCATCAGCGTGATTGTGCTTCGACTGGCGCTGTCCATTCCGGGCGTTATCGCCTACGAATCCACGCTGTCCTATCTGGGCCTGCTGGACATCACCACGCCGTCTCTGGGCATTTTGCTGCGCGACGCCCGCAGCAACTTCATGGAGTACCCCTACCTGATGATCTTCCCCGCGGCCATCGTTTCCCTGATTACCATTACGTTCTATCTGGTGGGCAATGCGTTCTCTGACGCATGCGACCCGCGCAACCATGTGTGAGGTGGAGAAAAATGTCTGAAATCAACAACAACATTGCTTCCGCCTCTCTGGAGCAGCTGTTCGAGGCCCGTGCCAAGCAGGTTCTGTCCTCCGAACCCATCCTGTCCGCCCGTGACGTGGAAGTGCAGTTTACCCTTCGCGGCCAGAAGCTCAACGCCATCCGCCGCTGCTCTTTGGACCTGTATGACGGCGAAACCCTTGCCATCGTAGGCGAGAGCGGCTCCGGCAAGTCCGTATTCACCAAGACCTTCGTCGGCATGCTGGACAAGAACGGTTCCATTACCGGCGGCAGCATCATGTACGACGGCAAGGACCTGGCCCAGTTCAAGACCGAGGCCCAGTGGCGCACCATCCGCGGTAAAAAGATCGCCATGGTGACGCAGGACCCCATGACCAGCCTCAACCCCCTCAAAAAGATCGGCACGCAGATCCGCGAAGCCATCGAGCTCAACCAGAACATTCACGGCAAGGCTGCCAAGGCCGAAGCCATCAAGCTGCTTGAGCTGGTGGGCATTCAGGACGCTGAGCGCCGCTACAGCCAGTATCCGCATGAGTTCTCCGGCGGCATGCGCCAGCGCGTGGTCATCGCCATCGCCGTGGCCTGCAACCCGCAGATCCTCATCTGCGACGAGCCCACCACCGCTCTGGACGTGACCATTCAGGCCCAGATTCTGGAGCTCATCCGCAAGCTGCAGCGCGAAAAGCACATGACCATCGTCTACATCACCCACGACCTGGGCGTTGTAGCCAACGTTGCCGACCGTGTAGCGGTTATGTACGCCGGCCAGATCATCGAGATCGGCATGGCAAACGAGATCTTCTTCCATCCCAACCACCCCTACACCTGGGCGTTGCTTTCCGCCATGCCCCAGCTGGGTGTGAAGGGTGAAAAGCTGCCGGCCATCGACGGCACCCCTCCCAACCTGTTCAACGCCATTCAGGGCGACTCCTTCGCCCCGCGCAACCGCAAGGCGCTCAACATCGACTTCATCGAGGAACCCCCGATGTTCGACGTTACGCCCACCCATCAGGCCAAGACCTGGATGCTGGATCCCCGCGCGCCCAAGGTGGAACAGACCATCGACGTTGCCAAGCTCAGCCGCAAGATGAACGAGGCGCAGCCCGGCAGCAGCGACATCAAGCACCCGCATCTGTCTCCCGACCGCGAAGCGCTGGTCGAGGTCAAGAACCTGCAGGTCACCTTCGGCACCGGCCGCAAGAAGTTTGTTGCCGTTGACGACGTGAACTTCACCATCTACAAGGGCGAAACTTTCTCGCTGGTTGGCGAATCCGGCTCCGGCAAGACCACCATCGGCCGCGCGCTGGTGCGCATCAACCCCATCACCAACGGCGAAGTGTACTACCGCGGCGAGAAGATCAACGGCAAGCTTACCAAGGAGCAGGATGAAAACGTCATCCGCAAGTGCCAGATGATCTTCCAGGATCCCATGGCCAGCCTCAACGAGCGCGCCAAGGTCGACTACATCGTGTCCGAAGGCCTGTATAACTTCCACCTGTACGAAAACGAGCAGGAACGTCAGGACAAGGTGAAGAAGGCGCTGGAAGAAGTGGGCCTGCTGCCCGAGTTCTCCAGCCGCTTCCCACACGAGTTCTCCGGCGGCCAGCGTCAGCGCATCGGCATTGCCCGCAGCCTGATCATGCAGCCCGAGTTCATCGTGGCCGACGAGCCCATCTCTGCTCTGGACGTTTCCATCCGCGCACAGGTGCTGAACCTCCTCAACGACCTGAAGAAGAACCGTGGCCTGACCTACCTGTTCATCGCGCACGATCTGTCCGTGGTTCGCTTCATCTCCGACCGCATCGCGGTCATCCACAAGGGCCGCATCGTGGAGCTGGCCGAGGCTGAAGAGCTGTTCCGCCACCCGCTGCATCCCTACACCAAGGCGCTGCTGTCCGCTGTGCCCAACCCCAACCCCTATCTGGAGCGCGAAAAGCAGCTGCTGGTATACGATCCCTCCGTGCACGACTACTCCGTGGACAAGCCTGTGTGGTGCGAGATCATTCCCGACCACTTTGTTTACGGCAACGAGCGCGAGCTGGACGCCTACCGCAAGGAAATCGAAGGTTAAAAAATGTCCCGGCCGACCCATTTGGGTCAGCCGGGTTTTTTTATGCCTTAAAATATCTGGCTTCCAGCATGGCGCACAGCGTGTGATACACCGGCAGGTGCAGCTCCTGCACATCCGCCGGGCTTTCTGCGGGCACATTCACCGCGCAGTCGCAAAGCGGCGCAAGTTTGCCGCCCGTCTCTCCCGTCAGGCCGATCACCTTCAGTCCCAGCCCCTTTGCCGCCGATACGGCCAGCGCTGCGTTCTGTGCATTTCCGCTGGTGCTGATGGCAATGAGCACATCGCCTTTGCGGCCATAGCCCATCACCTGCTGCGCCATGGGCAGCAGCGCGTGCTGGTCATTCGCCACAGCAGTTGACAGCGCGCTGTGACCGGTGAGCGCGATGGCCGGAAGGCCCTGCTGCAGCCTATCCGCCATTTCCGGCGGCATGCCCTGTGACTGAATGGCCACTTTTGTCTGTGCATCCAGCGGGCGCTTCAGGTAGAACCCCTTCATCAGCTCGCCTGCAATGTGTTCACTGTCCGCACAGCTGCCGCCATTTCCTGCGATGAGCACCTTGCCGCCGTTGTCGTAGCAGCAGCGCAGCAGCAGATAAGCCTCCATCACCTGCTGACGGCAGCGTTCCAGCTGCGGATAACGCTCAAACAATCGTTCGTAGTACCTGAGCACCGCTTCGTCCTGCTCGCTTGTCTCCGTGATGGGGTCGATATCCAGCGCGTACAGCGCCGCCATGATGCTGGCCAGATCGCCAAGGCTTTCACCCGTCTGCGCAGCCACAACGCTCACACCCTCCAGCGCAAAGGGGATGCACTCCTCCTGCATGGCCTTTGCCATGGCTGGGCGCAGCAGATCTTCACACCTCACAAAAATGCTGCCTATGACGATCTTTTCCGGGTTGAAGGCGTCCGTCAGCAGCGAAAGCCCACGTCCCAGCATCGTGCCGATATGATCGTAAAACGTTATCGCCTGCGCATTGCCTGCGCGGGCATAATCCGCCATCAGCTTGCCGTCGACCTCGTCTATCGTGTGCCCATCCGCGATCCACTGCGGCGGATTTCCCTGTTCAATCAGCTCGCGCGTGAGCGCCTGCCGCTGAATCCCTCCGCCGCTGGTATACCCCTCAAACGAACCGGCTTTGCCAAAGCCGACAGGCCCGTCCTCGGCCAGCCGCAGATGGCCGACCTCGCCGCCCATGTCGGTGCAGCCGCGCAGCAGCCGTCCTTCGGCAATCACGCCTGCGCCCATGCCGGTGCCCATCGTCAGAAAGATCATATCGCTGGTTCCGCGTCCCGCGCCCAGCTTCCATTCCACCAGCGCACAGGCATTGGCGTCGTTCTGCAAAAAGGCCGGCACATGGTAGCGCTTTTCAAGCATCTCACACAGGGGAATATTTACCCATCCGGGCAGATTGGGCGGACACAGCACCATACCGCGGCGCGAATCCAGCGGACCGCCGCAACTGATGCCGATGGCCTCGACCTGCGTAAAATCGATGCCATTTCGCTGTACCATTTCATCCATGGCCTCAAGCAGGCGTTCATAGGTGCTGTCAAACCCCAGTTCGCTTTGGGTGGCAAAACGAATCTTGTCCAGGATGTGAATGCCGCGATCCACTCGTGCCAGCAGCATCGCGCATTTCGTTCCGCCGATATCCAGACCCATCCAGTATGTTTTCATGGATTTTCTCCTTGCTGTAAACAATGTATCATGGTATTCTCCGGCGCTGTTTTCAATTCCTTTTCAGTGCGGGCACAGTTTATTCATTTTCTGTTCCATGGCCGTTTACATTTGAAGCCTATACTGTATTCGACAACCATTGCAGGAGGCATACCCATGAACGAGGTTCAGAAACCCAAAAAACCCCTGATTTTTTACTACACAATCGCCATGGTCATCGTCATGCTGATCAATACGCTGGTTTTGCCGTGGATCGCAAAGCAGCAGATCATCGAGGTGGATTACGGCACCTTTATGACCATGAGCACCGACGGCCAGATCGGCGGCGTGCAGATTCAGGACAATCAGATCATGTTTACCGACAAGGAAGGCGAACAGGTCTACAAAACCGGCCGCATGGACGACCCCGGACTGGTGGAGCGTCTGCACGCATCCGGCGCATCATTTTCCAGCGAGATCGTCGAGGAAGCTTCGCCGCTTTTGAGCTTTCTGCTCTCATGGGTGCTGCCGATGGTGGTGTTTATCGCCGTGGGACAGCTGATGTCCAAAAAGCTGATGGATCGCGCCGGCGGAGCCAATTCCATGATGTTCAACATGGGCAAGTCGCATGCGAAGGTGTACGTCAAATCCACGCAGGGCATCAAATTTGACGACATCGAGGGCGTGGACGAGGCCGAGGAAAGTCTGCAGGAGATCGTCGATTACCTGCACGACCCCGGCAAGTACAAAGCCATCGGCGCTTCCATGCCCAAGGGCGTGCTGCTGGTGGGCCCTCCCGGTACCGGCAAAACCATGCTGGCCAAGGCCGTCGCAGGCGAGGCCAACGTGCCCTTCTTTTCCATGAGCGGCTCTGAATTTGTGGAGATGTTTGTGGGCATGGGCGCCAGCAAGGTGCGCGACCTGTTCAAACAGGCCAAGGAAAAAGCACCCTGCATCGTATTCATCGACGAGATCGACGCCATCGGCAAAAAGCGCGACGGCCAGATCGGCGGCAACGACGAACGCGAGCAGACCCTCAACCAGCTGCTGACAGAAATGGACGGCTTTGAGGGCAACAACGGCGTGATGATCCTCGCGGCCTCCAACCGTCCTGATGCGCTGGACCCCGCGCTCACCCGCCCGGGCCGTTTTGACCGCCGCATTCCTGTTGAGCTGCCCGACCTTAAGGGCCGTGAAAAAATCCTGCGCGTGCATGCCCGCAAGGTAAAAACCGTCGACGGCATCGACTTTGAGCACGTTGCACGCATGGCCAGCGGCGCAAGCGGCGCAGAGCTTGCCAACATCGTCAACGAGGCTGCGCTGCGCGCTGTGCGCGACGGCCGCACCGCCGTTACGCAGGCGGATCTGGAAGAGAGCATCGAGGTGGTCATTGCAGGCTACGAAAAGAAAAACGCCATCCTTTCCGACAAGGAAAAGCGTACCGTCGCCTATCATGAGATCGGCCATGCGCTGGTTGCCGCCCTGCAGACCAACTCCGCACCTGTGCAGAAGATCACCATCATCCCCCGTACTTCCGGCGCGCTGGGCTACACCATGCAGGTGGAGGAGGACAACCGCTACCTGCTGACCCGTGAGGATATCGAAAACAAGATCGCCACCTTCACCGGCGGTCGCGCAGCGGAGGAGATCGCCTTCGGCGCCATTTCCACCGGCGCCAGCAACGACATCGAGCAGGCCACGCGTCTGGCGCGCGCCATGATCACCCGCTACGGCATGAGCCGTGAGTTTGGCATGGTGGCCATGGAAACCGTTTCAAACCAGTACCTTGGCGGCGACGCCTCGCTGTGCTGCTCCGCCGAAACACAGGCGGAAATCGACCGGCAGGTGGTGGCCCTCATCAGCGCCCAGTACGACAGAGCCAAGGGCATCATTGAGCAGAACAAAGCAAAGCTGCATGAGTTGTCACAGTACCTGTACGAACACGAAACCATCACAGGCGAGGAATTCATGACCATTCTCAATGGCTGAGAAAAGAGGAAAAACAAATGCTTCACAAACTGTTTCACACACGATCCGGTCTTTTGAACCTTTTATGCGCCATTCTTATGATTGCTCTGCTTGTTTGCCAGTTCAGTCCTTTCTGGCAGTATGGCGAGCCGGACAGTCAGACCGCTGTATCCATCAACGGTTACATCTGGTTCCCCACAGACAACGCCGCCCTCACCAAACAGCTGCAATCCATCGACCCGGATCATGAGGTTGACGGCATTCTGGCCATGCCGCTTCTGCACCTGCTTTTGTGCGTTGCCGGTATCATCCTGTGCCTTTTCAAGCCTGATACCGCTGCTGCGCCCCTGTTTCCGCTGGCCGCAGGCCTTGTGGGCATATGGGGCTATCTGGCCAAGCCGGTCTTTCAGGCAGGTATGGGCTGGCAGCTGCATCTGGCATTGTGCGTGCTGATGGCGCTTGCCGGGGCAGCCGCTTTGGCAGCTGCTGTCGCAGAGATGCGGCGCGCTGAATAACCCCTTGCGGGAGAGCGAAAACACATCGCTCTCCCGCTTTTTGATCCGGTGAAAAAACGTTTGCACATTCCTGTCCAAAAAAGCAGGAAAACGCCGCCGCAAAGAAGAAACATAATACAGAACTGAATTTTCTGCAAAAGAGGGTTCATCCGCAGAAGGGCACATATGCTCTTCTGTGAAACCGTGAAATACTATGCTGAAAGGAACGAACCGACATGAACAGATCCGCAGGCATCCTGCTTCCCTTCACCAGCCTGCCGTCAAAGTATGGCGTTGGCTGCTTTTCGAAGGAAGCTTACGACTTTGTTGACTGGCTGAAGGAGGCTGGCCAGACCTACTGGCAGATTCTTCCCATCTGCCCCACCAGCTTTGGCGACTCCCCCTACCAGTCCTTCTCCACCTACGCCGGCAACCCCTACTTCATCAGCCTTGAAGCGCTGATCGAAGAAGGCGTGCTCACGCAGGAGGAATGTGATGCCGCGGACTTTGGCTCTAATCCCGTCGACATCAGCTACGACAAGCTGTATTACAACCGCTATCCCCTGCTGCGCAAGGCCTACGAGCGCAGCGACATCAGCCGCAACCCTGCCTACCAGCAGTTCATGAGCGAAAACCACTGGTGGCTCAACGACTACGCGCTGTTCATGGCCCTGAAGAACTTCTTCGCCGGTCAGTGCTGGTACGACTGGCCCAAGGATATTCGCCTGCGCTGGGGCTTCGCACTGGACTACTACCGCCGCGAGCTGTACTTTGACATCGAGTTCCAGACCTACCTGCAGTTCAAGTTCTTTGAGCAGTACAAGGCCCTGAAGAAGTATGCCAACGACCGCGGCATCAAGATCATCGGTGATATTCCGATCTACGTCGCCATGGACAGTGCCGACACCTGGGCCAACCCGGAGCTGTTCCAGCTGGACGAAAACAACCTGCCTGTGGCCGTCGCCGGCTGCCCGCCGGATGGCTTCTCCGCCACCGGTCAGCTGTGGGGCAATCCCCTCTACCGCTGGGATTATCACCGCGACACCGGCTATGCCTGGTGGACCACTCGTCTGGGCTACTGCTATGAGCTCTATGACGTGACCCGCATCGACCACTTCCGCGGTTTTGACGAGTACTACGCCATCCCCTACGGCGAGCCCACCGCCGTCAACGGCAAGTGGGAAAAGGGCCCCGGCATCGAGCTGTTCCGCACGCTGGAGCGCAACTTGGGCAAGCACGACGTGATCGCCGAGGACCTGGGCTACCTGACCGATACCGTGCGCGACATGGTGCGCGACAGCGGCTTCCCGGGCATGAAGGTGCTTGAGTTCGCCTTTGACGCGCGCGACTCCAGCTCCGCCAGCGATTACCTGCCCCACAACTATCCCGAAAACTGCATCGTCTACACCGGCACGCACGACAACGAAACCCTCGTCGGCTGGATGAACAGCGTTGCCCGCGAGGACTTCCTGCTGTCCCGCAAGTACATGTGCGACCAGCATACCCCCAAGAAATACCTGTATAAGTCCTACATCGCGCTGGCCATGCGCTCTGCTGCCAAGACCTGCATCGTTCCCATTCAGGACTGGCTGGGCTTGGACAACAGCGCCCGCATGAACTTCCCCTCCACCATCGGCACCAACTGGCGCTGGCGTCTCGCCCCCGGTCAGCTGACCGATGCCCTCAAGGAAGAAATGCTGGATGTGACCACCCTCTACGGCCGCAAGAATCCCATGGCTGACGAGAAGGTCGAAGACTGATTTTCCCAACGTACCAAACGCTTGAAACAACGAACGGAGGTCATGCAAATGTACAGAATTCTTGAATTGAATCCTCAGCTGCAGGGCTTTGCCGGAGATATCGATCTGCGCATGCGGCTGTATCAGGACACGAAGAACCGTCTGCTGCCCTCGGGCGGCACGCTCAACGACTTCGCCAACGCCCATGAATATTTCGGTTTTCATCATGTGGACGGCGGATGGTACTATCGCGAATGGGCGCCCAGCGCCTATCAGCTGTACCTGACCGGCGACTTTAACGACTGGAACTTGACCAGCCATCCTCTCAAGCGTCTGGACAACGGCAACTGGGAAATTTACCTGCCCGGCGACGACGCGCTGTGGGAGGGCTGCAAGGTCAAAACCGTGGTCGACGCCAACCTGACCCGCACCGAGCACATTCCGCTGTATGCGCGCCGTGTGGTGCAGGACCCCAAAACCATCACCTTCTGCGCTGAGATCGTGGACGACCGTAAGGTCTTCCCGTGGACCGACGAGGGTTTCAAGGGCGAGGATTCGCTCTATATTTACGAAACCCACGTCGGCATGGCGCAGGAAGAGGGCAAGGTGGGCACCTACCGCGAGTTTGCCGACAAGGTGCTGCCCCATGTGAAAAAGGCCGGCTACAACACCCTGCAGTTCATGGCCATTATGGAGCACCCCTACTACGGCAGCTTCGGCTATCAGGTTTCCAACTTCTTTGCTGCCTCCAGCTGGTTTGGCAAGCCCGAAGACCTGAAGTACCTGGTCAACGAGGCGCACAAGCTGGGCATCCGCGTGCTGCTGGACGTTGTGCACAGTCACGCTGTAAAGAACACCGCCGAGGGCATCAACATGTTCGACGGCACCGAGTGGCAGTTCTTCCACTCCGGCGCCAAGGGCGAGCATCCTGCCTGGGGCACCAAGTGCTTTGACTATGGCAAGACCGGCGTCCTCCACTTCCTGCTGTCCAACCTGAAGTTCTGGATGACCGAATATCATTTCGACGGCTTCCGTTTTGACGGCGTCACCTCCATGCTCTACCACGATCACGGTCTGGGCACGGACTTCAACTCCAACGATAAGTATTTCTCCTACAATACCCATGTGGAGGCCATCACCTACCTGCAGCTGGCCAATGAGCTCATCCGTCAGGTAAATCCCGACGCCATCACCATTGCCGAGGACATGAGCGGTATGCCCGGCATGTGCCTGCCCATCGCCGACGGCGGTATTGGCTTTGACTACCGTCTGGGCATGGGCCTTCCGGATATGTGGATCCGCACGGTGAAGGAGTCGCAGGACGAGTTCTGGGACATCAACAAGATGTGGGGCGAAATGTGCCTGCGCCGTCCCGGCGAAAACACCGTCGCCTATGTGGAAAGCCACGATCAGGCGCTGGTGGGCGACAAGACCATGATCTTCCGTCTGGCGGACGCAGCCATGTACACCGACATGAACAAGGACTGCCACAACCCCGTCATCGACCGCGCCATCGCCCTGCACAAGATGATCCGCCTGTTTACGCTCTCGTCCGGCGGTGAAGCGTACCTCAATTTCATGGGCAACGAATTCGGTCATCCTGAATGGATCGACTTCCCGCGCGAAGGCAACGGCTGGAGCTTCCACTACTGCCGCCGCCAGTGGAGCCTGAAGGAAAATGAACTGCTCAAATACCAGTGGCTCAACGACTTTGACGAGGACATGGTGCATGTGACCAAGGCGCATGATCTGTTCAAAATGCGCTACGGCGACCTGTGCCTGATGAAAGCCCCCGAGCAGATGCTGGCCTTCTACCGCAGCGGACTGCTGTTTGCGTTCAACTTCCACGCAACCAACTCGCTGACCAATGTGCTGGTGCCCGTGCCCAATGCGGCTGATTACACTGTTGCCCTGTGCACGGACGACTGGAAGTACGGCGGCTTCGGTCAGATCGCCCATCAGGTGTATCCCACCAAGAAGTTCGACGGCCAGTATTATGTGGAGCTGTATCTGCCCGCACGCACTGCCGTGGTGCTTGAAGAAGTGAAAAAGTAAAACCTGTCGGTTAATCGCCTGTCATCACAGTTGTGGTGGCAGGCGGTTTTTTATTGCTAAATCCAACGCTTTCGATTGATTTACAATCGTTGAGATGGACAACATGGCATAAATATGATAAAATGATTATGTATTTACAAATATGTTTTTTCCATTTTTTTCTTTACTATTGAATCACTTTGCCGCCATGATCGCGGCGCTCTAAAAGGAGCCCATCGATGAAGCATTTTTCGAAATTTCTTGCGATTTTAACCACGCTGGTACTGCTGAGCTGCCCTTTGTTCAGCGCTCTTGCAGACAGCCAGCTGACCTTTGACGGGCAGGTCACCGAGTCTCAAGCCAATGAAAAGTGGTTTTATGACACCACCGGCAACAGGGTGACCGCTGCCCAGCTTGGCGAAAACAACGCGCTTGTGCAGGTAAGCAAATGGGTGCAGTCTGCCGGTAACGAAAATGAATTTGAAGTTACCCTGAACGTGACCACTGAGGAAGACCTGACCACGCTGTCAGAATCGCAGGATGCAGCGGTGCTGTTTGTGCTGGACAATTCCTCCTCCATGAATACTGCAATGGGTAATGGTACCCGACTGAGCACGCTGAAAGAAGTTGCCAATACCTTTCTGAATACTTTTGCCAACCAAACAGGAGCCGAACCAGGCGACCAGCGTTTGGCTGCTGCTGTCGTTTTTAACGGTTCTGCAACGCTGCACATGCCGTGGCTGGATCTTTGTAAAACCACGAATGAAAACGGCGTTGAAAAGTCCAACCTGAACCTTGCCCAAGCCAGAATTGATGCGATCCCCAATGGCAGCGGCACCAATATCGAAGCCGGTATGCATCTGGCAGCCAGCTACATGAACTACCATAAAACCGCTGCTAACGGCAAATTAAAAAATGTCGATTTCCTGTATACGATTCTGATCACGGACGGCGAGCCCGGCAACTGTTCTCCCTATGATGAGAACTATCTGTCTCAGTACAATGGCAACGACAATATCGTATTTAACGCCGCCAGCCCGTCCACCGATATGGGAGTATTTGACCGCGTAGACACCATCGGCGATGCTGCGGCTGATATCAAAAAGCTTTCCGCATTGTCAGAAATTTACGGCGTATGCATGTCCGTAGGTAAAAGCAACCTGCTGGATGCAGACCCTACTGAAGAACAGCAGAAAAAACTGAACCCCACCTTCAGCGGCAAAATCCAAATCGGTAAGTGGTTCCAGTTGTTTTCTGATAAGTACTTCTCTGTGTCCGATGGCAATGTTGGCGAACTGGAAAACGCCTTTGGCCAAATTGCCAGCAAGATCCAGGTTGGCACCTCGGCATTCCGTCTGAAAGACGTTATGGGCCCGCATATCCGGTATGACGGTCCGTCAAACGCCAGTGATCAAAACGTCATCGAAAAGGACGGCAACGCGTTTACATGGGACCTGCGTAAATCCCCCCGTGAAGAAAAGAAAGTCACAAGCAGCAGTACAGAGACCACCATTTATGAATATCAGTACAAATACAAAACGAGTCTGAACAATCTTGCCGCCACCCTGACTGCTGCCACTGCCACGCCTGTCAACGATGACGATGACACCAGGCTGGAATACATTGCCACCAAGGACGGACGTTGGCAGACCAACATGCTTTATCAGGTCGGCCTGCCTGTACCAACGGTTCAGGGTTACGCCGCAGAGCTGAACTTTACCAAGCATGACTATACAGGCAAGCCTCTGGCGGGTGCTGTCTTTACGCTGTCGCATAACAAAACAAATTGTTCCTGCGGCCTGAACACCACCTGGGAAGCCACCGCTACCAGCACAAACGACGGAAGCGTACATTTCAGCGGCATTCCCTCCGGCCATACCTATTCCATGACGGAAGTTCCGCCGGAAGGCCATGCAAGCCCCGGTGTACAGACTGTTACCACGGCGCTTGGCGAGGCCACGCTTACTGGCGCAGGCGTTGCGCAAGCTGATGACGGCAGCTATACCCTTACAAACGAGCAGGACATTGGTAAAACTGGTAAACTGATCATCAAAAAAACGTTCAGCGGCCATTCGGAGCCGGAGGGCGTTGTGTTTGCCGTGGAAAAAACCACTCCTGAAGGCATTAACTACAGCACCACCGTTACACTGAACGCTGCAAACAGCTGGACCGTCACTCTGCAGGGCATTCCCTCCGGAACCTATTCTGTTAAAGAGCAGCTGAGCGACGCAACCTTTGAAAACTATGACCACAAAGTAACCGTCGAAGTGGATAACCAAGCTGTCACTCCCAGCACAGCTGACGGCTTTACCGGCGTTGAAGCGACGGTTCCCGAAAACGGCGGAGAAGTCGAAGTACACTTTACCAACACTTACACGCCGCATACGGGCAAAGTGATCATCCGTAAAACCATTACCCAGACCGGCGAAACAAACTACCTGAATAGCAACGGCTCTACGGATCTGAATCAAATCAAATCTGCGCTGAAATATGTCATTGGCGATGCGGCGGGCAGTACCGTCAAATCCCTTGCCTACAGCGCCTTTAATGCCGTCAGCGGCGAAAACTATGTGGAATACAGCGTAGAGCTGCCCGTTGGAAAATACACGCTGCTGGAAACCGACTACAAGCATTCCAGATACTTCGATACCGTTAAAAATTTCTCTTACACGCTTACTGACGGACAAACAAAATTTCATGTGGCGCAGGGTGATACCATCAGCGGTTACATCACCAGCGAAAGTCTGCCTGTTTATGTTGACAAGGATGAAACGGTTACCATCCATTACACCAACAATTATGTGCTCAAAG
Source organism: Clostridia bacterium (assembly GCA_017517815.1). Next base: position 2,618 of record JAFWYA010000050.1, on the reverse strand, counting down.
CCGGCCAACTGGAAATTCGTAAATTTTTCCACGGAATTCCTGACGAACTGAAAAAGCCTGCAAATGCCGGCAATCTTTCTTTCGCTTATCAGCACAACTCTTATGAAACGGTAAAGGGAAGCGTTGCTTATACCAGCTTTGGCAGTTCTGATTCTCACAGCGCCATGCACGGAATCAACTATCGCTATTATCTTCCCAATGCCCCTGTAGGGAATTATACCGTTATCGAACAGAATTGGCCGGACTATTCCGCTCAGGGCTACCGTTATGTCAAGACTGAATACTCCCAGCAAGCACTTGAGAACTTCATAGCAGGCAGTGAAGGCGTGTCTTCTTCTGTACAGCCTGACGGCAAAGGCACGATTTTCTTCGTAAACACCTACGTCCCGCAGGGCAAGCTGGCTATCCGCAAGCAGATCACCGGCGACCTGAACGACGCAGACATTACCGAACTGCTCAATACGCTTACCTTTACCGTCAAAAACAGCAGCGGCTCGGTGAGTGGCACTTACTCTGCCGAAGACGCCGTTAAAGGCAGCGATGGCTGGTATACCATTCATACCGGTATCGCGCTGGATGAGGGTACCTATACCGTAACCGAAACCGGCGACAGCGTCGCGCTGTTTGACCACACCAGCAGCGTCAGCGTGGCCAGCGCTGCTGCCAATACAACTGCAAACGGCAATGCTGCCAGCGTTACCCTGTCGCACGACGACTGGGCTGTGCCTGCTGTTGTCAGCTTTACCAACGACTATTGCTATCAGACCACCTCTGCAGTGCTGAGCGGCTCCAAGGTGCTGCAAAACCGCGCCTTCCTGGCGAGCGATTCCTTCACTTTTACGCTGACTGCCGAAACATCTGGCGTGCCCATGCCAGATGATACCAGCGTTACCGTTTTCCCGGCGCAGGATGCTTCGTTCAGCTTTGGCAGCATCAGCTATAACAAGCGTGATGTGGGCAAGAGCTACACCTATCTTATTTCCGAAACTGCCGGCAGCATTCCCGGCATCACTTATGACACAGCCACATACAAAGCAACCGTCACTGTAAGCGAAGTGAACGGCGCACTCAGGACATCCACCGTGCTGAAAAAGGTGGATTCGCCCGGTGTGGAAACCGCTGCCAATGCCATCGTCTTCACCAATGTGTACACATCCAAAGGTTCGTTGACGCTGAGTGCCTTCAAGGCCCTCACCGGCCGTACGCTTGAAAAAGGGCAATTCAGCTTTGAACTGAGGAACGCCTCCGGTAATGTGCTGCAAACTGTACAGAACGCCGCTGACGGCAGTATTACGTTCGCACCTATCGATTACACCGAGGCTGATTTAATAAATTCACCCTTCACTTACACCATCAGTGAAATTGATGACGAGGCTGCCGGCTACACCTACGATGACACGGCGCACACCATCAAAGTTACCCTTACCGACAATAACGAGGGTGGCATCATCGCCACGCCCAACGCAACTGGCAAAGCCGTCACCTTTACCAACGGCTACGAGGCCTCCGGTTCCATCAGCTTTACAGCCCATAAAACGCTGACCGGTCGCGTACTGGATGCCGGGCAGTTCTCCTTTGAACTGGTGGATGCCAAAGGAAAAGTTCTGCAGACGGTGCAGAACGACGCCGACGGAAAAGTCAGCTTTACCGCGCTTACCTACACGCAGGACGATGTTGCAAAGTCTCCCTTCCAGTACACCATCCGTGAGAAAAACGACGGAAAGGCGGGTTACACCTATGACGACACCGTGTACAATATCAGTGTGACCGTCACGGACAATGGCGACGCCACCCTGTCTGCCAAGGCCGTTATCACTGGAGAAAACGGTACTTCAACGCCCGCAAACGGTGAAAGCGTGCGCTTCACCAATGCCTATGAGGCAGAGGGCAGCCTGACGCTGTCGGCTAAAAAAACACTGGAAGGCCGCACACTGGCAGACAAACAGTTCAGCTTTATACTCGCCGATGCCTCCGGCAACACACTGCAAACCAAGTTCAACACCGCAGCAGGTGATATCGTCTTTGATAAACTCACCTTCTCGCAGGCTGATATGGTTGACGCCACGCCCAATTCCGACGGCAAACCGGAAAAGCAGCTCACCTATACCATCAGCGAAGTCGTAGACGAAGCGCCCGGTTACAGCTATGATACAGCTGCGCACACGGTGCTCGTCACTCTTGTGGATCATGGCGACGGCACCATTACTGCCACGGCTGACAATACCGGCACAGCTGTCACCTTCACCAATACCTATGAGGCAGAGGGCAGCGCAACGCTGTCCGCCCATAAGGTACTGGAGGGCCGCACGCTTGAAGATGAGCAGTTCAGTTTCGAACTGAAGAATGCCGACGGTGATGTGCTGCAAACTGTAACGAACGCTGCTGACGGCAGTATTACGTTCGCACCTATCGATTACACCGAGGCTGATCTGATAAATTCACCCTTCACTTACACCATCAGTGAAATCGACGACGAGGCTGCCGGCTACACCTACGACGGTTCCGTCTACACCATCACCGTCGAGGTTATCGACGACGGCAAGGGCAGTCTCACTGCCACACCCACCATCAAAAAAGGTGAGGAGACAGTCAGTGCGATCACCTTCACCAATACCTAT
>JAFWYA010000001.1 GCA_017517815.1 Clostridia bacterium | reverse complement strand
ATATCCGAATTTTCTGAACTCGTTGTATTTGGCTCTTGCCTCGTCTGAAATGGCAACAGCGACACGGTACATAAGCTCAGTATCAAAACTCGCGGCCATACCGATAGCCTGGGGAAATACCGTTGCAGTACCCTGGCGGGCAACCCCGTGCAGACACTCGTTCCACCAGTTGTAAGCGGGTACGCCAAGACGGTCGATGGCGGGCGCATCGTAGCGAAGCTGGGCTGCGGCCTCCTCAACGGTCATCTGTGCAACCAAAGCACGGGCTTTTTCTCTGGCCTGTTCTCTGTTCATGGCAGGTCGCTCCTTTCAAGCATGTGAGCGTATGAAATGATATGTGTTTTTATGGTTTGGAAAGAACGTTTTCGAACACTTTCATGATACGTTCAAAACCAAAGATTGTCAAGGGTTACACCTTTGAAAGATCGACATTTTTCACATCGTTGATGGCCGTCCACGGCACGTGGCAGTAGCCTGCGGGGTTTTTGTCCAGATATTTCTGATGGTACTCCTCGGCGGTGTAGAAATGCTGAAGTTCACAGCACTCCACCGCCAGCGGCTGATCGTATGCATCGGCCAGTTTCGCAAGCTCTTCACGGGCGACCTGAGCGGTTTTTTCATCGGTGAAATAAATACCCGTGCGGTACTGATGGCCCTCATCCTCGCCCTGCTTGTCCACACTCACCGGGTCGATGATGCGGAAAAACAGCCTGAGCAGCTTGTCAGGTGGCAGCACGGTTTCGTCATAGACCACGCGCACGGTTTCGGCGTGGCCGGTGTTTTCGTAGCGCACCTGCTGATAGGTGGGGTTGTGGGTCAGCCCGTTGGCAAAGCCCACCTCGGTTTCCTTCACGCCGGGGATGTTGGAGATATACTTTTCCACGCCCCAGTAGCAGCCGCCGGCCAGATAGATGGTGTTCATCAGTCGTCTCCTTTCGCGTCCAGCCATGCGATATGGCGGCGCAGTCCGTCTTCCAGATGAGTCTGCGGCAGCGGACGGCTGCCGCCGATGATGAGCAGCTTCATTTATGCCTCCTGCGGATATACCACGCCCCAGCGGCGGCGCAGCTCGTCCATGATCTCCATGATGCGGATGGTTTCGGCATGCGGCATTTCGGGGCACTCAATGCGGCCCTCTTGCAGCGCCTTCATGCAGGCGCGCACCTCGTATTCGTAGCCGGTCAGCTGCGGCGGCACGGGGATGTCCGTCACACTGCCGTCGGCATACAGGGTGAGCTTTTGCGGGTTGAAAATGTTTTCCACGTGCAGGCTGCCCCTGTCGCCGCCGATCAGCGCGCGGTTGGCGCCGCATGCGGCCACGCCTGCGGTCAGCTGCGCCATGGCCCCGCCGGGATAATACAGGCTGATGCTCTCCTGCCGGTCCACGCCGGTGGACAGGAGCTGCACGCTGGTATCCATGCGCTCAAACTCATCGCCCAGCACCATCGAGGCGACGGTCAGGCTGTACACGCCGATGTCCAAAAGCGCGCCGCCGGCCAGCGCAGGGTTTGAAATGCGCTCCACGCCCTCCGCCGGGAAATGCACGTCGGCCGAAACAAACTGCACGTTTCCCAGCCTGGGCATCACGTCGCGGATCACCTGCCACACCGGCAGAAAGCGTGTCCACATGGCCTCGCACAAAAGCAGATTTTTCTGTCTGGCAAGTTCAAGCACCTCGCGCGCCTGCGCGGCATTCAGGGTGAATGCCTTTTCGCACAGCACGGCTCTGCCGTGGGAAAGGCACAGCTTCATATGGTCGTAGTGGTGAGAATGCGGCGTGGCGATGTAGATGAGATCGACATTCTCATCCTGCGCCAGCGCCTCATAGCTGCCATAGGCTTTCGAGAAGCCCTCGGCTTCACAAAACGCCTGCGCGCGCTGAAGATCGCGCGCCGCAGCGGCGTACAGGCACACGTCCTCGCCGTTTGCACGCATCATACGAAGGGTATTGGCCATCTTGCGGGCGATCACGCCGCAGCCCAGAATGCCGACTTTCATCATTTTTTCTTCTCCCTGTACAGCTTGGCATACACCGGAATGGACAGAAGCGGGAACAGAGCAGCCACCAGCATGCCCACCCTCATGCCCAGATGGGCGGTCTGCGGGTTGGCCAGCACGGCGTCAGTGATCACGCCGATGAGCTGCGGGCCCACCGAGGCGCCCAGATCGCCGCCCGCGGCCATCAGTGCAAAGATGAACACGCCGCCTGCGGGGAAACGTTCCGACGAAACCGTCAGGCTGCCCGGCCACAGCATCGACACGCACAGGCCCGTCAGCGCGCAGGCCAGAAGGCCGATGGCGGGAATATCGCACAGCGCAGCGGTCAGGTAGCACACGCTTGCACCAATGCCGCCCGCCAGCAGCACCCTTTCAATATTGCGGCCAAATTTGCCATACAGCGTACGGCCCATGCCCAGCATCACCGAAAACAGCGCCACGCCCAGCACGTCGCCCCACACCTTGGGAATGCCCATGCTCTGCTCCAGATAGCCCGACGCCCACTGCGCCATCACCAGTTCCGACGCGCCGCCAAGGAAAATACCGGCCACGCAAAGCCATACGCCGGAATTTTTCAGCAGCTGCAGCGCGCCCGACGCCTTTTCGGGCGTATCCAGATGGGGGATCTGCGCGCGGCTGAACAGAATGGCCGACGTAAGCGGCACCGCGGCAAACAGGATCGCCAGCCACGGCCAGTTCCTGCCGCCAAAGGCGAGGATGAACAGCGTGCTCAAAAGCACCACGCCCACCGCGCCCCATGCATACACCGAGTGCAGGCGGCTCATTTCGCGGTCAGGGTCGTCAGAGGGCAGGGCAGCGATCACGGGGCTGATGAGCACCTCGCCCAGGCCCGCCGACACCGAAAACAGCACCGTGCCCATAATCAGTCCCGCATAGGCCGCCTGCGGAAGCAGCACCGGCCACAGCGCGTACACCATAAGGCCCACCACCGTCAGTACCGGAATAAAGCGCACGGTCTTGGGGATATTGAAGCGGTGCGAAAAGAATGAAAACACCAGATCGATGCCCAGCTGGGTGATGAAGTTCACCAGCACCAGCAATCCCAGCAGCGAATACGACACCCCGTACATCGACCGGAAGGTCAGAAACAGGATGGGCGGCAGGTTGCCCGCCACTGCCATGGAAATGTTGGTAAAATAGCAGGCCCATTTCAAGCGTTTCATTTCAGGTCCTCCAGAAGAACTGTGATCAGTTCCAGCTTTGTTTTCACATTGGGCGGGTTGCGCATGTGCTGCGCGTAGAACAGGCTGATTTCCTCTTTGGGATAGATGGACAGATACGCGCCCGCAGCGCCGTCCCAGCCAAAGTCGGTGCTTTCGCCGCCCTGCGGCGTGCAGCGCATGCCCAGGCCGTAGCCGTACCGGGGCGTAAAACCATAGTCTGCGCGCGGAACATCCGTCAGGCGGTCGGTGGTCATCAGGTCAAGGGTGGACAGCTTCACCAGTTTGCCCGTGCGCAGCCCCTCCAGAAAGCGCATATAGTCCTCCACGGTGGACACGCAGCCCGCGCCGCCGCTGGCGTATTCGCTGCCGAAGATAAAGACGTTCTCCGTCCCGATGAAGCGCGGGCCGTTTTCCTCCATCCAGTACTGGGGCGCGAGCGTGGGCTTTTCGCTTTCAGGCAGCACGAAGGTCGACCGCGTCATGCCAAGCACGTCAAAGATGCGCCTTTTCACAAACGCTTCAAACTTTTCGCCGCTGACCACCTCCACCACCGCAGCCAGCACGTCGTGGCACAGGCTGTACTGATAGTGTGTGCCGGGTTCAAAATCCAGCGGCTGCGCGGCCAGATACTTCATCACCTCGCGCGTGGGGCAGCGGCCCTGCGTATCGGCCTGCGCCTGACGGATGGCCGGCGAGGCGATATCATAGTTGAAGCCTGCGCACATGTTGAACAGGTGCCACAGCAAAATGGGCTGCTTCGCCGGGCGCAGCTGATCGCCCTGACGCACGTTCATGTGTTCAAACTCCGGCAGATAATCGCTCAGCCGGTCGTCAAGCCCCAGCTTGCCCTCCTCCCACAGCATCATCGCCGCCGTCACCGTGATGGGCTTGGAGCAGGAATACAGATAGTAGCGCTCGGTTCCGTCCATGGGCGTGGTTTTTTCCACATCGCGGTATCCGTTGTAGCAGCGCAGAATGCATTCGCCCGCGCGGCAAACCATGAGATCATAACCGGGAATGCCCATTTCCAGAAAAGAGTCCGCCAGCTTTTTTACATTGTCAAGCATGTTTTTTCCTCCGCAGATTCGGTTGATTTATTGTATCACAAAACGCATTGTGCGCAAAGGGTTTTCAGCGCCGCATGCGCCGGTATTCCGACGGCGTCATGCCGGTCACCGACCGAAACGCGCGGATAAACGTGCTCATGCTGCCAAACCCGCACTGGTAGCACGCATCGCTTAGTTCAGCCCCCTGTGCGATCAGCCCCTGCGCATGCGCCACGCGCCGCTTTTGAATGTAGTCGGCCACGGTGGTGTTGAAGTGTTTTCGCCACAGGCGCGACACGTATTCGCGGCTGTAGTAAAAGTGCTGCGCCGTCTCGGCCACGCCGGTGACCATGGCAAAGTTTTCATCCAGCCAGCGCTGAATGCGCAGCACATTGTCAGGCAGCGGCAGCGCGCTGCCGGGGCCGAAAGCTGCGCGGCCAAAGCGATGAAAGATCTGGATCGCAAGCCCCAGCGCAAGCGCGCGCGATGCCTCGCCGCCCGCCTCCAGCGCCGCGTCCATCTGTGAAAGCAGTTCGGTGACATCCGCACGCGATACGCACAGCCCCTGCGCCTGCGCGACAAAGTCCGTCAAAACCCGCATGCCCAGCGCGTCAAACGCGTCGGGGTAAAAATAAAACACATGGCGTACATAGCGCACGCTGTCACTTTCGGGGGCGGACATGTGCAGCTTTCCCGGAGGGATCAGCAGCACGTCGCCCGGGCGCGGGCTGTATGTTTCGCCCTCGCAGATGTAGCGGATCTCGCCGGAAAGGAACACCACCAGCTCATAGTAGTCGTGGTAGTGCAGGCTGGACGGATAGGTCTGCCGCGTGTAGACGGTTTCGCGGCAGGAGTAATAGAGCGAATCAGTCAGATAATTTTCACGCCAGTTGCGCCCTGCATGCGGGTCGCCCTGCTGCGCGCCGGGGTAATGGGTGATGAGCTTCACGATCGGCCCTCCGATGTCACAAAATGAAAAATACAGGTCATCTATGCGGTAGAAACATCATTTTCAGCACTGTATACTGATGATAATCCCATCTGCATCCTTTGGCAAGGAGGAACCGCATGAAATTTTCCACCGTGTTTTTTGACATCGACTACTGCCTGCTGGACACGCCCACATCCGAGCGGCGCATCATCCGCGAGCTGTACGCCCAGCAGGGCCAGCAGGTGGGCGATGAAGTGGGCGACGAATACCGCGAGATCAACCGCCAGCTGTGGGTGTACCTCGACCGGGGCGAGATCACCCGCGAACGGCTGTATGTGATGCGTTTTGAAAGGCTGTTTCAGGCGCACCCGTTCTTCAGGCCTGCCGAGGAGGTCGCCCCCTGGTTTCTGGACCAGCTGGCCCATGCCTACGACGCGCAGCCGGGCGCGGAGCACCTGCTCAAACGCCTGCACGACGCAGGGGTGCGCATTTTCACCGCGTCCAACGGCATCGGCGAAGTGATGAACGGCCGCGTGGACAACGCCGGGCTTTCGAAGTACCTCACCGGGCGCTTTGCCGCCGACGGCGTGGGGGCCATGAAGCCCAGCCCCCAATACTTTGACTACATCTTCACCCACAGCGGCGAAACGAACTTAAGTCGCACGCTGATGGTGGGCGACAACCCCGTGACCGACGTGGACGGCGCGGTGGCCTACGGCATGACCGGCGCGCTGTTCGGTGCGCGCTGGCAGGAGCCCAGTCAGGCCACATACCGCGCGCAGACCATGCAGCAGCTGGAACACATGCTTTTTGAGGAGGACGACATTCATGCTTAAAACCATTCATCACAAGGCGGATATCTGTGTCGTGGGCGGCGGCATCGGCGGCATGTTCACGGCCATCTCGGCGGCGCGCCACGGCGCGAAGGTCGCCCTCATGCAGGACAGGCCTGTGCTGGGCGGCAACGCCTCCAGCGAGATCCGCATGTGGATCTCGGGCGCAGGCACGCGCGTGCGCGACCTGCAGGAAACCGGCATCATGGAAGAGCTGCTGCTTGAAAACATGCACCGCAACCCCCGGCGCAACTTTTCCACATGGGATGCGCTGCTGTACGAAATGGTGCGCTTTGAAGAAAACATCGACCTCATGCTCAACTGCGCCTGCTGCGAGGCCAGCACCGAAGGCAGCCGCATCCGCAGTGTGAAGGGCTTCCAGCTGACCACCTACACCTGGCACGAGGTGGAGGCCGAACTCTTCGTCGACTCCTCCGGCGACAGCATCTTAGCGCCGCTCACCGGCGCGGAGTACAGGGTGGGCCGCGAAGCCAAAGCAGAGTACAACGAGGAATTCGGTCTGGATGTGGCCGACCCGCACACCATGGGCATGAGCATCCTTTTGCAGTGCCGCGAGACCGACCATCCCATCAGCTACACGCCCCCTGCATGGGCCTACGACTTCCCCACCGACGACGCCATGAACAACAAGCCGCACAACCTCAGGGCCATCAACACCAACTTTTACTGGATCGAGCTGGGCGGCATGCAGAATTCCATCGACGACACCGAGGAGATTCGCGACGAGCTGCTCAAAATTGCCTTCGGCGTGTGGGATCACATGAAAAACCACGGCGACCACGGCGCCGAAAACTGGGATCTGGAATGGGTCGGATTTCTGCCCGGCAAGCGCGAAAGCCGACGCTATGTGGGCGACGTGGTGCTCACCCAGCACGATGTGGAAAACTGCACGCCCTTCCCGGATGTTGTGGCCTACGGCGGCTGGCAGATCGACAACCACCTGCCCGGCGGCTTCCACATGGACGCAAAGGGCGGCAGGCACCTGCAGAAGCGCCGCTTGAGCGAACCCTACCCCATCCCCTTCCGTGCGCTGTATTCCAAAAACATTGAAAACCTGATGTTTGCCGGCCGCAACATCAGCGCATCGCACATCGCGTTCAGCTCCACCCGCGTGATGGGTACCATCGGCGTTATCGGTCAGGCGGCGGGCACGGGCGCGGCGGTCGCCGTGAAGTACGGCCTGACCCCGCGCGAGGTGTGCAAGCAGCACATCGGGGAAATTCAGGACCTGCTGATGGAGGATGACTGCTTCCTGCCGGGGCTTAGGCGCAAGGTGAACCCCCTCACCCTGCAGGCGAAGCTCAGCTGCGACTACGGCGACTGCTCGGCCATTTTGAACGGCGTCGACCGCCGCATCTGGGGCTGCGACAACGGCTACTTCGGCAAGACCAACAAGGCCATCACCTATACCTTCGACGCGCCCACCCATGTGGACGGCTTCCGTCTGGTGCTGGACAGCGACCTTGACCGCGAATTCACCGACGGCAATCCCAACGGCCTGAACACGTCCTCAGTGCTGTTCTACCCCTACAGCCACAACCAGACCACCTTCGGCTTCCCCCGCTGCCTCATCAAGCACTACAAAATCGAGGCGCAGGACGAAACCGGCGAATGGCGCACCGTATACGAAGACGATCAGAACCACCAGCGCTTCATCAAAAAGCCGCTGGACATTACCGCCAAAGCCGTGCGCTTCGTGCCGCTGAGCACCTATTTCAGCGAAATGAAGTGCGAGGACTACGGCAGCAGCGTGGCGCATATTTTCAACTTTGAACTGTACTGATGAAAAGTCCTGCCGCATTTTCCGGCAGGACTTTTCCCATTAAGGACAAAACCCTTTCCCCCGGCATTCAGCCCCTGCCGGACGCTGTCAACGACGCGGCCTGCGTGATGTGCCTTGGCTTTGACCCCAAAAAGTGAACGCAAAAAACAGGATGCAAAAACGCATCCTGTTTTTTGATTTATCTGATCACGATCACCGCAAGCTCCGCTTCGGGCAGGCTGACGGTCACGCAGTCGTCTTCGACGGTGCAGGGCACAGGCACGATCTCGCCGCTGCCGTAAACCAGCATTTCCGCTGCGGCCTGCGGCTTGTGCCATTTCACGGTCACTTCGCCGCTGAGCGCGCCGTTTTTGTTGGCCGCAGCGATCAGCGTGCCGTTTTCGATGTCGTAGCGCTTGACCATCTGGCCCTCGGGCGCGCTCACGATGCCCACCGTGTCGCGGAAGGTGCCGAAGCCATAGGTTTTCAGCCACTTCACGCGCAGCGCCACGGTCTTTTTCAGCCGCTCGTGCTGCTGGGGATCATTGCGCCAGTTGTTGTCCCACTCAAGGTCATAGCACCAGAAGTACATGCCGCACACAAACGCGCGGTACAGCATGCCCGTCGAATTGCGGGCGATGTGCTCTGCGCGCATGCCGCTGTTGCGGCGCGGGTTCATCATGTCAGTCAGCACCTGACCGGGGAAGGTGTAGCGGTACATTTCCGGCAGAGCCACGCCAAAGGGGCCCATCAGCGTGGTGATCAGCTGGGCCGACGCGCCGGAGCCGAACAGGTCGTTGGACCCCTCATAGATCAGCGCCATGCCCTCGGGGTCGTAATCGGCGATCATTTCTCGAATCAGCTTCACATAGCCGCCATTCCAGCCGTTGCGGATGTGGCCGTGCTCGTGATCCTCGTTGTAGCACTTGATGGAGGTGGCCATGGCCAGCTGGTCAAGATACATGCTGTCCGCGCCGATGACGTGGGTGAGGTAATTGACGGTATCCAGCAGCTGCTTGCGCCAGTTGGAGTTGATGCACATGGAGGCAAAGCTCACGTCCGCCGCGCCGTACTTTTCCTGATAGTACGAGCCGTCGCGTTTGCGGATGGCAAACTTTTCAAGGTTTTCCTGCTGGTCTTCAAAACCCACGTTGCACAGGCGCGAGTTGATGTAGAACGCCACGTGACCGCCGCGGGCCTTCACCTGCGCCAGCGCATCCTTCAGGTCCTGCTCGGCACCCAGCAGGGGGTTGACCTCGTAATGCGGGAAGCCGTAGTCAAAGCCGTCGCGGTTCCACCCGGCCAGAAGCAGATGATTGAAGCCCATCTCCTGCGCCATGTCGTACAGGTGCGGAATGTCCTTGAACGTATGCACGATGCCTCCGCCCTGATACTGGAAGTCGTAATGCGCCATCAGTCCCGCGCTTTCCATGAACCACTTCGGCCTGTGCGTCTGCGGCATGGGCTCGTGCACGCTTTCAAACCACGTGCGGTAGTCGTCCGCCGCCCAGTGCCAGTCGCCCTCGTGGAAGGCAAACACGCATTCTTCGCTTTCCCACGTGCCCTGTTCAAGGCAGGTTTCATGCAGAATGGCCAGACCCATGCCGGGGTTGGTTTCGCCGAAGGATTCGGCACGCAGGCCCATCATGTGGTCGCCCGTGGTGCGGCAGGTGATGTACAGACCCGTGTTTTCAGTGGGGTCGTACAGATCCAGCCACAGCATGGAGGCAGAGCCGGAATACGGCATGCGCATCACATACGCGCCCCGGTCGTCGGCCACGCCCACGCCCACGTTGTTCTGACGGCGCTTGTGGTACTCCTGCCATTTCCAGTTGATGATCTGCTTGGGCTGGGCCAGCTCGCGGGTGGGGTTGGCGATTTTGCGGCCCGCAAAGTGCGGGTATACCAGCACGTCGTCCTCCCAGGTGTCGCCCAGCCACATGCCGTCGATGGCAGGAAACGCAACGGTGTCGACCTCCCAGCCGGTGTTGTTGGTGAGGCTCATGCGCCAAAGGCTTCGGCACTCGTTTTCGGGCAGTTCGATCACGATGCGCGCGCTCATGTCCACAGGGATCCCCACCTTGATATCCACCGGGTCGATGCCCGCAGCGCCCACCTTGGCAGAGGCAATGCCATTCTTTGTGGAGTGCAGCACAAGGCCGGGGAAGTCGATGGCGACGGTGGCGCTGCCTTCGCGCTGGTCGATGGTGATCACGGGCGTGAGGGCGGCGTTGGCCCTCACGTCCAGATAGCGGGGCGCGTGCAATCTCTTGTCGCCCGCCTCGGTGTGCACCACCGCGTCAAAAAGGCTCCACGTCTGACGAACGTGGTTTTTGGTCACGTTGTCCCACGTGCTTTCGCGCACAAATTCCAGCACCTCGCCGCTGAGCGCGTCCACGGCGATGGAAATGATCCCGTTGGTGGCGTGCAGTCTGGATTGGTACATGTGTTTTTCTCCTTTAGCGAATCACGATCACAGCCAGCTCGGTTTCGGGCAGCTGGAAGGTAACAGCGCCGTTTTCCACAGTGCAGGGCAGCTCGACGGCGTTTTCCTCGTCGCCGTAGAGGCGGGCCTCGATCTTCGCTTCGCTCTTGTCCCACACAACGCTCACTTCGCCGCTGAAATTGCCCTTGTCGCTGGCGGCGGCGATGAGGGTGCCGTTTTCGATCTCGTAGCGCTTGATCATGAAATCAGCCGGCGCGCTCACGATGCCCACGTTGTCGCGGAAGGTGCCAAAGCCGTAGGTTTTCAGCCACTTCACGCGAAGCGCCACGGTCTTTTTGAGGCGCTCGTACTGCTCGGGGTCGCGGCGCCAGGTGTTGTCCCACTCAAGGTCGTAGCACCAGAAATACATGCCGCACACGAACGCGCGGTAGAGGAACATGGTGGACTTGCGGGCCACATGCTCGGGGCGCATGGCGGAGTTGCGGCGCGGGTTCATCATGTCGGTCAGCACCTGATCGGGGAAGGTATAGCGGTATACCTCCGGCACAGCGCCCTTGAACGGGCCGCCGAGGGTGGTCATCAGCTGGGCGGATGCGCCGCGGCCGAACACGTCGTTATTGCCCTCGTAGATCAGCGCCATGCCTTCAGGGTCGTAATCGGCGATCATTTCACTGATCAGCTTGGTATAGCCCTCGTTCCAGTTGTTGCGGATGTGGCCGTGCTCGTGCTCGGGGTTGTAGCACTTGACGGAGCTGGCCATGGCCAGCTGGTCGAGGTACATGCTGTCCGCGCCGATCTCATGGGTGAGGTAGTTGACGGTATCCAGCAGCTGCTTGCGCCAGTTGGAGTTGATGCACATGGAGGCAAAGGTCACATCCGCCGCGCCGTACTTTTCCTGGAAGCGGCTGCCGTCGCGGTTCTGGATGGCAAACTTTACAAGGTTTTCCTGCTCGTCCTCAAAGCCGGTGTTGCACAGGCGAGAGTTGATGTAGAACGCCACGTGGCCGCCCTTGGCCTTCACCTCCGCCAGAGCGTCCTTGAGCTCCTGCTCGGTGCCCAGGTTGGGGTTGGTTTCATAATGCGGGAAGCCAAAGTCAAAGCCGTCGCGGTTCCAGCCGGAAAGCAGCAGGTGGTTGAAACCCATCTCATGCGCCAGATCGTAGATGTGCGGAATATCCTTGTACTTGTGCACAATGCCGCCGCCCTGATACTGGAAGTCGTAGTGGGCCATCAAACCGGCGCTTTCCATAAACCACTTGGGGCGGTGGGTCTGCGGGATGGGCTCGTGCACGCTTTCAAACCAGGTGCGGTATTCATCCGCAGCCCAGTGCCAGTCGCCCTCGTGGAAGGCAAACACGCACTCCTCGCTTTCCCACGTGCCCTTTTCAAGGCAGGTCTCATGCAGAATGGCCATGCCGGTACCGGGGCTGGTTTCGCCGAAGCTTTCGGCGCGCAGGCCCATCATATGCGTGCCGCTGGTGCGGCAGGTGATGTACAGGCCGGTTTTTTCAGTAGGATCGTACAGATCCATCCACATCATGGAAGCAGCGCCGCTGTAGGGCAGGTGCATCACATACGCGCCGCGGTCGTCCTTGGCGCCGGTGGCCTCGTTGAGATGGTAGGTATACTGGTACTCCTGCCACTTCCACACGATGCGCTGGGCGTCGGCGGCCAGCTTTTGGGTGGGGTTGACGATCTGCCAGCCCGCAAAGCGCGGGTACACCAGCACGTCGTCCTCCCAGCTGTCGCCCAGCCACATGCCGTCGATGGCGGGGAACGCGACGGTGTCGACCTCCCAGTCGGTGTTGTTGGTAAGACTCATGCGCCACTTGCTTCGGCAGTCGCCTTCGGGCAGCTCGATCACCACGCGCGCGCTCATATCCACCGGGATGCCCACCTTGATGTCGACGGGTTCAATGCTGGCCTCGCCTGCCTTGATCTTTTCCACGCCCTCTTTGGTGGAGTGCAGCACCAGGCCGGGGAAGTCGATGGTGACGGTGGCGCTCTTTTCCTGCTGGTCGATTTGGATCACAGGGGTGAGCGCGGCGTTTGCGCGCACATCCAGATAGCGCGGCGCGTGCAATCTCTTGTTGCCGGCCTCGGTATGCACCACGGCGTCAAACAGGCTCCATGTGTTTCTGACATGGTTTTTGGTCACGTTGTCCCAGGTGCTTTCGCGCACAAATTCAAGCACCTCGCCGCTGAGCGCGTCCACGGCGATGGAGATGATCCCGTTGGTGGCATGCAGTCTGGATTGATACATGGTATTCCTCTCCTTTTCAAAGCAGGGCGTAATGAAAGTATGCAGTTGACAAAACAAGCCGAAAATTATGTTCATTATACACTGAATCGATGTGCGCCGTCAAGCCAGGAAAACAGGACGATCGTTCTGCTTTTAGACAGAATCAGCCTTGTCAAAACAGCCGGCAGGCTGTACAATAAGGGCGCAGAAAAGCTGTTTTCCCCATGAACATCATTCAGGAGGTTTTTCATATGCAAAGCCCGACCATCGTTTTCACCAAAAAGGACACCGCCGAGCTCCTCCCTCTGGACGTCAAGCCCCTGGGCGAAAATGACGTGCTGATCGAAGTGGCCTACACCACCATTTCCAACGGCACCGAGCGCGCCAACGTGGGCGGCGACCCCAACGTGAGCGTAAACGACAACAACACCGAGGCGCACTTCCCCCGCATCTGCGGCTACAGCGCGGCAGGCATCGTGAAGGAAGTGGGCGCTGCCGTCAGCACCGTCAAGCCCGGCGACCGCGTGGTGGGCGCGTGGGGCAAGCACACCAAATATTCCGTGCTGCCCGAAAAGAACGTGCATCTTATCGAAAGTGAAAAAACGTCCCTTCAGGCTGCCTCGATGGCGCTGATCGGAACGTTTCCCATGTCTGCACTGCGCAAGTGCCGTCTGGAGTTTGGCGAAAGCGGCATGGTGATGGGTCTGGGCATTCTGGGCCAGATCGCCATTCAGCTTTTGCGCGCTGCCGGTGCTGTGCCGGTCATCGCGGTCGACCCCGTCGCTGAAAAGCGCGAGATCGCCCTCAAGCTGGGCGCTGACTACGCCTTTGACCCCACCGAGGAAGGCTTTGCCCAGAAGGTGAAGGAAGTTACCCACGGCGGCGTGAACGTGTGCGTGGAAGTTACCGGCGTGGCCCGCGCGCTTGACAACGCGCTTGACTGCATGGCCCGCATGGGCCGCGTGGCGCTGCTTGGCTGCACCCGCCACTCCGACTTTATGATCGACTACTACCACAAGGTGCACGGGCCGGGAATCGTGCTCATCGGCGCGCACACCATGGCCCGCCCGAAGGTCGAATCCTCCGCCGGTCTTTGGACCGACCACGACGACATCATGGCGCTGCTTCGCCTGCATGCCGCCGGCCGCCTGAACCTGGACGACCTGATCTGCGAAGTGCATTCCCCCGCCGAGTGCGGCGAGATCTTCCACCGTCTGGTGCACGAAAAGAACTTCCCCGTGGTGCAGTTTGACTGGTCTCAGATATGATGACGGTACTTGCGGAACTGGCTGGGCGAATGCCCGTAGTACCGCTTGAAAATGCGCCTGAAGTATTCCGGCGACTCAAACCCCAGCCGGTTTGAGATCTCCTCCACCGACAGGTTCGTATCCAGCAGCAGCCCCGCCGCCTGATAGGCGCGCAGCAGGTTGCGGTATTCAATGGGCGTATAGTTCATATGAGTGGAGAAAAGGTTGTAAAACCGCGACTCGCTCAAATGACACAGCCCTGCATAAAATGCCACCTTCTCATTGCCCTCGCGGTGCTGCATGATGTAGTCCACCGCAGGGCGGATGGAAGGTGGTATGCTTTCTGCCTGCCTGCGCTTCAGGTGCGGATAGGCCAAAGCCAGTATGCGGTACAGCCTCGACTGAGCCATGATGCGCTCTTCGGGGCTGCCCAGATATTCGCGCAAAACAGCCTCCATGTCCTCGCGCATGGCAAAGCCGCCCAGCGCCTCCACCTTCTGAAAGCTGAACCGCTTGTCCAGCGGCATGTTGCTGGTGGGCTGGTCGTAGACAAAGCTTGCGATGCTGCCCGCCGAAAAGCGGAAGAACAGGCTGACGAAATCAATTTCCGGTTCGCCGTGCCAGTGGCTGGCATAGCGCTCGTCGTCGGGCATGTAGATAAAGTCGCCCGGGCTGCAGTCGATGGGGCCTTCGCTGGTATCAAATCTCGCATGCCCCTTCAGGATGATACAAAAGCTGGTAAACATCTTTCCGCGCTGGGTGTAGTCCATGTGATGCTCTTTGCTCAGGCGGTAATGCTGGGCGTCATAGAGGGTGATATACAGCTGGCTGCTCACAGCTTCGGTATCTACAGTACGGTCGCCCCAACGTACGTTTGCCATGATCTTCCTCCTGATGTACAGTAGAATCGTTCCGGTATTCAGCATAATAGCATGTTTTGAAAACGCCTGCAAGATGCTAAGATATATTTGTCTATTCAGGTTCGAAAAATGCCAAAGAGAGTGTGAACCTCATGAGAAAGCTTCGGGTCGTCCATTTTGGCGTTGCCCATGACCACAGCGGACTCACCCTTGAAACAGTACGAAAATTCCCCGATCTGTACGAAGTTGTGGGCGTGTGCGAGCCCTGCGAAAGCGACCGCAAACGCGTGGAAAATCAGCCCGCCTATGCCGGTCTTCCGTGGATGAGCGAAGAAGAGCTGTTCGCGCTGGAAAACATCGACTGCGCACTGGTGGAGGGCGACGAGCTGCGCGCCCTGGAAGACGCTGAAAAGTGCATCGAAAAGGGCTGGCACGTTCATATGGACAAACCCGCCGGCACCGACTGCGCCCGCCTTGAAAAAATGCTCCAGAAGGCTAAGGAAAAAGGCCTTGTGTTCCAGACCGGCTACATGTACCGCTACAACCCGGCCATGAAGTATATCCTCAAAAAAGTCCGCAGCGGCGAGCTGGGCGACATCGCCAGCATCGAAACTTCGATGGGCGTTCGCCATCCCGCTGAAAAGCGCGACTGGCTCAACCGCTTCCCCGGCGGCATGATGTTCTTCCTTGGCTGCCATCTCATCGACATGATCTACCAGATCGCCGGCGTGCCGGAGAAGATCATTCCCCAGATGTGCTCCACCATGGCCGACGGCGTGAAGGCCCCCGACAACGGCTTTGCCGCCATGGTTTATCCCCACGGCGTGGCCACCGTGCGCGTCAACGCCGCCGAGGTCAACGGCTACAACCGCCGCCATCTGGTGGTGTGCGGCACCAAGGGCACCATCGAGGTACGCCCGCTGGAATGCCCCACTCAGGTGAAGGAAGCCACCCTCGAACGCGCCAAGGGCCTCGACTGGAGCGACAGCAAATTTGACGTATTCCCCGGCTACTTCAGCGGCCGCTACGACGAAATGATGACCGAGTTCGCAGCCTGCGTGCGCGGCGACATGCAAAACCCCTTCGACTACGCCTACGAGGCGCGCCTGCAGCGCCTTGTGATGGCTGCCTGCGGCGCCGACGTTGACTTTGCCGGCCCCATCGAACTGTAACGGTTCAAAAGTTACGAACCTGACAAAAATGACACGAACTAATTGAAAATACTTGTCAGGTTTGAAAATAAATTGTTGACAAAAAGTGCCGGGTGTGATAAAGTCACTTTATTGCCAAAACCCACAAAAGAAGGGCCCTTCTTTTGTGACTGTGTTCACAGTCACAAAAGTCCAGTGATTTCCGTCTGTTTTTCCACATTTATCAGGAGGTGCTTGGCTATGTCCGAACGAGTGCTGATGGAACGCAGCCGTTCCCAGCGAATCAAAAAGACCTTCCGCGAGATCATTGCGGACTATCCGCTGTATATCATGATCCTGCCGGGTCTGCTGTACTTCATCATCTTCCACTACCTGCCCATGTTCGGTGTATCCATCGCCTTCACCGATTACAACATCGTCAAGGGCTTCGGCGACATGAACTTCGTTGGCTGGAAGTGGTTTGACCGCCTGTTCAGCCGCAAGTCCTTCACCGACGCGCTGTTCAACAACATCAAGTACTCGCTGCTCAAGCTCTGCTGCTTCCCGCTGCCCATCCTCCTGTCCATCATCATCAGCGAAGTATGGAACAACAAGTATAAGCGCGTGGTGCAGACCATGGTCATCATGCCCAGCTTCCTGAGCTGGTTCATCGTATACGGCATCCTGAAGGCGCTGCTCAACGTTACCGACGGCGTGCTGCCCGCCCTGATGACCTGGATGAACAACACCATGGGCACCAACTTTGAAATTGTCAACTTCATGACAAACAAGGCCACCTTCACACCGTATGTGCTGATCACATACGCCTGGAAGGAGATCGGCATGGGCACGGTCGTGTATCTGGCTGCCATCGTCGCCATCGACCAGCAGCTCTACGAAGCCGCCATGATCGACGGCGCCGGCCGCATGAAGCAGATCCGCCACATCCTGCTGCCCTCTCTGCTGCCCACCATCATCACGCTGTTCATCTTCCGTGTCGGCAAGGTCATGGACGCAGGCTTCGACCAGATGTTCGCCCTGTCCAACCCGCTGGTCACCTCGGCAGCTGATATCATCGACACCTACGTCTACCGCGTAGGTCTGGAAGAAGCCAAGTTCTCCCAGGCGACCGCCGCCGGCCTGTTCAAGTCGGCCATCGGTCTGTGCCTGGTTCTGTTCACCAACTGGTTGGCCCGCAGGGTCGATCCCGACAGTGCGATTATGTAAGGAGGCGACGTGAAAATGGCAAAAATGCATGCTGTTCAGGGCCCCAAGCATACTCGCGGCGAAAAGATCGGCCAGATCATCATCCGCATCTTCCTTGCGCTGCTGGTGTTCATCATGGTGTACCCGCTGTGGTACGTGGTGATGTACTCCATCTCCGACCCCCGTCTGGCCATGCGCGGCGGCGCGTTCCTGTGGCCCAAGGGCTTTGATACCTACAACTACCAGATGATCCTCAAGACCAGTCAGATCTGGGTTTCTCTTCGCAACTCCGTTATGAAGACCATCGTGGGCACCACCATCAGCGTTGTGCTCAGCCTCATGACGGCCTATCCCCTCAGCCTGCAGCGCTTCAAGGGCCGCCGCTTCTTCCAGGGCATGTTCTTCTTCACCATGCTCTTCAACGGCGGCATCATCCCCACCTATCTGGTGGTGAAGTCTCTGGGCCTGCTGGACAGCTTCCTCGCGCTGGTCATCCCCGCCGCGATGAGCGCCTACAACATGTTCATCCTGCGCAACGCT
This sequence comes from Clostridia bacterium, assembly GCA_017517815.1. The sequence goes on along the minus strand of JAFWYA010000001.1, from coordinate 4,952 downwards.
CTGGCTGCCGTGCCCGCCTCTCTGGAAGAGAGCGCCCGTATGGACGGCGCCGGCCCGTTCCGTATCCTCATGCAGATCATCGCCCCCATCGTTGTGCCTTCCATCGCCGCTGTGGCCCTGTTCTACGGCCTGGGCAACTGGAACAGCTACCTCGACGGCCTGATCTACACCTCTTCCCTCAAGCTGCAGCTGATGCAGATCTACCTGCGCAACGTGCTGGCCGCCACCTCTTCTGTCAACGCCATCATGTCTTCCGTTGGCGAGCAGAGCGCCGGCTACCTGTCGCAGTCTTCCACCGAGATGGCCATCGTTGTGCTGACGGTGCTGCCCATCATGATTGTGTACCCCTGGCTGAGCCGCTTCTACGTCTCTGGTCTGAGCGTAGGCGCCGTCAAGGGCTGATCATTCGTCGTTTACCTCAGGCTGGTGTGCGGAACGCTTCGGGACTAGGCGCTCCGGCAGCCTGAGGTCAACAATATTACAAGGAGGGTTACCCACATGAAGAAGTTCCTGGCTCTGGCTCTGGCTCTGGTCATGATGATCTCCATGGTTCCCATGGCTATGGCCGACGAAACCCCCGTTCTGACCTGGCTGTTTGTTGGCGACAACAACGTGCCTGAGACCTGCAAGGTTATGGAAGAGTTCGAAGCTCGCATGGGCGTTGATATCCAGTACACCTATATCAACAGCCGCGACCTCGACACCAAGCTCAACACCCTGATCGCCGGCGACAACCTGCCCGACATCTTCCTGGCCAAGAACCAGATCGCTATCGACCTGGCTGAAGGCGGCAAGCTGCTGGACCTGGCCCCCTATCTGCCCGAGTACGGCAAGGACATCCTGGCCGGCTATCCCGAAGGCTACCTCAACACCCTGCCCATCAACAAGGACGGCAAGATCTACGGTCTGAACTCTCAGGCTGGTTCCTACATCGCCAACTTCCACATCCGCAAGGACTGGCTGAACAACCTCGGCCTGGAAGTGCCCACCACTCTGGATGAGCTGTACAACGTGCTGAAGGCCTTCACCTTCGACGATCCCGACCAGAACGGCGTCAAGGACACCTGGGGCTGGGCTGCTCACCTGAACACCGCCAAGGAATGGGAGCATGTGTTCGCTGCTTACGGCATCCCCTTCGCCCAGAACATCACTCTGGAAGACGGCACCGTGACCCGCTACACCAAGCATCCCAACTACCTGGCTGCTGTCAAGTGGCTCAACAAGCTGTATCAGGACGGCATCATGAATCCTGACTTTGCCAACATCGACTGGATCACCTCTGCTGAAATGCTGTGGAACGGCGAAGTGGGTATCTTCGACTTCCAGTCCGTGGGCCCCGCCAACAACTGGTTCCCCGGCCGCTACACCTTCCCCCTGCCCGAGAAGGTTGAGGACCTGTTCGTGGTCACCAACTTCGCTCACGTTGAGACTGGCGAACCCACCGGCGGCGTGAAGCCCTATGCCAACCCCCTGAGCTACCGCATCGTCATCAACGCCAACTGCAAGTACCCCGAGCTGGCCGTGAAGTGCGTCAACTACATGGGCTACACCGAGGAAGGCCAGGAGCTGTTCTACCTGGGCACCGAGGGCGACATGTTCAAGTGGATCGACAAGGAAAACGGCAAGTACGAGCGTCTGGGCGAGTACGCTGACGACACCGTCAACCGTGCTGCTGGCTGCTTCGTGTTCACCGACGGCGGCGGCTGGACCATCCAGAACGCCGAGACCCGCACCATGAACGCCTTCACTCAGGCCACTCAGGCTGCTGAGCTGGAGATCGCCACCGATTACACCTTCATCGCTGACAGCCTCGAAACCTGGACCGAGTTCGGCACCACCATCACTGCTCTTGAGCAGGAAATGCTGGCTACCCTGATCATCTCCACCGGCGACCTGGATGCCCAGTATGCCGAGTACATGGAGCGCATCAACGACGAAGGCCTGCTCGACTTCGAAGAGGAAGCCACCGCTTACATGGCCAAGTAATTTCATTACTTGCTGAATTCGTTTATATCTCAGTCCCAAAAACAGCCCGGGTACGCAAGTACCCGGGCTCGTTTTTGCAGGGGCGAAGCCCCTGCACCCTGCAAGGGGTTTCACCCCTTGACCCCACAAGGGCTATCGCCCTTGACCCATCTCTGCCGCCCTATTGGGGCGGCAGGGCTTTTTTCGTTTGGGGTCACTGCTAAGACCTCTATCTCACCCCTCCGCCTTGAAATCGATCCCCGCCTTTTTGGCCTGGCTGCACAAATCTTTTGTCTGCAGCCGGTAGGCCTTTCCGTCCTTCACAAAGTTCGTTCCGCACTGCCTGAATTCAAATGACACATTTTTACGAATGCACTGTTCCCTGATCTTAAGCGCCCATGCATAGTCAAAGGGTCGGGCGTCGCGGTCCGACTCTCCGCCCACCAGCACCAGTTCCATACCGTCCAGATACGGCTCAATGTCGATGCTTTCCAGCAAGGGCTGTGCGGTGATGCGCTTATGTTTGATGGGCAGTTTCTGAAACAGCGCCAGCTTTCTGTCTGCATTGCTCTGGTTTTCAACAGTGCAGCCAACAACCACATTTTCATATCCACTGCCCCAGTCATCAGGGATGCATTTTTCAAACCTTTCGATTCGCTTTGTCAAAAACAGAAAGGTGCAGTCCGTCCGCTGACGGATCATCTGCCAGCATTCTTTACGCCATTCATCGGCCTCTTCGATCAGAAAATCCGTTGAAAAGCAAAGGTACACCATCCCGGATTTCATTTTGAAACTGCCGTTTTTCAGCTTTGCGACAGGCTTGTCAAAATCGTCCGTCCGGATGATCTGGTTGGTATCGACGCCGCGTTTGGCGTCGCCTTTATGAATATAGCAATGCAGGCAGCCTTCGCTGCATTTTCTGCATCCTCTCCACGGGTTCCACATGGGCATGGCAGGCACCTCGCTTCATTCGGACAGCCATTCCTTCGCAGCCCGCAGTATATCGCGGGAATTTTCAAACTGAAACACGCTCATGGCCTCGTCAAAGCTCATCAGCTTCGCCTGAGCAACCTCCTCCGCCTGGGGACGGATGGGCTGATCGGCATACTCCGCCGCAAAATAGATCACCCGTTTCATCACGCCGGGCTTTTGGGGCAGCGGATGCTCCTCCACAAGTCGGAAGCCATCCAGCAGGCGCACATCCAGTCCCACTTCCTCGCGGATCTCGCGCAGCGCCGTCTGCTGCTCGGTTTCGCCGCTTTCCATATGACCCTTGGGAAAGCCGTACCAGCCCGCTGTCGACTGCGTGATCACATAGCGCAGCCCCTCATCCGTGCGTGTAAACACCACTGCGCCGCAGGATACCTCGTATGTCATTGCATTCACGTCCTTTCCTGCTGATTATAAGGCGTTTGTGCTTTGTCTGTCAACGAATTGCCCATTGAATCCGGCCGCCTTACATGCTACAATAAACCCAGCAGACAACTGAAAAAACGGAGGTCAACAGCTATGAGCACCAGAGAACAGCGCATGGAATGGTTCCGTCACGACAGGTTTGGCATGTTCATCCACTGGGGTCTGTACGCCATCCCGGCGCGCGGCGAGTGGGTGCGCAATCAGGAGGAGATCCCGGACGAGATTTACCGTCCGCTGGCCGATGAATTCAACCCCGTTGACTACAATCCCGCCGAGTGGGCGAAGCTGGCCAAACAGGCCGGCATGAAGTATGCCGTGCTCACCGCCAAGCACCACGACGGCTACTGCCTGTTTGACAGCCAGTATACCGATTTTAAATCCACCAACAGCCCGTGCAAGCGCGACCTTGTGCGCGAATTTCTGGACGCTTTCCGCGCCGAAGGCCTGAAGGTGGGCCTGTATTATTCGCTGCTGGACTGGAATCACCCCGACTTCCCCGCCGACAGCCGCCACGCCATGCGCAATCATCCTGAAACCCGCGCGGGCGCGCAGTTTGACCGGTATCTGGATTACATGCACGCGCAGGTGCGCGAGCTGATGACCAACTACGGCAGGATCGACATTTTGTGGGCTGACTTTTCCTACCCCGAACACACGGGCGAGGACTGGCGTGCCACCGAGCTTGTGCGCATGGTGCGCAGCCTGCAGCCGCACATCCTGATGAACAGCCGTCTGGAATCCAGCGGTGAAACCTATGGCTCCATCATGACCGACAACCCCACCGAAACCTCAGGCGATTTCACCTGCCCCGAACAGATCATTCCCCCGCAGGGCCTGCGCACGCCCTCCGGCCGCAAGGTGCCGTGGGAGTGCTGCTGCACCATGAACGGCAACTGGGGCTACGACGCCAACGACGACGAATACAAGCCCGCAGGCTTCCTCATCCGCCGGCTGGTGGAGTGCGTCAGCAAGGACGGCAATATGATCCTGAACGTCGCGCCCAATGCGCGCGGCGTGATCCCTGAGCGTCAGCAGCAGATCCTTCGCGAGATCGGCCAGTGGATGGCGCTCAACGGCGAAAGCATCTACGGCTGCGGCGCGTGCGACCTGCCCAAGCCCGACTGGGGCCGCCTGACGCAGAAGGGCGACACCATCTACGCCCATATCCTCGAGCAGCCCATGTGCGCCATCAGCCTGCCCGGCCTGGCCGGCAAGGGCAAAGATCCCCGCCGCGTGGCCGACGGTGCGGAAGCGTTCATCGTCAAAAGCTGGGTGACGGAGTCCTACCCCGACGACCTGTTCATCTCGCTGGACCGCGGCGGCGTGCGCACGGTGCTTTTGCCCGACACCCCGGATTATGTGATCAAGTTTACCAAGTGCTGAAAAATTGGCCCCCTTGCAAAAGGGGGCTTTTTGTGTGCGTAGATGGAGGCGGCTGCGCGCCGCTGGCGGGGCGGGCTGGCTCAGCCCGGTGAGTGTTCTAAGCTGCGCTTAGGGTTCTCTTCCGCTCCGCTCGGGCCAGAGGGGCGGTCGGGGGGGACCCCGCACCGGTCCCCCCGAGACCCCCCTCT
>JAFWYA010000049.1 GCA_017517815.1 Clostridia bacterium | reverse complement strand
TTGCCATTTGAATGACCTCCTTTTGCTTTTGTTGCAGTTGTCAGGCCGCATCATCATTCTAGCAAAAGGAGTTTTTATTTCATACTCATAGCTATAAGCTTTTCTGAACCCCACGCCTAGCGTGGGGTTTTCGATATACAAAAAAGCTCCGGACCTTCGTCCGAAGCCTTTTCTCATTTGTATTCATTCAGCAGTGCGTCCAGCGCCTGTTCAAAGCGTTCATCCTGCTCATGCGTTCGTTTGGGCGGTCCCTTCAGCCTGCCGCCTCCCCGGCGCACGCGTGCTGCTACATGGCGCATACCCAACAGCGAATCAATATTGTCATCATTGTAGATACGCCCATTCTGATCCATGGGCATTGCGCCCCTTGCAAGGCACAGCGCCGCCAGACCATAATCCTGCGTGACGACCGCATCGCCGCGGGCAAGCAGGTTGACCAATTTCAAATCTGCACTGTCCGCTCCGCGAAGCACGGTAATGGTGTTAGCCCCCTCGCGTTGCATATGATGCGCATCGTCGCACACCAGCGTTACCTCCACGCCATGCCGCTTTGCCGTGCGGATGGCAAGATCCACCACCGGGCAGGCGTCAGCATCGATCCACAGCCGCATGTATTTCGCCCCTTTCTTTGATCCATCATACCATATGAGCGCCTTTTTTGCCATTTCAAACCGCAAAAATGCAAAAAACTGTGGCGCTTGCGCTCTGTTTATGATACAATATCTCATGGCTATGTGCCAAAATGATCTTTGTGAGGGATCAACATTGACTGAACGTACCAAAAAACTGCTTGAGTCGATGCAGCTGAGCACTCACGAGGGCGTGCTGGTGTATAATCCCAGCAACATGTTCTACCTGTCGGGTTATACCGGCGAAGGCCTTGTGCTGGTTACGCATCAGGTGTGTGCAATCATCACTGACTTCCGCTATACCGAGCAGGCGGAAAATCAGGCGCCCGGTTTTGAAGTGCTCATGGTGGAAGGCAAGCGCAGCCACGAGGCGATCGCCGGTGAACTGTGTGTCGCCAACGGCATCGATATTCTGTACTACGAAGACGACTACGTAACGGTGCGCACCTTCGAAAAATGCCGCAAAAACATTGCCGGCGTTGAGTGGAAGAGCGTGGCCGGCGCAGTGGAAAAGCTGCGCGAGGTCAAGGATGAGCACGAGCTCAGCCTGATCGCAGAGGCCTGCCGCATCACAGGCGACGCTTTTGAGCGTCTGCTGCCCAATATTAAGGAAGGAATGACGGAAAAGGAACTGGCTTTGATGCTGGAGTTTGACATGCTTACGCACGGCGCGAGCGGTCTGGCCTTTTCCACCATTACCGCAGCAGGAGCCAACGGCTCGCTGCCTCATGCCGTACCCGGCAGCTACAAGGTTCGCCGCGGCGACATGATCACCTTCGACTTCGGCGCAAGCTTTGGCGGCTACTGCGCCGACATGACCCGCACCATCGCCTTTGGCAACCCCAGCGATGAAATGCGCAAGGTCTATCAAATCGTACTCGACGCCCAGATGATGGCGCAGGATGCTGTTGCTGCCGGCAAGTGCTGCCGCGACATCGACTCCATCGCCCGCGACCACATCTATTCCAAGGGCTACGAGGGCCGTTTCGGCCACGGCCTGGGACATTCCCTGGGCATTGATATCCACGAGAATCCCCGTTTCAGCCAGGCCTGCAGCGACACGCTGAAGGTAAACCAGGTCATGACGGTGGAACCGGGCATCTACCTTCCCGGCATTGGCGGCGTGCGCATCGAAAACTCCGTCATCGTACTGGAAGGCGGCTGCAAGCAGCTGACCATGCCCACCCGTGAACTCATCATTCTGTAACACAATACAAATCAGAGGAGGATACTAACTATGATTACTGCTGGCGATTTCCGTAAGGGCATTACTGTTGAATGGGACGGCGGCGTGTGGAACATCGTCGACTTCCAGCACGTTAAGCCCGGCAAGGGCGCTGCCTTCGTGCGCACCAAGCTGAAGAACATCATGACCGGCGCTGTGATCGAGCGCAGCTTCAACCCCACCGACAAGATGCCCCGCGCCATCGTTGAAACCAAGGAAATGCAGTACGTTTACAATGACGGCGAACTGTACTACTTCATGGACGTGGAAACCTACGAGCAGCTGCCCCTGAACCACGACCAGGTGGAAGACGCCATCCCCTTCGTGAAGGAAGGCACCAACGTAACCATGAAGTTCTTCAAGGGCAGCGCTTTCAGCGTGGCCGCTCCCAACTTTGTTGAGATGGAAGTTACTGACACCGAGCCCGGCTTCAAGGGCGACACCGCCTCCAACACCTACAAGCCCGCCACCATCGAGACCGGCTTCACCCTGCAGGTTCCCCTGTTCATCAACACCGGCGACCACATCCGCATCGACACCCGCTCCGGCGAGTACATGGAGCGCTGCTAATCCATCTGTAAGGAGAACGCAATGAGCAATTTGACTGATCGCGCCGCCTACCTGCGCGGCCTGGCTGACGGCATGGGCCTGAACAAGGATACCAATGAAAACAAGCTGCTTCTCGAAATGCTGAGCCTTCTGGACGAAATGGCCCAGAAGATCAACGAGCTGGACGAGGATGTCGGCGAGCTGGAAGCTTATGTGGAAGACATCGACAGCGATCTGGGCGACATCGAAGAGATTCTCTTCGAGGAAGACGATGATTGCTGCTGCGACGATGATGACTGCGACTGCTGCGGCGAATACGATGACGACGAGGAGCTGTCCTTCGACTGCCCCAACTGCGGCAAGACCGTGATGGTCAAGGCCGCCGACATCGATTATGACGAAAGCCCCGTCTGCGAGCACTGCGGTGAGCCTTTCTTCACCGATCTGCCCGACGAGGACGAAGAGTAAGTCTGATTCATCCAAAAACACCCCGGATGCCTGATGGCATCCGGGGTGTTTTTTGTCAGGCAGCAGCTGCCGATTGGTCACGGTCACGGTGCGATGCTGCAATAGCGTACATAAAGCCAACCGTTACAGCGGCCATCACTGCAACATAGGCCCAGAGCACTGGAATATAGGTGCCTATGGCGTCAAAAATGAAATTGGTCAGCGGCGGGCCGAAAGCATAGCCGGCAGTATTGACTGCGCTGATGATACCCAGCATCTGCGCATAGCTTTTCTGGCCAAACATATCCGCTGTGATCAGCGGCAGCATAATGGTCTCCAGCGGCATGGCGGCTGCAGAAATCGCTGCATAACCCACAGCCATTACTCTGCCCAATGCCGAGCCGTTCACACCGATCAGCAGAAGCAATGTCACAAGGGCTGCCGCGTCACAAATGAGCATGGTCTTTTTCAGCCCCTTGCGGTCATAGACCACGCCTGTCAGAAATTTGCACGCTGCCAGCGCAAGTGAATGAATGCTCATCGCCGCTGCAATGTAGGCTTTGTCCAGACCTGCATGCGTCATGTGATTGGCATCAGAACCAACGATGCTTTGCAGCACCATTCCGGTCAGGAAAATGCAGACGGCAGCAATATAAAAATAAGGCTTGCGGATCGCCTGCTGAAACCCAATCCCCTCCCAGGTACCGGTGCGGGCTTTCTTCTTGCCGACGCCGGGAAGTTCAGCATCTTTGGGTGCATTGCGGAAAAAGCACACCACCAGCACGCATACAACTGCCAGCACCAGCGCGCTCAGGCGGTAGGCATTGCGATAGGAAAAACCACCCGCATTGATCATGGGTGCAAGCAGCTGCACAGCCAGTGCGCCGCCAAGGCCATTGGCACACAGAACAAGGCCGGTGATCGCGCCCTTGTTCTTTTTGCACCAGATGTTGACTGCGTAGCTGGTCATGGTGGTACCGGTAAAGGTCATGCCAATGCCGAGCAGCACGCCGGCCAGATAGATCAGCGGCAGCGTTTCTGCAAAAGAGTAGAGCAGCAGCGCACCGATCAGGGAAACAAAACCGGCAGCGATCATTTTGCGCGGGCCTACGCGAAGGATCAACGTTCCAAAAAACAGGTTGGTAATCGCCGTGGCGATATAGCGGAAGCTATCGTTGAGCGAGTACGGCCCGTAATCGATCCCCAGTGCCTGCGGCACAACTGCCATGTACAGCTTTCGCGGCGAACTGGCAAAGCCGAGCACAGTAAAGATCATCATAAAGCAGCAGGCTACGATCACCCAGTGGTATGGAAAACTCTTTTTTGTGTTCATCATGCGTTTTCCTTTCAAGCAGTATATGTTATAATGTAACGGAAAAAACTTATAAAATCCATTGCAGAGTGTGCTGATATTTTGTTCTAATGTAACTTTTAAGGATGTGTAAATGCATGTACAAACGACAGGTGATGAAAAACCTGCATCTGCAGGATATTAACCCTCGCGTATGCGGCATACGCGACTGTGCTCCCGGTTTTACCGTGGGCCCTAACATCCGCGATCACTGGATCCTGCACTATGTACTATCTGGCAAAGGAACATTTGTGTACAACAGCCAGCGATTACAAGTGCAGGCGGGCGATATATATGTAGTGCATCCCGGGGATCTGACCATTTATATTGCCGACGAAAAGGAGCCATGGTCCTACGTATGGGCGGCGTTTGACTTAAGCGCCCCGCCTGCTGAGCTGATCGAATCGCCGGTGATCAGCGCGCCATGGGCATCCACGCTGTTTTTGCGCATTGCCGCCAGTGACCAGAGCGCCTCGCCGGAGTGGGCTGTATGTGCGCTTTTGCATGAGTTTTTTGCATCGCTTGCCCAGCAGCGCGACGCCTCTGCACGTCCCACTTCAGCAGATTACATCAACCGTGCGCTCAACGACATCCACTCCCATTATGATCAGGCGCTGCACGTTGCGGATATCGCAGCCTCGCTCGGCCTTGACCGCCACTATTTCTGTCGTCTGTTTCATCAGCACGTGGGCATGTCGCCGCAGGACTATCTGGTATCCTACCGGCTGGAAAAAGCAGCGGAGCTGATGACCATCCACCATCTTTCCCAAAAGGAAACGGCACAGCTTGTGGGCTACAGCGATGTGGCTGCATTTTCAAAGATGTTCAAGCGCAAGTACGGCGCTGCACCCGGCGTATGGCAAAAGGCAAACGCTCCCGCTATTGAATAACCGTATTGCTTTTTCGGTAAAAATCCGATATGATAAAGTGGTAGTAATTTGTAGATTTTGGAGGGGTTCCTTTGAACCACGAAAATCGTCTTTCCCATATTCGCAACTTCTGCATCATCGCGCACATCGACCACGGCAAGAGTACTCTGGCCGACCGTCTGCTGGAAATGACGGGCGTTTTTGAGCAGCGTCAGATGATGGATCAAATTCTCGACTCCATGGAACTGGAGCGCGAGCGCGGCATCACCATCAAGTCGAAGGCTGTTCGTATGGAATACAAGGCCAAGGATGGCGAGACCTACACCCTCAACCTCATCGACACTCCCGGCCACGTCGACTTCAGCTACGAGGTCAGCCGTGCGCTGGCCGCCTGCGAAGGCGCACTGCTGGTGGTGGACGCCACGCAGGGTATTGAAGCCCAGACGCTGGCCAACGTATACATGGCGCTGGAACACGATCTGGAGACCGTGCCGGTCATCAACAAGATCGACCTGATCTCCGCCCGTCCCGAAGAGGTCAAAAAGGAGATCGAGGACGTGATCGGTCTGGACACCTCCGAATCTCCCCAGATTTCCGCCAAAACCGGCCTCAACTGCGGCGATGTGCTGGAATGCATCGTCAAGAACATCCCCTCGCCTGCCGGCGATGCCGACGCCCCCCTGCAGGCGCTGATTTTTGACGCTTTCTACGACAACTATCGCGGCGCCATCTGCTTTGTGCGCGTCATGCAGGGCACTGTGAAGCCCGGCATGCGCATGAAGCTCATGCAGACCGGCAGCGAGTTTGACATTGTGGAAGTCGGCACCTTCCGTCCCGGCTATTCCCCCTGCGACGCGCTCTATCCCGGCGACGTCGGTTACATCGGCGCTTCCATCAAGGACGTGGGCGACACCCGTGTGGGCGACACCATCACCGATGCCAACCGTCCTGCAGCCGAGCCACTGTCCGGCTACCGTCAGGTCACTCCCATGGTGTTCTGCGGCATTTACCCCGCCGATGGCGCTGATTACGACAACCTGCGCGACGCCCTTGAAAAGCTGCGCATGAACGACGCCTCCCTCTCCTTCGAGCCGGAGACCTCTGTTGCGCTGGGTTACGGTTTCCGCTGCGGATTCCTGGGCCTTTTGCACATGGAGATCATTCAGCAGCGTCTGGAGCGCGAATTTGACTTGGATCTGGTCACCACCGCGCCCAGTGTTATCTACCACGTTTTCAAGACCGATGGTTCTGAAATCGAGATCGACAACCCGTCGAACCTGCCCAGAATCGACGAGATCGAGCACATGGAAGAGCCCTACGTTACCGCCACCATCTACACGCCTCAGGAATTTGTGGGCGCGATGATGGACATCTGCGTGGACAAGCGCGGCATCTTCATTGACATGCAGTACGAGGGCGGCCGCGTGAAGCTGATCTACGAGCTGCCGCTCAACGAGATCATCTACGAGTTCTTCGATCAGGTGAAGAGCCGTTCCCGCGGCTATGCCAGCTTCGACTACGAGCTGAAGGGCTACATGCCCAGCGATCTGGTCAAGATGGACATTCTGCTCAACGGCGACATCTGCGACGCATTCTCCATGATCGTCCACAAGGACAAGGCCTATCCCCGCGGCCGCAGCATCGCCGAAAAGCTCAAGGACGTCATTCCGCGTCAGATGTTCGAAATTCCCATTCAGGCTGCCATCGGCGGTAAGGTCATTGCCCGCGAGACCGTCAAGGCCATGCGCAAGGACGTTCTGGCCAAGTGCTACGGCGGCGACATCACCCGCAAGAAGAAGCTGCTTGAAAAGCAGAAGGAAGGCAAAAAGCGTATGCGCCAGTTTGGTACCGTCGAGGTGCCCAGCGAGGCCTTCCTGGCTGTGCTGAAGATGAATGACGACAAGTGAGAACGGTCGGGGCGCTGCCCCGGCACCCCGCCAAAGGGCTGTTGCCCTTTGGAAACCCATTTGAACAGGCTGCTGCAAAATTGCTTTTGCAGCAGCCTGTTTTATCTGATCTTCATTTCAAAGGTGATGTTTCCCGACTGTCCGCCATGGTAGAGCCGCTGGTCGTCATCGGTGTACAGGGTAGTTGTGAACGGGATCGTAAAGGTGACGGTGCCGTCCGCATCTTCTTCGATGATGCGGCGAATTTCCAGATCAGCCTCCAGCCGTTTCTCCAAGTAGGCTGCATGTTCAGGATTGTCAGCCATTTGTTTTCGCATGGTTTCTTCGTAGTCGTCCGCCAGCATGTCCAGATGAACTTCAAGCACCGTATGCACTGTTCCGTCTTCTGCCACGAAGGCATCCATGCTGGAACCATCGCCCAGCACCCGATGGCCACTGAGTTGTACGTCGCCCGTATCGATCAGCAGCAGTCGTTTGCCCTCTGCGACCATCTGCTCTGCGGGGCCGAAGCCATCGCCTGTCCAAAGCCAATGTACCGCCCGGTCTTCCCCGTCGTTTTCCGGGTTTTCCATTCCACCTTCACCGACATACGCGCCATCCGCATCCAGATTCCACATTGGATGCAGCTCATAGGTTTCAGGATCTTTGGGATTTGCCGTCAGCACCGCCACCATCACCCTTTCTTCCTGCGCCCACGAGGCTTCCGTTACCTGTATGTGAACCAGTTCGTCCCCGGCGGCCGCCTGCAGAAGGTCGGATTGCAGATGCTCCATAATCGCCGCATGCTTTTGGGGTTCGTGTTCCTGATAGGCGGTGAACCTTGTGCTGTAGTACCAGTCAAGCCCATACCGAATGACTGCACAGGCCGTTGCCATACAAAGCACAGCCAGCAGTACAAAAGCCAGCAAAGCGGGAAAAGCGAATCGTTTCATCTGAGTATCCTCCTTTTGAACGGGAAGCCTGTGAATCAGCCGCTCCATCCGCCGGGCAAAAGCTTCATCCATTTGAGGATACAGTTCCTGTAAGCGTCTTTGATCCAGCTTCATCACATCTCCACCTCCTCATTGAGCCATTTTTTCAATTGTTTTCTTGCCCGGAACAACCGGTTTTTCACACTGGACACCGGGAGTTTCATCGTGCTTGCCACCTCTTTTTCCTGCATGCCTTCCATGTATTTCAGCAGAAAGGGTGTGCGAAGTTTTTCGGGCAGGGCACGGATCGCATCGTACAAATCTGAATTTTCCTGCGGGAAAACGGCTGTTTCGAGGGATTCGCTGGGTCGGCAGCGACGACGGCGAAGCAGATTGTAGCATTCGTTGATCACGATGCGTATCAGCCAGGCCCGTTCCAGCCCATCACGCGTCGTGGCGCGGGCTTTCCATGCGTTGAGCAACGCCTGCTGTACGGCATCCTCCGCATCCGCCCGGTTACCTGCAATGCTGTAAGCAATCCGGTACAGCGTCGTCATGTTTTGTTGGCATACAATGATAAACCTGTTCTCATCCATTGACTGCTCCTCCGGTTTTTTTGAGATCTCACTGATATAACGTATCAGGCATGGCAAAAGTTAGATGGATGGCGAAATTTGTTTCGTTTTCTGTTGCATTTGCAGCATGAAGCGCGTCATTATGGCATAATCCTTTTGAAGAAGGTGCAGCGATGCCGGCCATCAATGATCGAAAGACGGTTGAAAAACAGTATGAGAATGCAGATGGACTGAAGATCCGTCTGGAACTGCACAGAAAGTATTCGCTCAACCAGCAGCCCTATGCCGAGTGGATTGCGCAGCATTATCACATTCAGCCCGGTATGCGTGTGCTGGAGCTTGGCTGCGGAACGGCTGAGATCTGGAAAGCGCCTGAGCGTTATTTGCCGGATAATGCTTCTCTTTTGCTGACAGATTTATCGGAAGGAATGCTGTGCACTGCGCGCAGTAATGTTTCGCCGCGTGCAAACGTCTCTTTTGCGCAGGTGGATATTCAGGCGATCCCTTATGCTGATTCTTCCTTTGATCTGGTGATTGCCAATGCCATGCTCTACCATGTGCCTGATATTGACAAAGCGCTCAGTGAGGCTATGCGCGTCTTAAAACCGGGAGGACGGTTCATCTGCTCCACCAGCGGTGACCACAGCATTGCCTCTTGGTTGGTGGAAGTGCTGGGAGCAGATGATGCACGTATTCTGCCCTTTTCACTGCAAAACGGCGGAGCGCAGCTTAAACGTTACTTTGCAAAGGTGGAGAGGCATATACGCGAGGATGTGCTGGCTGTGACGGATGTACGGGATCTTGTGGCATATGTGCGCTCCACAGCAAGCTTTGCATGGGTCAGAAACATGCCGGAGCACGACCTGAAAATCCTTCTCAATCAACAGAATGTGGACGGTGTCATACGCATCCCCAAGGAGTATGGGCTGTTTATTTCCTATACCGATGAAAAGGAATAAGTTTTTCATCGAAATTTCTGCTTTCCCTATTGCCAAACCGGTGAAACCGTGATACAATGGTCAGGCTGTTAAGAATGCAAACTCCCGTTAGGAGGTGTAGTTATGGGCAAGTTTTGTGAAGTATGTGCGAAGGGCACCATCAGCGGCCACAACGTGAGCCACTCCAACCGCAAGACCAATCGCATTTGGGCGCCGAACGTACAGCGCGTTCGCGTGGTAGTCGATGGTACTGCGAAGCGTATGAACGTGTGCACCCGTTGCCTGCGCAGCGGCTATGTGCAGCGCGCTCTGCCCACCAAGTCCAACGTTGAGGCCTAATGGGAGGATCGATTGGACGATAAAATGCTCTGTGAAATTTTCGCAGGGCGTTTTTTTTACTATGATTTGAGGTGTTAACCATGAGTGTGCGCAACATGACGACCGGCAGCCCCATCCGGTTGATTTTTTCTGTAGCGCTGCCGTTGATGGCCGGCAATGTGTGCCAGCAGTTGTATACTGTTGTAGACGCGCATATTGTCGGTTCAGTCGTAGGCGTATCGGCGCTGGCTGCAGTGGGTGCGGCGGACTGGTTCAACTGGCTGTTCCTTGGCATTGTGCAGGGTCTTGCGCAGGGCTTTACCATTCCCATGGCGCAGGCCTTCGGCGCGAAGGATCATGCCAGACTGCGTCGCTGTGTGGGCAACGCCATCATGCTGTCTGCGGCGGCTGCGCTGGTGATCACGCTGACTGCCCTGCTGCTGCTTTCCCCTGTGCTCACCATGATGGGCACGCCGGATGCCATCCGTCCCACGTCCACCGTTTACCTGACCATTCTGTTTGCTGGTCTGCCGGTCGTAATGGCTTACAATCTGGCTGCAGGCGTGCTGCGTTCGCTGGGCGACGGCCGTTCTCCCCTGTATGCCATGATCGTTGCATCGGCTGTCAACATTGCACTGGACTGGCTGTTTGTGGCTGGTTTCGGCTGGGGTGTCGGCGGAGCGGCAGCAGCAACAGTTATTGCACAGCTCTGCTCCATTCTGTTCTGTTTATATCGGTTGGCGAAGCTTTCCTTCATTCGTCCTGCACGCGCTGATCTGAAGCCTGATTTTTCCATGTGCGGTCAGCTGATGAAACTTGGCACGCCAATCGCCCTGCAAAACGCCATTATCGGCGTGGGCGGCATGATCGTGCAGAGCATCGTAAATCCCCTGGGCGTCACCTTTATTGCCGGCTATACGGCCACCAACAAGCTCTACGGTGTACTGGAGGTCGCAGCCATCGCCTATGGATATGCCGTATCCACCTACACCGGTCAGAATCTGGGTGCCAGAAAGCCCAAACGCATCCGCACAGGCGTACATGCCGCTGCCATTACAGGCGTTTTGACTGCAGCAGGCATTGCAGCCTTCATGTTTGCCTTCGGACGCGGCATCATTGGCAGCTTCATCTCAGGCACGCCCGAGGATGTTGCAGCCGCCACGCAAATCGGCTGGGAATTCCTGAAGCTGATGAGCCTGACGCTGCCGGTGCTGTATATTCTGCACATCTACCGCAGTGCGCTTCAGGGCATGGGCAACACCGTCATGCCCATGGCATCCGGCATTGCCGAGTTTGTTATGCGCACAGCCTCCGCCCTGATCCTGCCGGGTTTGATCGGCTATCCGGGCGTATTCTGGGCCGAGGTGCTGGCGTGGCTGGGGGCTGATCTGATTCTGCTTCCCAGTTACTATGTGCAGTACAGGCGTTTTCACAGAGAAATCGACGACAGTCAAACAACATAAATCAAAAAACACGCAGTCTCTTCTTTCGGGACTGCGTGTTTTTGATTTACTTCGAAAAAAGATATTTTCGTATTGCTTTCCATTCACCCTGGTAAGAATCCATGCCCTGAAAAAGCAGGACAAAACCGCACTTTTCCAGTACTCGCTGCGAAGCAGTGTTGGCTTCAAGCACCACACCGTACACCTGATCCACGCCGTGGATTTCCATTGCTGCAGGCAAAAAAGCCTTCACAGCTTCTGTTGCGTAACCACGCCCAGTGTAGGCTTTGCCGATGTGATATCCCACTTCAAAGCCTTCTTTCACGCGGCAAAGCTGCACATATCCGATATTGGCGTCATCTTCTTTGCGAAGGATGGGGTGAACGAACGGACCACCTGTTCCCCGACAGGCCTGCATCAGAAAAGTGACTGTCTCTCGCGCCTCTTCGAGTGTTTCAAACACTTCGTCCGGCACAAAGCGGCGGTTGTCGTCGTCCAGCGAATTGAGGTGCACATCCATGCACATATCCACGGTGAAGTCTGTGATCAGCAGTCTGGCTGTTTCAACATGCATTGTTCTTTCCTCAGACGTCGGTCAGCACGCGAATGCTGAGCGCATCCACCGGGCATACCTTGCCCAGCTCCTCGCCGGTGAGCACATCGCGCATACTGCTTTCAAAGACAGCCTGACCCGGTTCATGAGCAGGGTTGTGCACAAACACATAACGTTTTTCATCGCTGAAACGGGCGGTGACGCTCGCGCCTTCCGACACCTGCGCCAGCGGACTGACCGGCAGGATCTCGCGCAGGAAATCCACAAGGAAAGCATCCTCCGTACGGGCTGCGATGTAATAGCAGCGGCCCTCGCCATAGTGATTGACCGTCAGGCAGGGGCTGCCGGCATAGAAACGCTGCGTATAGGCGGCCAGCACCTCCGCCGTGGTTGCATGGCTGATCTCAGCCATTTCCTTCACCTGATAGCGCTTGCCGTTCCAGTCAAACGCATCAAAAGTACGGTCATCCAGCGCGTCGCACTCATCCACGTGCACCCCGGTCAGCGCATTCAGCGGACTGGGATCAGCATCCATATAGGTGAGCAGTTCTTCATTCACATATCCGCCCAGATAGGTGGTTATCAGCGTGCCGCCGCTTTGCACAAACTGTGCTGCACGCTCACCAAAGCCGTCGCGTATCATGTATGCCATCGGTGCGATCAGCACACGGTAGCTGCTCAGATCGCAGGTTTCATCCACCACATCCACGCCATAACCCAGCGTGCACAGCGCATTGTGGAACGACTGCACAGTCTCCAAATATTTTTGATTGCCCTTGTGCAGCAGAGACGCCTCATCCAGCGCCCAACGCACATTCCAGTCAAACAGCAAAGCGATTTCATTGCGCGTCTGCGTACCGGCCAGACATTTGAGATCTTTAAGCCTCTGCCCCACCTGTGCCACTTCGCGGAAGGTGCGTGTCTGGTTGGTGCCGGTACGGTCGATCACAGCGCCGTGATACTGCTCGCTGCCGCCGCGTCCGGCGCGGAATTGGAAGTACTGCACACTGTCCGAACCATGTGCGATGGCCTGCATGCCCTGATACATCAGCGTGCCCGGCATGCGCAGACGATTGATAGGCTGCCAGTTGACCGACGAAGGCGAAGACTCCATCAGCAGGAAAGGCTTCTGGCCGCCCACGCCGCGGATGACGTCATGCCAGAAGGCAGAGTCGCGGCTGACGGCCACATCGCGCTCGTCGCCTTTCCAAACGGGGTAGTTGTCCCAGCTGGCCACATCCATTTCACGCCCCAGCTTGAAATAGTCCACCTCGTTAAAGTGATACATCAGGTTGGTCGTTACAGGCACGTCTGGCGTACATTGACGCAGCGGGGCGATTTCGGTCTTGAAAAAGCGGATGAGGTTGTCGCTGGAAAAGCGCTGCCATGCTAGTTTCAGTTCAGGGCTGGTGGTTTCGCCGATGCGGCTGGGGCTTTCGATCTCGTCAAAGCTGTTGAAACGATGCGACCAGAAACCATTCCACCAGCAGCGGTTCAGGTTTTCGATGGTGCCGTAGCGCTCCTTCAGCCACTCACGGAAGCGCTGCTGGCACAGCGGGCAATGGCAGTCATTGGCATATTCATTGGAAATATGCCACAGCATCAGCGCAGGATGATCCTTGTAGCGCTGAGCCAGACGGGTGTTGATCTCCGTCACCTTGCGCTCATAATCCGGCGAGGAATAGCAGGCGTTGTGGCGGTCGCCGTAGAGCCTGCGTTCGCGCTTGTCCGTCATGCGCAGCACAGAGGGATATTTCTTTGCCAGCCACGGCGGACGCGCGCCGCTGGGCGTAGCCAGCACCGCCTTCATGCCGTTGGCGGCAAGGTTGTCCATCACTTCATCCATCCAGCTGAAGTCATATACGCCGTCCTCCGGCTCCAGATACGACCACGAAAAAATGCCCACAGACAGGGTATTGATTCCCGCCTCTTTGGCATAACGCATATCTTCTTTCCAAATGGTATCCTTCTGTTCCATCCACTGTTCGGGGTTATAGTCTCCGCCATGGAGCAGCTCGGGATAATGAAAACGCATAAACTCTTTCCTTTCTGAAAAAAGACGTACCGTTTCATTGTTCTGCAAAGCCGCCTGCGTTTCCTGCATACAGAGGGAAGGAAAACCGTCATGCAACATCGAAACAGTGCAGTAAGCACTGTCTTCGAAAAGGAGAATATTTATGAAATTCACACACGGTTACTGGGTGCTGAGGGAGAACTTTACCCTCAACTATGCGCAGCAATGGGTTCGCACTGATGTAAAAGGGAATGCGCTGCACATCAAAAGCGCATGTCATCCCATCCGCAGCCGTGGCGAGGGCGTAGGCGGAGCCGCGCTGGATATTACCTTTACTGCGCCCAGAGAAAACGTCATCCGGGTAAAAATCACCCACTTCAAAGGCACAAAGGAGCCCTGTCCGCGCTTTGAAACGTATGAACAGCCCGTTCAGCCTGTAATTTCCGAAAACGAAAAGCAGGTTGTTTTCCAAAGCGGAGAGCTGCGCGCGGAGATCCAAAAGCCTGCAGGCGGAACGTGGCAGGTGGCCTTTTACGGCGGCGACAGGCTGCTGACCACCAGCGGTTACCGCTCCATGGGCCATGCATGGGAACGCAACACCCGCGAGACCTTTATGATCGAATCGCTCATGCTGGACGTAGGCGAATGCGTGTACGGCCTTGGCGAACGTTTCGGCGCCTATGTCAAAAACGGGCAGAGCATCGACATGTGGAATGCCGACGGCGGCACAGCCAGCGACCTCGCATATAAAAACATTCCCTTCTACATGACCAATCGCGGTTACGGTGTGTTTGTGGAAAACACCAGCGACGTCAGCTTTGAAGTTGCCAGTGAGAAGGTCGAACGCGTGCAGTTCAGCGTTTCCGGCGAAACGCTCACCTATGACGTCATATACGGCGGCACGCCCAAAAAGACCATCGACCTGTATACGGCGCTCACCGGTCGGCCTGCGCTGGTACCTGCCTGGAGCTTTGGCCTGTGGCTTTCCACCAGTTTCACCACCGACTACGATGAAAATACTGTTACCAGTTTCATCGACGGCATGGCGCAGCGTGACATTCCCCTGAGCGTATTCCATTTCGACTGCTTCTGGATGAAGAACTTCAACTGGTGCGATTTCACCTGGGATCCTGACACATTCCCCGACCCGGAAGGCATGCTCAGGCGCTACCACGAACGCGGACTCAGGCTTTGCTGCTGGATCAACCCCTACATCGCGCAGGCCTCACCCTTATTTGACGAAGGCATGGAGCATGGATACCTCATCCGCAAAACCAACGGCGACGTATGGCAGACGGACATGTGGCAGACCGGCATGGGCATTGTGGATGTGACCAATCCCGCTGCACGCAGGTGGTACTGCGATCATCTGCGCCGGCTGATGGACATGGGTGTGGACTGCTTCAAGACAGATTTTGGCGAGCGCATTCCTGTGCGCGGCATCGCCTATTTTGATGGCAGTGATCCCCTGTACATGCACAACTATTACAGCTATCTGTACAACCGGATGGTGTTTGAAACCATTCAGGAAAAACGCGGTGAAGGCGACGCCATCGTGTTTGCCCGCAGCGCTACTGCCGGCGGTCAGCAGTTCCCGGTACACTGGGGCGGCGACAACAGCGCCACTTACATTTCCATGGCTGAAACGCTGCGCGGCGGTCTGGGGCTGAGTCACTGCGGCTTTGGTTACTGGAGCCATGACATCTCCGGCTTTGAGCAGACGGCTCCCGCCGATGTATACAAGCGCTGGTGCGCATTCGGCCTTTTGTCCAGTCACAGCCGTCTGCACGGCAGCGTCAGCTATCGCGTGCCGTGGCTGTTTGACGAGGAAAGTTGCGACGTGCTGCGCAAATTTGTCAAACTGAAGTGCCGCCTGATGCCCTATCTGTACGCCTGTGCAGTGGAGGCGCACGAGCACGGCACGCCCATGGCGCGCCCCATGATGATGGAATTCCCTAACGATCCCGGCTGTGACATGCTGGACAGGCAGTATATGCTTGGTGAAAACCTGCTGGTTGCGCCGGTATTCACCAAGGCAGGCGATGTGAGTTTCTACGCACCCGAAGGCATGTGGACAAATATTTTGGACGGTCACACCGTCAACTGCGGCTGGCATAAAGAAAAGCATGATTTCATGAGCCTGCCGCTGATGGCTCGTGAGGGCTGCGTGATCCCCATGGGTGCCTGCGACAGCCATCCCGACTATGATTATCTGGACGGTTTGGAACTGCATGTGTACGCACTCGCTGAAGGAAAAAGCGCCTCCTGCACAGTGTACGACCCAAACGGCAAACCTGCCGCCACTTTCACCATCACCATGAAAAACGGCAAATCCGAGGTCATCACAGACAGCCAAAAGCCCTATACCGTCGTGCTTCATTAACCTTTTTTCCTTTACAATCAGGCCGGAAGGCTTTATAATGCAGGGGAGATGCGCCGCCATCCCAACGGAGGCGGACGATATCTCCCCTGTCTGTTTTGGTTCCCATCAATCATCGTCGGGTATCCCCAGCGAACTCGAACGGAGGAATGAAAATGAAACCTGTATCCCGCGCACGTCAGAGCGAACGCATCCGCAAAATGGTGCTGGCCTCCATGCTCAGTGCCATCACCGCAGTGCTTACCTTTACCCCCATCGGCATGATCCCTCTGCCCCCTCCCCTGCCAAGCGCTACCATGGTACACATTCCCGTGCTGTTGGCCGCTCTGGCGGAAGGCCCTGTGGTCGGACTGATCGTGGGTCTGGTGTTTGGTCTTTGCAGCTGTATCCGCGCCTGGGAGACCGGCATGGTAGGTCTTACGCTGTTTTTCCGTAATCCTGTTATCAGCGTTCTGCCGCGTTTGATCGTGCCGCTGGCTGCTGTAGCGGTATGGATGCTGTGGAAAAAGTTTGTCAAACACAATGCCGTCACCGACAAAGTGGGCGCAGCAGTGGCCTCAGTGATCGGCACGGTGGTCAATACGGTGCTTTGTCTGGGGCTGATCGTTGTCATCTACGGTGCTGACCTGACGGCCATGATCAATGAAATGATCTCTTCCGGAAGCGCCGATGCCGCTTATCTCAACAATGCGGGCGCATGGCTGGTGGCCGTGGTGGGTTTGCCCAACGGCATCGCTGAAAGCATCGTTGCCGCCATCATCGTGCCCATTATCAAAACGGCTGTGGACGCCGTTTCGCGCCGCAGCAGAAAACACTGAAAGGAACGAACGTTATGTTTTTGACCATGGACGTGGGCAACACCAACATCAAGATCGCCCTTTTTGAAGGCGAAAAGATGAAAAAATACTGGCGTGTTTCCACCAACCGCACCTTTACATCCGACGAATACGGCATGACGCTGCACGGCCTGTTTGCCCACGCAGGACTGGATATGCACTGTGTGGAAGGCATCATCATGTCAAGCGTGGTTCCCACCATCAACTTCACGCTGGAGCACATGTGCAAGGACTATTTTGGCGTTACGCCCATGGTGGTGGCTCCCGGCATCAAGACAGGGCTGAACATCAAGTATGAAAACCCGCGCGAGCTGGGCAGCGACCGCATCGCCAATGCTGTAGCCGCACAGGCAGAATACGGCGGCCCCTGCATCTTTATCGACTTTGGCACCGCCACGACCTTCGGTGCGATCGATGCAAGCGGCGCTTTTGCCGGCGGCTGCATCTGTCCCGGTCTGAAGCTTACCAGCGAAGCGCTGGTAAGCGGCACAGCCAAGCTGCCCCGCTTTGAGCTGGTGCGCCCCGAACAGGTCATCAACCGCACCACCATTTCCAACCTGCAGGCTGGTGTGATCTACGGTTACATCGGTCAGGTGGATTACCTGGTGCGCAAGTTCCGCAAGGAGCTGAACGCGCCCGACGCGCTGGTAGTGGCCACTGGCGGCATGTCGCTGATGGTTGCGCAGGAGGACGGTATTATCGACAAGCTGGATGGCTACCTGACCCTCAAGGGCCTGCGCCTGCTGTACGAACGCAACCGCTGAAACAGAAAGGAAGAACATTATGGATAAACTGGTCAAAATCGGCTTTCTGGGCTGCGGCAATGTAGGCGGCGGCGTATGGAAGCTCCTCAATGGATTTGCTGATGATATTGCGCACCGCACCGGATTGCGCTTTGAAATCAAAAAGGTGCTGGTCCGCAATTTGAGCAAGCAGCGTGAGATCGACTTTCCCGACGGCGTGCTGACCGACTGTGTGGACGATGTGCTCAACGACCCCGAGATCTCCATCGTGCTGGAGTTCCTTGGTGGCGAAAAGCCTGCCCATCAGTGGATTCAGATGGCGCTGGAGCGCGGCAAAACGGTCGTAACAGCCAACAAGGTCGCCTTTGCCCTGCACTGGCCCGAGCTGCACAAGGCCGCTCAGGACAGCGGTGCGGGTCTGTATTACGAAGCCGCTGTCTGCGGCGCCATTCCCATCATCCACACGCTGGAGCAAAGCCTGCAGGCCAACCGCATCAGTTACATCTACGGTATCGTCAACGGCACGACCAACTATATTCTCACCCGCATGAGCCGCGAAGGCGCCGAGTACAGCGACGTGCTGGCTGATGCACAGAAGCTGGGCCTTGCCGAGCCTGATCCCTCCAGCGATGTGGAGGGCTTTGACGCTGCTTACAAGCTGAGCATTCTGGCAAGCCTCGCCTTCCATGGTCGCGTCCCCTTCGAAAACGTGTATGTGGAAGGCATCACCAAGGTGCAGGCCGAGGATATCCGCTGCGGTCAGGAGCTGGGCTATACGCTGAAACTGCTGGCCATCGCCAAGCGCGACGGTCTGAGCGTGGAAACCCGAGTGCACCCCACCTTTATCAAAAACGAGCATCCGCTTGCCAGTGTTTCGGATGCATTCAATGCCGTGTTCCTTCGCGGTCATGCCTGCGGCGAAATGATGTTCATGGGCCGCGGCGCGGGCGATCTGCCCACTGCCAGCGCCATTGTCAGCGACCTGCTGCGTGCGGCTGCCGCTGAAAAGCACGCCTATCCCACCTTTGAAAACGTGGTCAATCCCCGCGTTCAGCTTCAGAAGAACACCGACTGGCAGACCGCTTTCTATGTGCGCATGCTGGCGGTGGACAAGCCCGGCGTACTGGCAAGCGTTGCCCAGACCTTCTCTCTCTACGGCGTGAGCATCGCCGTGATGCAGCAGAAGGGCGACCAGACCGATGGCCGCGTAACGCTGGTATTCATCACCCATCAGGCCAGCGAGCAGGCCATGACCCATGCGCTCAATTCCATCAACAACGATCTGGTCAGCGTGGAGAGCGTGCTGCGCGTGGAAAACTGATCCAGATTGCCAAAGCCGTGAAGCTGCATGCTTCACGGCTTTTGTTTATTCTTTTTCAATTGCGATCAGCGGAATGGTCATTTCATCCTGCAAAAGTCCCGCGTGCTCGCCGATGTACCCCTTGTCGCGGGTGCGTAGGGTCAGTTCCCCAACGGCTACGGCGAGGTAATCCCCCAGCATGGTGCTGAGCCACAGATGATCCTTTCCTGTTCCGAAAAGCTGCCGCCCGAGCACCTCTTCTTTGGACATCAGCAGGAAGTTGTCACCAAAGTCACGCTTGAACGCTCGTTCAAAATCGTTCTTTTTCTCCGGCCTGACAAAGAAATTGACCGCCCGCGACTCGATGGACGGCGTACGCAGCAGGCAGTCTGCCACGTCCGGATGATCTGCAAGCACTTCACAGCGCGTGTTGACCATGCCGTGATCGGCAGTGATCAGCAGCAGCGTATCCTGCAGCCGTTCGGCTAGAGTCTGCGTCTGATGTTCCAGCTGCGTGAGGATATCTGTGATGCGTGCATCGTCGGTACCCAGCTCGTGCATGGCCTTATCCGGCTGTTCACAGTAGGCGTAAATGAAATGCCCTTCCCCCGTACTGCACAGCCGTGCGATCTCAGCGCACATTTCCCCATAGGTTTTGGGGTACGGCGCATACCATGGGGCCAGTTCACAGGCCTGTACCCCTGTTTTGCGGATGAGTTCAGACAGTTTTTCGTAAGGGACAAATCTGTCTGTTACACTGAAATCCCTGATTGTTTCCTGCGTATCATTGTCCCTGTTAAAGAAGTACACAACGTTGCGGTCAATTTCAGCAAAGTACCCCACCCATCCCAGCCACGCAGACTGATTAGGGTACAAACCGCTGGTCACCGCCGTGGTGGCAGCGACTGTCGTGGGCGGAAAGGTGGACGAATAGTCAAACCGCAGATTTTTGCGAAAGAAACCATCCTCTGCCAGATGCTTTTCGAGGATGTTCATCCCCATGCCATCCAGCAGAATAAGCACGATGTTTTTGTATTTCTTTTCAAGCAGCGCATCGGCCTGCTCAAACGTAGGATTGGGCGGTTCAATGCCGTAATATTTCAGCAGTGAGCACGCCAGATTGGCAATGCATCTGCCATATTCGGGATACTTGATCTTCATGTTGTCACTCTATTGTTCAAACTTTCTTTTCCAGCAGCACCAGTTCAACGTCTTTCAAGCCGTTAAAAACGCAGGGAACAATACCGGCCTCCGTGTACCCCAGTTTGCTGTAAAGGCTTCTGGCGCGCTTATTTCGGGCGTTTGTGTCGATGCGCAGGCAGGTGCAGCCGTTTTCAGCCGCATATTGCTCATAATAGGCAGCAAACTGCCTGCCATATCCTTTGTTTGCGGCCTTGGGGGATATCACCAGCGTATGCAGCACCATCACTTTGTCATCCGGCGCAGGGTATTTCCATTCGCCCTGTGCATATACATCCACCTGCTGCCGGTTGATCACAGCCGCACCAACGACTACGCCCCCATCCTCCAGCACAAACAGATCGCCCCGTTCCAGCGCTGCCTGTGCCGTCGCCTGCGTAGGATATACGCCGCGTGCCCAGCCGATGACTGCACGGCCGGCTTCCTCTTCGGTATGGATGTCTTCATAGACAGCGGCGATCAGCGGGATATCTTTTGATGTAGCAAGGCGAATCATTCAGTACCCCAGCTTTTCTTCCACCAATACGACCGTCATTTTCCGGATATGAGGTGCATGGTCGATCATCACCGTCAGGCAGCAGCTGGTTTTCTCACACTGCTGGATATTGCATTTTCCCGTAATGGCGCAGGGCGTGTTCAGATTCAGTCTGCGCGCATTCTGCGGGCAGGACACTTCCTTGATGCGTCTGATGGCAGCCTCATATCCGCCCTCAACCACCTTGGAATGGCTTACAATGAAATACACGTCATGCGGACCGTCGCACACTGCGCCCACGCGATTGCCGCGGCCATCAAGCAGCACAAGCTTGCCGGTGGAAGTAACAGCGTTGGCAGAGCAAAGATAGACGTCAGCCTCCCGCGCATTTTTCAGAATCTGCGGCATTTCCTCAGCGGGAGCGCCCCAGTGGCTGTATACAGTACAGCCCGATTCCTCAAGGGCCTCCAGCACGCCAGTCTCCCTTACGCTGACGGAACCGCCCACGCCTACGCTTGCTCCAGAGGCAATGGACTTGAGCAAATATTCCTTCGCATCAGCAGCGGTTGCTGCCATTACGACTTCAAAACCGTTTTTTCGGAGTGCTTCAGCAGTACGAGTGATCAGGTCCTGCATGGATGATTCTCCTTTGCAAATGAATTTGCCCATAGTATAGCATACAAAGCCTTATGCAGCAACGGTTTGCAGCAGGCGGACAAATATCTCCAAAAAAATTTCACTTTTTTTCAATTTCAATATTGACATATCACCTGATTTGTTGTAAGATATAACACGTCGCCGCGAGAGTGCAACGACACGGGAGCATAGCTCAGCTGGGAGAGCATCTGCCTTACAAGCAGAGGGTCACAGGTTCGAGCCCTGTTGTTCCCACCACGAATGGCCCGGTAGCTCAGTCGGTTAGAGCGCTAGCCTGTCACGCTAGAGGTCGAGGGTTCGAGCCCCTTCCGGGTCGCCATTATGCCTTGGTAGCTCAGTCGGTAGAGCATGTGACTGAAAATCACAGTGTCGGTGGTTCGATTCCGCCCCAAGGCACCAAGTGTGCGGTAGTAGCTCAGTGGTAGAGTGCCACCTTGCCAAGGTGGATGTCGCGAGTTCGAATCTCGTCTACCGCTCCACACACGGTGCCATAGCCAAGTGGTAAGGCGAAGGTCTGCAAAACCTTTATTCTCCGGTTCGAATCCGGATGGCACCTCCAATTGAAGCAGTCGATTGATCGACTGCTTTTTTGGTATTTCCCCATTTTTATACCCCCGCTGCCAAAAGTCAGCGGGGGTGTTGCTTTATAGTTGATATCCTTTTTCCTTGCGGAATTTTCGAGGCGATACGCCCACGCATCTGCGAAAGCAGTCCGCAAAATAGCTGGCGGACTGAAAGCCGCATCTCCACGCAACATCTGCAATCGGGCAGTTTCCGTTGATCAGAAGGCTTTTGGCAGCACTCAGGCGCCGGCTGTTCAGCGCGCTGTGCGGTGTGACGCCGCGTCGGTTGACAAACAGCCTGTGCAGATAGGAAACACTCACATGGCACGCTTTGGCGATTTCCTCAACGCTTACTTCTTCCTGATAGCGCTGATCAATATACTGCTCAGCCTGCAGCACGACGTCCCTCTCCCCTGTTTCTCCGCCTTCCTGCAGCTGCCTGAGCCGCTGCTGATGTGTCATGTGCAGCAGCTCATATACCGCTGCACAGGCAGCTGCGCGTTTATAGAGATCATCCACCAGAAACCAGCTGCTGATTCGTCTGAAAAGGGTTTCGTATGCTTCGCAATTTTCAGTTTGTGTAACGCCGCATATGCCATCCAAAAGCTGTGAAGTCTGCTCGTCCGGCTGCCCCAGGCGAATAAAATAATTACGAAAAGGAAGCTGACTGCTGCGCGTGTCTCCCGGACGTGCGATCAGAAGCATGCCGCGGCGAATCGGATATTCAATTCCATTGAGAATGCTCACACCGCAATCCTCATAAAACAATTCCATTTCATAGCCTTCAAGAATACGCAGCGGACTTTGCTTCATCAAACGAAAATGGCTTTCACCATCAAAAGCGCCTGCTGCTTTGATCAGCTGATATCCGGGCACTGTTTTTTCCTCCATCTGTGCAGAAAATCAAAAAAACCTGCTTGGAAATTGAAACTCTTGTTTTTGCGTCTGCATTATACTATAATGGAATCAATATTGGACGTCAACTGTGAATTCAAATTGTTTTTCAACATTTTCAATCCACCATTAGGAGGTATGCATCATGGAAAGACTGACCAAAATCGGTTCCATCGTTCCCAAAAAATCATGTGAGATCCAGCATTCCCGCATCGGCCTGGGCTTTGAAAAGCTCGACCGCGATGTATTCGATCCCAAGAAGGCTTATCCCTTCGTGGCACAGTCCGGCGTGAAATGGGCCCGTCTGCAGTCTGGCTGGCAGCGCACCGAGCGCGAAAAGGGCGTATACGATTTCCAATGGCTGGATGACATCGTTGACAACATGATCGCTTCCGGCGTGGAACCGTGGATTTGCCTGTGCTACGGCAACGAGCTGTACACTGACTATGCCGCCAAGTACTTCGGCGCTGTCGGCTGCGCCCCCACCCGCAACGAGGAAGAGCGTGAAGGCTGGGCCAACTATGTAAAGGCCACCGTGTCCCATTTCAAGGGCCGCGTGCATTACTGGGAAGTGTGGAACGAGCCCGACGGCCAGTGGTGCTGGAAGACCGGCCCCAACGCCAAGGAGCTGGGCGAATTCACCATCACCACCGCCAAGCTGTGCAAGGAAGCCGACCCCACCTGCGAAGTGATCGGCTTTGTGCTGTGCATGCATCAGAACGATCCCAGCTTCCTGTGGGAACTGGCCGAGACCGGCTGCTGCGAATACCTCGACGGCATCTCCTACCATGCCTACATGCCCGAGGAGGACAAGATCGTCGCCTCTTTTGACCTGCATGATGAAGTGCGCCGCAAGTACAACCCCAAGATGAAGATCTTCCAGGGAGAAAGCGGCACTCAGTCCCGTTCGGACGGCATGGGCGCTCTGCGCGGCGGCTCCTGGACGCCGCTGAAGCAGTCCAAGTACCTGCTGCGCCACCTGCTCATCGACCTGGGCTGCGGCGTGGAATTCACCTCCTACTTCTCCTGCATGGATATGATCGAAGCCCTCAACGGTACCGTGGGCGACGTGCATTCTTATCTTGACTACGGCTACTTCGGTGTGATCGGTGCGGACTTCGACGAAAACGGTGTTTCCGTCGGCGACTACAGCCCCAAGCAGTCCTTCAAGGCCCTGCAGAACCTGTGCAGCATTTTCTGCAACGATTACACCCACGCCAAGCTGCCCGTGGAAGCTGTTGTGGAGCATTCTCCCCGGATGCTTGCCAACGATTTTGATTTTGCCAAGGCCCGCAGCTATGGCTTCACCAAGCCCAATGGCTCCAGCGCCATCTGCTACTGGAACCCCACCAACATTCTGACCGAGACCTATGAAGGCACCGTTTCCATCCGCGTGCCCAAGTACAAGTTCGCCAGCGATATCAATCTGGTTGACCTGCTGGACGGCAGCGTATACAAGCTGCCTGATGAGATGATCGTCAACGAGGCAGACCTCACCCTGAAGCTTTCTCATCTGCCCATCGCTGATCATCCCCTGCTGCTGACCTTTGGCGATTTCTGCCTGTAATATCAAAAAAGGAGCGTCTCCAACACGGAGATGCTCCTTTTTTGTTTGTCTTTTAGTCGACGTTCTTGGTGGCAATAACGTCAACGCCGGTGCCGCACACATTGGCACACACCACATCGCCCATATGGACGGGGGCGGTGATTTCGGTGGCAGCCAGCTGCTTCATGCACTCAAAGATCTTGACCTTGGGAATGGGCGTACGGGTCTTGACGCTCACAGGGGTCTTGCGGCCAGTCACGGTCACAACAGCGGTAACCATGCGCTGGGGCGCTACGCACTCCTGCTCAGCATAAGCCACGCCGCGCTTGCAGGTGTTGCCGGTGACGCTGGTCACCTTGCCGTCTTCCACGGTGACGGTCATACGGCAGCCCACGGGGCAGTTGATACAAGTGATCTGATGTTCCATACCGCAGGCCTCCTT
>JAFWYA010000048.1 GCA_017517815.1 Clostridia bacterium | reverse complement strand
GAATCCACCAAGGAGATCCAGCGCAACTGGATCGGCAAGTCCACCGGCGTGGAAGTGGACTTCAAGCTGGTGGGCGGCGGCGAGTTCTCTATTTACACCACCTGCATTGAGACCATCTACGGCATCACCTTCATGGTGCTGGCTCCCGACGGCAAGATCACCGCGTCCCTGTTGGACCGCGTGGAAAACCGCGAAGAGGTGGAAGCCTACATCAAGGAAGCCGCCAGCAAGAGCGAGATCGACCGCACCGACGCCACCAAGACCAAGACCGGCTGCCCCCTCAAGGGCGTGTATGCTATCAACCCCGTCAATGGCAAGGAAGTGCCTGTTTTCATTGGCGACTTCGTGCTGGGCAACTACGGCACCGGCGCGGTCATGGCCGTTCCCAGCCACGACCAGCGCGACTTTGAATATGCCATTGCCCATAACATTCCCATGATCCAGGTCATCGAAGGCCGTGACGTAAGCGAGTGTGCCTTTGAAAAGCAGGATTATCTGGGCAAGGGCTGCAAGCTGATGAACTCCGAGGAATTCACCGGCCTGACCGTTGAAGAAGCCAAGGAAGCCATCACCTGCAAGCTGGAAGGCATGGGCGTTGCCCGCCGCAAGACCAACTATCACTTCCGCGAGTGGATCTTTGCCCGTCAGCGCTACTGGGGCGAGCCCGTCCCCTGCGTTTACACCGAAGACGGCGAGACCGTCTTCCTGCCCGACGAAGAGCTGCCCGTGGTGCTGCCGGTGCTGGAAGACTACAAGGGCCGCGGCGGCAAGGCTCCGCTGGAGAATGCCGAAGAGTGGAAGCACTACGACCAGAACGGTCTGAAGGGCCTGCGTGAAACCTCCACCATGCCCGGTTCTGCCGGTTCTTCCTGGTACTATATGCGCTATATCGACCCCAAGAACGAGCAGGCGTTCTGCGATCCCAAGCTGCTTGAGCACTGGATGCCCGTTGACCTGTACGTGGGCGGCCCTGAGCACGCTGTGGGTCATCTGATGTATGCCCGCATCTGGAACCGCTTCCTGTATGATAATGGCCTGTCTCCTGTCAAGGAGCCCTTCAAGAAGCTGGTGCATCAGGGCATGATCCTGGGCGAGAACGGCATCAAGATGGGCAAGCGCTTCCCCGAATTCGTTGTCAACCCCAGCGACATCGTGCGCGATTACGGCGCCGATACCCTGCGCCTGTACGAAATGTTCATGGGCCCGCTGGAAGTGTCGAAGCCCTGGTCCTCCACCGCTGTCGCCGGCGCCAAGAAGTTCATCAACCGCGTGTGGAACTTCTTTACCGTGCCTGAGAATCTGACCAAGAAGGATGACGGTAAGCTTACCAAGATCTATCACCAGACCGTCAAGAAGGTCACTTCCGACTTCGAGACGCTGGGCTTCAACACGGCCATCGCTCAGATGATGACCTTCGTCAACGAAGTGTACAAGAACGGCACCTGCCCCAGGGAGTTTGCTGAGGGATTCATCAAGATGCTGTCCTGCATCACTCCCCACGTGGGCGAGGAGATCTGGCAGCTGATGGGCCACGACAAGACCATCGCCTACGAGCCCTGGCCTGTGTACTCTGAAGAAAAGTGCAAGGATACCGAGGTTGAGATCGCTGTGCAGATCAACGGCAAGGTTCGCGGCCGCATCATGATTTCGCCCGAACTGACCCGCGAGGCTGCCGAAACCGAACTGCCTGCCCGCGAGGACGTGCAGCAGATCCTTGGCGACAAAACCATCGTGAAGGTGATCTTTGTGCCCGGCCGTCTGTGCAACCTGATTGTAAAGTAATAACAAACCTGCAGGGCGGGGGAGTGAATCCTCCGCCCTTTGCCTTATCAGGGAGGAAACACCATGGATATGATGCTGATCGTTTCATTGGCTGCTGCTCTTGTGGGCTTTACGCTCATCGTGAGCCGCCGCATGGAGGAAGTACTGGCGCCGTTTATCAGCATACTGATGCTGGTGCTGTATGGCCTGTCCATTTTCAAGGCTTTGCCGCTGATGCATACCATTGCTCCGGCTGCGGCGGCTGTGCTTTGCGTTATCGGCATTCTGCGCAGCTTGCGCAAGCCGGTCATGCAGACGCTTGGGCTGATCCTTACGCCCGGCATGCTGTGCTTTGCCGCCGCATCCGCCTTTTTGGTATGGTGCAGCCGCGACCACGTGGTGCATGCTACGGATGACATCTACTACTGGAGCATTCAGGCGCATTCCATCTTCGCCCATGGCGGCTTGACGGACTCGGTTCAGCACCTGGCACCCCGCTTCATGACCTATACGCCCGGTATGCAGCTGTGGCAGTGGATTGGCCTGGCGGTGCTGGGCGAGTGGAGCGAACCGGCGATGTATGCCATGCTGTGGATCTTCTTTATGGCATTTCTTGCGCCGCTTACGAAGAAGATCACCTGGAAGCGTGCGTACTGGGCGCCGCTTGCTGTGGTGCTGATGATTTGCCTGCCCACGCTGATGAATATCGATGCCTATGATATGCTGCGTGTGGATACGGCACTGGGTATCTGCATGGGTTATGTACTGGTACAGGCTTATCTTTTGTGGCGCGATGAAAAAGCCGGCTGCTGGGAACTTTTGTGCTTTGGTCTGGCACTTTGCACGCTGGTGCTGCTCAAGCAGATTGGCGTGGCATGGGCAGTGATGGCCATGGCCTTTGCATGGCTGTTGTTCAAACCGCGCAACGGGCTGAAACACTGGCATTTGGCCATTGCAAGCGTTGTACCCTTTATGGTGTTTGCCAGCTGGAAGGCTGTGTGCGACGCATTCAACCTCAGCGGCATTCATCTGGATAGCGCATCCGGCCAGCTCGCACAGATTCTGAACGGCACCTGGAAGCTGCCGGAATGGCTGGGTGAAATGCCCCCGGCTCTGTGGGCGGCAATGACCACTGATCTTCATGGCGGTTTGCCTATGCTGGGCTGGATTGTGCTGCTGGTGGCGCTTATCTGGATTTTGAGCAGCCGCACAAAGCAGCAGGGCCGTGTGCTTGGATGGACGATTGGCTCTGTGGTGCTGTTTGTGGTCGGCTACGCGGTCGTTTTGGTGGCAAGCATTATTACCGGCACCACCGACAGCATGAACGACGTTGCATTCTTCAGCGCACTGACCCAGCGCTACGGCTGCCCGCTGCCCATGGGCCTGTGCATGCTGGTGATCGCCTGGCTGCTGGATTGCCCGAAAACCGGCAAGGTGCAGCAGCGGGTGCTGGCTGCAACCTTTGCGGTGCTTGTGCTGTGCTTTACACGCTGGGACAGCATGGTGGAGGCTTTCGATCCTGAAGTCTACGCCGAGGAGAACAGCGATCTGGCCTATGAAACAGAACTGTCGGAAAATTTCTGGGTGGAGGAACTGGAAGGCGAAGAGCCCGGCGTGATCCTCTACGGCACGGAATATCCGCCCTATATTGTGGAACGCCTGCAGTACGTGGTGGCTCCGCACAAGGTGGTGATGGGTTCCGGTTATGATATGGATGAGGAAACCTTCCTGCGCACGCTGGAGGAAAACCGCGTAACACATATCATCTGCATGGATGACATGAACGCAGTGTATGAAAACGCCATGAACTTTACTGAGGACGGCTGGTTCGACGTGTGGACCATCTATACCGTTTCCAATGAGGACGGCGAATGGTTGATTTCGTATTGAGGTGACGGTATGAAATACGACGTTGCCGCCTACATCTGGCCAGCCTACACAGGTGATGAGCCTCGCACGCGTATGTTCTGGCCTGAGGGAAAGGGCGAGTGGCAGACTGTGATGAGCGCACAGGCCAAGTTTCCCGGGCATGAATGGCCGCGCAGACCGCTGTGGGGCTGCCAGAATGAGGCGGATCCGGCGGTGATGCAGATGCAGATCGATCAGGCACTGGCGTATGGCGTGAACGTGTTCATTTATGACTGGTACTGGTACGACCGCAGGCCGTTTCTGGAAAACTGCCTCAACGATGGCTTTTTGAAGGCGCCCAACTGCCATGACATGAAGTTTTACCTGATGTGGGCCAATCATGACGCGGTCACGCTGTGGGACAAGCGTATTTCTTCCGATGTGGACACGGTTATCTGGCAGGGCGCGCAGCCGCGCGAAGAGTTTGAGCGTGCCATGAAGCGCATGATCGAAAACTATTTCGTGCAGCCCAATTACTACACCATCGACGGCAAACCGGTGCTGATGATCTACGACGTACCCAATCTGGTGCGCGGACTGGGCGGCTTTGAGCAGACGAAGGAGGCCATCGGCTGGCTGCGCCAGGCATGTGTACAGGCTGGGCTGAAGGGCGTACATCTGCAGTTCACCATGTGGAGTGATCGCACGACCAATCTGTCCGGCGTGGATCGGGGAAGAGATGTGCCTGCTGCAAGATTCAGCAGCCTTGGATTTGACAGCGCCACGCATTACCAGTATGTGCACTTTACAGATATCGACCGAAGCTATGCGGACGTACTGCCCGATGTGACGGCGGAATGGAAACGACTGGATGAAACGCTGGATGTGCCGTACTTTGCGCATGTGTCGCTGGGCTGGGACAACAATCCGCGGTTTACGTCCTTTCGGCCGGGTATCCTGCGCGACTGCACGCCCGAAAACATCGAGCGCGCGCTGCGCATGGCCAGGACTTACGCGGATGCGCACCCAGATCAGCCGCCGCTGATCACCATCAACAGCTGGAATGAATGGACGGAAAGCAGCTACCTGCTGCCGGATGACCTGCATGGATATGGTTATCTGCAGGCGGTGCGCCGTGTGTTCATGGAGGAACCCTTATGAATATCGAACAGGTGAAGGCCTATCTGGCAGAATGCGGTCTGGGCGACCGCGTACAGGAGTTTGATGTGTCCAGCGCCACGGTGGAGCTGGCGGCGCAGGCGCTGGGCTGTGAACCCTGCCTGATTGCCAAAACCATGAGCTTTCTGGTGGAAGAACATGTGGTGCTTGTGGTGCTGGCTGGCGACGCCAGGGTCGACAATGCCAAATTCAAGGCGTTTTTTCATCAGAAAGCCAAAATGCTCAGCCACGAACAGGTGGCTGAGCGCACAGGCTTTCCGGTGGGCGGTGTGTGCCCGTTTCTTGCACCGGAAGGCACGCGAGTGTATCTGGATGAATCGCTCAAACGGTTTGAATACGTCTATCCTGCGGCGGGCAGCCGCAACAGCGCCGTGCGCCTGACGCCGGCTGAACTGGAGCGCACGGTGAAACCTGAGGGATGGGTGGATATCGGAAAGCTGGCTTGATCAGCGGCCTTCAGGAGGGACGAGCGCATCGTAGTCTTCACCGGTGATGGTGATCTCCACACCGTCGGCAGTGTTTTCAACCACGCGGTTCACCATTCCCAGCGGAGCGCCGGTATATGCAGCCTGCTCAAGAATTCCTTTCATGGCGGTGAGAATGCTTTCGCTGGTGCCGGTGGCTCCGGCTACGGCGTCCACGCCGTCAATGCCCTGCTTTTCAATGATTGTTTTGGCGAGTGCTTCCTCGGCTTTGAGGTAGTACTCGCTTTTTTCGCCCCCTGTATTTTCTGTGGTCAGCTCGGTCATCTTTCCCTCGCGCACGATGACCGTTACGATCACATCTCCGCCGTAGCCCGCAGCCTTGTCGCGGTAGACGCCATCCTCCAGCGCAAGGGCTGCAGCGGGCAGAAATGAAAACATCAGCAGAAGAATCATCAGCTTTTTCATGATTGGCAGCTCCCTTTCGGTTGATCTGAACAGCACAGGATATGAGGCGGACGATGCATTTATCACAGATGGTTGCACTCCATATTTCCCATGTGCTACAATAAGAAAAAACAGCAAACAGGAGGAGTGCAGATGTATTCAACCTTTTCGTCTGTAACCGGGCAGAAGCTGGAGAGAGGCTTCTGGCCCGCACAGGGCAAGCCGCGCGGCGTGGTGCAGCTGGTGCATGGTATGGTGGAGCATATCCGCCGTTATGAGGAAACGGCGCTGGCTTTGAGTGCGGCCGGTTTTGTGGTGGTGGGCCATTCTCATCTGGGTCATGGCGCAACAGCCAAAATCAAAGGCTATTTTGCCGACAAGGATGGCTGGGATGCGCTGATTGAAGACGTGCATTCCCTGCGTGTGCTGACGCAGCGCGATTATCCGCAGCTGCCGTACTTTCTGCTGGGTCACAGCATGGGCAGCTTCGTGGTGCGCAGCTACTGCCTGAAGCATGAAAAGGGCCTCGCAGGCGTTATTCTCAGCGGCACAGGCCATTATGACAAGGCCATTGTTTCGGCTGGAAAGCTGATCGCCGACATTCAGTGTGCGCTGGGCATGCAGAAAAAGCCCAGCAAGATGCTCAAGAACATCTCCTTTGGCGGTTACCTCAAGGGTATCGAAAACGTGCAGACGCCCAATGACTGGCTCAGCCGCGACCCTGATGCTGTGGCAAAATATCAGGCTGATCCGCTGTGCGGCTTCACCTTTACAGCGGGCGCATACCGCGATATGTTTGCCGGTCTCAGCCGCCTGTATCCGGAGCGCATTGGTGCGATGAGGAAAGACATTCCCGTGCTGCTGCTTTCCGGCGACCACGACCCGGTGGGTGCAAACGGCACAGGCGTGGAAAAGGTGGCGCAGGAGATCCGTCAGGCGGGCGTGGGGGATGTGCAGGTCAAGCTCTATCCCGGCGGACGGCATGAAATGTTCAACGAAATCAACCGCGAAGAGGTGCGAAAAGACCTCATCGGCTGGCTGGAAAGTAAACTGTAAGAGCCCGGAAGGGCTCTTTTTTTGCACAAAAACGGATGGTTTTTCCAACGGACTGCGTCTATCATAGTGAAAAGCAGCCGGGCCCGGCGCTGAACACAGGAGGTGGAAACGTGTGAATACACCAGACGATCCCATCAGAAGGCTGATGGAAAGCTACGGCGACGCAATGCTGCGTATGTGCTATCTCAGCCTGCATGATGTGATGCTGGCTGAGGACGCAGTGCAGGACAGCTTTTTGAAGGCTTACCAAAAATGGCATACCTTCCGGGGCGAATGCTCGGAAAAAACGTGGCTGATGCGCATTGCAGTCAATACCTGCCGGGATTACCGGCGCAGACGCTGGAGAGTGAATATGGCGTCAGCCGCGCCATCTTTGACGCAAGCAATTTTGGCTATGCCGATCTCACGCAGGAAAAAACACATCGCCAGTGGTACTTCTGGGTACAGAATCACGATATCCAGATGGGATGGCAGATGACCATTGACGCACAGACGGGCGAGATCCTCGACCTGTCACAGGAATCCTTCGCTGCCGGAAACGGATAAAACAAGCCGGTGTACACGCTTGGTGTACACCGGCATTTTCGTTTTTTGTAATTTTGCCATTCACCCGCGAAGCGGAGTGAGCTAGAGCCTTAACCTCGGCTTTCGCGGAAATAGGGCAGGCCCAGAGAGGCGGGGGGCTGATCCTCGCGCTTTTTACGCAGCGAGGTGATGACCAGCACCACAATGGTAACCAGATAGGGCAGGGACTTGAAAATCTCCTGCATGTCGCGGGTAAGACCCGGAATGTAAAGATACAGGATGTACAAGCCGCCAAACAGGAAAGAGCCCCAAATGGCGTTGAGCGGACGCCAGCGCGCAAAGATGACCAGCGCGATGGCCAGCCAGCCGCGATCGCCGAAGCCATTGTTGACCCAGGTGCCGCCAGTGTACTCCATTACGAAGTACAGTCCGCCCAGACCCGCCATCATGCCGCCTACGATGGTGGCAATGTACTTGTACCGGTTGACGTTGATACCGGCTGCATCAGCGGTGGCAGCGCTTTCGCCCACGGCGCGCAGGTTGAGGCCCACGCGGGTCTTGAACAGGAAGAAACTCAGTGCAAAGGTGATGATGAGGCAGAAGTACGTAAGCCAGCCGTAGCCAAACAGCAGCTCCCCTACAACGGGAATATCCGTCAGGAAGGGAATCTTGGCGCGGAAGGCACTGGCAGTGGTGGCGGTAGACAGCTGACCTACACCGCCGGCCAGCTTGCTCAGAGAACCGCCGAAGAAGTTGCCAAAGCCCATGCCGAAGGTGGTCAGCGCAAGGCCGGTCACGTTCTGGTTGGCACGCAGGGTGATCGTGAGAACGCTGTAGATCAGTGCGCCCAGTGCCGAGCACAGCAGGCAGCAAATCAGGGAGATCAGCATACCCACAAAGGGGATGGGGTTGGCGACGTTGGCTTCATACAGGAAAGCGCCGATCAGACCGGCTACGCCGCCCATGTACATCAAGCCCGGAATACCCAGGTTCAGGTTGCCGCTCTTTTCTGTCAGAATTTCGCCGTTGGCGCCGAAAAGGAGCGGAATGCCCTGCGTGATGGCTTTCTGAAGAAAAACACTGATCACATTCATGCTTTCACGGCCTCCTTTTCATGCTTGCGGAATTCCAGACGGTAGTTGATGAAGAACTCACAGCCCAGAATGAAGAACAGCAGGATGCCGGTGATGATCTCACTGGCATTTTCATTCAGGTTGAACTGACCGGCGATCTCGACCGAGCCCTTTTGCATGAACACCAGGCCCAGCGCCACGATCATCATGGAGAAGGGATTCAGCTTGCCCAGCCATGCAACAATGATGGCGGTGAAGCCGCGGCCGCCGACCAGACCGGTGGAAATGGTATGGCTGACGCCGCTGGCCAGCAGATAACCCGCGATACCGGCGACAGCGCCGCACAGGGCCATCGTACGGATGATGACACGCTTGACATTGATGCCGGCATAATGGGCGGTGTTTTCACTTTCGCCCACAACGCTGACCTCGTAGCCCTGCTTGGTGTAGCGCATGTAGGCGTACAGAAGCACCGCCAGCGCCAGCACGATCAGGATGGGCAGCACGCAGCCATAACGGTCCAGATTGGGCAGCCAGCCGATCTTGCCCTTGGAGTTGATCAGGCCGACGGAGTTGGAACCGGGAGGGTTCTCCCAGAAGATGATGCAAAATGCCACCAGCTGTGTAGCGATGTAGTTGAGCATCAGGGTGAACAGGGTTTCGTTGGTGTTCCAATACGCCTTGAAGAAGGCGGGAATCACGCCCCAGATGACGCCTGCGGCAATGCCGGCCAGCGGACACAGCGCATACAGCAGCCAGGAGGGCAGCCCCTTGCCGTAAATCATCATGGCGGCAGTGGCGGCAGCGCCCATCAGTACCTGGCCTTCAGCGCCGGTGTTCCAGAAGCGCATGCGGTAGGCTGGCATAACGGCAAAGCCGATGCACAGCAGAATAGCAGCGTCGCGGAAGGTGATCCACATACGGCGGGAAGTGCCAACGGCACCGTTCCACAGGGCGGCATAAACGCTCAGCGGGTTCATACCGGTGAGCAGCACGATGATGACGGCGCATACGATCAGCGCAAGCACGATGGCAGCCAGACGAATGAGCAGGCCGCGGCCGAAGGATGTGCCGTCGCGTTTGACCACATGAAACAGGGGTTCTTTCACAGCAGCGCTCATGCCTGTACCTCCTTCTTGTCCTCGCTGGTCATCAGCAGGCCAACTTCTTCCTTGGTGGCGGTGCGGGCGTCCACAACGCCGCTGACACGGCCGTCAGCCAGCACCAGAATGCGGTCGCACAGGGCCAGCAGCACGTCAAGGTCTTCGCCGACGCAAATAACGCACGAGCCCTTCTTTTTCTGCTCGTTGAGCAGCGCGTAGATCTGATAGGAGGAGTTGATGTCCAGACCACGCACGGGATAAGCTACCATCAAAACCTGAGGTGAGGAGGCGATCTCGCGGCCGACCAGCACCTTCTGCACGTTGCCGCCGCTCATGCGGCCTACGGGCCAGTCAACGGAGGGGGTCACCACGCCCAGCTCCTGCTTGATCTGCTCGGCCAGATCGTGGGGCTCCTTACGGCGGGCAAACAAACCGTGACCCTTTCGGTAGGAACGCAGCATCATGTTGTCAGTCATGCCCATGGAGGCCACCAGACCCATGCCCAGACGGTCTTCCGGTACGAACGCCAGACGAATGCCGATCTCGCGGATCTCCTGCGCACTCATCTCGGTGAGTTCCTTGATGTGGCCCTTGCGGTTGCGGTAGTGGATCTTGCCGGTCATATGCGGCTGCAGACCGGCGATGGATTCCAGCAATTCCTTCTGGCCGCTGCCTGCAATGCCTGCAATGCCCAGAATTTCGCCGGTATAGGCTTCAAAATTGGCGTGGGACAGCACCTCGCGGCCCTCGCGGTTGTACACGGTCACATCGTCCACGTGCAGCTTCATCACGGGGTTCACGGGATCAGGGCGCTCGATGTCCAGCACGACCTTTTCGCCGACCATCATTTCAGTCAGGCTCATTTCGGTGGCGTCGCAGGTGTTGACGGTGCCGACATATGCGCCCTTGCGCAGTACGGACACGCGGTCGCTCAGAGACAGCACTTCGTTGAGCTTGTGGGTGATGATGATGATGGAATGTCCATGCGCGCGCATGTTGCGCAGCACCTGGAACAGCTTGTCGGTCTCCTGGGGGGTGAGCACAGCGGTGGGCTCGTCCAGAATGAGGATGTGCGCGCCGCGGTAGAGCATCTTGACGATCTCGACCGTCTGCTTCTGCGAAACGCTCATTTCGTAGATCTTCGCATCCAGATTCAGCTCAAAGCCATACTTGTCCAGAAGCTGCTGCACATTTCTTTTGACCTGATTCATATCCAGCTTCATGGCGCCGGGCAGGCCAAGGATGATGTTTTCGGCGGCGGTGAGAACGTCCACCAGCTTGAAGTGCTGATGGA
This sequence comes from Clostridia bacterium, assembly GCA_017517815.1. Next base: position 42,978 of record JAFWYA010000048.1, on the reverse strand, counting down.
TCATGCCGATACCAAGGTCAAAAGCGTCCTTGGGCGAGCGGATGATCACCTCGCGGCCTTCCACAAAGATATGGCCGGCGTCGGGGAAATAGATGCCTGCAAGCATATTCATCAGCGACGTTTTGCCGCTGCCGTTTTCGCCCAGCACCGACAGGATCTCGCCGCGGCGAACGGTCAGGTCCACGTTTTCATTGGCGACGACTGAGCCGAAGTGCTTGGTGATGCCGCGCATTTCAATCATGATGTTGGATTCCAAGCCAGTCCCTCCATTTAACAAAAGAACGCCCTGCTGCCCCTTGAGGCAGCAGGGCGAAAGTTGTTGCATTATTCCTGCACAGCGGTGATGCCGTCGATGATGATGGCGAAGTAGGGAGCGCTCTGCACGCTGGACTCGCTGAAGTAGCCGTCCATCACAACTTCGTTGGCATCGGCAACCCAGTCACCGTTGGTATCGGTGGCGAAAGCAGAGGTCAGCTGACCGTTCTCGTCAACGGTGTAGCCAGCGCCGGCGGGAGCGGTGAAAGTGGTGACGTCGAACACCTTCAGGGTGCCGGCCTTCAGGGCTTCCTCAACCTCGGCGACCTTCTCGGCAGTGCCGGCGGGCACGGTGGCGGGGTTGAGCTCGGTGATGGCAACAGCGCCGTCCACATAACCGGCGGACCAGTCAGCGGGGAAGGTAGTGCCAGCCAGCACGTTCTCCAGAGCATACTTGTAGTAGGCAGCCCAGTTGACGGCAGAAGAGGTCAGAGCCTGAGTGGGAGCGGCGGGGATCATGGAGATGTTGTAGCCAACGCAGGGCACGCCAGCGGCTTCGCAGGCAGTGGGAGCGCCGGTGGTGTCAGCATGCTGGGAGATGAGTACGCAGCCATTGGCGATGAGGGCCTCGGCGGTTTCCTTCTCCAGGGCCATGTCGCCCCAGGAGTTGGTGTAGCGAACTTCCATGGTCACAGAGGGGCAAACGCTCTTGGCACCCAGATAGAAGCTGGTGAAGCCAGAGATAACCTCGGCGAAGGGGAAGGCGCCGACGTAGCCCATCTTGGCGGTCTCGGCGGTGATCTTGCCGTTGGCGATCATCTCGTTGAGCTTCAGGCCGGCCACGACGCCGCTGACGTAGCGGGCTTCGTAGATGGCGGCGAAGTAGTTGTGGAAGTTCTCCATGCCGGCGTTCATGGCGCTGGTGCCAGTGGCGTGGCAGAACTCGATTTCAGGATACTCAGAGGCAACCTGAGCAACGTGATCTTCATGGCCGAAAGAATTGGCGAAGATGATGTTGCAGCCGGCCTCAGCCAGGTCATAAGCAGCTTCCTGAGCAGCTTCGGTCTCGGGGGTGTTATACTTGAAGGTAACCTGTTCCTTGCTGATGCCCAGCTCTTCCATAGCCTTGAGCAGGCCGTTGATGTGGTTGGCGGAATAGCCTTCGTTTTCGTCGCCGATGCAGATCATGCCGATCTTGATGTCGCTGGCGGAAACGGCAGCGCTGGCAGAGGCGGTCATGCCCAGAATCATGCACAGAACGAGCAGAATGCTGGCAAACTTCTTCATGGTGTTTTTCCTCCTGAATCATAACGTGTAGGTAGTAGACAAGACAACATGGTTTATTATACTCTTTTTTGTAGCTTTGTAAAGATAAAAAACGAACGTTTCCTGATAATTTTTTTGTCTGTGTTCGGAAAAAACGAAAAATGGTTGATGTTGACAAACGACTTCCTGTAACGTATACTAGTAAATGGGAAAAGATCGACCTGAAAATATCAGCGTACAAGATGACGCAGGCGCAGGACGCTATGTTCTGGGCTGTTTTGATATATCGCTTGCAAAGCGCACGGAGGAGGCGAGCCTTCAAAATGGAAGGAAACGTTCTGAGGACCCCGCTTCATGACAAACATATCCAAAACGGCGCGCAGATGGCCCCCTTCATGGGCTGCCTGCTGCCTTCCCATTATGGCGATACTGCTGCCGAGCACCAGGCGGTGCGTACCGCTGCAGGCCTTTTTGACGCGGCGCATCGCTGCGAGGTGCGCATTTTTGGCGCGGATGCGCTGCGCAACCTGCAAAACCTGCTTTGCAGCAATCTGTCCACCCTGCAGGTGGGGCAGGTATGCCGCAGCCTGCTGCTCAACATGCAGGGCGGCGTGATGGATGATGTGCAGGTCTATCATATTGATGAAAATGAATACCGTCTGGCGCTGCATACCTGTAACCGCGACAAGGATCTGCGCCACATTTCACGCCAGTGTTTCGGCAGTGTGACTGTGGCAGAGGCTGAAGCCGAATGCCGTCTGACGCTTACCGGCCCGCAGAGCGCTGCGATTTTTGCCAGACTGTGCGACACGCTTCCTATTAAAAACGCATTTGCATTTACGCAGGCGGCGGGCGTCAGCTGCCGTGTTTCACGCATTGGTTTTGCGGGCGAGGACAGCTTCAGTCTGTGCTGTGCTGCGGCCGACGGCGAGCGCCTCTATCAGGCCCTGATCGAAACCGGCACGCCGGCAGGCCTGCGGCCCTGCGGTATGGAAAGCTTTGTATCGCTTCGTTTGGAAGCTGGTCATTCTCTGTACGGACTGGAGATCGACGACGCTGTCAGCCCCATGGAAACGGGCTTCCGTTACCTGGTGCATCTGAACAAACGCGAGTTCATTGGCCGCGATGCGCTGATTGCAGCGGGCGAGCCGCGCCGTGCGCGCATCGGCCTCATCTTAAGCGAAGATGTTGCACGCCCGGGCTGCGCCGTGGTGCACCGCGACAAGCAGGTGGGCACTGTGACCAGCGGCGGGTACTGCCCGTATCTGGACGTTTCTGTCGCCATGGCGCTGGTGGAAACACCCTACCGCGACGTGGGCAAGACCCTGCGCGTGGAGCGCGATGACGTGCTGTATGAGGCCAAGGTGGTACCGCTGCCCTTTTATTCGCGCGAAAGCTGAAAACGGAAAGGCTGCTGACAGTCATGATTCGACGCACCGCCTGCCTGATTGCCCGGGATGATGACCTGTATCGCAATCTGGCGATTGAAAAACACTTGATGGACACCCTGCCAGAGGATACCGCTATTTTGTTTTTGTGGCAAAACCGGCAGGCAGTGGTTATCGGCCGCAATCAGGATCCGTGGACGGAATGCGCAGTCGGCGCGTTTCTTTCGGCGGGAGGGCAGCTTTCCCGTCGCCTCAGCGGCGGCACCGCGCAGTATCATGATCTTGGCACACTTAATTTTACAATCATCTTGCCCAAAGCACAGTTTGATATTTCACGGCAGCTCAGCGTGGTCGGTATGGCGGTGGGCGCTTTTGGTTTGCAGCCGCATGCAAGCGGGCGCAGCAGCCTGAGCATCAATGGCCGCAAGTTTTCTGACAGCGCTTTTTTCAAAAGCGGCGCAGCGGCCTACCATCAGGGTACGCTGCTGCTGAACACCGATCTGGACGCCATGCAGCACTTTTTGGCGGGAACAGAAAAATTGACTGAGCGTGTGGTGAATTTGTCCGCCCTCAACCCCGGGCTGACGGTGAATGCCATGCAGGAAGCGCTGTACTGGGCGTTCAGCCGTGCCTACGGAACTGAGCCGGCCATGCTGGATGAGCGCATGCTCAATACCCCGGCCATTGAAACGCTTACCGATCGTTTTGCCGACGGCGGATGGATCTATCCGCAGGGCATTCAGCCCACACTGACTGTGAACGAGCAGTTTCCGTGGGGCAATATCACCGTGCGCCTGCGTACAGACCGCGGCGTGATCCGGGAAGCCAGACTTTTTACCGACGCCATGGAGGCAGGCCTGTTCCCGCAGATCGAGCAGGCCATCACCGGCGCGCCGCTGCTGGTAAGCTCCATTGCCGCGCGTATCGACCAGCGGCTGAGCATGCTGCGCGATCCCTATCTTTTACAAATTGCAGACGACGTGCAAAAACTGCTCAGCAGGCATTTGCGCGGACGATGAGGACTTCCGCTGAGGAGGTCCTTTTTTGAAACTTTTTGTTGACTTGATCCGCACGTCTATGATATATTTTTGTCAAAGAAAAAAGGAACACAGAAGCATCTTCAGCTTCATCATCATAAGGGAGGATTTTCAAAATGGAAGTTATGAATTTTACCGTCATGTCCCAGCGTGTGCTGCGCGAGTGGCCGCGCATTGAACTGTATCAGAACTCCACCCTGCGCTACACTCCGCCCAAGGATTTTCCCGCCTACTGGGTCAAACAGAACGGCTGTCCCAAGGTCATCCGCACCTGGGTCACGCTGGATGAGATCTGGGATCAGGAAACCGACACCTACGACTGGAACTATCAGATCGGCGTGGACAAGCTGGGCGACAAGCGCTACTACCACTACGACTGGCCCATCACCCGTCCCTCTGAAACGCATTTTGAGGACTATCTCACATGCTTCTGCGCCATGGCGGACGAAGCTATGCTCAACATTCGCCGTTTTGAACGCGAAACGGCTGATGGTCTGATGAGCTATGAAAAGTACGAAGAGGTCTGTGAAAAGGTTATCGAGCACTGCGTTGATCTGTGCCCCAACATCGTGTACATCGAAGCCTCCAACGAAAGCGAGATCCCTGCTTTCGGCAGCCTGACCGTGAAGGAATACATGCCGCTGTACAATGCCATCTGCCGTGTGGTCACCAGGCTTAACAAGAAGCGCGGCTGGGACCTGAAGGTGGGCGGTACCGCCATGACCGGCACCTACACCGTCAAGGGCATGTGGCATGAGTTCATGCAGGCGCTGGCCGAGGACGACTGCCCGGACAAGAAGATCGACTTCTACTCCATGCACACCTATACCGATGATACCAACCGTCTGCAGCAGATCTACAACATTCACCGTGCTGATATTGCGAAGTATGGTCTGCCGGATGTGGTGGTGTTCTTTGACGAGTACGGCACCATGCCCTGCAGCGAAGCGCCGCTCGACGGCCTGCGCAATGCCTCCGGCACGATGGAAGGCATGCTGCGTTCTGCTGATCTGGAAAACTTCCATGTGTTCCCGTGGTGCACGTTCCACAACCCCGTGCTGCAGATGAGTTACACCCAGTACATTCGTCTGCCCGAAGGCGGCTATGCGCCCACGCCCAACGGTCTGGCTGCACATATGCTGTGGGGCATGCTGCGCGATGAACTGCACATTCAGGGCAACACCTATTACCGTGCCCGCGCTACCGGCGAGGACAACAAACTATACCTCATCGTTACCAACCCTGATGACCAGCAGCTGTCCGTCTCCTGTGATCTGGACCAGCTGGAAGGCAGCAAGGCCAAAGTGACCATCTGCCAGGTCGACGAAAAGCACAACAATGCCGTGATGAACCCTCCCTGCATGGAACTCACGCCCACCGAAGTGCGCGAGGTATCCATTGTGGAAGGCAAGACCAATGTCAGCCTGGAACTGCCGCGCTACGGCTTTGCCAGCATCCTTGTGGAAGTGGAATAAGGAAACAAGCCAATGAAAAACATGCAGTTTACCGTCAATGCCCAGCAGATCATACGCGAGTGGCCGCGCATCGAACTGTACCAGAACTCCACCTTGCGCTACACTCCGCCCAAGGATTTTTCCGCTTACTGGCAGCAGCAGATCTGCCGCCCGAAGATCATCCGCACCTGGGTCACTCTGGATGAGATCTGGAACTGCCTGACGGATGAGTATGACTGGAACTACCAGATCGGCGTGGACAAGCTGGGCGACAAGCGCTACTATCCCTACGACTGGCCCAAGACTCGCCCGTCCGAAACGCATTTTGAGGATTATCTCACCACCTTCTGTGCCATGGCCGATGAAGCCATGCTTAATATCCGCCGTTTTGAGCGTGAACTGACCGACGGCATCATGGAATTTGCCAAGTACGAAGAGGTTGTCGAAAATGTCATTGAGCATTGCGTACAGCTTTGCCCCAACATTGTGTACATCGAAGCCTCCAACGAGCCTCACGGCAAGAGCTTCGGCAAGCTGACCATCCCGGAGTACATGCCCATCTACGACGCCATCTGCCGCGTGGTCGGCCGCCTCAACCGTAAGCATGGCTGGGATCTGAAGGTCGGCGGCAACGCCATGGTGAATACGTTCTTCTTTAACAACGGCTGGCATGATTTTATGAAGGCCCTGTCTGAGGACACCTGCCCCGATCTGCGCATCGACTTCTATTCCATGCATATCTACAACACCGACCACAACGCCCTCAACCAGATGTACAATATCCACCATGCCGACGTGGTCAAGTACGGTCTGCCGGACGCGCCTGTGTTCTTTGACGAATACGGCACGCAGCAGTGCAGCGAGGAACCCATCGAAAACCTGATGAATGCCTCCGGCATATTGACGGGCATGATGCGCGCGTCTGATCTGGCCAATTTCCACATCTTCCCGTGGTGTACGTTCCATAACCCTGTGCTTCAGATGAGCTACACCCAGTTCATCCGCCTGCCGGAAGGCGGCTATGCGCCCACGGCCAACGGCCACGCCATGAAGATGCTGAGCAACATGCTTAAGGATGAGGTGATCGTCAGAGGCGATACCAGCTACCGCGTGCGCGCCACTAAGGACGGCAGCAGGATGTATGTCATTGTTACCAACCCTGTCGATGAAGCGCAGCAGGTGAATTTTGCGGTCACCCAGCTGGAAGGCGTGAAGGCAAAGATCGCCATTTCGCAGGTGGACGAAAAGAACAACAACGCGGTCATGAATCCGCCCTGCATGCAGCTGGAGCACACCGAAGTGCATGAAGCCGCCATTGTGGAAGGCGAGATCAGCATCAGTCTGGAACTGCCGCGCTACGGCTTTGCCGGTATTGAGATCGAAGTTGAATAAAAAAGCAATCAAAAAGGGATGCTGCTTTCAGCAGCATCCCTTTTCTTGTTTTACTTGAGCCACTCCGGAACGGTCTTGCCCTGACCGAAGGGCTCGGCTTCGATCATCTGCAGCAGCGCATCGCGGCAGCCTTCGACCATGATATCCTGATCTTCGGGAGCCTTGTTGACCATCTGGTCGGAACCGGTGGTGTAGAACCATACGCCCTCGGCATCGGGCTTGCCAAGGCTGGCCAGATCCAGACCCATCGCGGCGACTTCGTCAGCGCTGTAGTACTGCACGGTGGCGGCGGGCAGTTCGTTCTCCCACAGGCAGTCTTCGATGTTGCCGCTCTTGCCGGCACTGTACACCTCGATGGTGTAAGCGTGGATGTTCAAACGGCCATAAGCGTAGTCGATCATCTCGGCGGAGGTGGGGTAGTCTTCATAGGAGGACTTGGTATAGAAGCCGCGGCCGGTGGTCTGCTGGAAGGCGGCAGCCATGCGCTCGGAAACGGCCTTCATCTGCACCAGTTCTTCGTCGCTTTCGTCAAAGGGCTTGTAGCACCAGGGGTACAGCACGCACTGAATGCCGGTGTGCAGGGTGGCCAGCGCGTCGATGTCTTTTTTGATCAGGAAATTCTGCACAGCCTGAATTTCGGGTTCGCTTGCGGGAGCAGGGCCGGCGTTGGCAAAGGCGTTGGCGCCGATAACGCCGCTTTCGCTGCCGACGGTTTCGATGTCGAAACGGTTCCACTGGTAGTCGAAGGTGCGGTTCATGTCGATGCCGCTGTTGCGGGGATCGTCCGCCAGGATGCCGTTCTTGTCCCAGTCGGGGCTCTCACGGCCGATATAGTTCTGCTGGTAGCGCTCGTCGCGGTACAGCGCATAGATGGAAGAAGCGTCCTTCAGCCAGCTGATATCATCATCGGCAGCGCCGGCGAACAGATAGGAGATATAGCCGTCGCCGTTGATGTCGGTATAGGGATCAGAGAAAGGCACGCCGTCACCGTTGAGGTCGCGCGGACGCAGGTTCTGACGGGTGTTGATCACGAAGGACTGCTCGTAGCCGTCGGGGTTGATGACGGGCACCACGTAGACCACATAACGGTCCAGCAGGTCGGCTACGTAGGGATCCTTGGCATTGAGCGCCAGCCACCACATGAAGTACATGGCGCTGGAGGCACTTTCACGTTCGCCGCCGTGGATGTTGGCAAAAACGCCGATGCCGGTTTTGTTTTCATTGGGCACGGCTTCGTTGGTCAGCTCCACGCACCACAGTGCGCGTTCCTGCCAGGTACGGCCAATCTCGTACATTTCGCTGATTTCGGGGCAGCTGTCAGCGATGGCCTTCATCTGCTGTTCCAGTTCGGCAAAGGTGTAGCGGGCATTCCAGTCGATGTTCAGGTTTTCGGGAACGCTGGCAGGCGTTCCGGGGGCGGTGGCAAAGGCTGCCAGCGGCAGAAGGGCGATGATCAGGGCCAGCATCAGACTTGCAAAACGTTTCATATGAGGTATCCTCCTTGCGGAAATGGTTTAGCGTGTTAGCGTGGTAACACAATAACACGCAGAATAATGATTGTCAATACCCAAATTCGAATTTTTTTCAAAAAGTGGGGTTATGTTCCCGGTTAGCGTTTTGGCATGGCGGAGCATAATAGGCGCGAGGAGGCGAACAGCTTTGAAAAAAGGTTGGATTCTGTTTGGGATTTCCCTGCTGAGTCTGGGTGTGCTGACGGGCTGCACCAGCAGCGCTGATACACTGCCCAGTCCCAGTCCGTCGGCCAGCGCTATGCCAACGGGCAGCCCGCAGGCTACGATGAGCCCGGCGGCCACGATGGCGCCGTCCATGACGGCCGGGCCTGACGTAGGCGCGGCAATGGATGGCATGGGCATCGGCACAGTGGAGGATGCCAAGCGCGTAAGCGAACGGGTGAGCGAAGAGGTCGAAAAGCTGAGTGAACTGGAGGAAGCGGAAGCCATTGTGGCAGGCAATATCGCGCTGGTAGGCGTCAAGTATGACAGCCAGTACCAGGGCGGCCTGACGGAGCGGCTCAAGCAGATGGTGGAAGAACGGGTGGACATGGTCGACAAGAGCGTGACCACCGTGCATGTGACCGATGACGGCGAAATGATGACCCGCATTGCGGAACTTCGTGAAAAACTGGACGACATGAACTTCACCTTTGAAGAATTGCAGACGAAGCTTTTGGATCTTGGTTCCTCCATCGCGGGCGGCGGCATGCCCAATGTGACCCAGACACAGACCACCACAGGTGCATAAGAAGAGCCCTCCTTCCTTCAGAAGGAGGGCTTTTGCGCTTGCAACTTTGGCCGCGTCGGTGTATCATAGAAGGGCGAATATCCAGCCCGTTTGAAATAAACACCAAAGGAGTGGCTTTTCACCATGAAATGCGTGCGCGAATTCCTGAAGGAGATCAACTTTATTCAGACCTGGGAGGAAATGGCTCCCGTTGAAAAGAACTTTCTGGACCATATGGAAAAGGGCCTGAAGGGCGAAAAGAGCAGCCTGCCCATGATTCCCGCCTACCTGACGGTGGATGCGCTGCCTGAAACCAGCCAGGACGTCATCGTGATGGACGCTGGCGGCACCAACCTGCGTGTGGCGCTGCTGCGCATCACTCCCGGCCAGAAGCCCGAAGTGCTGTATCATCACAAGGAGCCCGTTCCCGGCAAGCCCGGCCCCATCACTCCCGACGCTTTCTTTGAGGCGCTGGCCAAGGCTGTGCTGCCCGTGGCCGACAAGAGCGACCGCATCGGGTTCTGTTTCTCCTTCCCCTGCAAGATCCTGCCCAACCTCGACGGCGAGATCCTCTACCTGGATAAGGAAGTCGACGTGCCCGGCATCGAGGGCGCGCTGGTGGGCGAAGGCCTGAAGGCTGCCCTGAAGAAGCTGGGCGCTCCCTGCGATCAGAAGGTCGTCATCCTCAACGATACCGTCGCCGCTCTGCTGGGCGCGCTGGCCGAGCATCCCGCCAACTGCTACAGCGGCTACATCGGCATGATCCTCGGCACCGGCACCAACTGCTGCTACTCCGAGTCCAACCAGAAGATCGAAAAGGCCGAGACCCTCGCAGGCAAGCCCGGCAGCAGCATCATCAACATGGAAGCCGGTGCTTTCAACGGCTTCACCCTGACCGACGCCGACATCCTCGTCAGCAAGACCGCCGCGGTGCCGGATCAGAACCTGATGGAAAAGACCATGAGCGGCGAATATCAGGGCAAGGTAATGGATGCTCTGCTCATCTGCGCTGCCGAGGCTGGCTGCTTCAGCCCCGAGCTGGCTGAGCGCATCAAGACCCAGCCGCTTGGCTTTACCGCCGTGGACATCAGCAAGTACCTGAGCATGCCTCACCATCCCGGCCGTCTGCACGACCTTGCCCCCGAAGGCGAGGACGCCCAGACCCTGTACAAGCTGGTGGACGCCCTGCTGGAGCGCGCTGCGATGATGGCAGTCATGAACCTGACGGCCATTATGGAATACACCCAGACCGGCACCAATCCGCTGCTGCCTGTTTGCGTGGCCATCGAAGGCACCACCTATATGAAGAACGAGACCTTCAACCAGAAGATCAAGGCTCATCTCATCCATTACACCCAGCGCGTGCGTGGCTATCACTGCCGCGTGGTCAGCACCGACGAGGCCAACCTGGTCGGCTCCGCCGTGGCTGCGATGACTGTGTGATTTGAGTGAATATAGAACAGCCTGCCCCATATGGGACAGGCTGTTTTTGTGCCCTTATCAGAACGCGAAACCTTTGTTATCCTGAATGGCAACTTTTTCTGCAATCATGCTCACCATGCAGTGCTGGTGAGGCATGCCGCCGCTCATGCAGTCGAAAATGCTTTCCTGCTGCAGGTGAAAACGCCAGTCGTGGTAATAGCTGAACAGCTCGCCGGACAGCCACGGTTCAACGCGCTCGCTTTCCTCAGCATCCGGCGCGGAAGCGATGAAGGGCTTGTGTACGAATACGTTCATCACATGCAAACCATGCGGCGCAGTGCTGGCTTTCAAACGTTCAAAGAAATCTCTGCGCCGGTCGGCGGGCAGATAATGCAGCACGCCGCTGGAGAACACGATGTCAAAAGAATCGTCAGGCTGATAGTCCAGCAGATCTGCCCGGAAAAGATCGACCTGCGTACGGCAGGCATGGGCGAGCTGCCGGGCTTTGTTCAAACCTGCGTCGGAAATATCAAAAGCAGACACACGGTAGCCGTTACGGGCAAGAAATACAGCGTCCTTGCCCTCTCCGCAGCCGATATCCAGCACGCGATAAGGGCGCACCGGCGGCCTGAGCCTGAGAATGTCGTAACACAGGCAGTTGGGTTCAATGCCCCAGTAATAGGCTTTATCACTGTACTTTTCTTCGTAAATGGTCTGCGGTGAATAGTGGTGGCCTACCAGCGCGTCCACCGATGTGTGCAGAATATCGGCAAGCTGCGGCAGCATGGTGATGTCCGGCAGTGAGGAGCCGTTTTCCCACTTGGAAACGGCCTGAAAGGAGATGGACAGCTGTTCAGCCAGCTTTTGCTGGGTATAGCCCAGTTCCTTACGTTTGCGCGCGATCATTTCACCAATGCTCATTTCTACTCCTCCTTTTAACACGTTCATTGTAACGGAAGAGAGACGTCACTGACAATAACCGGGCTTTTGAAAAGTGCAGCCTTTTTCAACCTCCGGTTGAAAAAGCCGGATCAATCGATCCGGCTTTCGTCTTTCAAAATCATTTCCATCTCTGCAGGCTCAAATCCATCCAGCGCAGGATGGTCCGTCAGCGCACGCATGATGCGCCAGCCGTCGCGGTGCTTTTCAGCACTTTCTGCCGTGGGATGGAAGCCAAACTGCAGGTACAGCCTGCAGGCCACCCATGTGGTGGTCTGGGTGTGCAGGAAAGCACGCTTGCCGCCAAGGTCGCGCATGACCTCAAGCACTTTGGCAATCAGCGGACGGGCAAGGCCCTTGCCCTGTTCCTCGCGGCGGATGGCCACCCAGTGCACCTGCCCCATGTCGGGGTCGTCCAGCTGGTAGGCGGTGGCCGTTGCGACCTTCTCGCCCCTGGAATTGACGATGAACAGCATGCGCTGGTCAAGCGTGTCTTCGCAGGCGCCGTAGTACTCCTGCCACACCTTCACGCTCTGCTCAAAGCTGGTAAGCTCGCGCGCGGAGCATTCAATGTCGATCCACTGGTCGCGGTCGCCGGGACGGTAGAAGGCAAAGCTGTATCCTTCCGGCAGCTGGGCAGAGGGCAGATTATCCAGCGTGTCACGTTCCAAAAGCAGGTCCACAAAACGCAGACGGCTGTCGTGATTGTCAAAGTTGAGCATACCGCCAAGCTCGATCACGTCCAGATCGTCGGGCACAAACAGGCAGCCGTTGTAGTAGGCAGAGCCCTCGGCGGTGTACAGCTGCTTGCGCTTGGTGATGGTCTTGTCCTCGGTATGCCACAGAACCAGGTTGGGAATGTGCAGACCCTGCGCCAGTTCACAGGCTTCCTTGACGGTGGAATGGTGCTTTTCGTACGGCTTGAAGCGGTCACGATCACCGTACAGGCAGAATGCCTCGCAAAGCAGCCAGTCAGCTCCTTCCACATAAGCACGGCATTCGGGGTTGTAGGGCTCGTCGCCCAGGCAGCACAGCGTGCGTCCGCCGGCGATGGGCATGGTGAAGCCATACTGCTTCATCTTGGTGGAGCGAATGTCGAAGAAAGTGACTTCGCGCCCCAGCATCTGCTCCTTGTGACCATCGGTGATGGTGTGGAACAGAATGCGATCGTCCAGCCGGTCGATCATTTTTTTCTGCAGGGTGAGCTTCGCCATCTGGATCAGCCCGTCCCGCACGGTGTGATGGCAGTAGATGTGCAGTTCGCCGTCGTACTTGCCGTTGTTCATCCAGGTGGCTACCATGCGGATGACCCACACCACACCCAAAAGATGGTCAGTGTGAGCATGGGTGACAATCAGATGGTGGATGCGGTCCCAGGTGATGGCGGCATCCTCCAGCTGACGCAGGATGCCGCTGCCGCCGCCTGCATCGCATAAAAGCAGGCCGTTTTCAGTATCGATGGCAAAACAGGTGTTGTAACAGCGGGTCGCATTGGCATTGCCTGTACCCAGCACGATAAGTCGGTCGTTCATTCAAAAATCCCTCCTTGAGTGGAGCTGGCATCATCATACCATGAATCGTACCGTTCGTAAAGAAAAACCCCTGCCGAAGCAGGGGTGCGTGTTTTACAGGGATTTCATCGAGGAGCGGATCTCGCCAAATACGTCGAGGAAGTCGTCCTTGAAGCCCAGAGGATAGATGATCTCCAGACCGTAAAGGGTGTTGTCGAGGCACACATAGTGGATGCGGCCGCCCACTTCAGTACCGTCGTAACGGGTGGCGGAGTAGTTGGCATAGACGCCCTCGCGGCCCATCATGTAACGGGTAGCGGTCAGGCTGGGACTCCACTCGGTGTACTCAGAGCCGCCAATGGTGTTCAGGCGCTGCTTGACGTGGCTCTTGAGGTCGCTCTGGTCATAGTTGCTGGTTACAGGCTCCGCCGAAATGGTGATGATGCACTGCTGATCGTCCTTGATCTGATTCTGCGGCTCGGACAGGATGAACATGCCGGACAGGCTCTGGTCGATCTGCCAGCTGACCGGGCCGGAGAAGCTGACGCCCACGGTGGAGGCAGTGTAGGTGGCATAGGTGAAGCTCAGATCCGGGCGCGGAGTAGGCGTGGGCATGTCGATGGGATCCAGCGGGATGGGCGTGCTGCCGGCGTAGGGATAGGGTGTGCCGGCAGGCTGGCTGTAGCTGAACAGATCATCCACGCCGTAGTTGGGGTCGACATAGTCCTCCTCCTGTGCAGCCATGCCGGCCAGCAGGGAGTCGTCCAGATCGAAGGGGTTGCTGGAGAAAATGCTCTCGCCGCCCATGTTGCCTTCGGCCACATCCTCAGCAGGCACGTCAATGACCGGCGGATCGGTGGGCGCAGGCGTATAGGTGGGACCGATGGCCTGCGTGATGTCCGGGAAATCGTTGGGATCGGGCTTCGAAGAGCAGGAGCTGAGCAGCAAAGCCGTCAGCAGCAGGCAGAGCACCAGAAGCAATTTGCGTTTCATATCATATTCCTCCCGTGGCGGCTTGACCGCTGGTTCCATAAATGGATACGAACCGAAGCAGGGGAAACTTCATTTCGTCATGATATTGTAACACTTTTGGAAGAAATCGTCAACCTTCTGGCGTGTTTTCTTCCAGATCGTCATACTGAACGTGATACAGCCTGCGGTCCAGCGACCAGATCTTTTCGGAGAATACGCCGGGCTTGAGCTTGCCGATGGCGGTCTGCATCTCGTTCATGCGGGCGTCCAGCAGGTCCACCCAGTGCAGCACTTCGGCTTCAGGGAACATGGGCTTGCGCGGGCTGCCGAATTCGGCCTCGCCGTGGTGGCTGAGGATCATGTGCTGAAGCATGAGCACTGGTTCACCGGTGATGCCAAGGTCGTTGGCCACTTCCTGAATGCGGGTAACGCCCAGCACCAGGTGGCCAAGCAGCAGACCTTCCTTGCTGTAGTCGCGCACAACGCCCATCTGATCGGAATCCATCTCTTCTGTCTTGCACAGGTCATGCAGGATTACGCCGGCGTAGAGCAGGTCGCTGTTGAGCCAGGGATAGATCTCCCAGATGGCCTTGGCGGCGCTTAGCATGCCGGTGGTGTGATGCAAAAGACCGCTGCGCTCGGCATGGTGGATGCGCTGGGCCGCCGGATAGTACTGCAGCTTCTGATCAAAACGGCGCAGCATTTCCAGCGTGATACGCCGGATGGAGTCGCTCTGGAATTCGGAAACCGTCTCCAGAATCTGCTGCATCATGGCGTCGGGCGTTTCAGGAGCACAGGGCGCAAGGGCGGAAATATCCACGTCGTCGCTCGCAGCCATGTCGCGTATGCGCTCCACGCGCAGCTGCAGACGGCCGTTGTACTCCAGCGTGCCGCCGCGCACCTTTACAATGGAACCAGGTACGGGTACAGGCACGTTGCCGTCCCAAACCTTGGCATTTACTTCGCCGGTGCGGTCGGCCAGATTGAGATCCAGATACTTCGCGCCGTTTCCGCCCGTGCGCTGATCAGCGGAGCGTACCAGCAAAAAACCTTCAAAGCGCTGGTCCTTGACCAGATCGCAAACCTTCTGCTGAACCAAAAGAACATCCTCCTAAAAGATGGGATTCTTAAGGGCAACAGCCCTTAAGCGGTGGGTTTGGGAGGCAGCGCCTCCCAACGTACCTTACCCCTCCGCATACATTGCTACGCGCGTGCCGGGCAGGTTGGTGTAGCGGGCAAATTCTGCCTGCCATTCCACGTTTACGGTGCCAACGGGGCCGTTGCGCTGCTTGGCGATGATCACTTCACCCTGGTTGTCGTCGGGCTTGGGGCCGTCGTCGCTGCCGCCGGTAGCATAGTAGCCCTCACGGTGCAGGAAGAGCACAACGTCCGCGTCCTGCTCGATGGAGCCGGAGTCGCGCAGGTCGCTGAGCAGGGGGCGTTTGTCGGTACGGGCGGCGTTGGCACGGCTGAGCTGTGCACAGGCCATGACGGGAATTTTGAGCTCCAGCGCGATGGCCTTGAGCTGGCGGCTGATCTCGCTGACTTCCAGCTGACGGTTTTCCACGCGCTTGTCCACGCCCATCAGGCCCAGATAGTCGATGACGATCAGGTCGAGGCCCTGCTCCATCATCAGGCGGCGGCAGCGGCTGCGCAGCTGCGAGGGCGTGAGGCCCGGGGTGTCGTCGATGTAAATGCGGCACTGCGACAGGTCGTTGATGGTGTCGCCGATTTTGATCCACTCGTCGTCGGTGAGCATGCCGCTGCGCACGCGCTGCATGTTGATGTTGGCAGCTGAGCACAACAGGCGCAGGCCGATTTGTTCGCAGGGCATTTCCAGACTGAAAATGGCCACGCAGCGCTTGGCATCCACACCGGCAAATTTGGCAACGCCCAGCGCCATGGAGGTTTTACCCATGGCAGGACGCGCGCCGACCAGCACCAATTCGCCGCCGTGCAGGCCGGTGAGCATGCGGTCAAGGTCGTAAAGACCGGTGGGCACGCCGCCCAGACGGCCTTTCAGACGGCTGAGTTCTTCGATCTGGTCGAAGGTGGACATGAGCACCTGGTTGATGGGCTGCAGCGTTTCCGCGCCGGAACGTTTCATAACGATATCAAAGATCAGCCGTTCGGCGTTGTGCAGCACGTCCTGCAGGGGATCGGACTGCTGGTAGCACTGCTGCTGAATCTGCTGGCTGGCAGTGATCAGCTTGCGCAGGGTGGACTTTTCCAGCACGATCTCCACATAGGTACGGGTGTTTGCAGTGGTGGGCACAAAGCGGTACACCTGCAAAAGATAGGCCATGCCGCCGATGCTGTCCAGCGTGCCGCGCTTGGACAGCTCGTTGGAAAGCGTCATCATGTCGATGGGGCTGCCCGCAATGTGAAGCGAGCGCATGGCCTCAAAGATTTCCTTGTGCTCAGCAGAATAAAAGTCCGCAGGCATCAGGGTTTCGAAGGCAAGGGTGGCCGCACCGGTATCCTGCAGCACAGCGCCAAGCACCGAACGCTCCGCGTCGATGCTGGATGGGGGCAGGGCGGTCATGACCTGCTCATTGATGCCGACTTCCATGCGGCTCACTCCTTTGCAATGAAAAGTGGATTACTTGGCAGCAGCTTCCACATGCACCTTCATGGGAGCTTTGATGCCGGTGTAAACGATGACGTTGATGTCCACGTCGCCGGTCTGACGGATGGGATCGCACTCGATCTTGCGCTTATCGATCTCCACACCGTGCTGCTCCTTCAGGGCAGCGGCCACTTCCTGGCTGGTGATGCTGCCGTAGATGCGGCCCTGAGCGCCGCACTTGGCCTGAATGTTGATGACCTTGCCCTTCAGGTTCTTGGCCACTTCTTCAGCGGCAGCGCGGCGTTCGCGCTCCAGCTTTTCTTCGTTGGCGCGCTTACGCTCAATTTCCTTCACAGCGCCGGGGGTGGCTTCCACCGCCCACTTGCGGGGGAACAGATAGTTGCGGGCATAGCCGTCGGAAACATTGATGACGTCGTCCTTCTTGCCGGAACCCTTCACGTCGCAAAGCAGAATAACCTTCATAAGAGTAACCTCCTTTATGGTTCAGTCCGTCTTATCGGACTTTTTGGTACGGTAATGCAAAATTGTGTCTGAAACGCCGATAATCATCAGCGCCATGGGTGAAACAGCGTAGATGATCCCTATGATGATCCCAATGAGAACAATGTGGTCCGGATGCCGGTTGCCAAACATGTACACGCCGACTGCTGCACCGTTGAGCTGCAAAAGTGCGCTGCACAGGCTGAAAAACAGCATTCCAACCGTAGCGGCCAGTGAATTTGTGCCACTGATGAGAATCAGCGCCAGCGCCCACATGATATATACGGCCCGGCGAAGCCCATTTGGCAGCGTCAGATGACGAAAGCCTGGCGGCGGCAGTACGCGCGCACGACGTTCGCTGGGTTTGGCAGCGTTTGCCTCGATGACCAACATCACGCCATGGGCATGCTCGGTACGAAGCGCGGTAAACAGCCCGGCGAGCAGGCTGATCTGCACAAAGCCATAGGGCAGGTAATACCCCAGCATTTTTTCAAGCGTCAGCCGCAGTGACATCAGCATCTGCTGCACAAGTGCAGGCTCCAGCAGGTGAGACAAAAGATCTGAATGACCGTAGTTTTCCGGCAGCGTCAACAGGCCCGATGCAGCCAGCCGGTACAGCACCAGTCCGGGGTTTTTCATTCGGGCAATGAACTCTGTAACGCAAATGGGTAGGGTTTGCCCGATGGGTCCGCCAAGCAGCCATGTGATACAGGCGGCGCACAGCGTGAGCGCTGCGGCAGTGATGCCGGTATACAGAAGGATTCCGCGCGGGCCTGTGCGCTGCTTGGGCTTGAGCAAACGGGTCGCCAGCAGCGGCAGCATGCCGGGCAAGAGCAGACATCCGGCATAGATCGCAGAAAAGCCCTCCAGCATTGCCCCAACAGTCGGGGCAGCTGCTGTCAGCCACGCCAGCCATTCCTCCTTGCGTCCCACCAGCGGGCAGGCGAACAGCGGCACCAGAATGGCAGCGGCCAGCCCGGTAACAGGCGCAGCGAGCGACAACCCGCACAGAATACCCAGACCAATGGTCATGACCATGATCTGCGCCTTTCTGGGTTTGAGCTGAATGCCCTCCATGCCGCGCCCTCCTTCCCGGTTGAGTACCTTTCATTATAATGGAGAACACCCGGTAAAGTCAACATCACCCCACCGCCTGCAGGCGATGGGGTGATGCGAAAAAACAGTTGTTTATCAGCCCTTGACCGCGCCAACGGTCATGCCTTTGACGAAATACTTCTGCAGGAAGGGGTAGAGCAGAATGATGGGCAGGGTGGAGGTGATGATAACGGCGGACTTGACGGCAATGGCAACAGAGGCCTTTTCGCCCACGCCGCCGGCGTCGCCCACCATGGTGGTGCCGTTAACGATGTTGCGCAAAAGCAGCATGACCGGGTACTGGGAGGAGTTGAGGTAGATCAATCCGTAGAACCAGTCGTTCCAGAAGAATACTGCCGTGTACAGACCCACCGTCGCCAGCGCTGCGCCCGACAGCGGCAGCACGATTTTGATGAGAATGCCAAACCAGTTCAGGCCATCGATGAGCGCAGCCTCTTCAATCTCGCCGGGCAGCGATTTGAAGAAGTTGATGAGGATGATCAGGTTAAACTGGTTGATGGCGAAAGGAATGAGCATGGCAAAGCGCGTGCCTGTCAGCCCCAGCGAGGAAATGAGCAGGTAATTGGGGATGAGGCCACCGGAGAAAAACATCGAAAAGACCACCAGCTTCATCAGAAAGCTTTGGCCGCGCAGGAAGTTTTTGCTCAGCGGATAGGCAAACAGCACCATCATCGTAAGCGCAAACAGGGTGCCGCAGAAGGTGTAGATGAGGGTGTTGCCGTAAGCAATGAAGAAATTGGGATACTCCACAATTTGCTGATAGGCCTCCAGCGTAAAGCCAACCGGCCACAGCGAAACCTTGTTGTTCAAAATAGCCTCAGAGGAGGAGAAGGACATCGCGATGATGTAGAGGAACGGAACCACGCACACGATGAGTGCAAACAGCATGACCAGATAGATCACGATGTCAAGCACCAGACTGCGTTCACGAATGCGATTCTTTTGGCTGGCCGCAGCGATCGTCGTCATTTCGGCTACCTCCTTAATAAATGCTCTCGCCGGTGAGGCGACGGCTGAGGAAGTTGGAGGACGACACCAGAATCAGGCCGATTACACCGCTGAACAGGCCGATGGCCGTCGCATAGGAGTATTGATTGGTGCTGGACTGCAGACCCATGCGGTACACATAGGTGTCGATGATGTCGCTGACGATGGAGTTGGAGGGCGTGTACATCAGCAGCACCTTTTCAAAGCCGAGTGACAGCAGGTTGCCCACCTTGAGGATGAACATGATCATGATGGTGGGCAGGATGGTGGGAATGGTGACGTAGATGATCTGCTGGAAGCGGTTGGCACCGTCGATGCGCGCCGCTTCGAACATATCGTTGGAAATGCCGGTGATGGCAGCCAGATACACAATGGCCGTCCAGCCGGTATACTGCCATGCATCGGTAAGCACGTACAGGAAGCGGAAATACTGCGGTTCATTCATATAATAAACAGGCGCCAGACCAAACCAGTTCTTCAGCAGGCGGGTGATCATGCCGCTGGAGGGGGAAAGCAGCTCGGTCAGGATGGAGATGACGACTACAGTGGAAATAAAGCGGGGCATATAACTGACGGTCTGCACCAGCTTTTTGAACTTAAGCGACTGCAGCTCGTTGAGCAGAATGGCAAAAATAATGGGAATAGGGAAGTTGACCACCAGATTGATGGCGGACAGGGTGAGGGTGTTGCGGAACGCATTCCAGAACTGGGGCTGCCCCAGGAACTGCTTGAAATAACGCAGGCCTACCCAGCTGACGCCGTAGGGACCTGTGAGCGGTCTGAAACGGCGGAAGGCCAGAATATTGCCGAACATGGGGACGTACTTGAACAAAATAAAGTAAGCCAGCGGCAAAAGCAGCATGGCATAGAACTGCCAATACTGCCCCAAATACCTCTTCCACGTGGTCTTCTGCGCCATGGGTGTTGTGGTCTTTTTTGCTTTCATGAGCTACATTCCCCCATGATGGTAATAGTGTTTTGATAAGGTAAAAAGGGCGGGATGCCCGGAGAAATCCGAACATCCCGCGAAAGAAGCATGTTTTACTTCTTGTAGGTGTTGTAGATCTCGCAGAACTGCTCGATGCCCTTGTCCTTCAGATCCTGGACGTAGGCGTCCCACTCGGCGTCGATGTCCTTCTTGCCGGTGAGGAAGGCGTCGTTCCAGACTTCCCAGGCGTCGGCCAGGGTGGTCTGCAGCAGAGCAGCATCCTCAGCGGTGAGGTCGTCGAAGGAAGGCGTGGCGGGGATGTACTGGATGGCGTTGGGCATGGCGGCAACCGCAGCGTTGATGGCGGCGTAGTTTTCGTCATACTTGGTCATCTCGCGGGCGTTGTACCATACCAGCTGCAATCCGTCGCAGCCGCAGCCGTAGGCATTCTGCATGTACTTGTAGATGCCGTCGGCGGAAGAGGTGATTTCATCGGCGTAAACGATGGTTTCGCCGTTCATGGTGTAGGTGGTGCCTTCCATGCCGATGCACCAGATCTTGGCAGCTTCTTCGGAGAAGAAGATTTCGTCGATCTTGCGGACGACCTGTTCGAAATCGGCGCGCTTGGCGGTGCCGATGGGGAACATGATGCCGCCGCCGGTGGAATTCTTGGGCTGGTGATGAGCGCCGCCGGGGCCCTCGAGCACGGGATACATGTTCAGCTTGAAGCCTTCGATCTCGCTGCCCTGGGTCCAGCCGCCGATCTGGTCATAGTAGCCGTAGGTAGCCATGGCCTTGCCGGTGGCCAGCTTCTGGGAGGTAAGGGTGGCGTCCTGAGTCATTTCAGGATCCAGCAGGCCTTCTTCATACAGCTTGTTGAAGAAGGTCACATACTGCTTGTACTGCTCGCTGATGGCGCCGGCGAAGTACTCGCCCTTTTCATAATCCCAGCTAAGCACGCTGGTGCCGGTGGCGGCGTTCAGGCCAAGAGACACGCCCCAGGAAGGCATGGTCATGCGGTACAGAACACGGGGAGCCACGATGGTGGTCAGGGGCAGGGAATCCGGATAGTCAGCCTTGTAGGCCTTGAGGATCTCGTACAGATCATCGAAGGTCTTGGGAGCGGCAAAGCCCTTGGCTTCCAGATAATCCTCGCGCAGGATCAATCCGCCGTCATAGAAGGGCTTGTCGTACAGCTGGGGCAGATAGTAACGCTTGCCGTCGCCCAGCTTGAGCTGCTCAACGTCGTCTTCCAGCGCAAACTCAGCAACGCGGGCGTTGAAGTTGGGGGTCCAGTCAGCGTAATCGCTGATGGCCACGGCAGCACCGTTGAGCGCCAGAGAGGCGTTCTGGCCGGCAGTGCTGGTGCCCAGGATGACGTCGGGGGCGTTTTCGCCGGTGCTCAGGGCCAGACCAACCTTGGTGGTGTAGTCGGCGATCGGAATGGGCTCAATGTTGAGAACAACATTGTACTTTTCCTGAATGGCCTTCAGCGCCGGCCAGTCCGCACGGAAAGGCAGGGTGGAGTTGTCGGAGTAGTACAGAGAGATGGTGATGGGAGCTTCGGCAGCCATGGCGGGAACCAGAGACAGGATCATCATGGCGGCGAGAAGCAGCGCGAGGAACTTCTTCATGGTGCTACCTCCTTATGAAGTTTTTTCGTTCTGCGCGGCGATGCGCACTTTGATGCTCTTATTATATCTGTATGTCAAAGGAAAAACAACAAAAAACTATATTTGTTTCAAATAAATGCAATTTAAAAATCAAAAAGCCATAACATTCGGCTTTTTGATAAGCGTATAATGGTGGTTTTCTTCAGGGGAGAGCGCGAGAGGGGCGCTTCTTTTTCAAAAGAAGCGCCCCTCTCGCGAAAAATCGTCTAATTACACCTCCTGCAGCCACACGCCGTCATATACGAAGGTGGCCGGCCCGGTCATGTAGATGTGGTTGTCGTCGGCCCACTGGATGTGCAGGGTGCCGCCGGGCAGGGTGATGTCGGCCTCGCGGTCGCAAAAACCGTTGAGCACGCAGGCGACCAGCACAGCGCACGCACCGGTGCCGCAGGCGAGGGTTTCGCCGGTGCCGCGCTCCCACACGCGCATGCGGGCGTGGGTGCGGTCGATGATCTGCACAAATTCGATGTTGGCCTTGGCGGGGAAGTCCGGATGACACTCCAGCACAGGACCGTCGGTGGTGACGGGCGCAGTGTCGGGATCGTCCACAAAGCACACGGCATGGGGATTGCCCATGCTGACCAGCGTGAACGAATAGGTCTTGCCGCCCAGCGCGATCTGATGGTTGATGACAGGATTGCCGACAGCGCGGGAAGGGATCTTCGCGCCGTCCAGTTCAGGCATGCCCATGTCAACGCGTACGCTTTCGGTGGTGCCGTCGGGAGCAAGGTTCAGATGCATTACCTTGATCTGCCCGCCGGATTCAATAGTGAATTCCGTCTTGTCGGTAAGCCCGCGGTCGTGGCAGTACTTGGCCACGCAGCGGATGCCGTTGCCGCACATTTCGGAATAGCTGCCGTCGTTGTTGTACATTTCCATCTGGAAATCAGCGATTTGGCTGGGCTTGATGAGGATCAGCCCGTCGGAGCCGCAGCCGAAATGCTGGCGGCTGATGCGCACGGCCAGCTCGGACGGATTGGAAATGCGCTCCTCAAAGGCGTTGACGTATACGTAATCGTTGCCGATGCCTTCCATTTTGGTAAAGCGCATCGTGTCACCTGCTTTCTGTTAATCCTGCCGTGCCTTGCCTTCCAGCACCAGTTTGTTGAGCTCGTCCATAAAGCTGCTCACGTCGGTGAACTGGCGGTAGACCGATGCAAAGCGCACATAGGCCACTTCGTCCAGAAGCTTGAGCTCGTCCATCACAGCTTCGCCGATCAGGCGGGAGGAATATTCGCCGTCGCCGGTGGAATGCACCAGCTTTTCCACCTTTTCAACGATGGCTTCGATATCGTTCATGCTCACGGGGCGCTTCTGGCAGGCATGCATGATGCCGCGCTTGATCTTGTCGGCATTGAAGGCCTCGCGGCGCATGTCCTTTTTGACGATCATCACCGGCGAAGTTTCGATTTTTTCATAGGTGGTAAAACGGCGGCCGCAGTGCAGGCATTCGCGGCGGCGGCGAATGGCGCTGCCCTCCTCCGTGGGGCGGGAATCAATAACGCGGCTGTCAGGATAACCGCAGTGCTGGCAACGCATGCACGCATCCTCCTTTGGTAATGTGGACAAAGATTGCTGTCATTATAGCAATTTTGAGACGGGGGCGCAAGGCTTTTCACCAGTTGTGTGAGCAGCTTTCCGGCACAGCGACCAGGATCACGTCGTCGCCAATGCGGCGTATGTTTTCCCAGGGGATCACCATGCCGCATTTTTCGCCGCGCAGGCTTTGGATGAACGAGGTTTCAGCTGGCACCACCAGCGCTGTGATGCGGCTGTCGGACACGCAGAATTCCAGATCCATCACACGGCCAAGGCGCTTGCCGTCCTGCACGTCGATCACCTCTTTGGTGCGCAGCTCGCTCAGCGTCATCCGGCTGCCTCCTTGGATGAGATTGCGGGGGAGTACTGCAGTTTATGCGCCCGGGGTGATGAGTATACCTTCGCCGGGGTCGTTGTCGCAGCAGGAGAACGCCAGCCGTCCGCCGTCGGCAAACATATCCACAGCGTTGCGGTCGGCAATGATGGTCACATCCGGTACGTCTTCAGAAAGGGAATAGCGTTTCGCGTCCCACGCCTGCTGCCCGGGCAGGCGGCGGGCGATTTCCAGCAGATGCTGTGCAGGATCGACCTTCACATACAGATTCTCACCTTCGCGTCCGCGCGGCCAAAGGGTGACCGGCTGATCAAAACGGAAGCGGCGGACGTATGCGCCGTTTTCATCAGGCAGGTTATGGATGGCATCCACTGGGCGGCAGCGGATGTGCAGCGTATCATCCAGCCACAAAATGCGGGGAATGGCCATGCTCCAGCGCCAGCCCTCTTCTTCGGTGGAAGGGGGGCAGGCAAAGGGCATCCAGTCCCAGTGCCCCTGCCATGCGATCTGGATACGCGTGTCTCCTGTGTGCTGGAAGGTTTGCGGCGCGTAGTACTCCCATCCCATGTCCAGCGTGCCTTCGGCTTCTTTGGTGAATACGCCGGTATCGAAATCCATTTCGCCCACAAAGTAACGGGTGATACACCTTTCCATGTGCATGGGGCATACGGTCATGACCCACTTGCCGTCCAGTTGGAACAGATCGGGGCATTCCCACATGTCGCCGTACTGCCCGTTGGACTTGGCAGCCACGCCGACATACGACCAGTTCAGCAGATCGCCCGAGCGGTAAAGCACCGCGCAGCCGTCGCCGTCTTTGGAGGATCCCACCAGCACATAATAGCAGCCGTTATGTTTCAGCACTTTGGGGTCGCGGAAGCCGGGAGAGTGTCCTTCGGGCGGCCCGGGAATGAGCGGGTTGAGAGCCTCTTTTTCAAAAGTGATGCCATCAGCCGACGATGCCAGACACTGAGCCTGACGCCTGTCCTTTACGCCGGTGTACATCAAATACAGCCGTCCGTCCTTTTCAATGGCGCTGCCGGAGAAGCATCCGCCGCCGATGTCGTCATCATAGGGCTGATCGGGCGCAAGAGCCACGGGCAGATAAGTCCAGTGGATCAGATCTTCGCTCACGGCATGCGCCCAGTGCATGCTGCTCCAGCGCGGCGCATAGGGATTGCACTGCCAGAAGGCATGATATTTGCCCTGATAAAAGATGCAGCCGTTGGGATCGTTCATCCAGTTGGCCTGCGGCGCCAGGTGCCACACCGGCCTGCGTGCGCCTTTGTGTGCGGTGACACTTCCGGCCTCCAGCGTGCGCGTGGCCAGCTGTACGCGCGTGCTGTTCAGATGTACCGGCGCAGGAGCGCCGTCCAGCCATGCGCGGGCGCCAACCTGCACCACCACTTCAAAGGGCCGTACGTCCATCATTGCGCGCAGTTCATCGGCCGTCACCCAGCGGTACTCGACCGTTTCCCCCTCCTGCAGGGTGATCTGATCCTTGGGCCAGTCGGTGTCGCACAGATAGCCATGGTAGATGGCATGCTGGCCGCGGTCAAAATACAGCGGACTGAAATCACCGCGCGTGATGCCGGTTTCTTCTGCCAGTTCACGTTTGGCAGCGGTCAGGCTTTCTTCGCCAGCCACTGCGCTGCCGCCGGCGGTGGCTTCAAACACGCCCGGCCAGCCTTCCTTGTTGTAATCGCGCCGCATGAGCAGAAAGGTGCCGTCCGTATGGCGCACCAAGACAGAAACCACCAGATGATACAGTCCGTCCGGCACGGGCTCGCCGCGCACCAGCATTTGGCCGGTCAGATTGCCGTTTTTGTCCAGAGCGTCCCAAAGTTCCATTGCACATTCCTCCGGTATACAAAAAGCCTGTCCTGTTCGGACAGGCGGTATGAAGCATTGTCAGCGGTTGCCGTACATCTGCTCGTAATAATTCTGGTATTCGCCGCTGATGATGGTCTCCCACCACTCACGGTTGTCCAGATACCACTGGATGGTCTTCTGGATGCCCTCGGCAAACATGGTTTCCGGCAGCCAGCCAAGTTCATTGTGAATCTTGGTGGGATCAATGGCGTAGCGCATGTCATGGCCCTTGCGGTCGGTCACATAGGTAATGAGGCTTTCGGGCTTGCCCAGCGCCTTGCAGATAAGCTTGACGATGTCGATGTTCTTCATCTCGTTGTGGCCGCCGATGTTGTACACCTCGCCCACGCGGCCGCCCCGGATGATGAGGTCGATGGCCTTGCAGTGGTCCTCCACATACAGCCAGTCGCGCACGTTGAGGCCTTCGCCGTAGACGGGCAGAGGCTTGTCGTTGAGACAGTTGGCGATCATCAGGGGAATGAGCTTCTCCGGGAAATGATAGGGGCCGTAGTTGTTGGAGCAGCGGCTGATGGTTACCGGCAGGCCGAAGGTGCGGTGATACGCCAGCACCAGCAGGTCGGCGCTGGCCTTGCTGGCGGAGTAGGGAGAGCTGGTGTGAATGGGCGTTTCTTCGGTGAAGAACAGGTCGGGACGGTCCAGCGGCAGATCGCCGTAGACTTCGTCGGTGGACACCTGATGGTAACGGGTGATGCCGTACTTGCGGCAGGCGTCCATCATGACCTGCGTACCCAGAATGTTGGTGCGCAGGAATACACCGGGATCCTCGATGGAACGGTCGACGTGGCTTTCAGCAGCAAAGTTGACCACGATATCAGGATGTTCTTCCTCAAAAAGCTGGAATACAGTCTCACGGTCGCAGATGTCAGCCTTCACAAAGCGGAAATTGGGGTTGTCCATCACGGGGGCAAGGGTGGACAGATTGCCTGCATAGGTCAGCTTGTCAAGGCACACGATGCGGTCTTCCGGGTGCTTTTTCAGCATGTAGAAAATAAAATTGGAGCCGATAAAGCCGGCGCCGCCGGTGACGATGATGGTCATAATGGTGTCTCCTTACTTTTTGTCATAGAGGAAGCGGCCCTCAGCCACGCGCTTGAGGTGCTCGCCGTAGGGCGACTTGCCGTAGCGTTCGGCGGAAACCAGCAGCTTTTCCTTGTCGATCCAGCCCTTGTTGTAGGCGATCTCTTCCAGCGCGGCAATTTTAATGCCCTGGCGCTTTTCGATCATCTGCACAAAGTTGGCGGCGTCTACCAGACTGTCCATGGTGCCGGTGTCAAGCCACGCAAAGCCGCGGCCCATCACCTTGGCGCTGAGGCGTTCCTGCTTGAGGTACATATCGTTGAGCGTGGTGATTTCCAGCTCTCCGCGGGCGGAGGGCTTCACCTCATGCGCCATGGCGCTGACGCCTTCGGGGTAGAAATACAGACCCGTGATGCAGTAGTTGCTCTTGGGGTTCTTGGGCTTCTCCTCCACGGAAAGCACCTTACCGTTTTTGTCAAACTCCACAATGCCGAAGCGTTCGGGATCGTTGACGTAGTAGCCGAAAATGGTGGCCTTGCCTTCCATGGCGCTTTGGGCCGCTTCACGCAGCATGCCGCCGAAGCCGTTGCCGTAGAAGATGTTGTCGCCAAGGATCATCGCGCAGGGCTCGCCGCCGATAAATTCCTCGCCGATGAGGAAGGCCTGTGCCAGTCCGTCGGGAGAAGGCTGTACAGCATAGTTGAGCGAAATGCCGTACTGGCTGCCGTCACCCAAAAGTTCTTGAAAGCGCGGCGTGTCGGTGGGAGTGGAAATGATAAGAATATCCTTGATGCCGGCCAGCATCAGCGTACTGAGCGGATAGTAGATCATGGGCTTATCGTACACGGGCAGCAGCTGTTTGCTGGTGACCATGGTCAGTGGATACAGGCGCGTGCCGGCGCCTCCGGCCAGAATGATGCCTTTCATGAAGCGCTCTCCTTTCGTATGGGCAGTTGTCTTTCTTTTATTTATTATACCCGTATTTCAGACGGAAGTAAAGGCTGATATGTAACCGGATTATTTATGATATCTTTCTCCGGCGTTGATTTTGGCGGCGCGGAAGAGCTGTTCCAGCAGCATTACGCGGGCCAATTGATGGGGAAAGGTCATTTTGCTCATGCTCATGCGCTCGTCGGCACGGTGTACAACGTCCGGGTGCAGGCCGAGCGATCCGCCGATGACGAAGGTGATGTGGCTTTTGCCCTGCGTGAACAGGCCGGACAGTTTTTTGGCAAGTTCGGGGCTTTCAAACTGCTTTCCGTCGATGCACATGGCGATCACATAGTCCTGCTGACCAATTTTTTGCAGGATCTTTTCACCCTCGCGCTTCATCACGGCCTCGTTGAGCTTGTCGGAGGGCTGAGCGGGTTCGGGTTCGTCAGGCAGCTCGATGACGCTGACTGGCATGATGCGCTTGAGACGCTTGAGGTATTCATCCGCTGCATCCGAAAAGTACTTTTCGCGCAGCTTACCCACGCAAATGATGCTGACCGGCATTTACACGACCTCCTCA
Source organism: Clostridia bacterium (assembly GCA_017517815.1). Next base: position 15,031 of record JAFWYA010000048.1, on the reverse strand, counting down.
AAACGGGTGGCGTCGATGCGCACGTCTCGGAACAGGCGCTCAAAATAGGCGGCGTCACCGTCGGCAATGTGCAGGGTGTACAGGTCATCTTCTTTTGTAACAGAGGAGACGATATGCACATTGCCGCGCGCGTCACGCAGCTTCATGCCGCTTTGGGGCCGACCCTCCGTGCAGAAAAGCACTGCGCCCAAAGCGCCAAGGTCGATGACTTCATCCAGCAGACGCATGGAAAAACTCCTTTTTTATTTGATGGTGTACAGTCGGCTGGGCTGATAGCGCCCGGCCACGTGCAGCGTGACGTCGCGTCCAACCTGCGCGCCTGCCTTCGCAAGTGCTTCACAGCTGGTGCGGTAGGCAAGATCCGGATCATTGTTTTCGCTGCTGAGATGGCCCAGCAGAAAGTGGTGCGTGCCGTGCTGCGCCAGCCATACGGCGGCTTCGGCGCCGCTTTCATTGCTCAGGTGTCCCTTCCGCCCGAGAATGCGGCTTTTGAGATGCTGCGGATAATGCGGGTTGTGCTTGAGCAGCTCCGGATCGTGGTTGCTTTCCAGGAGCACCAGCTCGGCGCCGCACACGGCATCCTGCACAGTGGGGGAAAAGTAACCCAGGTCGGTCGCGATGGCCACGCTGGCCGGACCGTAAAAACGGTACCCCACAGGATCGCCCGCATCGTGCGGTATGGAGAAGGGGGCGACCTCCCATTCGTTGAGGAAGAAGCTTTCACCGGCTTCGATTACCACGCGGTGATGGGCAGGTACGTCGCCTACACAGCTTTCCATGCCGGTCCATGTTCCCTCGGTGGCATAAATGGGGATATTCAGCTTGCGCGACAGGATGCCCGCACCCTTGATGTGGTCGGAATGTTCATGGGTGATCACGATGGCGCTGAGCCCGGCAGGGTCCAGCCCGGCGTGGCAAAGGGCTTCCAGCGTCTGTTTGCCGCTCATGCCGCAGTCGATGAGAATAGCACCCTGGTCGGTGCCAAGATAGGCAGCGTTTCCGCTGGAACCGCTGAATAAGGTGCAAAAGGTGGTCAAGGTGTGAACTCCTTTGTAAATGGAAAGATAATTGCTGCTTTATTGTAGCATTTCGGGCAGGAAAAGTCGAGTGCAGATGGGTCGGCTGATGGAAAGAAGAAAAAGCTTCCCACTGGAAGCTTTTGGATTCTTATGATTTTTGGGAACAATACATTACACTGTGAAGAGCTTTCTGAATTTGGGTGATGAGCCATTCCAGTGCAAGAGGAATGGCGATCATGCCCAACAGAAAAAGGACGCGGTTGATCCAGACATTGTCTGTATACAGATAGGGTAGCAGATAATCTGCATAAATCATATCGTGATAAAGGAAGATGTACAGGGTGTGTTTGCCGATGAAGGCAAACAGATTTGTAATGGGCGTGAGTATGCGAAGCTGATCCATCAGGGTAAAAAGACCAAACAACAGCACAAGTACCGCGACTGTCTGAATGGTTAGCAGCAGTCCAGGGGGATTGAGTCCCAGCTCGGCAGGCGTATAGTGAGCCAGATCATAACCTGTCTGGCACATGTGGCGCCAAATGGCAAACCATACAGCACCGCCTGCAACAGTGAGGACAAGGCACTTGCCAGCGGAGGCTTTTTCCAAAAGGGAATGCTTCATAATAAGCATGCCAACAAAATAGGAAACCAGATAGGTACCGGCAAAAAGTTTGCCCGCGCCGCCGTATACGCCCAGAATATTCGTATAATTGCTGCACCACACAGAGAAGAGGCTGATGGCAAGCAGAATCAGTGCTTCGTATAGCAGGCCGCGTTTGCCGACGGGGCATTTTTGCAGCAGCATAAAAAGAAAACGGCTTGTGAGCATCAACTGCAGATACAGCAGGACAAAGTAATGGGTACGGCTGATGTTAAAATGGATCAGGTGTGTGAGATAGCTCATCAGGTCAAAACGGTGATCGAAGTGGAGCTGATGGATCAGCGTTGCAATACAGTAAGCAGCAATTAATTTTTTGCTTCCCCTGAAAAAGGTTTGAAACCAGTTTTCTTCATGACGACTGTTGGATAGATAGGAAGTCATGCCGGAAATAAGGATAAAAAGCGAAACGCTGACAAAAGAAGCATAAAGAATGGGCTTACTGTCATAAAGCGTCATGTATGTATGATCAATCATTACCGTCAAAATGGCGATGAACTTTGCGCAGTTCAGCCATTTAAGCTGCTTCATTGGACGGGCCTCCTTTTCGCGAATAACATCATATTATATTTTATCAGTTGCTAGCGTTTTTTGTCAAACACAGTCTGCGTTGCCGGGCAGGAAAAGTCGAGACGCATTGAATTGAAAACGTTATAAAACAGTGATATCATATAAGTAAGAAAAAACTTCAACAGGAGAATACATATATGTGGTATGAAACGTTATACCGCCGACATCTGCTGGATATGCATATTGAGGACTGGCATCCTGACTTTCTGTCCCGTTTTTCGCCGGAAACCTATGTGGGAAACCTCAAACGTGCGCGCATCAACTATGCCATGATCTATTTTCAGTCGCATGTCGGCCTGTGCTATTATCCCACTGACACGGGAACCGTCCATCGTGCTTTTGTCAAACAGCCTGATCAGATGAGACGGCTGGTCGATCTGGCGCATGAGGCAGGCATACGCGTGTGCGGCTATTACAGCCTCATCCACAATACGCGCGAGCATGATGCGCATCCTGAGTGGCGCATGCTGGAGGCGGGCGGACAGTCACGCAGGGAACGGCTGCTTGCACTGGGGCAGGAGCGCACAGAGGAGCAGGGCAGAAGAAGCCGCTATGGATTCTGCTGCCCCAATCATCCGGAGTACCGTGCGTTTGTGGGTGGCCAGATCGATGAGATGCTGGCGTATTTCGATTTTGACGCCTTCTTTTTTGACATGCCCTTCTGGCCGCATACCTGCTATTGTGAGCACTGCCGTGCGCTGTACCGCGACCGTTATGGTCACGACATGCCGCAGGAGCGTGCGCCCCATACGGCGGAATATATCGGGCTTACACAGTTCAAGTACGAAACGATGGCAGATTTTGTGCGCTTTGTGACCCGCTGGGTAAAGTCGCGCCGGCCCGATATGCCCGTTGAGCACAACTTTGCCAACTCCATTGCTGCAAACGCCTCACAGGCCTGCGGCGAGGGCGTGGCTGCTCAGTGCGACTACGTGGGCGGCGATTTGTATGGCAATCTGTACAACCATTCCTTTGCGTGCAAGTACTTTATGGCGGCCAGCCGTCATCAGCCGTTTGAGCAGATGTTTTCGCGCTGCAAGCCTGCGCTTGCCTCCCACACGCTGACCAAAACGCCCGATGAAATGAAGACTGCCATGGGCATCACCATGTCGCATCATGGCGCGACGCTGGTGATTGACGCCATCGATCCCGTGGGCACCATGGATAGCCGCGTGTATGATCAGGTGGGCGATATCTTTGCATTCCAGCAGCGCTATGAACCGTATTTCCGGGGAACGATGCGGCAGGACATGGGCGTCTATTACGGCGTGCGCAGCAATATCGACGGTGATCTGTACGGCAGCCGCGTATGCTGCCGCAACATCGGCCAGACGCTTATCCGTGCGCATGTGCCCTTTGGCGTTGTGGGCAGCTTCACACCGCTGGACGGTGTAAAGCTGATCGCTGCGCCGATGCTGTCGGAACTGGAATATGCGGACAACGAACGCCTGTGCCGCTGGGTCGAGGAAGGCGGCGTGTTATATCTGAGCGGCATGGGGAATGCTGCACTGGTGGAAAGACTTGCCGGTCACAAACTGCAGGGCATGACGGATGAAAAACAGGTCTACATCGCCCCGACACAGAAGGGTGAAAAGCTGTTCAGCCCATTTAACAGCCAGTATCCGCTGCCGTTTGAAGGCACACTGCCGATCGTGGAGGCCGGCGCGGACTGCATGGTGCTTGCAACCGTGACGCTGCCGTGGACGAAGCCCGCCGGCGCGCAGTTTGCCTCCATCCATTCCAATCCGCCCGGTATTGCCACACAGTTCCCGGCGGTCACCGTGAGCCGATATGGAAAAGGTCGGGTAATTTGGTCGGCTGCCCCCATAGAAGCGGCCGAATATGACGAGTACAGGAAGATCTGGCTGAAACTTTTGGACGATACCGGCGCACTGGAACGCACTCTTCTGTCCGATGCGCCTGAAAATGTGGAACTGACCGTGTTTGAAGCGGAGGATGGGTGGATGCTGCATGCGGCTGTGCTGTGCGAGGAAAGCAGAAGTAAGCCCGTTCCCTCTTTCGAGGTGCGGCTGCGCGTGGATGCGCCTGTCAGCGGCGTTTGCAGGATGCCTGAAAAAACGCCGGTCGCTTTTGAATGCCGGGAGGGCTGGGTTGTTTTCCGCACAGAAGCGCTGCACATTTTTGATATGTATCAGGTTTCGCGATAAATGTTTTCCCTGCCGCTGGCAAAACGTTGGCGGCAGGGAAAATACTTGACAGAAATTGTACGTTCATATATAATTATCGATTGGAAAATCCCAATTTTCGACGGAAAGGGGAACGTGCCAGTGCTGATGAATCGTGCGTTGGTATACCGCAATGGCCGCCTCGGCGAAGCGCAGAGCGGCAGTGTCGATTTTTCCTTTTTGTCCAGCGGCGGTGTTGTCCCTTCGGGGCATGTTCTTTTGATTGTACCGGGTCTTGTTGATGTTCATGTGCATCTTCGGGAACCGGGATTTTTTTATAAAGAAACCATCGCCACTGGCACCCGGGCGGCGGCAAGGGGCGGCTATACCGCCGTGTGCGCCATGCCCAACCTGAATCCTGCGCCAGACTGCATGGAACATCTGCAGCAGCAGCTGGACCTGATTGAGCAGAATGCTGAGGTATGGGTACTGCCCTACGGATGCATCACCATGGGCCAGAAGGGCCGCGGCGAGCTGTGCGACTATGCGCAGATGCTGCCCTATGTGGCAGGCTTTTCCGACGACGGCAAGGGCGTGCAGGATACCGACACCATGCGCGAGGCCATGAAACGCGTGAAGGCCATCGGCGGCATTATCGTGGCGCACTGCGAGGATGAAAGCCTGCTTCACGGCGGCTATATCCACGACGGCGAATATGCAAGACTGCACGGCCATCGCGGCATCTGCTCCGAAAGTGAGTGGAAACAGGTGGAGCGCGACCTTGAACTGGTGCGCGAGACCGGCTGCCGCTATCATGTGTGCCACGTCAGCACCAAAGAAACGGTGGAGCTGATCCGCAGGGCCAAGGCTGAAGGGCTGGACGTGACCTGCGAAACCGGGCCGCACTACCTGACCATGTGCGATATGGACCTGCAGGAGGACGGCCGTTTCAAGATGAACCCGCCCATCCGCTCGGCAGAGGACCGCGATGCGCTGGTGGCAGGATTGCTGGACGGCACGGTGGATATGATCGCCACCGACCACGCTCCCCACTCTGCGGAGGAAAAGAGCCGCGGGCTGGAAAAGAGCCTGATGGGCGTGGTGGGTCTGGAAACCGCTTTTGCGGTGCTGTATACCAAGCTGGTCAAAACCGGCAAGGTTCCGCTGGAAGTGATCCTCAGGGCGCTGACGGACAACCCGCGCAGGCGCTTTGGCATTCCGGAAAACGAAGGCGATTTTGCGGTGTTTGATCTGGACGAGACTTTTACCGTCGACCCTGATACCTTTGTCAGCATGGGTCATGCCACCCCGTTTGCGGGCTGGCAGCTTCAGGGCGATTGCATCTATACTTCTGTAGGAGGCGAGGCAGTATGGCAGAAAAAGTAACAAAGCAGCGCAAGCTGGTGCTTGCAAACGGCGCTGAGTTCTACGGCGACGGCTTTGGCGCGGACAGCGACGCGCTGTGCGAACTGGTATTCAACACTTCGATGGTGGGCTATCAGGAGATCGTGACCGATCCCGGCTATGCCGACCAGATCGTGATGATGACCTATCCCCTCATCGGCAACTACGGCATCAACGACGAGGACAGCGAGACCCGCGTGCCCACCCTCAGCGGCATGGTGGTGCGCGAATACTGCGACGAGCCCTCCAACTTCCGCTATACCAAGACCCTGTCTGAACTGCTGGAGGAAAGCAATGTGCCCGGCCTCAGCGGCGTGGATACCCGCATGATCACCCGCATCATCCGCGACGAGGGAAGCATGGTCGCCCTGATCTGCGATGCTGATCTTCCGCTGAAGGAGGCGCTGGAACGTATTCGCTCCTATGAAGCCCCTCATAACAGCGTGCGCCGTGTCAGCTGCAAAAAGAAGAGTTACGCCCGTACGCCCAACCCGCGCTACAGCGTGGTGGCCATCGACTGCGGCATCAAGCAGAGCCTCATCAAGGGCCTCAACAGCGTGGGCTGCAATGTGACGGTCGTGCCCTACAACACCTCCGCCGAGGAGATCCTCTCCTGCAAGGCCGACGGCCTGTATATTTCCGACGGCCCCGGCAATCCCGCTGATGTGCCCGAGGTGATCGAAACCGTGGCAGCTCTTCGCGGCAGGCTGCCGATGTTTGGCGTGTGCCTTGGCCATGAGCTGATGGCGCTGGCCTGCGGCGCCAAGACCATGAAGCTCAAGTGCGGCCGTTACGGCGCTAACCAGCCCGTGCGTGTGCTGGAGAACGGACGTCTTGAAATCCCGCGCCAGAACCGCAGCTACGTAGTAGCCGAGGCTTCGCTGCAGGGCACCGGCCTGACGGTTACCCACCGCAACGTGATCGACGGCACCATCGAGGGCCTGGCCTGCTGGGAAGACAACATGTTCAGCCTGCAGTATGCCCCCACAGATGAAAAGCCCTACAAGCAGTTTGTCAAGATGATGGAGGAGGCGAAGCGCAATGCCTAAGCGTACAGATATCCACCGCATTCTGGTCATTGGTTCCGGCCCCATCGTCATCGGCCAGGCCGCCGAATTTGACTACGCCGGCACGCAGGCCTGTCTGGCCCTGCGCGAGGAAGGCTATGAGGTCATTCTCGTCAACTCAAACCCGGCTACCATCATGACCGACACCGACATCGCCGATAAAGTATACATGGAGCCCCTCACGCTGGAATACCTGGCCAAGATCCTGCGTTATGAGCGCCCCGACGCCATCCTGCCCGGCCTGGGCGGCCAGACTGGTCTGAACCTGGCCATGCAGCTGCAGCGCAAGGGCGTGCTGGATGAGTGCCAGGTTGAAATTCTGGGCACCAGCTTTGAAAGCATCGACCGCGCTGAGGACCGTGAAAAGTTCAAGGAGCTGTGCGAGGAGCTGGGCGAGCCTGTGCTGCCTTCCCTCATTGCCACCACCATGGAAGAGGGCTTCAGGGCGGCTGAGGAGATCGGCTATCCCGTGGTGCTGCGTCCTGCATTCACGCTGGGCGGCACCGGCGGCGGCTTTGCTGATAACCCCGAAGAAATGGAAGAACTGCTCAAGAATGCGCTGAAGCTGTCGCCTGTGCATCAGGTGCTGGTGGAAAAGAGCATCAAGGGCTATAAGGAAATCGAGTTTGAGGTCATGCGCGATGCCAATGACACCGCCATCTCCATCTGCTCCATGGAAAACATCGATCCCGTGGGCATCCACACCGGCGACTCTATCGTTGTCGCGCCTGCGCAGACGCTGACGCTCAAGGAGTGCAGCATGCTGCGTGACAGCGCGATCAAGATCATCCGCGCGCTGAAGATCGCCGGCGGCTGCAACGTGCAGTTCGCGCTGGATCCCTACTCCTTCCAGTACTATCTGATCGAGATCAACCCGCGCGTCAGCCGTTCCTCTGCGCTTGCGTCCAAGGCCAGCGGCTTCCCCATCGCGCGCGTTACCGCCAAGGTGGCCGTGGGCATGCATCTGGAAGAGATCCAGCTGGCATCCACCCCCGCCTGCTTCGAGCCTGCGCTGGACTATGTAGTGGCCAAGCTGGCCCGCTTCCCCTTCGATAAGCTGGAAGGCGCCAGCAACAAGCTGTCCACGCAGATGAAGGCTACGGGCGAAGTGATGTCCATCGGCCGCACGCTGGAAGAGGCGCTGCTTAAGGGCGTGCGCTCGCTGGAGACCGGCGTGTGCCACATCCACAGCGCCAAGTTTGACAACTGGAACAACGACCAGCTGCTGGATTATATCCGCGAAGGCACCGACGACCGCCTCTACGCCATCGCCCAGCTCATCCGCAACGGTATCGACCTTGGCCTCATCTACGACCACACCAGGATCGACATGTTCTTCCTGGACAAGATCCGCAACATCGTCGAAATGGAAGCGGTGGTCAAGGCTGCTCCCATGGATCTGCAGGTACTTAAACAGGCCAAGCGCATGGGCTTTGGCGACAAGTACATCGGTCAGGTGTGGGGCAAAACTGAAAAAGAAATCGTGCGCCTGCGCTTTGACAACGGCATCCGCCCGGTGTACAAGACCATCGATACCTGCGCCGGTGAATTCAAGAGCTACGTGCCTTACCTCTACTCCACCTATGAGGATGAAAACGAATCCATCATTTCTGACCGCAAGAAGGTCATCGTGCTGGGCTCCGGTCCCATCCGCATCGGCCAGGGCGTAGAATTTGACTACTCCACTGTGCATGCTATCTGGACCATCCGCCGCATGGGCTACGAAGCCATTATCATCAATAACAACCCCGAAACGGTTTCCACTGACTACACCACCTCGGACAAGCTCTATTTCGAGCCCCTGACGGTGGAAGATGTCATGAACATCATCACGCTGGAAAATCCTGAGGGCGTGGTGGTCAGCCTGGGCGGCCAGACCGCCATCAACCTGGCCGACCGCCTGCATGACATGGGCGTGAAGATCATCGGCACCGACGTGGAAGCCATCACCCGTGCTGAAAACCGCGACGCCTTTGAAAAGATCATGGAGGAGCTGGCCATTCCCCAGCCCAACGGCGAAGCCGTGACCGATATCGAAAAGGGCGTGGAAGTGGCTGCCCGTATTGGTTACCCGGTGCTGGTGCGTCCCAGCTACGTGCTGGGCGGCCGCGCCATGCAGATTGTGCCGGATGAAGAGGCCCTGCGCCACTATCTCAAGACGGCCGTTCTGGTCAGCGAGGATCAGCCCGTGCTGGTTGACCACTACATCACCGGTAAGGAGCTGGAAACTGACGCGGTGTGCGACGGCGAGAACGTCTTTATCCCCGGCATCATGGAACATGTCGAGCGCACCGGCGTGCACTCCGGCGACTCCATCAGCGTGTACCCGACCTTCTCTGTGAGCGAAAAAGCCCGCCAGACCATTATTGACTACACTGTGCGTTTGGGTCTGGGCATCGGTATTGTGGGCCTGTACAACATCCAGTTCATCGTCGACAAGGACGAAAACGTCTTTGTCATCGAAGTCAACCCGCGCTCCAGCCGCACCGTGCCCTTCCTGAGCAAGGCCACCGGCGTGCCGCTGGCTGACATCGCCACCAAGGTGATGCTGGGCCAGAGCCTGCGCGAGCAGGGCATCACCGACGTGATGGCCCCGCAGAAGGAAAAGTGGTACGTTAAGGCGCCTGCGTTCAGCTTCTCCAAGCTGCGCGGCATGGACGCTTACCTCACGCCTGAAATGAAGTCCACCGGCGAGGCCATCGGCTATGACAAGAGCCTCACCCGCGCTCTTTACAAGGCCATGCAGTCCTCCGGTATGAGAATGGCCAACTACGGCACACTGTTCGCCACCATCGCCGACTGCGACAAGGAAGAGGCGCTGCCGCTTATCCGCCGTTTCTACGACCTGGGCTTCAACATCGAGGCTACCCATGGCACTGCCGACTTCCTCAAGAAGCATGGCATCCGCACCCGTACCCGCCAGAAGATCAGCGCGGGCAGCGAAGAGATCCTTAACTCCATTCGCCAGGGCCATGTGAACTACGTCATCAACACCCGCGAGGCTGCGGGTTCCCACGCCAGCGACGGCGCTGAGATCCGCCGCTGCGCTGTGGAAAACAACGTGACTATGTTCACTGCGCTGGATACGGTGCGCGTACTGCTGGATGTACTGGAGGAGATCACCCTGTGCATCTCCACGATTGACAGCTAAGGAGACGTGTCGATTATGAAGTTTGTTCTTCAGAGCCAGCGCGCTCTGACCTCCAACGTATACCATATGCAGCTGACGGGCGATACCACGGCTGTTACCAAACCCGGCCAGTTTGTGCAGATTCAGCTTCCTGGTTTCTATCTGCGCCGCCCCATCTCCATCTGCGACTGGCAGGCGGGCGAAAACGGCACGCTGGATTTGATCTACAAGGTCGTCGGCCACGGCACAGAAGCCATGACCGACATGCAGCCCGGCCAGGAGCTTGATCTGCTGGTAGGCCTTGGCAACGGTTTTGATGTAAGCGGCAGTGAAGAAGCGCCTCTGCTCATCGGCGGCGGCGTGGGCGTACCGCCCATGTACGGCCTGTGCAAGGAACTGATCAAGGCTGGCAAAAAGCCCTCTGTGGTGCTGGGTTTTAACACCGCCAGCGAGGTCTTCTGGAAGGATGAGTTCGAAGCACTGGGCGTGGAAGTGACCGTCACCACCGTGGACGGCAGCATGGGTGTGAAGGGCTTTGTGACCGCTGCCATGAACGGCAGCTACGACTATGTGTACACCTGTGGTCCGGAACCTATGTTCAAGGCCATTTACAAGGTGATAGACGAGCAGGGCGTATCCGGACAGTTCAGCTTTGAGGAGCGTATGGCCTGCGGCTTTGGCGTGTGCATGGGCTGCTCCTGCAAGACCAAGTACGGCAACAAGCGCATCTGCAAGGACGGCCCTGTGCTGGTGAAGGAGGAGATCATATGGTAAGCACCAAGGTCACCCTTTCCGGCTGGACGCTGGACAATCCCCTCATCCCTGCCAGCGGCACCTTCGGCTACGGCAAGGAGTTTTCCGAGCTGTGGGATATCAACATGCTGGGTTCTTTCTCCTTCAAGGGCACCACCCTTGAGCCCCGTTTCGGCAACCCCACCCCGCGTATCGCGGAGTGCACTGCCGGCATGATCAACGCCGTGGGCCTGCAGAACCCCGGCATCCATCATGTGATCGAGCATGAACTGCCTGAAATGAAAAAGTATTTCCACAAGAAAGTCGTGGCCAACATTTCCGGCTTTTCCATCGAGGAATATGTGGAGTGCTGCCGCCTGATCGACAAGGAGGATCAGGTGGGAATTATCGAGGTCAACGTGTCCTGCCCCAACGTGCATGGCGGCGGCATGGCCTTCGGTACCAGCCCGGAGAACGCTGCGGCTGTGACCAAAGCGGTCAAGACTGTGACCACCAAGCCCGTTTATATCAAGCTCAGCCCCAATGTCACCGACATCGTGGCGGTGGCCAAAGCCTGCGAAGACGCCGGTGCCGACGGCCTGAGCCTGATCAACACCATGCTTGGCATGCGCATTGATCTCAAAACCAAAAAACCTGTTATTGCCAACACCATGGGCGGCTTCTCCGGCCCCGCTATCTTCCCGGTGGCTGTGCGCATGGTGTATCAGGTGGCGCGCGCTGTGAACATTCCCATCATCGGCATGGGCGGCGTGGCGACCGCTGAAGACGTGATCGAGATGATGCTCGCCGGCGCCACTGCTGTGCAGATCGGCGCACAGAATCTGGTTGACCCCTATGTGTGTCCCAAAATCATCAATGAACTGCCTGAAGTGATGCAAAAGTACCACATCAACAGTCTTGAAGAAATTATCGGAGGTGCCTGGAAATGAACCGCGGAGATGTGATTATTGCTTTGGACTTCCCCAGTGCTGAGGCCGTCTATGAGTTCCTCGCCAAGTTTGAAAACGAAGAGCGCAAGCCCTTTGTGAAGATTGGCATGGAGCTGTACTACGCCGCCGGTCCCCAGATCGTGCGTGAAATCAAAGCCCGTGGCCACAAGATCTTCCTGGATCTGAAGCTGCACGACATCCCCAACACCGTCAAGCGCGCCATGTCCGTCCTGCGCAATCTGGACGTTGACATGACCAACCTGCACGCCGCCGGCACCATCGACATGATGAAGGCCGCTGTCGAGGGCCTGACCCGCGAGGACGGCACCCGCCCCATGCTGCTGGCTGTGACCCAGCTCACCTCCACCAGCGAGGAGCGCATGCAGAAGGAACTGCTCATCAACGCCACCATGCCTGAAACCGTCAAAAAGTACGCCCAGAACGCTCAGGAAGCCGGTCTGGACGGCGTGGTCTGCTCTCCCCTTGAGGCTGCTTTGGTCAAGGAAGCCTGCGGCGCTGAGTTCGCCACCGTCACCCCCGGCATCCGTTTTGCTGACGGCGACGTGGGCGATCAGGTCCGCGTTATGACCCCCGAAAAGGCCCGCGTTGGCGGCAGCGACTACATCGTCGTTGGCCGCCCCATCACCCAGGCTGCCGATCCTGTTGCTGCCTACCGCCGCTGCGTAGAAGAGTTTTTGGGTTAAGCTGATAGCGAAAGGAGACCATTACCATGGAAGCTTACAAGAGAGAGTTTATTCAGTTCCTTGAGGGCGCGGGCGTACTCAAGTTTGGCGATTTCACTGCCAAGTCCGGCCGCAAGATTCCTTATTTCATCAATGCTGGCATGATCAAGACGGGCGACCAGATCACCAAGATGGGCGAGTTCTACGCCAAGGCCTATTTTGACAAGCTGGGCAAGAAGGAAGCGGTTCTCTACGGACCTGCCTACAAGGGCATCCCCCTGTCCATCTCCGCCGCGGTTGCCCTGAGCCGCAGCGGCCTTGACGTCCCCTTCTTCTTTAACCGCAAGGAGGTTAAGGACCATGGCGAAGGCGGCAGCTTTGTGGGCTATGTTCCCCAGGCAGGCGAAGAGATCGTCATCATTGAGGACGTGATCACCGCCGGCACTGCCATCCGCGAGAGCATGGAAATTCTCAGCCATGTAGAAGACACCAAGGTGATTGCCACCTTCATCATGGTGGATCGCAAGGAAAAGGGTCAGACCGAAAAGGGCGCCATGCAGGAGATCGAGGAACAGTTTGGTTTCCCGGTCTACTCCGTGGTGGATGTCTATGACATCATCGAGTACCTTGAAGAAGATGAAAAGAACGCCGAGAATGTGCAGCGTATCAGGAACTATCTGGCTGTGAATGGAGCGAAGGCATGAGACATCTGCTTGACATCCGCGACCTGACCACCAGCGAGATCGACGAGCTGATGGATACGGCGGAAGATATTATCGCCAACCCCAAAAAGTATGCTGAATGCCTGCGTGGCAAAAAGTTGGCCACCCTGTTTTTTGAGCCCTCCACCCGTACCCGTCTGAGCTTTGAGGCTGCCATGATGGAACTGGGCGGCAATGTGCTGGGATTCTCCGAGGCAAAGAGCTCTTCTGCTGCCAAGGGAGAAAGCGTGGGCGACACTGTACGCACCGTCGGCTGCTATGCCGATGTGATCGCCATGCGCCATCCCCGTGAGGGCGCGCCCACGGCTGCTGCCATGGTGAGCCCTGTGCCCATCATCAACGCCGGCGATGGCGGTCACAATCATCCCACCCAGACCCTGACAGACCTGCTCACCATTCGCCGTGAGAAGGGCCGTCTGAATCAGCTGGTCATCGGCTGCTGCGGCGACCTGAAGTTTGGCCGCACTGTGCACAGCCTGATCCACGCCATGATGCGCTACAAGTCCATCCGCTTTGTGTTCATCTCCCCCAAGGAGCTGCGCGTGCCGGATTACGTGCTGGAGACCCTGCAGAAGCACGGTATCAGCTACGTTGAGGTTGAAAAGCTGGAGGACGTCATCGGCACGCTGGATGTGCTGTACATGACCCGCGTACAGCGCGAGCGCTTCTTTAACGAGGAGGAGTACCTGCGCCTGAAGGACAGCTATATCCTTGATGTGGAAAAGATGAAGCTGGCCCGTAAGGATCTGGCGGTGCTGCATCCCCTGCCCCGTGTTAACGAGATTAGCGTCAAGGTGGATGATGATCCGCGCGCGTGCTATTTCCGTCAGGTGGCCAATGGTAAGTATATGCGCGAGGCGCTGCTGCTGAAACTTCTGGAGGTGGAAGCATGAATATCGACAGCATCCTGAACGGTTACGTCATCGACCATATTCAGGCTGGCCGCAGCATGGAGATCTATCATTATCTGGGTCTGGATGATCTGGACTGCTCTGTTGCCATCATCAAAAATGCCAAGAGTCAGAACATGGGCCGCAAGGATATCATCAAAATCGATCAGGAGATTCCGCTGGATGTGGATCTGCTGGCGTATATTGATCCTGGTATTACTGTTAACATTATCCGTGACGGCAAGCTGGTTGAGAAGAGAAAGCCGGATATGCCCCAACGCATCGTCAATGTGATCAAATGCAAAAATCCGCGCTGTATCACTCAGGTGGAGCAGGAACTGGACCATGTGTTTGTGCTGACGGACAAGGAACAGCAGGTATACCGCTGTTTCTACTGTGAAGCACAGAGCAAATAAGTGCAGAAATTCCCTTTTCGCTGTTGCGGAAGGGGAATTTTCTTTTTTGAAATTATTCAAAAAAATCAGCGTTGCTGTGGCAAAAAAAGAAAGATTGATCGAAAAAGATTATAAGTGAGAAGAAGTGACTTTGAAATTATTCGAATAAAAATCGAATGAGCGAATGATAACGTTCGGGAAAAGACGATGAGTTTAAATAAGAAAAACGAATCATTGTTCGTGGTTTGAAAAAAACTTCAAAAAAATCAAAAAAAGTTGAAAAAAGGTGTTGACAAACTCTTTAAGGGGTGCTATTATGTACAAGCTCGCTCGCGAGCAACGAACCTTGAAAACGATACAGAATAAAAGAAACGCAAACGACAGTCAATAACTTGAGTTTAGCACCGAAAGGTGTTTAACGGATTAAACATAAGAGTTTGATCCTGGCTCAGGACGAACGCTGGCGGCGTGCCTAACACATGCAAGTCGAGCGGGGACTTGTGGAATGAAGCTTCGGCAGAATGAAACAAGTTCTAGCGGCGGACGGGTGAGTAACGCGTGAGCAACCTGCCTATCACTGGGGAATAACGCATCGAAAGGTGTGCTAATACCGCATGAGACCACATAGTCGCATGGCTGAGGGGTCAAAGATTTATCGGTGATAGATGGGCTCGCGTCTGATTAG
>JAFWYA010000047.1 GCA_017517815.1 Clostridia bacterium | reverse complement strand
GGCAGACTGAATCCACAGCGAGAACAGCGGGCCGATCTCCATCTCCATGAGGCGTGCTTCCATATCTGTAATCAGGGTGGACAGGTCGATGGATGTATCGGACAGGATGACGCCAGCCGCGTTATTGACCACATGCTGGGCCAGATCGAAGATCGCCATGACCAGATTCCATGTGTTGGTGACGATCATCACCGCAAAGAAGGTCTTGAACACCCACTTGTAGATCTGACCGATATCGAAATCGTGGAAGTTGTTGCGATCCACGATCATCTGGATCAGTTCCATGGTCATGACGATGGCGAGGATGATGCCGGCTATCGGCACGATCACCGTTTCGGACAGGGACTGCACCATGCTGAATACGCTGCCGTTCCAGCCCTGGGGCGTGGTGCCGACTGTACTGGCGATCTCTGATACCTGTTCGTTCACGCTGTCAAACAGGCCGGTCAGGTTGCCCATGACGCCGCCCACCAGCATTTCTTTGAGCCATTCGGTGAGTTTATTCCACAAGAAATCCACTCAATGAACCCTCCTTTCCGGAGAATCCGGGCGTTCCGGTGGATGCGGAACGCCCGGTGAGAGCGATTAACCGAACAGGCTGGAGAGCATGGGAACCAGCACAGCGCCTACGATGGCGACGCCCGCACCGGCCATGAACTGCTTCATGCCCTGAGACTTGCTGCCGGGGTTATCGTTGCCGTAGCCTTCCAGGAGATTGACGACGCCCCACACGCCAAGGCCAGCGCCCAGCGCAATAACGAGGGTGGAAAGGGTGCTTACCGCAGAAGTGAAAAATGCCATATTGTTACCTCCATATGATGTTGTTGGGAAAAAGAAAAAGGGCAGTCATTTCAAAGAGAAGGATTGAAATGACTGCCCGTGCAGTGTGAGATATTCAGTTGTTCAGGGGGACCTCTCCCTCTTGATAAGATAGGCAGGATCATTACTGTACCCATGCATTAACGAGCGACAACATCAGGCTGCCCGCCTGTTCATCAGTGATAACCCGCTTCGAACAGTGGGCATACACGCAGAGCATCATATTCACGAAGTTGTTCTGATGCCCCTTGTGGACAGACTTCAGAGCGTCACTCAGCCGGTCGTTTTCGCGGTGGAGATGAACAATCTCCTTCTGCTGACTGAGAATCTGCTGCTTCATCTGGGTTACGGTGTAATTATTGTTCTTCTTGCTCATACGATTCTTCCTCCATTTCATCTTCATCCACATCAATCTCATATGCTGCGTAGGTGTCATCTTCCCGCAGCTTCAAATCAGTGGACAGGTACTTTTCGATACTGAATACATATTTGGGATTAGCGTCCGAGGTAAAACGGTAGTTGGGGTGTTGGGTCAGGTCGTACTTGCTGGACAGGAAGGGACGGACGCCGCGCAGCTGCAGGATGCACTTGCCGCCGTCCATGACCGCCAGCTCGTCCATGCTCATCAGTTCCTTGCCGAGCTTTTGGTAGTTGAGGCTGTGGGAAACCTCGCGCCCACGGGATTCGCCCGTGTTGTAGCTGTCGATGGTTTCCTTGCCAAGCGTTTCAGACAGTTCCTTGAGGGTGGTGCGCTCCTTACCGCCCAGGAAGATCACGCTGTCCATATTGCCTACGATGGTGTCGCAGTTGTCCTTATACAGCGCTTTCAGCTGGCTTTGCGCCTGCAGGATCAGGCAAGCGGAGATTTCGCGGCTGCGGATGGTAGCGATCAGCTTTTCCAGCTTCGGAATCTGACCAATGTTGGCGCACTCATCAATCAGGCAGCGCACATGCACCGGAAGCCTGCCGCCGTATACGTCATCTGCCTTTTCGCACAAGAGGTTGAAAAGCTGGGTGTAGCACATGGACAGCAGGAAGTTGAACGTGTCATCCGTGTCCGACATGATCATGAACAACGCCGTTTTGCGATCACCCAGGGTGTCCAGTTCCAGCTCGTCATAGGCCGTCAGATCGCGCAACTCCTGAATGTCGAAGGGCGCAAAGCGCGCTCCACAGGAGATCAGGATGCTTTTTGCCGTCTTGCCAGCTGCCAGCTTGTACTTTTTGTACTGCCGGACAGCAAAATGCTGGGGCTTTTTGCGTTCCAGCCGTTCAAACATGATGTCCACAGGGTTCTGGAAGTCCTCCATATCCTCACGTGTTTCCATAGCGTTGAGCATATCAATCAGGGTACTGAAATTCTGCTCTGCCTGGGGCGCTTCATAGTGGATGTAGCCGATCAGTGCCGTGTAAAGCAGTGTTTCAGCTTTCGTCCAGAACTCATCACCGGATTTCCCGTCTCCTTTCGTGTTGGCGATGAGGCAAGTGACCAGCTTAAGAATGTCTTTTTCGCCATGAATGTAGGCAAAGGGGTTGTAGTGCATGGACTTTTTGAAGTTGATGGTGTTGAGGATTTTCAGCTTATAGCCCTTTTTCAAAAGCAGTCTGCCGCATTCGACGACGATGCTGCCCTTGGGGTCTGTGACCACATAGCTGGAATGGCACTGCAGCAGATTCGGCTTGACAAAGAAGCGGGTTTTGCCGCTGCCGGAGCCGCCGATCACCAGCACATTTTTATTTCGTGCGTGGGCGGGATTCTTGGGACGGTTGCTCATCATGAGCCGTTCTGACTGCGTAAGGATTACGTTATTCTCAAACACCGGATCGACGAAAGGCTGAATATCCTGTGCTGTACCCCACCGGGCAGAGCCGTACTCCATGCCCTTGCGGTACTTCTTGGCGTTCTGGCTTTTCAGATGGACGGCGATCCGCAGCAGCGCACCTGCCAGCAAGCCAATGCACAAGTCCAATGGATGAACGCTGGGTAGGGGCATCTGGAACGCTGCACCCATGCCGTTCATCAGGTTCATGGCTTTCTCGGAAGCATTAACGCCTTCAGCCAGTCGCCACGCTTCGCCCAAATTGGTTGCCAGCAGCCCGATCACCACATAAGGAATATTGAGCAAAATGATCTTTTTCAGGTTCATCTGCTCCGCTCCTTTTCCTTGTTCTTCACAGGATTGCGGCTGGCTACCAGCTCTTTGAGCTTCTTTAGCAGCTTCAGTACGGAAGGACGTTCTTCCCGGTGCAGCCGCTTGTCGGCATACTCCGTCATGGCTGCGGTGATGGCGTCCTCATCCCGACCTTTGAAGAAGATCAGGTATTTGTTGGGTTCGCCCTTCACACGCTTAATGGCATAGTCCACGCCGTACTTGCGGGCGACACGTTCAAAGTCCCGGATGTGCGGGTCGTTCAGCTCCACGCTGGTGACGCCCTGATCTTTCTGGATCAGCTGCTTCACGGTCTGCTTGCCATGCGGCGTGACATCCTTTGCGGGAGGAGAACGGTTCTTCATGTGAGCCAGGAACTTGCTGATTGCGGTCAGCATGGTTCGGCCGGTGAACTTGCTGCTGTTCACCATCAGGGTGACAGTTCTGTTTTCAATGTCTTCCTGCAAGACGATTCCTCCTTTCATCAGGGAAAAGGAAAACGCCCTCTGTTTTCACAAAGGGCGTTCCGACGCTTACTTACGCTTGCGCTTGGGGTGTTTCTTGCCGCTGATGACGCTGTTCAGCACAACGATCAAGGTAGCAATACCGAGCAAACCGGCACCCACCCAGGTCAGCGTTGTGGGCGACACATCCACACCGGTGGAAATGCTGGGGTAGTTGACGAATCGCTTCAGCTTGGTGGGAACCTCATACTTTTCGTCGATCACCACCTCAATGGTATCGTCATTGACGGTAAAGCCTTCCACCGTGGCGGTTTCGCGGATGGTGTACTTGCCGGGCGTCAGGCCGTAGATGTACACCACGCCATTTTCGGCTGACACAACCTCCTGCACCACATTGCCGTTCTCATCCTCAACAGCGAAAGTAGCGCCTGCAAGAGCGTTTTTCTTGTTGTCGGACTTGAAGAACATATAGGTGCTGGGGATATTGACAAGAGTGATGGGCTTGGGTTCCGTCCAGTTTTCGTCCACATGGAGCAGATAGTCCTCCATGCGGTTGTAACCTTCGGGCGCAGCTGTCTCACGCACAATCCAGTCACCGTAGTCGAACTTGGTGAAGATGAATTCACCCTTATCGTTGCTGACGGCAGTTTCGACCACCTCATGGGTGACAGCGTTGATCAGGCTGAACTCCACACCGGGCAGGTACTTGCCGGAGGTATCCACCTTGATGAACTGCACCCGTTTGAAGTGGTTCTTCACCGTAGCGATGGGCTTATCGCTGCTGCGGTAATCAGCGTCGATGGTAACGGCGATCTCCTCCCTGCTGGCCAGATAGCCGTCCGGAGCGGAAAGCTCACGAATGGTATAGCTGCCGTAGGGAACCTTGGTGAAGCGCACCATGCCGTTCTCATCGGAAGTAGCCACAGCGAAACGCTCACCGAAAGCATCAAACAGGCCAAAGGATGCACCAGCCAAGGGCTTGCCGTCCTGATCGACCTTACGGATGACGATCTCATTGGGAATATTGATGATGGTGGCGATAGGATGCTCCGGGTTGATGAAAGTGCCATCAATCGTCACTTCCACTTCCATTTCGGCAGTGAGATAACCAGCCAGAGGCTTGGCTTCCACAATGCGGTAGGTGCCGAAGGGAACCTTCTCAAAGGTTGCGATACCATTGCGGTCTGTCCGGGCACTCATGATGGCAACGCCATTGGAGGATACCAGACTGAACTCCACGCCAGCCAGCGGTTCATCTGCTTCATCCAGCTTTTCAATGGAGAAACGGGTGTAATCATCGCGGATGGTGGTATCACCGGTGACAACGCCGTCTTCGCTGACCGTGAAGCCCATGGTCACATCGCTGAGGGCATAGCCATCAGGGGCGTATACCTCGCGGAAGGTGTAGCGTCCAGGCGTCACGGGAATGTTGGTGATCCTGCCCATTTCATCGGTGGTGTCGCGGTAGATGATCTTACCATCCGCGTTGTACACCTCGATGATGTCACCGGGCAGCGTCTTTTCGCCGGTGATGTCGGTCTTGGTGAGGGTGACTTTGGTGTGGATCAGCTCATTATGTATGACGTCCACCATCAGCACACGCAGCACGTTTTCATCAGCTGCCTTTCGGTCGGGAGTGATGGAGAGATCAAAGCGATCAGCGGTGATCTTCCAGCCGTCAGGAGCAGCAAGCTCGCGGATGTAGTAATCGCCATGCGGGAAGGTGCCGGTCAGCGTCAGCATACCGTTCTTGTCGGTAGCACCGGTGGCGACCAGTGTATCTGCCATCAGTGTGCCGTAGGCATAGGGCATGTCCTCTGCGGCGAACAGACCGAAGACGAAACCTTCACCAGCTTCATCGGTCAGGACAGACTTCACGCCGTCCTTGCCGCTGCCGACGATGTTGATCGTTTCCTTTTCCTTGAACAGAGAGATCTCTGCAGGCAGGAAGTCATTCTGCGCATTGACGCGGACTTCTACCAGCGCGGTCTGATTGTCCTGATAGTTAAGATCAACAATGTAGGCGCGGTCCGTGAAGAAGTAACCTTCGGGCGCAGAAACCTCCGTTACGTTGTACTTGCCCAGAGGCAGTTCCTTGGAGGCGTCGCTGCCATTGGCAGTGGTGGTGATGGTATCCACCAACTCGTCCGCCTGATACCATACGGTGCCGTCCTTACCGGTGATGTCCTGGGCAGCGCGGATTTCAAACACCGCACCCGCCAGATAGCCCATCTCATACACGGGCGTGTGGACTTCATTGCCCCAGGCGTCGGTGGTGATCTTCACATCCGTCAGCTGCAAGCCCTTCTTGTCCAGCAGGATGCGGCCCATGACGGGATCGTTGGGAACCTCAATTTCCAGCTCGTAAGTCTGACCGGGCTGATCGCCCTCATGACCAACGAAAACGGAAAGGGAGTCGGTACGGATCAGGTAGCCTTCCGGGGCTTTCACTTCCTCGACGAAGTACAGGCCCCAGGTGACGGTTTCAGGAAGGGTGACAGAGCCGGTATCATCCGTGGTGAAGGTGTCAATCACCTGTTCGCGGGGATAGTACACGGTCTGCTTGACGTATTCGCCGTTGGCATCCTTCAGCTTGAAGCTTGCATTGGAAAGGGTGATGGTTTTTCCTGTGACGGAATCGGTCTTAATGAACTTCAGCCGGTACAGGATAGGCTGGTCAGAAAGCGTCAGCGGCGGCGGGTTCACAATGCTTTCGGTGCCGTCGATCTCAAAGGTGATCGGGCCTTTGATCTCATAGCCTTCCTTGCCCTTCACCTGTTCCAGTACATACACGCCATAGGGCAGCGCCTTGGTCATGGCATAGCCATTGGCATCGGTGACGAGGTAATCGCGCTCGATGTCGCGGGCGTTGTCATAGGAGCCAGCCTTCTGGAGATACACGCGGAACTCAGCGCCGGGTTCGGGTGTTTCCACGCGGGTGGGATCTGCTGCAGCAGTACCATCACCCAGCAGCTTGACGATGGCCTGTGCGCCGTACTTGATCTCGTTGGTGATGACGCCCTCATAGGTGATGACAGCTTCCTCAGACTGCTTGGCAGCATCGCGGGTATCAATGGTGATGGGCTTGTTGCTGGGCTGATAGCCGGTGGGCGGCGTCAGCTCCACCACCTGATACAGACCGGGCCAGAGCTTGTCCGTGGTGATGGAAGCATCTGCGCCAGCCGTCTTGATGGAAGCGATAACCACATCACCCTTGGCGTGGATCACATTGCCCTGACGGTCTGTGATGTCCTCGGCAGCAAGCACCTGGAACTCTGCGCCGGTGAGAACGCCGTCGCCGCGAGTGCCGGGAG
>JAFWYA010000046.1 GCA_017517815.1 Clostridia bacterium | reverse complement strand
CATACACGGTCATGGTGGGGAACAGGGCATAGCTTTGGAACACGATGCCAATGTTGCGGTTTTCAATTGGCACATTGGTGATGTCCTTGCCGTCCACGTTTACCGAGCCGCTTACTGGCTCGATAAATCCGGTGATGGTGCGCAGCGTGGTGGTCTTGCCGCAGCCGGAGGGGCCCAGGAAGGTGAAAAACTCCCCTTCCTTCACATCTACGTTGATGTTGTGCAGGGCCTCGAAATCATCAAATTTGACGACGATGTTCTTTAGTTCGATCATAACTGGAGCGACCTCCCGGGAAGGTTGTGGGATTTTAAAAGCGGCGGGCCGACTTGCTCAGGCCCGCCGCGCTGGGGTTAGGGTGATTACTTCGCCTGGGTCAGGGTAGCCCAGTCCAGGTTGTCCCAATCGGGTTCGGCGGGGGCGGCAGAGTTGTCGGCCCAGTAGAAGCCCAGGTTGGTCATGATGTTGGTCCACTCGGAGGAGTGAGCGCCCACATACTCGGCATAGGTCATGTCGGTGCCTTCCACCTTGTTCAGGGCGAAGTTCTTGATGGTGTAGATTTCGGGGATGTCCTCGCCATAGATCTCGGCCACAGCGCCCTGGTTGCAGGGGAAGGAGTCGAACTCGTCAGCCCAGGCAGCCTGCACTTCGGCAGAGCCGAACCACTCGGCAAAGGCCTTCACGGCAGCGGTTTCTTCCTCGGTACGGCCAGCGCGGTCCAGCACGCCCAGGTATTCGGCGATGTAGTAGGTGCCGTCGGCGATCTCAACCAGGGCCCAGTTTTCGGGCTCCAGAGCGCCAATCAGGGGATGCTCGCTGCCGGAGGCGGCGTCGTCCACCTTGCCGTACAGGGAGGAGGAGTAGAAGGTGGAAACCTGCACCTCGCCACGGTTCAGGGGATCGAAGCCGTAGCTGTCGCCGGTGAAGACGCCGTTCTGGCAATACTGCCACAGGGTCTTCCAGCCCTCAACGCTGATGCCGCCAGCGGGGCTGGTGGGATCGGTGAAAGCGTAGAGCATGGAGTTGTTGATGTTGCCGTTGGTGGTGCCGCCCACCTTGCCCTGACGGTACCAGGTGTAGCCGCAGTTCACGATGTCGGCCCAGTGCTCGAAGGAGACCTTCTCGCCCTTGGTGCCCAGATCGTCGTTACGGTAGAGCATCAGGATGTTCTGGATGACCAGGCCGTAGGCCTTGCCGTCGTACTTGTACTGGCCAACCTGGTCAGCCCAGGAGGGAGTCCAGTCCATAATCTTGAGGTTCTCGTAGGTGCCGTTCACCAGCTGGGACCAGCGCACTTCGTTCAGACCGAAGATGATGTCGCCGTCCTTGTTCTCGTTGGCGGCCTGGATGGCAGCGGTATCGCCGGAGATAACAGCGTTATCGTCCATGGAGATGGTAAAGCCGGCCTTCTTGGCTTCGTTCACGAGCCAGTTGGCACGCTCGGTGGAGTTGGAGTTGGAATAAATGCGGATGGTGTAGCCGGAGTAGTCTTCAGCGGACGCGAAGGTGCAAAGGCTCAGCACCATCATGATCGCCAAAACAAGAGCCACAAGCTTCTTCATGGGGTAAGTCCTCCTTTGAAATTGTCTGCGGGCAGCGCCCTTTGATGCTTGCATTATAGCATAATTGTTGCACGGTGTAAAGGCAGGTATGTAATACAAATGAAAACTTGACCTCGGGTGATATCCAGGTTGCATTGTCCATTACGGTACTGTATAGTATTCCCAACCAATTCGTTCAAACAGGAGAAAGCTATGTGCAAGGGGGACTTCCAGATGTTTTTGACCAACGAACAGCTGAAATCCATCTATTTCGGTGCGCTGCACTTCAAGGAAACCGAGGATGGCTATCTGCAGGCGTTCCAGTACACTGACAGCCAGATGGACTATTTCCGCAATTCGCCCTTTATCTTCTGGTACGAGCGGTGCGATGCCTCCAACTGCAAGACCTTTGAAATGACCACCACCGCCACGAAGATCTCCTTTGCGTACAGGTTCAACTGGAAGTGTTCCGAGGACACGGTGGAACTGTATGTGGACGGGTTGGCTACCGAAATCAAGTACGTGAAGGACATGAGACAGGAAGGCACCCTTTCCTTTGATCTGCCCGAAGGGGAAAAGCAGGTGGTGATCTACCTGCCCTCCGACGCCACTCTGCTGGTGAAGGATTTCGAGATCAACGTTGATTTCACTCCGGCACAGAAGGGCGAAAAGGTGCTGTGGATCGGCGATTCCATTACCCAGGGTTATGGCCCTCTGCGCTCCTCCCACACCTATGTGAGCGTGGCCAACCGCATCCTGAATTACGATATCCTCAACCAGGGCATCGGCGGCTATGTGTACGACAAGAACACCATGGTGCCTATGGAAGGTTACCAGCCGGACAAGATCATCATTTCCATGGGTACCAACCAATTTGGCAGCGAAACCATGGACGCGGTGGAGGAATACTACGAGTGCCTGAAACAGGTGTACGGTGACACGCCGGTGCTGTGCGTCAGCCCCCTGTGGCGCGGCGACTGCCCCGGCCAGGAAGCCGTGCTGGAACGCTTCTGCGACAATGTGAAGAAGATCGCCGGCCAGTACCCCAACGTGACGGTGGTGGACGGCTTCACGCTGGTGCCGCACCTGCCGGAGTATTTCCTGGATAAGCTGCACCCCAACTGCCTGGGCATGGAGCTGTACGGCAGGAATCTGGTGGAGTTCATCCGGAAAGTGGGCTTCTAAGTAGCGTAGATTCATTCTGAATAAGCGCAGAGTCGATGCGATGGCATCGGCTCTGTTTTTGTGTCGGGCAGACGGAATCACTGTGGACAAGCAAAAAAACAATCAACCAGACATACGTTCAACAAAGGAGGTGGGATGTGTGAAAAAAAGCGAAGCGCCGGTGGTGCGCTGCGAATATACAAAAGCCGAAAAGAGCCTCTCCCATCTGGTGGAGGAATCTTTTCGGCTGTATCTGAGCCGCATCCTTGCACAGGCGGGAAAACCTGCAGTATCATGGGAGCGATGAATGGTCGCTTATTTCGAGGAGGAGAAGATGTACGTTGAAATAAGCAACCCCATGGATTACCGCGTCGCCCTGTACATACGACTTTCAAAGGAGGATGAAACCGAAGGCCCATCCCAGAGTGTCACCAACCAGCAATCTCTGCTGAACGAATTCGTGCAGCAGCACCGGCTGTCCGTGTATGATACCTACATCGACGACGGCTTCAGCGGCACCAACTTCGACCGCCCGGCTTTCCAAAGAATGATCGCCGACATTGAAGCCAAGAAGGTCAACATGGTCATCACCAAAGACCTGTCCCGTCTGGGGCGCGACTACATCATGACCGGTCACTACATGGAGAGGTACTTCCCTGAGAAGCGGGTGCGGTACATTTCCCTGCTGGACGGCATCGACACCGGCGTGGAGTCCACCGCCAACGACATCACGCCCTTCCGTGCCATCATGAACGATATGTACGCCAAGGATATCTCCAAGAAGATCAAGTCCGTCAAGCGTGACAAGCAGCGCAAGGGACAGTTCATCGGCGGCAAGCCCATGTACGGCTACAAGATGCACCCTACCGAGAAAAATAAGATCGTCATCGATGAAGAAGTAGCTCCCGTGGTGCGGCGGATCTTCGCCATGGCGCTGGAGGGTGTCAGCTGTAGGAAGATTGCCGTTCGGCTGAACGAGGAGCACATCCCCACACCTGCCACCTATGCCGGACTGACGCTCAGTGCCAAGGGAGCCTACTCCGGCCAATGGTCGGCGGAGCGGATCACCGAAATGCTGAAGAACGAAACCTACATCGGCCACATGGTGCAGGGGCGCACGGTGAAGATCAGCTACAAGTCCAAGAAGTGCCATGCCCAGCCGCCGGAAAGCTGGGTGGTGGTGAAGAACACCCACGAGCCGCTGATCGACGAGGAGACCTTCCGCAAGGTGCAGCTGCTGGTGAACAGCCGCAAGCATACCCGCAGCCGCACTTATGATTTTCTACTGAAGGGGCTGATCCACTGCCACGAGTGCGGCTACCCCATGGCGGTGATGAACCGCCCCAACACCGCCGGGGAGGAAAGGCTGTTCTTCGTCTGCCGCACCTACCAGCGGTTCACCAAGGCAGGGGTGTGTACCTGCCACTCCATCAAGGAGCGGACGGTGACGGAAGCGGTCATCGCCAAGGTGCAGGAGGTTTGCCAGGCATTCCTTCGACCTGACAGGCTGCAGCCCATCGCCGCCCGGGCGGTGGAGGAAGCGCAGAAAGCGGACAGCACGGAAGCGGAGATGCAATCCCTGCAGGGCAAGATCGATAACCTGACCGTCCATCTGGATAAGATGTACATGGATCGGCTCAGCGGCCTGCTATCGGACAGCGATTTCGAGCGCATCTACAAGTGGGTGAAGATGGATCGCACGGCCTTGGAAGAAAAGCTGAAGCAGCTGGAAGCACAAAAGGAAAGCCCGATCTCCACAGAAGATCGGGCAAGGGAACTGGTGCAGCAGTATCTTGATTCTGCCTGCAACAGCAGGGAACTGCTTGTGAGCCTCATTGAGCGTATTGAGCTGACCGAAGACAAGCAAATCATCATCAAATTCCGCTTCCGTGAGTTGGAGGCGATTTCTTAACGGGTATTGTTTACAGTAGCTGCCGTGCTATGTATCCCGCGTGGAAAAGCATGCCATCGAAATGATCCGTGATAAAATAAACGGCGGGGAATGATTCCCCGCCGTTTGGCGTTACAGGTACAGGTTGAGCAGATCGGCGTCGTAGTCGGTTTCTCCAATGCGGAAGAAACGACGGTAGGTGCCGATGCGCTCGAAGCCCAGCTTTTCATACAGCGACTGGGCGCTGGCATTGTCGGAACGCACATGCGTTTCGATTACGCTGATGCCTTCCTGTTTGGCGTGCTCGATGAGCTTGTTCATCATCTGCGTGCCGATGCCACGGTGCCAGAACTTCTGGCGCACGGTGATGGCCAGGTTGGCGCGGTGAGCGGCGCGCTCGCGCATTTTGCCTTCAAGCGAGGCGATGGCGGCGATTTCTCCGCCGATGAAGCCCAAAAGCAGCGCACTCTTGCCCGTCATGGAGGCGATGTATTCGCGCTCCTGCTCCTCGCTGAGGTGGGCAAAGCCGTCTGCGCCAAACATCAGATTGTCGCTTTCGCCGCCGATGATATTCAGGCATTCGATGATGGCCTGCGCATCGGTCAGCTCGGCTTTGCGCATCACAAGGTTGTCGGCACCGGTATCCGCGTCGGAGGTGCGGATGAGCTTGCGCTGGATCTTGCCGGAGAAGGTCTTGGGCAGCTCGTCCACAAATTCCAGAATGCGGGGATATTTGTAGGGCGCGGTGACCTTCTTGACGTGGTTTTGCAACTCTTTCTTCAGCGCATCGCTGGGCTCGTAGCCGCGGTTTTTGGCAAGCACCACGGTGGCCTTGACCACCTGCCCGCGGTCGGGATGGGGCACGGCAGTCACGGCGCACTCCAGCACAGCCGGGTGCGTCATCAGCGCGCTTTCCACCTCAAACGGACCGATGCGGTACCCGCTGGACTTGATCACGTCATCGCTGCGGCCGATGAAATTGAAATAGCCGTCGATGTCGCGCCAGGCCATATCGCCGGTGTGGTACAGGCCGTCGCGGAACACGGCGTCGGTCTGCTCCTGGTTGCGGTAATAGCCCAGAATAAGACCTGCGGGACGGCCCTTGTCCAGACGGATGACGATCTCGCCTTCCACGCCGTCTTCCACATCGTTGCCGTTTTCATCCACCAGCGCAATGTCGTACGCAGGGGAAGGACGGCCTGTGGAACCCTGCTTGGGCTCCATCCACTTGGTGGTCATCAGCAGGGGCGTGGTTTCACTCTGGCCGAAGCCTTCGTGGATCTTGATGCCGGTGTGCTTGAGAAACTGCTCGTACACTTCGGGGTTGAGGGGTTCGCCGGCAGTGTTGGCCCAGCGCAGGCTGCTCAGGTCGTACTTGTCCAGATCTTCCTTGATCATGAAGCGGTACACTGTGGGCGGCGCGCAGAAGCTGGTAACATGATGCTTGGAGATCATCTCCAGCAGGTCGGCGGCGATGAAACGGTCAAAATCATACACAAACAGTGTCGCACCGCAGATCCACTGGCCGTACAGCTTGCCCCAGCCAGCCTTGGCCCAGCCGGTGTCAGCCACGGCAATGTGGATATCCTGATCGCCTACGTTGTGCCAGTAGAACGCGGTCACGGTCTGGGCGATGGGGTAGGTCCAGGTATGGGCGGCCATCTTGGGCATGCCGGTGGTGCCGGAGGTGAAGTACATCAGCATGATGTCGTCGTTTGCAGGCAGATCAGCAGGCTTTTCCCAGTGAGGGTCGGCGGCGGCTACTTCGGCGTCAAAGTTGATAAAACCATCGGCTTTGCCCAGCGTGAACAGCGCCTTGAGCGTGTCGCACTCGGGGGCGGAGGCCAGTACATGCTCCTGCACTTCGGGCTCTTCCACGCAGATGATGGCACGGGCGCTGGCGGCCTGTACGCGGTAGACGATGTCCTTCTTCTGCAGCTGAGCCGTTGCAGGAATCAACACGCAGCCCAGCTTCAGCAGGGCAACGGCGGCGATCCAGTACTGCCAGCGGCGCTTGAGCATGAGAATGACAGGGTCGCCCTTTTTAAGACCGTGAGCGGCAAATACATTGGCGGCCTGATTGCTCAAACGGCTGATATCGCCGAAGGTGAACACGCGCTCATTGCCCTTGAGGTCGCACCAGATGAGCGCGCGCTTGCGGGGCGTGAGGCGGGCATATTCGTCCACGATGTCATAGGCAAAGTTGAACTGGTCAGGAATGTTAAGGTAAAAGTTTTTTTCAAAATCCTCCTGAGAGGTGAGCTCAGTGGGGATAAAGCGGTCGGCAAGCATTCTTGTACTCCTTCGTAACGCTTACGGAATGACGATCGCAAGGAAATGCACAGGCTCGTCACCGGCAGCTTCCATGGCATGGGGCGTGCGCGAATCGTAGTAAGCGCTGTCCCCGGGGCCCAGAACAATATCGTTCTTACCCACCACCAGGTGCATGGTGCCGGAGAGAATGTAGTCAAACTCCTGTCCGTCATGACTGTTTGGCGTGAGGGTCTTGTTGTCCTCGGGCTGCACGGTGACGTACATGGGCTCGATCTTGCGATGAATGAAATTGTAAGCGAGGTTTTTGTATACATACTGGTCGTGGCAGTCCGTCAGATGGCCTTTGCCCGCGCGGGTAACGCTGAGCACATTGAGTCTGGGAGCCTGACCGGTGAGCAGCTCCGTCATATCGACGTTGAAAACATCGCTGAGTTTGACCAGAAAGCTGATGGACATATCCGCCTCGCCGCTTTCATACCTGCGGTACTCGTCGGCGGGCACATTCAGCATTTCAGCCATCTGCTCGACGGTGTAGTCCGAGCTTTCACGAAGGTCCTCGATACGCATGGCGATCTGCTTCATAGAATCGGACATAACGGGTGCGCCTCCTTTGGGCCCGTGTAGGGCGAATGGAAGTATTGTAACATAAAACCTATCAGGCGGCAAGCAGGGAGACAGGCTTCGCAAAACTGAAATGATTTATAAGTAACGTAAAGTTACAAGATTGTGTGACTTGTACAGGGTGATAATTTGGAAGTATTCAAAGTTGATGGCCTCGGTTTGGGCATGGCAACCAACAAAAGTATAACAATCAAAATTCATCCATAGTTCTGTGCTTTTCACAAAACTATGGATGAAAAATTTATGGCTTTTGGTTTACCCTAGACGAACGTTTGAGAAAACAGACAGCTAACCCGAATGTGACCGTGCAAAGCAACCAATACCAACCAAGCGGCGTAGTATCTCCTGTGGTAGGAGGCGTAGTCGTAGGCGCGCCAACAAGATCTCTTGTCAGCTGTGCTTCATAATCGCTGATTCCGTCGCCATCATGATCAACAATGACTTGCATGCCGCTAAGGAGATTGCCGTTCATGGTGATTTTGCTTCCTTTTTTGATTGGAATCTTTTGGGCACCAAGTGAGTAGGGATTGTCCTCGCCCATGTCTTCGACAATCAAATCAAGCTCGCCCTCATCTTCGCCAGAAACTTTCAAACTATACCCTTCAAACAACTCAATAACTTTACCGTAACTACCATCTTCCTCCTCAAAGGCATAGAAGTGACCGTATTCTGTAAACAAGGATTGATTTTCGCCACTTTCGATGGTTGCAATCATACGTTGGTTTTGATCAAAAATTTGAATTGCAACAGGACATTGGAATACGTATCTGGTACAGGTATGGCGTTGCTCGTCAGCAATTTTGATGACTTCTCCATCTTTGTGAATGTATAGCCAATTTACACGTTGCGTTGGTTGGAGACTACCAGCTTGTAAACTGTTTTCTTCAAAAATGGAACTGGCTCTATCAATACAAACAGAAATTATTCTGTCACCATTGCAATATATTCCATGGTAGCTCTTTTTGTTTGCGATGTTGGTGCTGTCGTTGATGCGGCATTCAATTCGATCAGTCTTTTCAAATCCTTCCAAGTATATATGAGTATTTCCACTGATGTCATAAATTATATCTTGTCCATCGCCTTTCGTGTACACATATTGGTCATTTCCTGTATCGCCGGAAAGAATGTCATTACCCGCCCCACCGATTAATACATCCTCACCATCGAAAGCAGAAATTTGATCATTGCCATTACCGCCGTAAATCATATCATTCACATTAGTAGCTTGTTTTGCACTAAGCTTTTGGCTACCCGTAGCGCCTAAAATAATATTTGAATTATTCGGCTTTGAGTAATTTATCGGCGCTGAATCACTCCATGGAGGCAACTGAATTGCAGTTCCGGTACGGGAGAAATAAGCATAATCTGTCTCTGTATATTCTTGAGCGTCTAATATTTGGTTAAAATGAAATTCATTTCCGGTGATGCTAAAAAGAGAATGAACATCATGACATTCCAAAAGTTTCATGATGGAGTTAATATCCAGCGAATAAACCATATGATCTTTAAACATATAATGGTTTTTTTCAAAAGTTTCGTTTGGCAATCGAACATCGAAATCAAGCAGAGCGTCTAATAACTCTTCCCATGTTTCGCCAACTTGTTCTCCCACAAAAAACGTGGAAAGCGCAACAAGCACATCTGCTCTAAACTGCTTATATAGTGAATTTGTTGCATTCTTTATGTCGCTTAAGGTTCCAAGCAACCGTAGTGGATATATTATTTCAGAGACTTTGCTTATGAACTTTTGAGTGTCCCAGAGCCCGGCGATAATATCATGTTCAGAAATGAAATCCCGATGGTCTAATTTATCTACACCATCAAACGCAAGGTTAATTTGAGATGGGTAATTTGCAAACACACTACTAAACATGGGCACAGAATTAAAGCTACGTGCACGTGTATTCTCTAAAGTTGAAACAGCTAAGGCCAACCCTCCTCCAAGCGAATGACCAGTTAACGTAATTGAGTAATCATTGGGACAGTCGGCTAATACCTTTTTATATGTTGTTAATGCCTCAGGTAGTTGGGGGCCTGTCCTGTCTGTTAAATAGAGGATAAAATCATTTTCAACCCAGTCGTTTAGGAATGCTTCACTATTAAGGGGATCGGAAGCTCGATAGGCAATAACAATTTCTTTCTTTTGATCATTGATGAAAACAGTTACACCATATCCAGTTGTTTGGTTTTGCTCGACTCGGCAAATTCTCCAATTGTTCAAACACAATTTGAATAGATCATTATAAGATACAGAAAAAGCCAGTTTATTTGTATCGCGTCTACCCCACGTACTCTCGTTCCAGATAGGGCCAGTAAACCCTCCTCCGTGTTCAACTATCCACAGGGCATCTTCCCCTACGGCAAATTTTAATTGCTCGAACGGCAGAGTTGCCATTTTAGACATGCACAAATATGTAAAAGTCTCAAAATCCTCAGGTTTTACTGATAACTTTTCAAGATAATCATCCTGCGGCTGCTCCAGTCTGAAGGGAACACCATTGTCAATGCACCACTGATGTGCATAACTACCCTCTTCAGTGATAACCACAACACTGTCTGATCCTATAAAAGTGGCTGTGTCAATGGACACAACGTTAGGGGTAATATATACATTGACTAGATTGGTACAATAGCAAAAAGCCAAATGTTCAAGTTCGATTACTTTGGAAGGAATCTTTATTTCTGCGAGAGACGAACAGCTCTGAAAAGCCCATGCTCCTATAGAAGTAAGGTTGGCTGGGAAAACAACGTTTTTTAGATTTGTACAGTTTGCAAAAGCATGAGCCTCAATAGTCAGAAGACCATCAGGCAGAGTAAGGGTCTTAAGATTGCTACATCTATTGAATGTAGAATTTGAGATAGTAGTCATTGACGCAGGAATATCTATGGATGTCAAACTGGAGCAACCATCAAACGCCTGATTACCGATGGAGCAAATCCCATCAGGCAGATTGATAGTCTTCAGATTAGCGCATTCATAAAATGCCGTCTCCCCAATGGAAGTAACAGTATCCGGCAGGTTAACAGATGCCAGATTACAACGGTAAAACGCAGAATCGCCTATGGAAGAAATATTGCCTTTAATCTCGATGCTGGTTAAGCCGTAACATTCTGAGAAAACTGCCGATTCCAATTTGATGATTTTTGGCGGAAGTGTAACAGAAGTTAGTTTTATGCACCCTCGAAAGGCAGCATGCTCAATGGTTGCCAACGATTCGGGAAGGCTGACGCTAGCAAGTTGTGAACACCCATAGAAAGCTTGGCTACCAATGGCAACAACACCCTCAGGGATAATAACGGATATTAATTTACTGTTACTCATAAACGCATTGTAACCAATCGCATTTACGGGATAGCCCCCAATAGTAGCAGGGATATTAAGGGTACTACTGGTTCCGCTATAACCCATTATTGTTGCTCGGTTGTCTGAGACCGTGTATTGATAGTCCCCGCTTGTATAGGTCTGGGCCAGTGCAACGGGAAAAATCATTATGGCCAGTAAAACAATACACAGAGCAACATACTTTTTCATATAATAACATCCTCTCATAGAAAAGATATATTCCAATATATAGTATATCATTACTCAAGTGAGAGGTCAAACGCATTCACTTACACTCCAAGCGAAAAGAAGAGGAAAATCAAACCGGCGGCGCACTTCTTGACAGGCCAAAGTGCAGACGTATAATATACAGGAAGGGGCTTTTGCCCGGGAGGTACGTTTATGCTCAAGCGTCAATATGAAATGGATATGACCCGTGGACCTCTGCTTCCGCAGGTTTTACGGTTTACCGTTCCGCTTATTCTGTCCGGCATGCTGCAGCTGTTGTACAACGCGGCCGACGTTGTGGTGGTGGGTCGTTTTGCAAGCGCGCAGGCGCTGGCGGCGGTCAGTTCCACCGGCTCCATGATCAGCTTGATCACCAATGTATTTATGGGCCTGTCTCTGGGCGCAAGCGTTCTGGTGGCGCAGGCGTACGGTTCGGGCGATCATAAGGATATTCATGATTCCGTGCACACGTCCATCACCATGGCGCTGGTATGCGGCGTGATTGTGACCATCCTGGGCCTTTTTGTGACAAGGCCTTTGCTGCAGTGGATGAAAACGCCGGACGACGTGATCGAATTGTCCTCGATCTATGTAAAGATTTACTTTGGCGGTTCTGTTTTCAATATGCTGTACAACTTTGGCGCGGCGGTCATGCGCGCCGTAGGCGACACACGCCGCCCGATGTACTACCTCATGCTTTCGGGCGCTTTCAATGTGGTGCTGAATCTGATTTTTGTGATCGTGTTCCACATGGGCGTGGTGGGTGTGGCGCTGGCAACGGTTGCGTCGCAGGTGATGTCGTCCCTGCTGGTTGTGATCAGCCTGATGCGGTCGCACACGGCCATCCGGCTGGATCTGCGCAAGCTGCGCATCAATCCCAAAAAGGTGCTGCCGCAGATTCGCATCGGCCTGCCGGCGGGCATTCAGAGCGCCACGTTTGCCATCTCCAACATGATTCTGCAGTCGGCAGTCAACACGTTTGGTTCCATCGGCATGGCCGGAAACGGCGCAGCCGGCAACATCGAAGGCTTTGTGTATGTGGCCACCAACAGTTTCTACACCGCCTGCCTGACCTTCACCAGCCAGAACGTGGGCGCCAAAAAAGCCGACCGACTGGGCAGGATTATGATCACCTGTGCATTGTGCGAGATCACGGCCGGCCTGACGCTGGGTTTGGCCATGCTGGTGCTGGGCCGTCCGCTGCTGGGTATTTACAGCCCGGATCCGGAGGTCATCGCCATGGGCATGCAGCGCTTCTACGCGACGGCAGCGCCGTATTTCCTGCTGGGCCTGTCGGAAGTCTTCGTGGGCGGCCTGCGCGGTATGGGCAACTCCTTCGGTCCCATGATGATCTCCATCGCGGGCATTTGCGTGCTGCGGCTTTTGTGGGTGTATTTTATTTTCCCCATCAATCCTTCTATCTTCCTGCTGTATATTTCCTACCCCATCAGCTGGGGCGCAACGGCACTGGCGCAGGGTATCTATTATCTGATTGTCAGGCAAAAAAAGGTCGTGCAGATGAAAACAGCATAAAACAGTTCCCGGCAAAAGCTACGGTTTGCCGGGAATGATTTTATTCCTGGAAATGGAGAAAGAAATGTAAACAATTTGATTGCTATTTTGCCTGCAGCATGGTAGGATGAAATAACTGTTTATTCCTCCGGTGGCCGACCTTGCAAAAGGCTGCAGCATTCAACCCAAAAGACTGAGGAGGCATTACCAAGGATGCGTTTGATTGGCTTTTATGACTACACGGTCATCATGACCTACATCAGTCTGATTTCTTCTATATTGGGCATGACCCGTGCGATCCACGGCGATTATAAGACGGCCATTTTTTGCCTTGCGTTTTCGGGCATCTGCGACGCGTTTGACGGCCGTATCGCCCGCACCAAGAAGAACCGCACGGAGGATGAAAGGACGTTTGGCATTCAGCTGGATTCGCTGTGCGATGTGATCTGCTTTGGCATTTTTCCTGCAATGATTTGTTATCTGCTTGGTGTGCGCGGTACGCTGGGCGTTGTTCTGGTGATTTTCTACTGCCTGTGCGCACTCATCCGTCTGGGATTTTTCAACGTGCTGGAGGCCAAACGCCAGCAGACGGAAGAGGGGGCAAACAAGGTTTATCGCGGGCTGCCCGTAACGTCCATTGCGTTTATTCTGCCGCTTGCGTTCTGGCTGCAGTTTGTTCTGCCGGATTTCATATTTATGATCTTGCTGCATGTGATTTTGCTGTTGGTCGGGTTTTTCTTTATTCTTGATTTCCCGCTGAAAAAGCCCAGCTTAAAGACGATCATCACGCTTTCGCTGATTCTGGCATTCACTGTGGGTATTATTTTCACTTTCACTCGTTTCCGCGTGCCGTCCGTCAATGAAGAAACCAACCCGATTGTCGAAGAAATCATAGATGTGATTGAGGAAATCAGCGATGATGAAGCACCGTGACGGCAGAGTGGTTGATCAGCCCGGCGGGCAGGACAAGCTGCTTGGTGTTCTCTACGGAAATGCTGTCGGACGTATGCTGCTTCGCCCGCTGGTTGCACCGGCTGTTTCAAAGCTCGCCGGCAAATTCCTTTCGACCAGGATGTCGTGCTTTTTGATCAAGCCATTTATCCGAAAAAACGGCATTGATATGCGGCCGTTTGAACCCGTGGAATACAGCAGCTACAACGAATTCTTTTCCCGTAAGATCCGCCCCGAAATGCGCCCTGTTGATAGGCAGCCGCATCATTTCATCGCGCCATGCGACAGCAAGCTGACTGTGCTGCCCGTTACGCAAGACCGCAGACTGCGGCTTAAGCACACGGAATACACGGTGGAAGCTCTGCTGAAAAACAAAGAACTGGCACAAAAATACGCAGGCGGCTGGGCAATGGTCTTCCGTCTGACGGTGGACGATTATCACCGCTACTGCTATGTCTGTGACGGCGAAAAGGATGAGAACGTCCACATCCCCGGCGTGCTGCATACGGTCAATCCCATCGCCAACGACCACTATCCCATCTACAAGGAAAATTCCCGCGAATACAGCATCCTGCACAGCGGGGAATTTGGAGATATCCTGATGATGGAGGTCGGCGCGCTGCTGGTGGGGAAAATCGTTAACCATCATGGAAAAGCAACCGTTGTTCGCGGACAGGAAAAAGGATATTTCCAGTTTGGAGGTTCGACCGTCGTGCTGCTCGTCCAGCCTGATCGCGTGAAGATCGACGATGATATTCTGGAGAATTCCCGTTTGAATATTGAAACAATCGTGCACATGGGCGAAAAAATTGGAACCACAGTCGAATAAAGTCCCAAAAAGCTCCGCGCTCCTGTAAATACAGGAATGCGGAGCTTTTTGCATCAGAACAGCACATTGGCCAGCTGCAGCAGCAGCGGAATGGTGGCGATGGATATGATGGTGCTGTGGGCCACGGTCTGGCAGGCGTAGGGATAATCGCTGTCGTACAGCTGCGCATAGACCGCCACGTTGGAACCGACCGGAGCGGCTGCGCCCATCAGCACGATGAGGCGGCTGTCAACGCTCACCGGCAGCAGCGCCAGCACCAGCATCGTTGCAGCGGGGATCACCAGCAGGCGCACCAGGCTCACCCAATACAGCTGCGTGCGGGTGACAAGGGTCTTCAGCTCTGTCTGGGCAAGATACACACCCAGCACCACCATGGCCAGCGGGCCGTTGAGCGCGGCTACACCGCTGAGCGCGCCGGTCACAACAGAGGGCAGGCGGTTGCCAAGGCCGGTCACGAACAGCACAAAGCCGATGGCGGTTGCCAGAAACATGGGGTTGAGCAGCATGCCTCTGATGGAAAGAGGTTTCTTTTCCTTCTGAAGCAGCGACGCGCCCCAGGTCCACTGAAACAGGTTGACGAACACCACAAGGCCGCACAGGTAGAAGGCGGCTTCTGCGCCGAAACTGGCGGTCACCAGCGGCACGCCCATGAAGCCCACGTTTGAAAAGGCGCAGGCAAAGCAATCCAGCGGCTTTTTGCGGAAGATGGCCCACGAAAGGCCCATTGCCACAAAGTAGGACAGACCGCCCATGAGAAAGCTGACGCCCAATGCGCCAAGGTTTTCCATGGTGAAGGGCTTGAGGAAGGAGCGGATGATGACCACAGGCAGAATGAGCCACAGCAGCATGTTGGCAATACAGCGGCTGCCTTCCTTGGTGAGCTTGCCCGTGCGGAACAGAACCAGCCCCATCAGCATGTAAAGTCCCATGGTCAGCGTTTGTTTGAGAATGATGCCTGCCATTTGTGTACCTCCTGATTCATTTGCTTCGTTTGCCTTTGTTATGCAGCGCCCATACCGACGGCGTTACGCCGGTCACTTCCTTGAAGGCGCGGTTGAAGTGGCTTGCATTTTGATAACCCACACGTTCTGCAATTTCGTAAAGCCTGCATGTGCCTTCTCGGATCAGCCGCTGTGCCTGCGATATACGCTCCTGCCGCAGATATTCGCGGAAGGTAACGCCGCTGAGCTGCTTAAACAGCGTGCTGAAATAGGCGGCGTTCATGTGCAGCTCGCCGGAGATCTCCTCCAGCGTTGGGTTTTCCATGTAATGCTGCGCAATGTAGAGCTTTGCCTGCGCCACCAGATACTGGTCGCGCTTTTCAATGCTCAGGCGCAGCTGCTCCAGGTCGTGCAGAAAGGTTTCGATCAGCCGGTCGCGCAGCTGACTGAGCGTAGGCAGATTTTTGATGCTGCTGACGGCGTCAAAATGTGTCAGCTTGTTTTCGGCGATGATGTGGATCATGGCCGGTATGCGTTCCATCAGCAGGTAAACACAGCGGATCAGCGCGTTTTTGGTGGCGGTTTCGTCAAGCACGCTTCCGTCGTTGCCTTCGAAAAAGGTTTTCAGCGCGCTTTCTACCCCTGAAGGATCCATGCTTTGCATGCTGCTCATGAAATCCTCCAGCGCACTGTTGAGCCCTGTGCTGTTCAGCGGCTGGCTTGCGGCAATGTCGAAATAAGGCATGCTATGCAGAACGGGTTCTTCCGTTTTTTCATCGGCGGCAGGAGCAAATGTGCGCTGCTCAAGTTTTGGCAGCACGTCGCTGATAAGCCTGACCAGCGAGTCGATGTGCACGGGTTTGAGCATATAATCCAGCACATTGAGCTTGAGCGCCTGACGGATGAGCGCATAGTCGTCGTAGCCGCTGAGCAGCACCACTTCGCACCGGAGCCCTTGCGAACGGATGAACTGCAGGCATTCCAGTCCGGTCATTCCCGGCATCTTGATGTCGGTGATGACCAGCGCAGCAGGCACGGTGCACAAAAGTGTTCTCAGCTCTGTGCCGCTGGAAGCGCAGTGCAGCGTAAAGCGCCCGGGAAAATGACCGCGCAGGATATCGCTCAGGCCTTTGGTGATGCTGGTATCATCGTCAGCCAGCAAAACATGGTAGGTGATCATACTTCTTCCTTTCCATATTCACGGGGCAGGGTGAGGGTAACAACGGTGGACTGCTGCGGAATGCTGCGTACCGTTACGCCGTAAGCAGCGCCGTAGCGCAGCCGCAGCCTGCGGTGAACGTTGCGCAGGCCGATCGCGCCTTCGCCGTGCTCTTCCTCCAGCCTGTGCATCAGCGCTTCGCAGGCTTCGGCGGTCATGCCCTCGCCGTCGTCGGATACCTGCAGACACAGGCGGTTTTCATCGGCAGCATAGCCCAGCACCTCGATGTTGAGCGGCCGTTCGGGTGTAAGGCCATGCTGAATGGCGTTTTCGATGAGAGGCTGCAGCAGCAGCTTGATCACCATGCAGTCACGGATGCTGTCGTCCAGATGGCTCACCAGCCGCACACGCTCGCCGTAGTGATAACCAACCAGCGTGATGTATTCGCCGGCTTTTTCAAACTCCATGTACAGGGGCACACGGGCGTTGGTGGCGCGCAGACCGTACTGCAGATTGGCGCCCAGCAGTTCCGCCATACGGGCCACTTCATAATCGTGATTGATGTAGGCACGCATATGAATGCATTCCAACGTATTATACAGGTAATGCGGATTGATCTGCGTGCGCAGCAGCTGCAGCTCGATCTCGCGGCGTGCCACGTCCTTGCGCAGTCCTTCATTGACCAGCAGGTCGATGCGCGATGACATGCGGTTGTAGGCGTTGAACAGCGGTTCCAGATCAGCCGGCAGGTCGGCAGGTACAACGGTGGGAAAGAAGGAATCGGTGGTGGCGTCCAGCGCGCCGGTCAGGCTTTGCAGCGGACGTACAATGGCGTTGATCAGCCGCCAGATGACCGAAACAAACAGACACAGCACCGCAAACACCACGGCGAGCAGCGCTGCGTTGATCTTAAAGATCTGCGAAAGCACCGCTTTTGCGGGAGTGCGAATGATGACGTAACTGTTGCGCGCAAAGCGGTACGTGCTGTACAGGTAGAACGTTCCGTCCTGCTTCAGCGTCTGGGACACAAGTGCCCGCAGAGGAGTATCATCGGCGGAGGGGAGAGGGGAGTCAAAGCGGCTCAGCAGCATGCGGCCATTATAAATCAGCGCGTAGGTCTGCTCGCTGTGCACACGGTAGGTATCAAAAACGGTTTCGAGAGAGTCTCGCGGAATGCTCAGCACATACACGCCGCTGGCGCGCAGCTTCAGCGGGTCGAATACGGCGCGGGCGACCACCACGTCCTGTTCAAAAATGGGAGGCAGGCCTGATGCGTCATCCGACGGGGGAATGATGACTGCACCGCCGCGTGCAGCAATGGCCTTTTGCAGCCATGGAGCGTCAGCCTGGGATTTGGTCAGATAGTAGGAACTGCGGTTGCGGGGTACATACACTGCGCTGCCGTTCAAGTCAAACACAGCCGCCTTGTCCAGATAGCTGTGCTGCTCGGTCAGGGTTTTGGCATGCTTGTAAAAATCACGGCAGAAATCCAGATTGCTCTGCAAAGGCGTGCTGTCGCTGAGCGCCTGGGCGATAAACGTTTTTTCGGTATTGGTCAGAATCTGACCGGCGTACTTGCTGGCGTCCACCAGCGTGGAAATAACGTCAGAGGCAGTGGTTGAAAACAGTGCGGCAGTCTGCGAGGTGCTTTGCTGATACTGGCGGTAGGACTGAAAGGGCTGGTTGACCACCAGAAACAAAAACAGCATCGCGCACAGCACAACCTGAATGATGGCAATGCTGCGCAGACGGGAAGCGATGGTTTTGGCACACCGGCGTTTTTCCATAACAAAAAAGCCCCCTGTTCTGCAAGGATCATTATCATTTTAATGGCGTTATGTTACATAAGCAAGTGCTTTTTGGCCGTAAAACTGCCGGAAGTGAAATTATCTGAAATGATGGTAAGTTTTTATGGAAAGTGGCGTTTCTTTTGCCTGGGAAGAAACGTATAATCAAACCAACATCAAACGGAGCGCGCGACGCTCAAAAAAATCAAAGAAAGAAGGCTGAACCATGACTCGTAAATGCATCGCCCTCCTTCTGAGCCTGCTGATGATCCTCACCGCCATGCCCGCTATGGCAGCGCTGGAAGCCGGCACTGTGGAACTCTACTCCCAGAAGAAGGAAGCCATCGAGATCTACGACCAGATCATTGCTGATTTCTCCGCCGCCAACCCCGACGTGAAGGTTGTGCAGACCACCACTGCTGACGGCAGCACCTTCCTGGGCCGCGTTGCCTCCAACGATATCCCCGACATCGGCGGCGTATATCTGCAGAGCGCATACTTCAACATGATGGACGAAGGCTATTTCCTCGACCTGACCGGCGAAGAGTTCCTCAGCCGCGTCAGCCCCGACATCATCCAGCTGGCCTCTCATAACGGCAAGAACTACGTTCTGCCCATCACCATGAACGGCTATGCCCTCTACATCAACACCGACGTCTTCACCGCTCAGGGCCTGGAGATCCCCAAGACCTATGATGAGCTGATCGCCGTTTGCGAAGCCCTGAAGGCCGCCGGCATCAACCCCTTCGCCCTGCCCGGCAAGAGCACCGGCAACCTGGGCCAGAACTACGAGCGCCTGCTGGGCGGCTGCGTGGATCACGAAGCCTGGAAGATCGCCGAGGCCGTTGCTGAAGGCGCTTCTCACAAGGATTTCCCCGCTTTCGTCGATTACATCGAGAAGTGGTACGCCCTGACCCGTTTCGCCGGCCTGGATCCCCTCAGCACCGACGATGACGACTGCAACCGTATGTTCGCTTCCGGCGAAGTGGCCATGCTGTTCAGCGGCACCTGGGGCAACAGCGTGTTCATGAACCTCAACCCCGACCTGAAGTACGAGGCTGTCATTCCTCCTACCTTCAGCGGCGTGGAACCCTTCACCTGCGGCACTGTTGACATCGCTCTGACCATCGGCGCTGACAGCGACAACGTCGAAGGCGCCAAGAAGTTCCTCAACTACTTCGTCAGCCCCGAGGCTGCTCAGAAGTTCGCCGAGGGTGACAAGAACCCCAACGTCATCCTGGGCACCAACTATGAGATCCCCCACATGAGCGCGATCTCCGCCGCTCTGCAGGACGGCCGCTTCGCTCTGATCCCCTCCACCTACTGGCCGGCCGGCTACCGTGATGAGATCCAGATCATGCTGCAGCAGCTGCTGCTGGATGGCGACGTGAACGCCTTCATCGAGAACATGGATACCATGACTGTCGACTTCTACGCCGACGCCGAATAACCCCGCATATCAGGGCGTTCCCCGTGCATGAGCGTCGGGGAACGCTCTTTGTTTTATGCTGGAAGGGAGGACGTAAAGCCGTGGCCAAAACCAAGAAACGCCGCGACTGGGACCGCGATGTAACGCATGCGCTGTTTGTCGCGCCCAACTTTATTCTGTATACCCTGTTTACCATTTTCCCGATTTTCGTGGGCCTGTATTACAGCTTTACCAACTGGAACGGTATCAAGCGCACGTACAAGTTTGTGGGATTCCGCAACTATGTGCGCATGTTCAAGGACTCCCGCTTTCTGCGTGCCATCAGCTTCAACGGCAGCTATGTGCTGATGTATGTGCTGCTGCTGGTGCTGCTGGCAGTGGTGCTGGGCCTGCTGCTTAACCAGAAAATCCCCGGCCGTTCCTTCTTCCGCTCGGCCTATTTCTTCCCGGCGGTCATCGGTATGCTCAGCTGTGGCATGATCTTCCGCCAGATTTTTGGCCATGGCCTTCCCGCTGTGGGCGAAGCGGCCGGATGGGAATGGCTGAAAAACAATATCCTCATTGACCCTGAAAAGGCGAAGTTCGGCATTCTGTTCGTCAACCTATGGCAGGGTGTGTGTATTCCCACCGTGCTGGTGC
The DNA here is from genome assembly GCA_017517815.1 of Clostridia bacterium. Next base: position 27,515 of record JAFWYA010000046.1, on the reverse strand, counting down.
TTGCTGGATTGCAGACCATTCCGGGCGAGCTGATCGAATCGGCCCAGCTGGACGGCGCCAATGGCTGGAAGGTGTTCCGCCACATCACGATGCCTTTCCTGCTGCCCACCATCAGCATGATTTTGGTGTTGGCACTGAAGGAAAGCCTGATGATTTACGACTACATTCTGGCCCTGACTGACGGCGGCCCTGCCGGACGCACCGAGAGCGTGACGATGCTGATTATGAAGCATGCGTTTAACGAGCTGAAGTTCTCCACGGGCGTTGCTGAGGCCATCGTGCTGGCTATCGTCATTATTTCCATCTCTGTGGTTCAGATCTATCTGACCAACCGAAAGAAGGTGTACGAATGAGAAATCAGCGAATTTTGCGCACCTGTACTTTCGTAGTGCTGCTGGCGGGTCTCTTCATCGTACTCATTCCGTTCTATCTGACGATTGTTTCGGCTTTCAAGACGGATATGGAGCTGTACTCCTACTTCTTTGCGCTGCCGCAGACTCTGAATCTGGAAAACTTCAAAACCATCTTCGCCAAGCCCACCTTTATGGATTCGCTGATGAACTCCGTCAAACTGACGGTCATCAGCCTGCTTGGCTGCGCTGTGATGCTGCCCATGGCGGCCTATCCCATTTCACGCCGCATGCACACATCCAAGGCGTACCACTTCCTGTATTACTACATGGTGGCCGGCATCTTCGTGCCGTTCCTTGTGCGCATGATCCCCGTGATCAAGCTGCTCAACAGCATGAACCTGGCCAACCAGACAGGCCTTGTGCTCATCTATCTGGGCGGCGCGACTTGCGAAGGCGTGTTCCTCATCACGGGCTATCTGGCCAGCATCCCCACTGATATGGAAGAGGCGGCCTACATCGACGGCGCCAGTACCTTCCAGGTGTTCACGCGTATCATGTACCCGGTGATGAAGCCCATCATCATCACTGTGCTGATTAAAAACTGCCTGTGGTTCTGGAACGACTACCTGCTGCCCAGCCTGCTTCTGAAGCTGCCTGAGGAACGCACGCTGGTGCTGTTCCAGTACAACTTCAAGGGCGAACATGCCACGCAGTATCCGCTGGTGTTTGCCTGCCTGCTGGTGTCCATGCTGCCCATGATGATCTTCTACTTCTTCATGCAGAAGCAGATCATCGGCGGTATGATGGCCGGTGCTGTGAAGGGATGATGACATGGCACACATGACATTTACCTATTTCTCCCGCGCACTGGGCATGGAGGTTAGGCTGGAGGCGGTTTTGCCGGAGCTGTACCGCAGCCAGTGGCAGCCGCGCATGCCGCTTGTGCTGCTGCTGCACGGTATGTCGGACTGCGAAAGCAGCTATATGCGCCTGAGCGCGCTGGAAAGGCATGCGCGCGAGCATCAGGTGGTGATCGTGACCCCTGCCACGCATATGGGGTCCTACACCAACCAGTACGCCGGCTCGCGCTATTTTGACTTTGTGGCGGATGAACTGCCGGAAGTGTGTGCGGCCTATCTGCCTGTGCTGACTGACCGCGAGCATCTGTGGGCGGCGGGCTTGTCCATGGGCGGCTATGGTGCGCTGAAGCTGGGCTTTAAGTATCCGGAGCGCTTCAGCCGCATTGCAGCAATGTCGGCCGGGTGTGATCGTGCAGCGCTGCTGGCTCCCGCCTGTGCGGATATCAGCACGCTGGAGGAACTGTACGAAAAGCGCGATCAGCTGGACGCACGACAGTTTCAGGGCATGATGCAGTTTTTGGCGACCTACGGTTCACGTGAACGCTTCATGAAGGACGAAACCAACAATCTGTTCCTGCTGGCGGAAAAGGCCGCGCAAAAGGACGTGCTGCCTGCCGTTTGCATGTGGTGCGGAACGGAGGATGTGCTGGCGATCGAGCCCAACCGCAGGTTCCACGCGCATCTGGAAAAGCTGGGCATTGAACACCGCTACATCGAGGATCACGGCGTTCATGACTGGCTGTACTGGGACGGCCATCTGCCTGCTGTGCTTGACTGGCTGGATCAGAAGTGATCATGATCCCAAAGACCTTTGCACGTTTTTGTGCAAAGGTCTTTTTGTCGTAAGCGGATTGAAATCCGTGTGTCATTTCAGTACAATGATAGTACCACCGCTTGCCAAGGAGGACATCGTTATGTTTGATTATCAAAACGCCTCTCTGCCCATTGCTCGCCGTGTAGCGGATCTGGTGGGGCGTATGAGCCTTGAGGAAAAGGCTGCGCAGACCTGCATGATGCGCGGCGTGGAGTATGCCACCCGTCCGTGTGAAAAGCACGGCTGTTCGGTTGAGCCGGATACGGAGTTCGATACAGAACGCCTGCTGCAGGAATTTGGTGAGGACGGCATGGGCTTCATTCATGACATGTATTCCACCCCTGCAGCCTTCAACCGCATCCAGCGGCATTTTATCGAATATTCGCGCTGGGGCATTCCGGCCATTTTCACCGGCGAGGCTCTGCATGGCATCAGCGGTATCCGCGGCACGGTGTTTCCTGTGCCGCTCAACTGGGGCGCGACATTTGACACGGAACTGGCGCACGAGATCGGCAAAGCCATCGGTGCGGAGGCGCGTACGCTGGGCGTGCATGAGATCCTTGCGCCCAATCTGGACGTGGCGCGCGAGCCGCGCTGGGGGCGCATTGAGGAGACCTTTGGCGAGGACACATACCTGTCTTCGCGCATGGCTGCAGCGGTTATTTCCGGTGAGCAGAAGGACGCTCTGTCCCGTCCGGACGCGGTGGTGGCCGAGCCCAAGCACTACTGTGTGCACGGCATTGCCGAGGGCGGCACCAACTGCTCGCCTGCCCGTGCGGGCCACCGCGAGGTGGAAAGCTGCTATCTGCCCGTGTTTGAAGCGGGCATCCGCGAGGGCGGCGCGCGAAATGTGATGGTCAGCTACAACGCCGTTGACGGCGACCCGCTGATGTGCTCGGAGTGGTACCTCAGGGACGTGCTGAAGGACCGACTGCAGCTGAAGGGCTATGCCCGGTCGGACTGGGGCGGTGTGCTGCGCATCAAAACCGATCACCGCATTGTGTCCACCGACAAGGCCGCCATCGGCATCGCCGTGCGAAACGGACTGGACGTGCAGGGCTGCGACTATCCGCCGGCCTTCTGGAAACAGACGATCATCGAACTGGTGCAGGAAGGGTACCTTTCGATGGAACGGCTGGACGACATCGTCACCCGCGTGCTGCGCGTGAAGATGGAGCTGGGCCTGTTTGAAAACCCCTATACCAATGAAGAGGCGTATCAGCAGATCATCCGCTGCGATCATCATCGCGCTGTTTCGCATCGCGCAGCGCAGGAATCAGTGGTGCTGCTGAAGAACAACGGCGTGCTGCCCCTGAAGCCGGTTAACTCCATCGCGCTCATTGGCCCCTCCTCGGCGGCGCAGAAGCTGGGCGGGTATTCGTCCGTCCCGCAGTTCCATGTGCCGTCAGTCTATGAGGAACTGAAGCAGGCGCTGGGCGATCAGGTAACCATCCGCCAGTGCAGCGGCTGCGCCATTACCCCGGGCAGCAGCGAACCCCGCATTGTGGACGGTCAGCCGCATCTGACCACTGCGGCGGAGGAAGCGCTGGCCGATGAGGTGGACGAGGCCGTTGCCATCGCAGCTGAGTGTGACGTGATCGTGATGGTGGGCGGCGACAATACCGTGACCAGCGGCGAAGGACGCGATCGCTGCGAACTGACACTCAGCGGCCGTCAGCGCGAGTTGATCACAAAGCTGGCAGGACTTGGCAAACCGCTCGTGCTTGTGGTGGAAAACGGCAAGCCGCTGGATATTTCGCTGGAAAGCGAGCTGTGCGACGCGGTGGTGATGGCCTTCTTCGGCGGCGAAAGCGGCGCAAAGGCCATTGTGGAAGTACTGCTGGGCCGGTATAATCCCGCAGGAAGACTGCCTGTTTCGCTGCCCCGCAGTTCCACGCGCATCCCCTGTTATTATTCCATGCTGCCCGGCGGCGCACCGGAGTTTTTGGAAGGGCCTAAGGACGCGCTGTTCCCCTTCGGCTTTGGACTGAGTTATACACGTTTTGAGTACAGCGGTCTGACCATTCAGAAAACGGCTGCACATGAGGTGGATGTGTGCTGCACGGTACGCAATGCGGGTGATATGGACGGCGACGAGGTGGTGCAGCTGTATCTGGATGACGTGGAAAGCTCAGTCGTCACGCCACCGCTGCTGCTGAAGGCTTTCAGGCGCATCCACCTCAAACGCGGCGAAAGCGCTGAAGTGACCTTCCATCTGGATGAAAACGCGTTCAAGCTGATGGACATCCGCTACCGCTGGACGGTGGAGCCGGGCGTTTTCCGCATTCTGGTGGGTGCAGCATCCAATGATATCCGCCTGGAGTGCGAAGTGATTTTGTAAACGCTTCGGCTCGAAATGGCAAAGATTTGATCTGAGGTGCGAAAATGAAGAACCTCTTGAAGCAGTATATCCTTGATACATATGGAACAGAGTCCGAGCATCCGTTTGTGAGCGCGCCTGATACAGAGATCTTCCGAAACCCCAGAAATCAAAAGTGGTTTGCCGTTCTTCTGGGTCAGCTTCCCAAACGGTGCCTCGGACTTAAGGATGACGGCGTGGCAGATGTACTGAACCTGAAATGCGACCCGATCATGACCTTTACGCTGATCGACCGTCAGAGGATTTTTCGCGCCTATCACATGAACAAGGACCATTGGATTTCCGTGCTGCTGGACAGCGCCATCACCATGGATGAACTGACATTCCTTGTGGATTTGAGCTATCGTCTGGTGGACCAGAGAGCAAAGCCCAAAACAAAGAAGACAGAAAAATAAGATGTAACCGTGACTGCTGGAAAGCAGAATGTCACGTACTATATTATTCGGGAAAGTTGCCCTCTGTCCCAACACGGTTTTTCTTCTTTTATCAAAACTTTTTCGGAGGTATATCATGCTGCTCACTGCAGAGAATATCCATAAAAACTATGGCATGAGGCAACTGCTGGACGGCGTGACGCTCTACCTTAACGCAGGAGAACGCGTTGGCTTGATCGGCGTCAACGGTACCGGCAAGAGTACCTTTCTGAAGATCCTGGCAGGTGCTGAGGAACCTGATTCCGGACGCCTGACCCGCGATCCTAATGTGCAGATTGCGTATCTGCCGCAGGTTCCGGCAATGGATGACAACCTCACTGTTCTGGAACAGGTGTTTGCAGGCCATCCTGCTGAATTCCGCCAGCTGAATGAATACGAGGCCAAAGCGACGCTTTCCAAACTTGGGATCACCGATTTTGAGCAGAAGATCGGCGAGCTTTCCGGTGGTCAGCGCAAGCGTGTGGCACTTGCGACGGTGTTTGTTCACCCTGCTGATGTGCTGATCCTGGACGAGCCTACCAACCATCTGGACGCTGAAATGGTTACCTGGCTGGAACAGAAACTGTCGAAGTTCACCGGCGGTCTTGTTATGGTGACCCACGATCGGTATTTCCTCGAAAATGTCGTTACACGCATTGCCGAAATGTCGTTTGGGAAAATGTATCTTTACGAGGCCAACTATTCCAAATATCTGGAACTGAAAACGCAGCGGCTTGAAATGGCGCAGGCCTCCGAACGCAAGCGTCAGGCCCTTCTGAGAAAAGAAACCGAATGGATCATGCGCGGCTGCCGTGCGCGATCCACTAAAAGCACCGAGCGCATTGCCCGCTACGAGGCCCTGAAAGCCCAGGAAGCGCCGCCGACGGACAGCAACGTCTCCATTGCCTCTGCCGCCTCCCGTCTGGGACGCAAAACAGTTGAACTGGTACATGTTTGCAAAACCTACGGTGACCGCAGCATCATTCGCGACTTCTCCTATACGCTGCTGAGGGATGACCGCGTGGGCATCATCGGCCGCAACGGCGCCGGCAAATCTACGCTGCTTAACATGATCGCCGGTGAACTGGCGCCTGACAGCGGAACGGTTGATTTCGGCGGCACCGTCCGTATCGGCTACTTTACCCAGGAAGGACGCGAACTTGATCCCACACAGCGTCCCTACGATTATATCCACGAAGTTGCCTCTGAGGTTCACACCAAAGAAGGGCGTATTTCTGCCACACAAATGATGGAGCGTTTTCTGTTCCCATCCGATCTGCAGTTTTCAACCATCGGCAGACTTTCAGGCGGGGAAAGGCGCCGCCTGTATCTGCTGGGCATTCTGATGAGCGCGCCAAATATTCTGCTGCTGGACGAACCCACCAATGATCTGGATGTGGAAACGCTGACCATACTGGAGGATTATCTCACCGAGTTTCCGGGCGCAGTTGTGGCTGTTTCCCATGACCGCTATTTTCTGGATAAGATCGCCACGTCCATTCTGGAAGTGCGCGGCGATGGCGAAGTGCGCCGCACCATGGGCGGCTACTCCGACTGGGAGCTTCTGCGGGAAATGGACGAAAAACCTGCTGTTTCCAAGGAAAAGCATGATACCCGCGAAAAACGCACCGACCGTCCGCAGAAACTGAAATTTTCTTTCAAGGAACAGCGGGAGTATGCAACCATCGATCAGGATATCGCCACCCTTGAGGAACGCATTGCCGACTGCGATGCTGAAATTGCCCTCAACGCCAGCGATTACATCCGCTTGCAGGAACTGATGGAGGAAAAATCCGCTCTGGAAGCCCAGCTGGAAGAAAAGACCGAACGCTGGCTGTATTTGAACGAACTTGCTGAACGCATTGCCGCACAGGAAGCCGGCAAATAAGCGCATACAACGAGGAATGGAACAACACAAAAAGCATGGAGGATCAAATGTCCTCCATGCTTTTTTGTCATTCAAATCAAAGGTTCCGCCAGGAGCATAACGGTTCAAAATCAATAGCTGCAAGTTTGGCCAATGTTTCCGGATCGTCCGCATCCATCAGTTCAGCTGCATTTTGCACAGGAATGGTGCGAACATGTTCGGGATGCATCCGGATCACAAATCCGCCGCCTTTCCCCTGCGGAAGATCCATCAATGCAGCAAATGTCCATTGCGGAAACAGCGCAGGCAGCCCGGGCGTTTCGCCAAAGCATGTGCGCCAGATGCTGGTGGGGTCATCCACGGAAGACAGCACGATGGATGCAATGGTCGGCTGGCTTACCAGCGGCTGATCCGCAGCGCAGAACATGCAGCCCTGTACGTCGCCCACTGCCTGCAAACCAAGTCTGATTGTATCTGATCGATGAGGCTGGTCATGCAGCACAACATCAATGCCGCGTTCTTTGCACAGCGCCGCAATTTCAGGATGCCTTGTCACAACGACGCGTCGGCTGAAAATGCTGTCTGTTGCGCAAAGGATCCGATGGATCATGGGTTCGCCGCGAAAATCCGCAAGCAGTTTGTTGTTACCAAAGCGCCTGGACAGGCCGGAAGCCATAATCACACACCCCGTATTGCCGAAGGGTTCGTCCAGATCCACGCAAAACACGTCCGCTCTGTTACGCAGTTCCTGCAGAAAGGGCGTATTCTGACGCACAGCAGCAATGATGCGTTTGTGAGCCAAAAGCGACCGAAGAGCGTCCATATAGATCAGACAGCCGGATTCCAAATAGCCAATTTCATCAACAAAGCCCCATTCGCCCGGTTCCTGCGCCAGCTTCGTCACTATGTGCACAGCCTGCTCATCAAAAGCATTGTTCAGGATGCGCATCCTGTTTTCCGGCCCGGGCAAATCAGGATCAAAGACGCCAACCTGCACTTTGCATTCTCCGGGACAGGTTTCCATATAAACGCCGGTTTCAGGCACAGCGAAGGTTTTGATCCCCGGCATGTTTTTACAAAGCTGATGAATCCTGGTCGTCTTTCCGGTCCCGCGTCCGCCAGTCAGGATCAGATGCCGTTTGCCGCTGCTCTGAAAAGAATTCCAAATAGAGTCTGCTGTTGGCCTGAATGCAGGCGTTCCTGTAGGCTTCATATTTGTTAAGCCACTCCTCTCCCTGTGGGGTAAGATGGCTGCCTCCGCCATCCCTGCCGCCTGCGGCGCGTGCCGTCAGCTGAAAACCCAGTGCTTTTTCTGCGTTTTTCAAAAGCTTCAGGGCCTTGGTATATGCCATACCCATCTGTATGGAAGCCGCACGAAGAGAACCGCTTTCCTCCACACCCTTCAGAAGACGAAAGGGACCTTCGCCAAAAAACTTCTGATCCTGATCGTCCAGAAAGATGATTCGCGTGATCGCTTTCAAAAGCCGTCCTCTCCTTCCCTGAGCATGACAATATGCTTGTTTCCTGTGCTGTCTGCACAGGAAACAATGTGCACTCTGCCATAGACAGCACTGAGCATTTCCTTCATAAAATCAAACGAATCGCTCTGCGGATGAAGCACGCCAATATTCCGGCCGTCTTTGAGTAGCAGCAGATCGTCGCAGCCGTTCAGCGCCAGCATTGGATCATGCAGCGTCACAAGAGCAAACCGGCTATCCTGTTTCACCCATTCCCGAATGATGGCCAGCATGTGATGGCGGTAATGAAAATCCAGCGCACTTTCCGGTTCGTCCAGAAGCAGCAGTCTGGCATTTGTGACAAGGGTTCTGGCAAGAATACACAGCTGCTTCTGCCCTTCGCTCAAATGCATGTAATTTTGATCTTTCATGCCGCTGAGCCCGACCGTCTCGATCGCATGAAGCGCTTGCTGCTTCATAGCTGCGGTGGGATGCTGAAGCAGCCCCAGCCGGGGGTTAAAGCCCATCAGCACCACATCCAGTACGGAAATATCAATGGATATTCCGCTTCGCTGAGGGATATAGCTGCATTTTTGCGCAAGCTGGCGTGGAGTGAGTTTTTCCAGTTTTACGCCGTCCAGCATGCACTCGCCCTTATGGCGCAGGATGCTGCAGATGCTTTTGAGCAAAGTCGTCTTGCCGCTGCCATTCGCGCCCAGGATGCCCATCACTCTGCCAGCTTCCAGCGAGAAGGAAAGGTTGTCGATTACCTGTTTTCCATCGTAACCTGCACAAATCCCATTTGTCTGAAATCCGCTCATGCGTTTTTCCACCCCCTGATGATCAGCATAATCAGGAAGGGAGCGCCGATCAGGCTGGTGAAAATACTTACCGGCAGCTCGGCTGCTGCTACGCTTCGGGCAAGAAGATCTGCCGCCAACAGAATAACAGTGCCAAGAATGCCTGAAAGAAACATTGTGCCGATACGGTTATCCCTGGTGAGCAGCCTTGCACCATGGGGCGCCAGAAGGCCTGCAAAGCTGATCAGTCCTGTAAGGCTGACCACATCCGCAACAGTAAGCGTAGCGATGAGCAGCACGATCAGCCGCAGCTTTCCTACGTTTACGCCCAGCGTTTTTGCCTCGCCCTCTTCCGCTGACAAAAGAACAATCTGACGATGCAAAAGGAACAGTGCCACAAGGCATGCCACACACAGCGTCAGATGGCCGCTGAGGGAATATGCATTGATGCCGTTCAGGCTGCCCATGATCCAGTATTCGATGGAAGCCAGTTCTCTTTCGGGGTCTGCAGTCAGTTTCAGACACATCAGCGCTGTCTGGGCCAGTGAATGCACTGCAATACCCGCAAGGACGATGGAGCTGTTTTTCCCGCTGCGGTCAAGCGCCGCAAGCGCCAGAGCCATCAGTACAGCCGCCAGCGCACCTGCAAAAGCAGACGCAGTCACCATTGCCGGGCCAGACAAAAACAGGATGCCTGCAGCCGCTCCGGCGCTCGCGCCCGAAGATACGCCGATGATATCCGGAGACGCCAGCGGATTACGAAAAACCGTCTGGTAGACAAAGCCGCAAACGCCAAGTGCAAACCCGCCCACAAGTCCCATCAGCGTACGGCTCAGACGCAGTGTGGTAAAAACACGCAGCTGCATTTCATCGCCGCTGAGCAGCTTGTTCAGGGACAATGGATATTTGCCGACAAACAGACTGAAAACAGTCAGGGTGATCATCAGAACCACCCCGACTGCGCACAAATGCTTAGTTTTCATTGTAGGTAAAGTGATAGAATGTTTCATAATATTCATCGATCAGAGCATTGCACAGTTCCTGAGAAACCTGCTGGGGATGCAGCGCGCTGGCAAGCCACACTGCACCGAGGATCGAACTGGGCACCGGGCTGTCCCAGGCCTCTGCTTTGTTGGGCAGCTGCACAACACGCTTGTTTGCCACGGCTTTGCACGCGGCAAGGTTGGGGTCTGCCAGAACGTCCTCGACGGTATAGCTGGCATCCGAAGCCAGAACGATGTATTCCGGATCCCATGCCAGCAGCTGCTCATAGCTGATCTCCACCCAGTAAGGATCTGTGATCTGCGCAGCCACATTCACACCGCCGGCCAGGCGGATCATATCGGACTGATACATGGCGTCGCCCGCGGTGGAAAGCAGGCTTGAATTGCCTGCCAGATAGACGGTGGGCCTTTCCACGGCAGCCAGCGCCTCGGCCAGCATTTGCTCCTGCGCCGAGGCGAATGCCTTCAGCTGCTGAACCTCCTCTTCCGTACCGGTAGCCGCTGCGATCAGATCCATCATGCCCAGAAGCAGCTCCTGGTTTTCAGGGTTGACCAACAGCACATCAATTCCAAGCTTCTCCAGCGTTTCAGCAGCATTCTTCAGTTTGATGGGCAAAATGACCAGATCCGGCTCAAGCGCAGCACAGCCCTCAAGATCAAACTCCTTGGCGGTTCCAACATTGGGCAGATCGATCAGTTCCGGGGCGCTTAAGCGATAGATGGGACGCTTGCCTGCCTTGGCTTCAATACCCACCATCTGATCCTCAAGGCCCAGGGCGATGAGAAGACTGGTGGAAATATAGTAGCCGCTTACCAGCCGCTGCGGTTGTTTTTCAATGGTTACTTCGCGCCCGGCCTGATCAGTAACCGTTACAGAAAAGGGCTGCGCCACAGCCGCGCAAGAGGTTAACATAATGGCAATCGTCAGCACCAAAGCAAGTATTTTTTTCATTTGAATAGGCCTCTTTCGTTGTAGTTTGAAAACGATAACGAAATAATATCAGTTTTCATTTCAAAAATCAATCCTTGCTGATATAATAATGAACTGTAAAGAAGGCATATCAGCCCCAAAGGAGTATCGGCCATGATCAGCATACAAAAGTACGTTCGCGCGCAAAGCCTGGAGGAAGCCTATCAGCTCAACCAGCAGCGCACCAACCGCATTCTGGGCGGAATGCTGTGGATGCAAATGAGCAAAGGCAATATTCACACTGCCATCGATCTGTGCGATCTGGGTTTGAATACCATTGAAGAAACCGAGGAGGCATTTTTGATCGGCGCAATGGTAACCCTGCGGGATCTGGAAATGCATTCCAGCCTGAATGCATATGCAGACAACGCAGTCAGAAATGCTGTGAAAGATATTGTCGGCGTGCAGTTTCGCAATATGGCCACCATCGGCGGCAGCATCTGGAGCCGGTTTGGCTTTTCGGATGTGCTTACGGTATTCCTTGCCATGGATGCCTATGTGGAACTCTATAAGGATGGTTTGATCCCTCTTGCACAGTTTATCGAAATGAAGTACAACCGCGATATTCTTCTGCGTGTGGTTGTGAAAAAAACGCCAGGACATTTCGTCTACACCGCCATGCGCAAACAGCGCACGGATTTTCCTGTTATTTCCTGCGCTGTTTCCAGAATTGGCGGCGAGTATCGTGCTGTCATCGGTGCACGGCCGGGCCGGGCGATGATTGTGCGGGATGAACAAGGAATCCTGGCGGAGGGTATCAGCACGCAGACGGCTGATGCGTTTGCCAGGTATGTGGCCGCAAATGTGCCTACGGGTTCCAATGTACGCGCAAGTGCGGAATATCGCAGGCATCTGATCAGGGTGCTTGCAGGCCGCAGCATCAGCGAACTGGGAGGCGACGTATGATGGAAGTAACAGTCAAACTGAACGGAAAAATTGTCAGCGACCGTATTGATGCGGATCTCCTGCTGATCGATTTTGTTCGCAAGCATGGCTGCCTGAGTGTGAAGCGTGGCTGTGAAACCTCCAACTGTGGTCTGTGCACCGTGCTGATGGATGGAAAGCCTGTGCTGTCCTGCTCTGTACTGGCAGCCCGTGCAGACGGCCATGAGATTCTGACCCTCGAAGGCCTGCAGGAAGAAGCATCCGGTTTTATTACCTTCATTGCTGATCAGGGCGCAGACCAGTGCGGTTTTTGCAACCCTGGTTTTGTTATGAACACCATCGCCCTGCTGCGTGAAAATCCAAATCCTTCAGATGATGAGATCCGCGCGTTTCTGGCAGGAAATTTGTGCCGCTGCTCGGGATATGACGGACAGCTTCGCGGTATCCGCAGCTACCTGAACAGCCGCAGGGGCTAAGGAGACAGATATGGAACACAGAGCATACAAATCCATCAACAAATCCGTGCGCAAAAAGGACGCTATGCAGTTGTTGACCGGCAAGCCTGTTTATACCGACGATATCTCTCCGGCAGGCGCGCTTGTGGTCAAGATCCTGCGCAGTCCTCATGCCAATGCGATCGTTGACGAAATTGATGTCACGATCGCCAAAAAGATTCCTGGCGTGGTGGAGGTCTTCACCTGGCAGGATGTTCCAGGAAACCGCTTTGCAATTGCCGGTCAGACATTTCCTGAACCTTCTCCCTATGACCGTCTGATCCTTGACAGGCATGTTCGTTTTGCAGGCGACGCTGTAGCCATCATCGCTGCAGAAAATGAAAAAGCTGCGCTCAAGGCCATGAAGCTGATCAAGGTCAAATATGAGGTGCTTGAAGCGGTTCTTGATTTTCATACTGCCAAGGATCATCCCGTCATCGTCCACCCGGAAGAAGACTGGTATCCGCCCTGCCCCGTAGGCGGTGACAACCGTCGCAACCTTGTTGCAAGCGGTGTGGAAGCCAGCGGTGATGTGGACGCCGTGATGAACGACTGTGATATTGTACTGGAGCGGACTTATCACACCAAAGCGTTCAATCAGGCTATGATGGAAACTTTTCGTACCTATACGGAAATGGACCCTTATGGCAGACTGCATGTGATATCGTCTACGCAAATTGTTTTTCACACCCGCCGTATTCTTGCCAATGCGCTTGGCATTCCCAAGAGCAGGATTCGCGTGGAGAAGCCTCGCATCGGCGGCGGTTTTGGTGCAAAGCAAACAGCGGTAAGCGAAGTATATCCCGCTTTTGTAACCCTGAAAACCGGTCGCCCGGCCAAGCTGATCTACACGCGTGAGGAATGTCAAATTGCCGGTTCTCCGCGTCATGAAATGGAGATCCGTGTGCGGATCGGCGCATCTGAAAGTGGAATCATCCGGGCGCTGGATCTGTACACGCTTTCCAACACCGGTGCCTACGGCGAGCATGGTCCCACCACTGTGGGTCTGTCCGGGCATAAGTCCATTCCTCTGTACACGGGTTCTCTGGAAGCCTTCCGTTTTGGCTACGACGTGGTTTATACCAATCACCAGTCCGCCGGTGCTTATCGTGGCTACGGTGCCACGCAGGGGATTTTTGCGGTGGAATCCATAGTCAATGAGCTGGCGGCAAAGCTTGGTATGGATCCTACCGTGCTTCGTGATATGAACATGGTGCGGGAAGGCATGCTCATGCCTGCCTATTACGACGAGCCAAACAATGCCTGTGCTCTGGACAGGTGTATGCAGCATTGCCGCGAGCTGTTTGGCTGGGATGAAAAATATCCTGTGCGTGATATGGGCAACGGCAAAGTACGTTCTGCCGGTGTAGCCATGGCTATGCAGGGTTCCTGCATTTCCAACGTGGACGTTGGGTCTGCCACGGTGAAGCTTAGCGAAGACGGCACTTACAATCTGCTGATTGGTGCAGCCGACATGGGCACCGGCTGTGATACCATTCTTGCACAGATGGTTGCCGAATGCATGGACTGCAGTGTAGACGACGTAGCCGTTTTTGGCGCGGATACAGACGCCTCCCCTTATGATTCCGGTTCCTACGCATCCTCTACCACTTATATTACCGGCAAGGCAGTAGAAAAGGCCTGTGCAGACCTGAAAAAAAACATCTGTGCCATTGCTGCCGAAATGCTTTCCTGCTCCGATGACGAAGTGATATTTGAAAGCGACCATGTGCGTTCCATCAGCAGCGGCCAAACTGTAACGCTGGCAGAGATCGCCTATAAATCACAAGTGGGCAACACATACGCGGCCCAGGCCACGGCAACCCATTCGTCGCCTGTCTCACCTCCGCCCTACATGGTTGGCATGGTGGAAATCGAGCTGGACAAACTTACCGGTCAGGTGAATGTTCTGAACTATACAGCAGTTGTAGACTGCGGCATTCCCATCAATCCTGCTTTGGCACGTATTCAAACAGAAGGCGGCCTTGTACAGGGTATCGGCCATACGCTCACGGAAAACATAACCTACGACCGGAACGGTCGTCCTATCGAATCTTCCTTTATGCAATACAAGCTGCCCACCCGTCTGGACACGGGCAGGCTGCATGTGGAATTTGAGCACAGCTATGAGCCCACCGGCCCCTTCGGCGCCAAGTCCATTGGTGAAATTGTTATCAATACTCCGGCACCCGCCATTGCGCATGCCATCTACCGCGCTACCGGTGTATGGCACAGCGAGCTGCCCATTACACCTGAGAAAATTGCCATGTCATTGCTTGATGACTGAGAGAAAAGACACATCAAAAGTAACTGCATCTGGGAGTTTGGCTGCACTACGGGAACGTAACGTTTCCTGGAGTGCAGCTTTTTGTGATAATTGCAAAAGCGTCCCCCTTATGATGCAAGCGTTTGATGTACTATTGGCCGATGTATTTGTGATGGATGATGCGACAAAACACTCAAAACAGAGTAAAACAAGATCTTATTCAAGGTAAAAGAACAAAACAAAAAAAGCCTTGAAACCCTTACGTTTCAAGACTTTCGTAACTGGTGCGAGTGTTCTTATAGGATGTTGACGGAAAGTCATATAAATCAAGGGTTTTGGACGGTAGACAACAGCATTTTGCTAAAGGCGTTCGGGTGTGAACGCCTTTTTATGTTGGCAGAAAGATCAAAATCACCGTGTTTTAATATATTTATGGATTTATCTGACATTTTGATTCGGAGTGATGTCTCATGAAGCGGCTGCTGCTCATTTCATTGCTGATATGGGGTTTTGCTCTTCCTCATTGTGCTTATGCCGAGAACGAAGATAGTTTCTTGGATTCTGCCGGGAAATTCTTTAGCGATGCTTGGAATAGTGCCGGTGAACTATGGAATGAGGCCAGCAATGCTGCAGGGAATAAAATTGGGCAAGCATGGACAGATTTTAGCGGCGCTGCATCTGATGCGTGGAATAAAGCAGGCACTTATTCCAAAACGTCAAACTGCGCGTAGGTGATTACGACGATTTTGGTTGGATCAAATTCGGCGGAGGGGAACCATGTTTGTGTGAGGCTTTCTTCATAGAAAGCATATGGTAGTGTAAGCTCCTTCAACCGTGCCAGACGATGCATGCCATTAGTTGTATCAATCAGATAAATTGTCGTGCACGGGCTGGATGCAAGTTTGGAAATCACATTGATGGCTGCTGTAGTTTTGCCACTGCCGCATGGCGCGGTAATGAGGTTAAACCTGCCGTGAACAAAATTGGACGTACGTAATACGTCCTTGAGGGTTTCTTCAAGGTAAATACCGTTTTTCAATGTTTTATTGTCTCCTGTTGTTTATAGAATTTGAATGCTCAGAAAGACTTCTTCTCTGTTTCTTTCCTATATTTTACATCAAATTTTTATGCTTCCAAATTTTTAACATGTAAACGTTAACGCAAAAGTAAACTTTTTCTGCTCTTTCTCCGCTGACAGAAGATTCATAGGATTGTGCTTTATATCCCTAAAAACTTTAGAACCATCAGAACGCTTCGCTGCTTTGAAACGAATGGATTTGAAACGATAAACGCATTCTCTTGCCAGCATTTTGCGTTTAAGCATTCTATGCCGATCCTGAGTTGAGCATTTATTCCTTATGTGCTATACTGCTCCGTAGGTTGAAAATGGAAGGAGGTAGCTGCGGTTTTGATCGCGGCGTATCAATATGAGCTTTGCCTATGAACGTCTTCGGGATCCCGCATATTTTCAGGAAAATCGCCTGCCTGCGCATTCGGATCATCAGATTTATGCAACCCGCTCTGAGTGGGAAGCCAATGACAGCAGCCTGCGTTTTTCACTAAACGGCTTATGGAAGTTCCACCATGCGCTCAACGAAAAGCAGGTCATTTCCGGTTTTGAGGCATTGGAGTATGATTGCCGTCCGTGGACGGAAATCCATGTTCCGGCGCATATCCAGATGGAAGGCTACGGCGTGCCGCAGTACGCCAACAAACAGTATCCCTGGGATGGCAGCGAGGATATCAAGCCTGGTCAGACGCCGGAAAACTTCAATCCTGTAGCATGCTATGTAAAATATTTCCGTCTCCCTGAAAGCATGAAGGAAAAACGTGTGTTCATTTCCTTTCAGGGCGCAGAAAGCTGCGTGGTCGTATGGCTGAACGGACACTACGTGGGCTTCAGCTCTGATTCCTTCTCTCCTTCCGAGTTTGAGCTTACACCCTATCTGTGCGAAGGCGAAAACAAGCTGGCATGCCGTGTGTACCGCTTCTGCAGCGGCAGCTGGCTGGAGGATCAGGATTTCTTCCGCTTCAGCGGCCTGTTCCGTGAGGTGTTCCTCTATGCCGCACCCGCAGTACATCTGGAAGATCTGAAGCTGCAGCCCGAGCTGGATGATGAATACTGCAGCGCCAATCTTTCCATCGGCATGAAGCTGATGACGACGGCAAAGTGGCAGGCAAAAATCGCTTTGCTGGATGCGGATGATCATCCCGTATGGCAGACAGAGCAGTTCGGAGACGGTGATACCCTTGAACTGCAACCCCGGATCATCACTCCCGAAAAATGGAGCGCAGAAAACCCATATCTCTACACGCTGGAGATCGAACTTCTGGATGCCGACGGACATGTGCAAGAGTATATGCGCGAACGCGTGGGCTTCCGCCGCTTTGAAATGAAGAACGGCCTGATGATGCTCAACGGCAAGCGCATCGTGTTCAAGGGCGTCAACCGTCACGATTTCTGCCCCGAAACCGGCCGCGTCGTGCCCGAGGAAAAAATCCGCCGCGATCTGCTCACCATGAAGCGCAACAATATCAATGCCGTGCGCACCAGCCATTATCCCAACCCATCCTGCCTCTACCGCATGGCGGATGAGCTGGGTCTGTATGTGATGGATGAAACCAACATGGAAACGCACTACTTCTATGAGGCGGTGCATTTTGGCAAACTACCTCTGAGCGCAGCGCTGCCGGGTGATGACGAGGCATGGCAGCCCCTGCTGTTCGACCGCGTGAAGAGCATGGTGGAGCGCGATAAGAACCACGTCTGCATCCTCATGTGGAGCTGCGGCAACGAATCCTACGGTGGCAAAGTGATCCTTGCCATGAGCCATTATCTGCGCCAGCTGGATCCTTCCCGCCTTGTGCATTATGAAGGCGTTGCCATGGATCCGCGTTATCCTGAAACCACGGATATGTATAGCTTCATGTATGCGCCGGTTAAGCAGCTGCGCGAACACATGAAGGAGCACCGCGACAAACCCACTCTGCTGTGCGAGTATTCGCACGCCATGGGCAACTCCTGCGGCGCACTGCACAAGTACACCGAATATGCCTATGAGGAGCCTCTGTATCAGGGCGGTTTCATCTGTGATTTCATCGATCAGAGCATCCGCGTAAAAAACCGTTTCGGTCAGGATGTGTACCGCTACGGCGGCGATCTGGATGATCATCCGCACGATGGCAATTTCAGCGGCGACGGCATCGTGTACGGCGACGGCAATGAAAGTCCCAAGATGCAGGAGGTCAAATACTGCTATCAGGATCTGTTTGCCAATGTGACCGCCGAGGGCGTAACCATCACAAACCGCAGCCTGTTCACGCCGTCGGATGTTTACCTGTGCGAGGCGATCCTGCGCAGAGACGGCGAAATCATCAGCCGCAAGCCCATGTCCGTCAGCGTTCCTCCGCAGTCGGAGTCCTGGTATCCGCTGCCCTTTGAAAAGCAGACTATCCCCGGCGAATATGCCGCCGAGGTTGTGTTCCGTCTGCGCAAGGATCGCCCATGGGCCGAAATGGGCTGCGAGGTAGCCTTTGGTCAGGGCGTATGGAAGGTGGAAGGCGACCATGCGCCCGAAATCCATCCTCCGCTCAAGGTGGTGGAGGGGCTGTACAACATTGGCGTCACGGGCGAAAACTTCCGCGTGCTGTTCAGTTATTTTAACGGCGGTCTGGAATCCTATCGTTTCGGCGGCAAAGAGATGCTCAAAACCGTGCCCATGCCCAGCTTCTGGCGCGCGCCCACGGATAATGACCGGGGCAATTTCATGCCCGCGCGCTATGGCCAGTGGAAACTCGCCAGCCTGTACGCCACGCCGCGCTATCCGCAGAAGGCGGCGCAGCAGAACGAGCCTCCCTTCTGGACAAGGAATGAGGATGACTCCATCACCGTGCGCTATCTTTACACCCTGCCCACCACGCCTCAGGCGGAATGTACGCTGAGCTACACTGTCCATCCCTGCGGCACAGTAACGGTGGAGCTGGATTACACGCCCGTGGAAGGCCTTTCTTCCATGCCGGAATTCGGCGTGATGCTGCGCATGAGCGCGGACTATGATCAGCTTCGCTTCTACGGCGAAGGCCCTGAGGAAACCTATGCCGACCGCCGGCACGGCGGAAGGCTTGGCATCTGGCAGAGCCGTGTGAAGGATCTGCCGGCCTATCTCAAGCCTCAGGAATGCGGCAATCACACCGGCGTGCGCTGGGCTGAGGTGACGGATTTCCGCGGCCGTGGCCTGCGCTTCACGGGCGATGAGATGTTCTTCTCCGCTCTTCCCTATACGCCTCACGAGCTGGAAAACGCCCTGCATGCCGACGAGCTGCCCCCCGTGCATTACACCGTGGTGCGCGCCAGCCTCATGCAGATGGGCGTAGGCGGCGACGACAGCTGGGGCGCTATGACGCATGACGAATACCTGATCGACACATCGAAGCCTCTGCATTTCCGTTTCTGCTTCCGTGGTATCTGATGGCTTTTCTGGAACGTTTGTGAAGAAAAGTTAAAAAGAAGCGCCGAAGTTGTTGACACAACTTCACACCAAGTGTATACTTAGGCACAGAGCGGCAATGCGCCGCAAAAAAGCAAATTACATCAAAGGAGAAATGCCCCATGAAAAAGTTCCTGGCTCTCCTCCTGGCTGCCATGATGGTGTTCACCTGCGTGAGCGCTCTGGCTGAGGAAAAGATCACCCTCAAGATCTACGCCCAGTATGCTGACGACGACACCAAGGTTCCCTATGACTACGCCGTGGAAAAGCTGGCTGAAGCTTATCCCAACGTTGAGCTCGAGCTGATCGTTCAGGCTCAGGATGACGGCGCTACCCTGCTGAGCCTGGCTGCCGCCGGCCAGCTGCCCGACATCTACCAGACCGGTTCCGGCATCTTCGCCACCCTGCGTCAGAGCAACCAGATGATGGTTCTCAACGATGTGGCTGAAAAGACCGGCTTTGCCGACAAGGTATACGAAACCTGCAAGGAATTCCTCTACTCTGACGACGGCAACATCTATGCCTTCCCCTATGCCGGCCATGAGTATGTGCTGCTCTACGTGAACACCGCGCTGTTCGAGCAGTATGGTCTGGAAATCCCCACCACCTTTGACGAGCTCAAGGCCTGCGCCGAGGTGTTCAATGCCAACGGCATCGTACCCATGGCTCTGTTCGCCCAGGAGGGCTGGAACGCCGCTGCCATGTACGACATCGTGGCTACCCGCTACAATGCCGGCGGCATCAAGGCTCTGGACAACGGCACTGCTCAGATCACTGAAGAAGCCTACCTGAAGGCTGCTGAAGTGGTTGCGGATCTGGCTCAGGCTGGCGTGTTCCAGACCGGCGCCACCTCCACCAACTATGACCAGGCTTCCGAAATGTTCCTCTCCGGCAAGGCCGCCATGTTCATCAACGGCCAGTGGTACATCCCCGATGCCGAGAAGGCTCTGGGCGACAAGGCCGCTTTCATCCCCTATCCCTCCTACAGCGAAGAAGCTTTTGAAGCCAGCAAGACCGCTTACTGCGGCAGCGGCAGCGTTTCCGGCTACGCCGTCAACCCCGACAGCCCCAATGCTGACCTGGCCGCCGAAGTTGCCTCCTTCATCAGCGAAAAATACTGCGAAGCCAAGATCACCCTGCGCTCCAGCCCCCTGGTTGCTCTGGACGTGGGCATGACCAACGAGAACCTGCCCAAGATGATGCAGGATCTGGTTGCTACCATCCCCTCCATGACCAGCACCACCGCTTTCACCTGGGGTCTGACCAACCCGACCTTCACCGAAGCCATCGGCACCTGGTCTCAGGCTCTGATCAGCGGCGAATACACCGCTCAGGAAGTGATCGATGAGATCGCTGCCGTGATGGAATAATGTTTCCTGTGCCGCTTCTGCGGTTCGGGCTGCCGTTTCGCGCGGCAGCCCTTTTCCCTTATTTTCCCCAACCTCCGGAGGCATTATGAAACGCTATCTTTCCAACCGCTGGGCGATTCTGGCCTTCATCGCCCCTGCGCTGCTTTTATTCGGAATTTTCGTGTTCTATCCGCTCATTCAGGTGTTTGTGTACAGCTTCACTGAATGGGACGGCGTGAATCCCGCTATTTTCACAGGCCTTGAAAACTACAAAAAGCTATTCAATTACTCCGCTTTCAAAGTGGCCAATATGAACGGCCTCAAATTCGGTCTGGTCATTACCGTGTATCAGATCGTTCTGGCCACCGTCTTTGCCATCGCCGTCAGCGACAAGCGCATCCGCTGCCGCAAGTTCTTCCGCACGGCGTACTTTATCCCTGTGGTGCTTTCCGTAACCGTTGTCTGCCAGCTGTGGCTGTCCATTATGGAGCCCTCCAACGGTCTGATCAACGCCATTGCAAGAGCACTTGGGCTCAACTGGCAGCAGAATTGGCTTGGCAAGCGTTATGAAGCCATCTATGCCATCGCCTTCGTCAACGCCTGGCAGTGGATGGGCTATCAGTTCGCACTGCTGGTGGCCGGCATGAAATCCATCGGCGAGGAGTACTACGAGGCTGCTGAGATCGATGGCGCAACTGCCCTCAAATCCCACTGGTACATCACGTTGCCGCTATTGAAGGATACCTACAACTTCTGCCTGCTGGTGTCCGTAACCGGCGGCATCAAGGCCTTTACTGAAATGCAGATCATGACCGGCGGCGGTCCCGGCACGGCGACCTACACGCTGACCTACATCATGTACCGTCAGGCGTTTGTGAGCCACAAGTACGGCTACGGCCTCTCCGCCGCGGCCATTTTGGTGCTGGAATGCCTGGTTGTGATTCTGATTCTGAACTGGCTGTTCAAGGATCGTGAAACGCCCCTGCTCAAGAGGCGCAGTCTGAAGGGAGGCGAGCTGGCATGAGCACCGTAAGCATCAAGAAAAAAGCAAAGCTGGGCAGCCCGCGCCAGCATCGCGGCGTATCCTCTGTGCTGTTCACCATCTTCCTGTGGCTGTACGCCGTCATCTCCCTCTATCCGCTTTTGTGGATGATCTTCTACTCCTTCAAGAGCAATGAGGAAATCTTCGTCACCAATCCCTTTGGGCCGCCTATCGCATGGAAGTTTGAAAACTACGTCAACGCCTGGACGCAGTACGATGTGCCGCTGTACTTCAAAAACAGCATCATCGTCGGCGCCCTGACGGTGGCCATCACCATTATCTGCGCCATGATGTTTACTTTTGCGGTAGCGAGGCTGCGTTGGAAGCTGAGCGAAACAGCCCGCACGTTTATCGCGCTGGGCATGTTCATCCCGGTGCAGGCGATCATGCTGCCCGTTGTGCAGACCGTGAGCGGTCTTGGCCTGATGGGTACCCGCTGGTCGCTCATCTTCCCGTACGCAGGCATCAACCTCGCCTTTGCGTGCATGGTGTACTACGGTTTCTTTAAGGGCATTCCCAAGGAAATGGAGGAAGCCGCCTGCATGGACGGCGCGAACATCGCCCAGACCTTCCTCTACATCATGGTTCCGCTGGTCGCGCCTGCCACGATCACCATCGCTATTTATGTGTTCCTTTCCGCATGGAATGAATTCATTCTGGCTAACGTGCTGGTCGGCACCACCGCGCATCTCAAAACCCTGCCGCTGGGCGTGCTGTTCTTCCAGGGACAGTTCACCACGGACTGGGGCAGCATGGGCGCGACCATGGTCATCGCCAGCCTCCCCGCCATCATCGTCTACTGCCTCTTCTCCGAACGCGTGGAGCAGGCCATGACGGTATCCGGCGCTGTGAAGGGCTAAAACAGCAAAAAACAGGAGTATGGCCATTTTTGCAGGTCATACTCCTGTTTACACATTGCGGTTATGCTGTTTCATGTGTATAATGTGTGAACAAGGAGGGATGATGGTGGATCAACTGTCACGGAATTATAAAAAACTGGTACGAAATGCATGGCGGCTGTTCTACCTGTCCCACAAGGCATGGGCAAGCTCCATCGAAGAAACAGGGCTGACCACAACCAGCTTTCCGGTGCTTGAGATGATTGTGCAGAATCCGGGCGTAACGCAGCAGGAGATCACCGATCAGGTGAGTTTAGACAAGAGCTGCACTTCGCGCGCCTGCAAGGCGCTGGAGGCCGGCGGCTTCATCCGCAGGGAAAAATGCCTGAAATCTGCACATGCTTTCCGCTGCTATCCCACGGACAAGGCGCCGGAAGTGGTGGCACGCATCGCCGAGCAGGAAGCTCGTCACATCCACGAGCTTTTTGGCACGCATGATCCAGAGGGCTTTGCCCGTACCAGCGCCTTTCTGGCAGAACTGACCGAGAAAATGCGAAAAGAATAAATCCGTCGCCGTCAGCAGCGTGTGAGATGAAGCACCATGCTGGCGGCATCGCTTTGCCCGAATTCGGGCAGGATGCCATGATGCTTGAGCACTCCGCCATGCCAGAGACAACCTTCTTCATCCTTGTAGACAGCCGTTTCGTCAATGTCTGTTACGCGGATGCGGGCATGCTCGGCATTGGCCTGTGCGTAGCGGCGGAAGAGGCAGATGAGCAGTTCATTGCGCTGTTCGTCCGCAAACTGCCATGCAGCATAACAGCCTTCAAACGGCGAGACAAGACGCGTGAAGCGGCCCTTCTGGGTAAGCTCGCGCAGCTGTTTGACTCGCGCCGTCTGTTCGGCGAGTTCTGCCATTTCTTCATCGGACAGCCTTGTCAGATCCAACTCATAGCCAAACGCACCCATCAGCGCTGCATCGCCGCGCATTTTGAGCGTGGTGGTGCGGCCTACCTGATGATTAGGCACAGCGCTTACATGCGCGCCCATTGCGCAGGGCGGATAGCCCATGGAGGTGCCGTACTGGATAAACAAACGCTCCACAGCGTCGGTATCATCGCTGGTCCAGGTCTGGGGCATGTAATACAACAGGCCGGGATCGAAGCGTCCGCCGCCTCCCGCGCAGCTCTCAAACAAAACATGCGGGAAACGGGAGGTGATCTGCTCCATCACGCGGTAAAGCCCCAGCATGTAGCGGTGATGTACCTCGCCCTGTCTGTGCGGAGGAAGCAGCGCGCTGCCTGTCTCGGCAAAGTTGCGGTTCATATCCCACTTCACATATTCGATCTGCGTGCTGCTCAGCACCCGGATCATGCAATCGATCACATAATCCTGCACGTCCCTGCGGCTCATATCCAGCACCAGCTGATTGCGCCTTGTGCTGCGCGGGCGTTCAGGAACATGCAGGCACCAGTCCGGATGGGCACGGTAGAGGTCGGAATCGGGCGAGATCATTTCCGGTTCGACCCACAGGCCAAACTGCATGCCCAGCGCATGAATGCTGTCTGCAAGCGGAGATAGACCGCCGGGCAGCTTTTCTTCATTCACGAACCAGTCGCCCAGCGAGCTTTCATCGCTGTTGCGCTGGCCAAACCAGCCGTCATCCAGTACAAACAGCTCAATACCGGCTGCTGCGGCCCTCTTTGCGATGGCCAGCAGCTTTTCAGCGTTAAAATCAAAGTAGGTAGCTTCCCAGTTGTTGATGAGGATGGGACGCACGCGGTCGCGCCATTGACCGCGGCACAGGCGTGTGCGCATAGCCGTATGAATGTGCTGGGAGAGGCCGTTGAAGCCTGCTTCAGAGAAGGTGAGCAGCATTTCCGGCGTCTGGAAGCTTTCGCCGACTTCCAGCTGCCATGTGCATTCATTGACGCCGCCCAAAATGCGCGTGTAGCCATAGGCGTTTGCATCGGCCAGCATACGGTGGCTTCCACTGTAGACAAGGCTTAGGCCGTAGCACAGGCCATTGTTTTCGTCGGTAGCAGCAGGCGCAAAAATGGCAAAAGGATTGTGTTCATGGCCGCTTGCACCGCGGCTGGAGCGGATTTCACGCACGCCATGCATAGAAGGCGTACGCTCCACAGAGCGCTCCTTCGTCCACTTGCCATGCAGGTGGATCATATCATAGGCGCCGCTCAGCGTGACGCAGCAGCTGGCAGGGTTGTACAACGTAATTCTTTCATCGGATCCGTTTTCTACCAATACGTTTTGTGTCAGCACATGCAGCTGATGCATAACGGTATAGCGCAGCGTCACTTTCAGCGCAGTTTTAAGATCGCGCATGGTGATGAAAAGCGTTTCTGCTTCGTCATCGCTTTCGGTATAGAATGCAGGCAGCCCGTTTAGCTTCGGTTTGCCGGAAACAAGCTCGTATCCTTCATACTGGAGGATGACGCAGTCCGTGCCATCCTTACCTACAGCGCGCAGCGCAGCAGGGCGGAAATCACCTTTGCCGCTGGTGGGATAGGCGAAAGGCGGAAACTGCGTGCCTTCATCAAAGGAGGCCATAGGCACGGCGTGCAGGTCGGGCAAAAACTCCACTGCCTCATCCGCAAGCGCTGCGCCCCAATACGTATGATAGAGCGTATCGCCCTGTGCAGGGTCAGGCGCAATTTGCAGAACAAAGCTGAAAGAAGCGTTGTCCGTCAGGTGGAAAAGGCGTTTTTTTTCGTGAAAGATGATGGCCAAAACGGTCAATCCTTTCCATGTGGAATCGATAATGTTATTGTATCATCATGCACATGTGTGAACAAGGGCAATGAATACTTTGATTCAAAATAATTGCAGACTGTATGAGGAGAGTGGACGATGGAAGGGGTGGACGATCGGGAGAGAGCATTTCATTGAAGATGTTCTTATTGAAAATGAAAGCAGGCATAAATAAGCTTACGTCCCCCTTTCATTAACACATCCATTATATCATCACGCTTGCCAACCATCAATCAGCATTTGATTTTGCATTATGTTTAAAAGATTACAGAAGGAGGAAAAGACATGGAATCCAAAACGCTCGCCCTCGCCAACCAAAAAGGCGGCGTTGGCAAAACAACCACAACGGCCAATCTCGGCGTTGGGCTTGCAAAAGAAGGCAAGAAAGTGCTTCTGGTAGACTGCGATCCCCAGGCCAGTCTTACCATCAGCCTCGGCTATCCACGTCCTGATGACTTGCCAGCGACCTTATCAACGCTCATGGGACAAGTTCTCATGGACAAACCCATTGACACAGCCGAAGCCCTTCTGCATCATCCGGAAGGCATCGACCTGCTGCCAGCCAGTATCGAACTGTCCGGCATGGAAGTATCGCTGGTAAACGCTATGAGCAGGGAAACGATCTTGCGGCAGGTGCTGGAACCATTCAAGAAGCAGTATGACTACATTCTGATCGACTGCATGCCCTCCCTGGGAATGCTGACGGTGAATGCCTTAGCTGTTGCAGACAGCGTGATTGTCCCTGTGCAGGCGCAATATCTGCCTGCGAAGGGACTGGAACAGCTGCTGAAAACCATTGGAAAGGTGCAGCGCCAGATCAATCCAAAGCTCAGGATCGATGGAATCTTGCTGACAATGGTAGACAACAGAACAACCTATGCCCGTGAGATTTCCAGTCTACTACGAGAAACCTACGGAAGTAGGATCAAAGTGTTTGCAACGGATATTCCGCACTCGGTACGGGCTGCAGAAATCAGCGCAGAAGGGAAAAGTATTTTCGCTCACGATCCCAAAGGAAAGGTTTCTACTGCCTATCGTGCGCTTACACAGGAGGTGATGAAAATTGAAAAGCAGCGCAAAGCACGTGCAGCTGACATCTGTCGATGATCTGTTTACTACAGAGGAAAGCCGCATTGACGATCAGCGTGAAAAAGTGATGGAAATACCTTTGGCAGAGCTTCATCCATTTGAGAATCATCCTTTCAAGGTTCAGGATGATGATCGTATGCTTGACACAGCTCAAAGCATCAGAGACCATGGAGTATTGGTTCCTGCCATTGCACGATTGCGAGAGAAAGGAGGCTATGAACTGGTCGCAGGTCATCGGCGCAAAAGAGCCTGTGAGCTTGCCGGGCTGGAAACTATGCCTGTGATCGTTCGCAACCTTGACGATGATGAAGCAACCATCATCATGGTTGACAGCAACATACAACGTGAAAGCCTTCTCCCCAGCGAGAGGGCTTTTGCTTATAGAATGAAGCTGGAAGCTCTTAAACGTCAGGGGGCGCGCAGCGATTTAACTTCTGCCCAAGTTGGGCAGAAGTTAACGGCGCGCGCACAGGTTGCAAAAGAAGCAGGCGAAAGCAGCGGTCAGATTCAGCGTTTGATCCGTCTTACGGAACTGATCCGTCCGCTGCTTAATATGGTGGATGAAAAGAAAATCGCGTTTAACCCAGCTGTTGAACTTTCTTTTCTGAAACCATCTGAGCAGGAGCAGCTTATGGATGCCATGGACAGTGAGCAGGCGACTCCTTCTCTTTCACAGGCACAGCGTCTCAAAAAATTCAGCCAGGAAGGGAGGCTTTCCATCGATGTAATGCGGGCAATCATGTCCGAGGAGAAAAAGAGCGAGCAGGATCGAGTAACTCTTTCCAATGAAAAGCTCCGCAGATATTTTCCAAAGTCCTATACACCTCAGCAAATGGAGCAAGTCATTCTCAAACTGCTGGAAGGCTGGCATCGGCGTCAGCAGCAGGCACATGAGAGATGATAAGCCATCCTTCTGCACGAGGTGTTTTATTTTCAAAACGAAAGGAGGGATAAATATTGCCTGTCTTTCGTGTGGAAAAAACGAGGGATTATACCGTTATGGCCAATCATCATCTGAAAAACAAGGAGCTGACGCTGAAAGCCAAGGGGCTGCTTTCGGTCATGCTGTCTCTGCCGGAGGATTGGGACTATACACTGAAAGGACTGTCCCATATCAACCGTGAGGGCGTGGACGCCATCCGCGAAGCTGTCAGGGAGCTGGAACGTGCAGGATATGTCGTGCGCAGCCGAAACAAAAATGCGAAAGGCCAGTTTGCGGATATTGAGTATGTGATCTATGAGCAGCCGCGCAGGCCGTATGCGGACGAAGAACCAGCATCGGAAAAACCAATGTTGGAAAATCCAATACTGGATAACCCAACGCAGGAAAAGCCTGTGCAGGGAAATCCTGCGTTGGAGAAACCTGCGTTGGAAAAT
>JAFWYA010000045.1 GCA_017517815.1 Clostridia bacterium | reverse complement strand
GCGCGCGATCGTTGCGCAAGCCATCTACTATTTCAACAATGAACGTCCCGTTCGGAAATTGAACGGAAAAACACCAGTCCTGTTTCGAACAGAACTGGTGGCTTAGGTTATTTTCTGTCTACTAACTATTGACTACTTCAGTCTTTTTGCGTTATTCTTTTTCCACCCGAATTTCCGTTCGGCTGTTCGTGCTGTCAAGCATCAGAAGAAGCGTGGCGGTTGCATCATCCCATTTGCAATCGACTGCAAGTTCTGTGCCGCTCTCATCCACGGCAAACGCGCGTCGTGCGCGATGCGGCAGCTTCAGCCTCATGCGAATGCGAATATCGGCTGCTGCCTTGCAAACCACCCGGAAGCCCCGCTGCGTTTCCTCCAGCGCTTCAATGCGCGCTGTTGTCGCAATAATGCGCAGCGGTTCACCATCGACTGCATTCAGGTCGAACAGCAGCGCATTCCCGCCCGGTTCAACCAGCTTGCTATGGATCAGAGCAAAATCATTGCTCAGCAAATCCGCAAAACAGCCCTCGAGCACAAGAGGTTCATCGCATGGACTTTCCTCCATCACCGATGCGATACAGTAAGGACCGCGCCGCATCACAAAATGATTCTTCCATTCATAGTCCGGAGCAGCGATATCGCGCACCCACTCGCGCCATTCCTGCGCCGCTGTTTCATCCAGCGTCAGTCTGGCAGGCGAAATCTGCCTCACCGCCACTCTTCCCTGTCCCACGCTGTAAATGCCCTCAGCCGTTTCTTTGCTGAGTCCCAGCAATTCAAATAAATGCTGTGCCGGGTGCTCATAGCGGCAGTCTCCGCTATTCCACCATTCCTTCGCCATGTGGTATGGATCACTTCCGTCGCCCACATACAGCAATGTTCCGCCTGCGCGTACCCACTCTGCCAGAGCGGTGTGATCCTCTGCAGAACGTGGTTTCATCCATTCGTAGCTGAGGATCACAGCACCATACTCCGACAGATACTGCGGATACCTGCTCATGTTTTCAAACTGAATCGGGCGCAGCGGAATGCCTGCCTTCACCAGCGGCATCGCCATACCGAAGAAATGCGGAAAAGGACCCGAGGCAATGTAATCGTAGTACAGACGTTCATCCTGCGCAATCTGCGCCATCAACTTCTGGCTATCCGCATGAGTGCATTTACCTTCATTCTGCCGCCGTTTCAGTTCCAAAAACGCATCATTCAGTCCGTTAACACCCATTTCCGAATGAGGCACAGAGTCCGGAAACGTACGCTGATACAGTCCGCTGTCAGCCATGAAAATGCCAATACGGGGACGGTCATCTGCAAATGCTGCCTCTGGCTGATCCATATCGCCAAGCGTCTGGATCATGGCGCAGATCAGTTCCGCATAGTCTTTCGGAATGGGCTTTGCGCCGTTCAGTTCCGCACCAGGCTGCATGCCCCCGGCAACAACCAGCTTCTTCGGATAAATACCGGTAAACACACGATTGGGCCACGGCGACACCTCGTAATGATGGACGTCAGGATGCAGCAGCGACGCAATCACGGTTTTGAGATAATTAGCGCGGAAATTATCCCATGTATACTCCGGATTGTCCTCCACAGGATCATGCAAAAACCACATGCGTCGTCCGGTTCCTCGCACCAGTTCCTGCATTACGCCATACTCCAGAAACGCCGTTTCAAACGTGCGCTCGGCATACTGACCGCCATATACATTGCCCACACGCGACGTTCCCGTCCACACCTGCGCAATGCAGCCGTCTACCGTGGGAATATCCAGCAGCGTTCCCTCGGGGCTTAGAATTTTCCACTGCGTGTAATTGACCAGAGAGTGTGTTGGAACATAGAATTTCAAGTCCCGCCCCAGTTTCTTTGCGTAGGCTTTCAGTTCCCTGCTGACATGTTCAACCAGTCGCCTGTACAAGTGTACCTTCAGCGCAGAAGCCTTATAGCGCGTTTCGCAGTTCAGATGCGGCGGCTGCCATTCCTCGCCGTAATACCACTTATATTCGCGCTTAAAGCCCTCGCTGTATCCGCCCTCATCCCAGAATTCCGGTTCTTCCAAATGCACGGCTTCTGCACCTGCGTCCACCGCTGGAAGCAGTTTCTCTGTCAGGTACTGGCAGAAGGAACGACTCGGGCAAAGGTACGGCACATTCACGCCATGAAGAATGGGCTGACCGTACCTGTCCATCTGGCTTTCATCCCAGTGCTCCGCACCGTCCCACTGCCCGTTCAGATAGTCCTGATACTCACCCCACGCACTTCCGGTCATCAGATGCACCACGTACCCTTTTTCGCGGTATTTGGCAATCCGAGCAGGCATGTCGGCATCCACGCCATAAACCATAATGAAGTCGTACTGCAAATCCGTTTTGGGTGACCATGGGCTGTTATCCTGACAGCCAGTCAGACATTCCTGACGGTCATGAAAATAGGCCATAAGGATCCTCCTTATACAGGCAGTCCCCTTCCGAAAAAATCAGAAGGGGACTGTTTTTCTCATCCGCGCACAACACCCTTGCGCAGAATGATGTTGGCGTACAGCGCCTTTTCACCCGTTTGCACCACGCAATAGGCATTGCGGCAGCGGTCGATGAACGCATCGTGCTCCATGAATTCAAACTTGGCAGTCGGGAGATCCGTATCGGCAATCTTGCGGAACTCAGCCCAGATGGGAGCCTCGTTGCTGGGGAACATGCCGTCGGGCACTTCCATCACAGCCAGAGGCGCTTCCACAAAATCGTCCAACGGAAACAGGTCAATAACGCCCTTCATGACTTCCACGCCGCCGTGACCATCAGCGCGCACCACGCGCTTGCCCACCGAGGCACCCGGAAAATTGCCGTCAGAAATGACGATTTCGTCGCCATGTCCCATTTCAGCAATGATCTTGAGCAGTTCAGGAGAAACCACCGGAGAGATCCCTTTCAGCATAATTGTAACCTCCTCTTATGCCAGCGTGTAGGCAGCAATGCCGATGAACAGAAGAATCGAAGCGATTGTTTCCATGGACAGAGCCGTTGAGATATACTCTCCGTCCTTGCCAAGATCTGCAAACAGCGGAATGATGAACGGCGCAGGCAGAGAATAGCCCAGCATCAGCGCAACAAACAGCGGCTTGTCGAAGGGAACAATCGAGAAAATGACGATAGAGCCCAAAACCAGCAGCACCGCCATCACCAGAATGCGCAGAAGTACGGTGATCATCACAGGCTTCATCATTTCGCGGCGGAAGTTGAGCTCATAGCCCACAATCACCAGAATCAGCCCGGAAACAGGAGCCGTCACAAAGGAGATCGTTCCGCTCACAAGCGTGCCAATCTGCGAGGACAGCACCCACTTGCCAATTCCGGTCGCCCCCAGCGCTACGCCCAAAAGCGTGCCGATGAATGCCGGATTGCTCAGCGCATTCTTGGCAAGCGCCTTGGGATTGGTCTTGCCGGTGCTGACCGCCTGCAGCGTAACGAGGAACACCGTGTACGCAGCCAACGTCTGGCCGATGTCTACCATGGCAAAAATCCGTGTCTGTCCGGTGTAAAGCAGTCCAAACAGCGCATAGCCCAGCATGCCGCCTTCAAAGTCGGTCAAGAGGAACGGCATATATTTGTCGTAAGGCTTCACAAAACGTTTCAGAAGGAAACCCGCCGCCAGTCCCAGCGCACAGGACACATATACCACGCCAAACGTCAGCGCAATCGTGCCGGAATACTCGGCCGTAAAGAATGCGTTGAACAAAACCACAGGCAGCAGTACATTGCCAACCAGCGCCTTGATGCCTGCCAGCCCCTGTACGCTGAAAATCTGCTTTTTGTTGCAGAACCAGCCAAGCCCGAACATCAGCAATACCGGGAGCACCATTTCGGTAATCGCCAGAGCCATATCCATTCTCATCCTTTCAAAAAAGCCAGAGACAAAGCTCTGGCTTTACAATCACGCTTTCTCAGACCACCTGAGGTCTCGCCGACCTCAGGCGGCCTGAGAAGCAAACAAGAAACTTACGCAACCCTAAGCGCGCAGCGTTCAGTCCCTGATCCCAATGGATCAGCCCTTGGCGTGGATGGCGTCCTGGAAGAACTCGTAGGCTTCCTTGTCAGTGTAACCCTCGTGAACGATCTTGCGGATCGCCTGGGACATTTCGACAGAGTGGGGGCTCTGGAAGATGTTACGGCCCATGTCAACGCCGCGGGCGCCGCCCTGGATGGAACGATAAGCCAGCGTCATGGCCTCATCCTCAGGCAGTTTCTTGCCGCCGGCAACAACGATCGGAACCGGGCAGGCAGCGACCACTTCTTCGAAATTGTCGCAGTAGTAGGTCTTTACGATCTGAGCGCCCATCTCGGCCACGATGCGGGTAGCCAGCTTGAAGAAGCGATCGGTGCGCTCCATGTCCTTGCCAACAGCCACAACGCCCAGCGTGGGAATGCTGTAACGGAAGCCGGCGTTGATCACCTTGCTCAGGTTGTCGATGGAAGAGAGCTGTCCGTCAGCGCCGATGAAGGTCTGTACGGCCATACAGTCAGCGTTCATGCGGATGGCATCCTCGATGTCCACAGCCACCACCTCGTGGCTCAGGTCATCATTGAGCATA
Source organism: Clostridia bacterium (assembly GCA_017517815.1). Next base: position 45,943 of record JAFWYA010000045.1, on the reverse strand, counting down.
GAGGAGCCGCTGGACACGCGCAGAGCGACAGCCTTGCGGTTTTCCGGAGGTACGCAGGTGCGCAGAGCGCCACGGGTGCCCATGAGGCAGTCAATGTTGGGCATAAGCTTGGGGATCACCAAATCCAGACGCTCAAGACCAGCAGTAGAGCCCATAAAGTAGCCATGGTCAAAGGCAAACATTACGGTGTTGCCGCTCTTGGGATCGAAGATATTGGCAAGATGCTTCTTCATGCCCCAGTCCAGATGGCTGGCGCCCTTCACATAGAAACCATTATTGTTGGCAAATTCCACGTCAGTTTGATAATTCTTCGCAACCTTCAGTCCGTCTTTATCAGCCATTGGAATCATTCCTTTCTGTGAGTCAATTTCATTCCGCCACAAGCGGTAGCACAGGCAAACACCGTGTCATGCCCCGGCATTCACCATAAGAGGAGGGGCCCCGAAGGGCTCCTCCTGATTGGATTGGGATTGATTAGAAGGGATAGTTCGCAACGTTCTCAGCGGTGAAGACAACGCGCTCGGGCAGCAGCACGACGCCGTTGTTCTCAGCAGCAGTCTCCTGGCCGGCGACCAGATCGCCATTGGCAAGGATGGTCACATCGCCGATGCCGGGGACGTTCACAACGTCGCCAACCTTAACGGTGTTGCCAGCGGAAACGTAAGCGGCCAGATAGCAGCCCAGGGCACCCTGGATGCCGCAATCCCACAGACCCCAACGGGTGCAGATGCCGTTCTCCAGGTAGGTGGTCATGCCGGAGGGCGGGCAGAAGCCGGTGATGGTCACGTCAGCAGCGGTCAGGCCCTTGTTCTGGGCAGCGCCGCACTGTCCGGGCAGAGCGGTGGAGTCGTTGCAGATGATCAGGTCAACGTCAGGATAGGCTTCGAAGATGGATTCGCCAACGCTCACAGACTGAGCGGGATCCTGGTTGGAGTAGTAGGGATCATGCACGGCAACCCAGCTGGGGTAGTTGGCCTTGATGTACTCGTCGCCAGCCACGTACCAGGAGTTCTGGTCAGCCACGGAGGGGTTGGAGAAGTGCCACACGTACTTCACTTCGCCAGCCACGTCCACGCCGCGCTCCTTCAGAGACTCAACGCCCATTTCAACGAGCATCGGTCCAAGAACGTCAGCGGTGCCCTGAGAGATCATCAGAGCGCGGGCATTGGGGGAAACGTCAGAGTCCCAAGTGCTGACGTAGATGCCAGCTTCCTGAGCCTCGATCAGCTTCTCATCCAGACCGGTAGCGTCAACAGAGGAGATGCAGATGGCATCCACGCCCTTGTCGATGGCCTGCTGGATCAGTTCGAGCTGGGTAGTAACAGAAGCGTCAGGGGAACCGATGTAGTCAACGGTCAGGCCCCACTCAGCAGCGTACTTCTGAGCGCCGTCGTTAGCGGCTTCGAAGAAGGAGTTGCCGGATACCTTCGGGATGAAGGCAACGGTCATGCCATCCACCGGGCTCTTAGCGGCGAAGGCAGAGGTCATGGACAGAGCCATGCACAGGACGAGAACCAAAGCCAGGATCTTTTTCATGTTTGAGTCCTCCCATTTTTATTTATCCCAAGAGGCGTTCACAACGCCTCCTGAAATTCAACGTTTTCAGGCCGAGCGCTTTTTGAGCTGCTTGACCAAAGCCTGAATCATGCCCTTGCCGGCAATCTCACGGCCCAGCACCACCAGCACCAGAACGATGCCAACCGGCAGGTCCAGGTTCTGGGTGCTCACGTCAAAGCACAGCGGCAGGCCGTAGCGCAAGATGCAGATGATCAGGGACGCCAGCACCGTGCCGAGGATGCTGCCCTTGCCGCCGGTGTTGAGCGTGCCGCCCAGAACGACCGCAGTGATGATGGCCAGCGTGTAGCCGGAACCCAGGTTGTACTTGGCGGAATTAACGTTGGCAGTCAGCAGGGTACCGGCCAGCGCTGCGCTCACAGCAGAGAGCACGTAGGTGGACATGATCACCGCACGGGTGTTGATGCCGGAATATTCAGCCGCCTGCTGGTTGACGCCGATAAGGAACAGGCGCTCGCCGTACTTGGTGCGGTGAAGCAGCCAGATGCAAAGAACGATCAGCAGGATGTAAACCACAATCTGTGTGGGAATTCCGAAAAGATTGCCCTTGCCCAGGAAACGGAAGTCCACATAAGCGCCCGCTTCATTCTTGGACGGGAACCCACTGATGCCCTGATAGGCAGGCGTTGCAGACATGCTGGAAACCAGCAGCGCAAGTCCCGAGTACAGGAAGCTGCCGCCCAGCGTGACCACCATTGGCTGAACCCCGCAGTAGGCGATGAAGAAGCCGCTCAGCGCGCCGCACAGCGCAGCCAGAACCACGGCGATGAACACCGCCAGCCAGATGTTGAGCCCGGCATCGCTCCACAATACGCCGATAACGATACTCGTCAGGCCGATGATGGAGGGCGCCTGAATGTCAATGCCGCCGGTAATCATGACCAGCGTTACAAACAGCGAGATAATACACACGCTGATGTAGTTGACGATGCTGTTCATGATGGACTTGGGACGCAGGAACTTGGGATTGGCGGTGCCAAAGACCACAAACTCCAGCACGAGGAAGATCACCAGGAACAGTTCCCAGTGCTTGAAAACCTTTTTCAGTAGAGATTTCATGCGTTCTCGCCTCCTTCCGCAGTTCTGGACAGGAGACGCTTTCTTCTGGCCATTTCAATGGAGCGCCGCTGCGCCAGTGCGTCGACCACAACGATCACAATCAGCATGATGCCGGTAATGGTGTTGTCGTAGGTGGAGGGCAGGCCGATAAAGACCAGGAGACGGCTGATGGAGGACATGATCACAGCACCCAGTGCTGCGCCCACCATGTTGCCAAGGCCGCCGGAGAGGGAGATACCGCCCAGCACGCATGCCGCAATCGCGGTCATTTCGTAGCCGTTTCCGGCAACGGTCATAACCTGACCATACTTGGAGGCGAATACAAATCCGCCAAGACCGGCAAACACGCCGCACAGCACATAGGCCAGCATCTTGGTGCCAAGCACCGAGATACCTACGAGGTTCGCGCCGCCAGCGTTGTCGCCGACCGCAATAAAGTACTTGCCCTTGCGGGTCTTGGTCAGCACGATGTGCGCCACAGCCACCAGTGCAATCGCGATGGCATAGTACACGGTGATTTCGCCGAACAGCACCTGATTGCCGTAGCTGGCGATGGAGCCGCCGAAGTTTTCAATGGTGCGGCCGTCAGAGACGATGTACACCAGACCGCGGATGACGCTGTTGGTGCCAAGGGTGAAGATGAGCGACGGAACGCCAAAGAATGCCACGCCCACACCGTTGACCACACCGACCGCAGCACCAATGAGCATCACGGTCAGCAGCATTTCGCCGATACTGCCTCCGCGCTGGGCGATCATGCCGGTCATAGCGGCAGTCAGGCCAAGCGTCGCACCGATGGATACGTCGATCTCACCGGTCATGATCACAAATGCGATGCCGATGGCAAGCAGCGTGTACATGGTGGAGGTGTTGAAGCAGCTGATGATGCTGGAGTAGTTGAGGAAGCTGGGATCAGCGATGCCGGTGATCAGGAACAGCACGATCAGGAAGATCAGGCTGGACATCCACCTGGCCTGGAAAATATTCTTGATCTTATTCATGGGCCACCGCCTTCTCCTGACTGATGCCGAACGAGGCGCTGGTCAGGACGTCCTGGGTAATTTCATCGTGGCTGAACTCGCCGTTGATTCTGCCCTGAAACACGGTAATGGCACGGTCGGCAAGCTCCACAACCTCTTCGATATCGGAGGAAACCATCAGCACGGCCACGCCCGCTTCCTTGAGCTGGCGGATGATGTTGTACACGTCGCCGCGGGCAGCAGCGTCGATGCCGCGGGTGGGCTCGTCCAGAATCACAACCTTGGGCTGGGTGGACAGGGAGCGCGCGATGACAACCTTCTGCTGGTTGCCGCCGGACAGGCTGCCAATGAGATCTTCCAGAGAGACGATCTTGGTACGGAAATTATCAACGTACTTCTGGGAAATCTCCTTCTGACGGCGGCGGTTCATGTTCAGTTTGCCGATCTCCTTGGTGCCCAGCAGTGCCGAGGTGGTGTTGGAGGAGATGGAGCGAATCTTGAACAGGCCGTGATAGTGACGATCCTCCGGCACAAAGTTGATGCCAGCCTGCAGGATCTTGTTGGTGGAAAGGCCGGTAATGTCCTTACCATCCAGCAGCACCTTGCCGCCAAGCGTCTTGTCGCGGCCGAAAATGGTGCTGATCAGCTCTGTGCGGCCAGCGCCCACAACGCCTGCAATGCCCAGAATTTCACCGGGATACAGATCGAAGGAGATATCACTGAAGCCATAGCCGGTGAAATTTCTCACCTGCAGCACCGGCTTCAGTTCGTCGTAGCGGATGGGTTCATAACTCTTGCTGCCCAGTTCGTGCATTTCCGCATCATTGGGCAGAAGGCCCTGAATAAGCATTTCCTTGGTGAAGTTCTCCACCGGGCCCTTCAGGGTGATCAGGCCGTCGCGCATGATAGCCACGTCGGTGGCGATCTCGAACACCTCGTTGAGGCGGTGCGTGATATAAATCATGCTGATGCCCTTGCTCTTGAGATCGCGCACAACCTTGAACAGCGCCTGCACCTCGCCGAAAGTCAAAGCGCTGGTGGGCTCGTCCAGAATGAGCACCTTGGCCTCACGCATCAAACCGCGCAGGATTTCAACCAGCTGCTGCTCGGCAATGGAAAGGGTGCTGGCCTTGCGCTGAAGATTCAGGTTGAAGCCCAATCCTTCCATATGCTTGTCAAGGCGCTTTTTGAGCTCGGTCGCGTCTTCCTTGAAGCCCATCAGGATGTTTTCCAGAACCGTCATATTGGGGAACAGCAAAGGCTCCTGAGGCACCAGATAAATGCCGGCAGCCAGAGAAGCGGACGGCTTGCCCAGCTTGCAGGGCTTGCCGCCCATGCAGATTTCGCCTTCATCGGCCTGATAGATGCCCATGATGATTTTCATCAGCGTGCTCTTGCCTGCGCCGTTGCCGCCAATGAGCGCGACCACAGCGCCTTGCGGCACCTCCAGATCAATGCCCCTGAGCACAACATTGATGCCGAACGACTTTTTGATGCCGCGAACGGCCAGCCCGGAAGCCTTGTTTATAGGCTCGTTCATGTACGTTGCCCTCCAAAACAATGAATAAAAGTTTCACAAAACAATTTTTATTAATGTAGGTATTCTATCGTTTCGTGAACTATTTGTCAATACCCTATATCGGATTTCCTGCTTTCTTACTTCGTTTTCCACCCCTTCTACGGAATCTTTAACACCATCGAAACCATGAACGGTTGGATTTTAGAAGAAATATCGCAGGTTTTGCTTTCCCCGCCATTGACAGATATTTGGTGGTATGGTATACTTGCCGCGAATACATTTGTTACGTTTGAAAACTTTTGATAAGGACTGTCCAGCATGGATTATGATTATGAAGAAGCGCTGATGGCCAAAGCAGCCTGGTACTACTACTTTCAGGACATGACCCAGCAGCAGATTTCTGACCGGCTCGGCATCAGCCGCATCCGTGTGATCCGCCTTCTGGAGCGTGCACGGCAAACAGGCATGATCCAGTTCAGCCTGCGCCGCGGCAATGAAGAACGGCTGAAGATCGAAAAGAAGCTGATGGAAACCTATGGGCTGGAGGATGTTTTTGTGGTTCCCTCCCCCGCCGATCCCACTCAGACCAACGCCAACATTGCTGAAGCTGCCAGCATGTACATCACCGAGCGGCTGCACGAAGGAAGCGTCATCAACATCGGCTACGGCGACACGCCCAGCCGGGTGCTGAACAATCTGGCCACCACCGCCGAAACGACCATCACCTGCGTTTCGCTCACCGGCGGCGTAAGCTATTATCTGCCCAATGCCCGCAGCAATGTGTTCAACGCAAAGCTTCATCTTATTCCCGCTCCACTTTTGGCTTCCAGCAAAGAAATGGCCGACGCCATCCGTCAGGAAACCAGCGTAAGCGAAATCAGCCGCATGATCTCGCTGGCTCAGCTGACGGTCGTAGGCATCGGCTCGATGGACGGCAGTGCGACAATCTTTCACTCCGGCATTCTCAACAGCAACGATCTGCTATATCTGTCCATGCAGGGTGCGAAAGGCGACGTGCTGAGCCACTTTGTGGATGAAAATGGCCGTCTGATCAACAGTCCTATTGAAGAACGCCTCATCGCCACCTCCATGGAGGCGCTCAGCAAACTGCACAATGTGATCGGTGTTGCAGCCGGACTTGTTAAGGCCGACGCCATCCGCGCCGTGCTCAAGGGCGGCATCCTCGACACGCTGATCACCGATACCGATACCGCCGAGGCCATTCTGGCCTCCGACCACGCAGAATAAATACAATCATACGACAATTGACAGAAAGGAAGGATCACACATGGCGCAACAGTATCTGATGGCCATCGACGCGGGCACCGGCAGCGAGCGCGCCGTCCTCTTCGACTTGGAAGGAAAGCAGGTTGGCTGCGTGCAGCGGGAATGGACCCACGCCGAGGATCCCCGCTTCCCTGGCAGCATGGACTTTGACTGGGTGACCAACTGGGAGCTGGCCAGCTTCTGCATCAAGGGCGTACTGGCCGAAACAGGCATCGATCCCAAAGACATCGCCGGCATCAGCACCACCTGCATGCGTGAAGGCATTGTGCTGTACGATGCCGAGGGGCAGGAGATCTGGGCCTGCGCCAACGTGGATGCCCGTTCCAACGATGAAGTGGGCGAACTGATCCGCATGAATCCCGAGCTGGAAAAGGAAATCTACCAGCTGTCCGGCGAGACCTACGCGCTGGGCGCTCTGCCCCGCATTCTGTGGGTCAAGAACAAAATGCCTGAGATCTATGAAAAGGTCGCCAAGGTCGGCATGTTCAACGACTGGCTGATCTACAAGCTCACCGGCGTTCTGGCCGTAGAGCCCTCCAACGGTTCCACTACCGGTATCTTCAATCTGGAAACCCGCGCGTGGGATCCTGCCATCATGCGCAAGGTAGGCCTGAGGGACGACATTTTCCCGCCGGCCGCCGAATGCGGACAGATCATCGGCGAAGTGACCGAAAAGGCCGCGCAGGAAACCGGTCTGGCTGCAGGCACCAAGGTTGTCACCGGCGGCGGCGACACGCAGCTGGGCTGCGTGGGCGTGGGCGTGGTAGACCCCAGCCAGGCGGCCATCTTTGGCGGCAGTTTCTGGCAGTATGTGTTCAACACCCCCAATGCCAAGCCCGATGAAAAGTGCCGCGTACGTGTCAACTGCCATGCCATCCCTGACATGTGGCAGTATGAGGCGCTGGCCTTCAAGCCCGGTCTCACCATGCGCTGGTACCGCGACGCCTTCTGTCAGGAAGAAGTTCGCAAGGCCAAAGAACTTGGCACCGATCCCTATCAGCTGATGAACGAGGAAGCCGCCAAGATTCCCGCTGGCTGCTACGGCATGATGTGCACCTTCTCCGACGTGATGAACTTCATCCGCTGGCGTCACGCCGCTCCTACCTTCACCAACTTCGATTTCGACCCCGAGAAGTTCAACAGGTATACCTTCTACCGCGCCATCATGGAAAACACCGCCATGATTGCCAAGGGACACATGGATCTGGTCTATGAAGCCACCGGCAACCGCCCCAGTGAAGTGGTCTTCGCCGGCGGTGCCAGCAAGGGCGACATCTGGTGCCAAATCGTCAGCGACGTGCTGGGCCTGCCTGTTAAGGTGCCTGTTGTAAAGGAAGCCACCGCTCTTGGTGCCGCCATTCTGGCCGGCTACGGTGTTGGCATCTACAAGGATTTCAGCGAGGCCAGCCGCAATCTGGTCAAATGGGACAAGGTTTACGAGCCCAACATGGAAAACCACGCTGTTTATGAAGAAATGTATGCCACCTGGCGCAAGGTGTACGATGCCCAGATGGCGCTCAGCGACTCCGGCGTGACACGCTACATGTGGGTTGCTCCTGGTCTGCAGTAACTTTTGATCACTCATATCATATCAGGAGGATATAAAGATGTATATTATTCATGAAAACGATCGCGAATACCGTTTCGGCGACAGCGGCCCCAAGTATCTGATGAAGGGCCCCCGCATGAACTTTGCCATGGTGCAGTTCCAGCCTGGTCAGGACTTCAAAGCCCACTATCACAACGTGATGGAAGAAAACTTCTTCATTCTTGAAGGCGAAGTGGACGTCATCGTCGACGGCGTGGTCAATCACCTGACCCCCGGCCAACTCATCCATATCGAGCCCGGCGAGATTCACTACGTCCGCAACCCTTACGACAAGCCCGTGAAGATGATCTCCACCCTTGCCCCCTACACCGATCCCGACAAGGTGGACGTCGAAAACTACACCTGGTAAACTTGGCAACTTCAACGGACAGGATTCAAGCCAAATAAAACAAAAACATATCGCGTCAGCGATACTCGATAATACGCCCATTCCAAAAGAATGGGCGTATTTTTTTGAACGAACAGAAAATCATCACCCTCTATGACCAGTTACTTTGGAATCATGGCAACAACTTCAAAAACGCCGCACAGGGAGAACCATCTCTGCTGAAGATTTGATACAGACAGCGCGGCTGACGTTTCTTCAATTTATCAGATCAAATGATCGCAGGACTGGCACAAGTGCGGCTTAACTGTTGGCTTAACTGTTCTCCACGTGCCATGTGAAGAGGTACACTGAAACTGTCAAGGATGACTTATCTTGTCAAGGAGAAAAGGGAACATATACGTTTCACCGTCCTTGACAAACGCTGATACCTTGAGAAAGAACGAGATGAGCAGAAAGAACTTGAACTGCTGTTAGAGATCATGCCCATGGCGAAGGAAATTTCAAAGGACTGTAAAGCGCTGGTTGAACTGATGCAACAGGGATATATCAAAGCAGATGCGGCAAAGCTGGTGGGAAAACAAAATTCACAATCATTGCAAATCAGAGTTTTTCTTTTTATAATAGGACATGATAAGAACGTTAGCAGGAAGTGAGACGGATGAACATTCTCCAAATGAAATATGCAGTTGAGGTTGCTAAGGCAGGTTCACTCAACAAAGCGGCCCAAACGCTTCTCATCGCGCAGCCAAACCTCAGCCGTTCCATCAAGGAACTGGAAGGAGAACTGGGCATCATCATTTTTGATCGCTCTTCCAAGGGAATGAAACTGACGCTGGAGGGTGAGGAATTCATTGGTTACGCGCAGAATATCCTGCGTCAGATTGAACAAATGGAGAAAATGTATAAGGATACCAGTGTTCCCAAGCAGCGTTTCTCCATCTCTGTACCACGTGCAAGCTATATTTCCGAGGCCTTTGCCCGCTTTTCCTGTCAGCTTTCGCCGGAGAGCGCCGAAGTGTTTTACAAGGAGACCAACTCCCAGCGTACCATCCGCAATCTGCTGGAAAATGATTACCGGCTGGGCATTATTCGTTATGCGGAGAATTATGATCAATATTTCCGAGCCATGTTGGATGAAAAAGAACTGAACTATGAAACAATCTGCGAATTTACCTATCAGCTGCTTATGAGCAGCGAGCATCCGCTGGCCCAAAAAACGAATATTGCCTTTGACGATCTCCGCCCGTATATCGAAATCGCGCATGCAGATCCCTATGTACCCTCGCTGCCGCTTTCCAAAGTAGTCAAGGAAGAACTTCCGGATAATATCAGTCGGCGCATTTTTATCTATGAGCGTGCCAGCCAGTTTGACCTGTTGAGTGAAAATCCCCATACTTTTATGTGGATTTCGCCTGTTCCCGATAAACTGCTCAGCCGTTATGGCCTTGTACAGCGCAAGTGCGATGAAAACCAGAAAATTTACCGGGATGTGCTCATCTATCGAAAAGGCTACAGGCTTACTTCGCTTGATCAGGCGTTTATTACGGAACTATGCATGGCACGGCGCAAATATCTGTAAATACATTTTCCGCCTTTGTGAAAGCTTTCTTTTCCGGGCGGTTTTTATCCGTTTCCTCCTTATATAAAAAATGATCATACCCTATGCTTTTTTAAGAATTCTCAAATCAGGCTCTATTTGTTAAAATCTTAACGACCCTTGAAAGAGCGCTGAGAACACTGGCGCAGGGCAGCCGATTTTTGAGGAGGATTCACATGAACAGCAAGAGTTATGAAATTGTGGACAGCGTAGAAAAGCTGGAGGAAGCCATCGCACGTACCCGCAGGGCGCAGCAGCTTTTTGCTGCTTATACACAGGAGCAGGTGGACCGCATTTTTCTGGCCGCTGCCTCCGCAGCCAACAAGGCCCGCATCTCTTTGGCCAAAATGGCGGTTGAAGAAACCGGTATGGGCGTGGTAGAAGACAAGGTCATCAAGAACAACTACGCTGCTGAATATATCTATAACGCCTACAAGGATACCAAGACCTGCGGCGTGATCGAAGAGGACAAGGCGTTCGGCATCCAGAAGATCGCCGAGCCCATCGGTGTTATCGCCGCCGTCATCCCCACCACCAACCCCACTTCCACGGCTATTTTCAAGTGCCTGCTGGCCCTTAAGACCCGCAATGCCATTATCATTTCGCCTCATCCCCGTGCCAAGAACGCCACCATCGCTGCTGCCAAACTGGTCCTTGAAGCGGCTGTGGAAGCCGGTGCACCCGATGGAATCATCGACTGGATTGATGTCCCCAGTCTGGAGATGACCAACACCGTCATGAAGGAAGCAGACATCATTCTGGCTACCGGTGGCCCCGGCATGGTGAAGGCTGCCTACTCCAGCGGCAAGCCCGCGCTGGGCGTTGGAGCCGGCAACACGCCCGCCATCATTGACGCCAGCGCAGATATCCTGCTGGCGGTTTCCTCCATCATCCACTCCAAGACCTTTGACAACGGCATGATCTGCGCTTCCGAGCAGAGCGTGATCGTCATGGAGGAAATCTACGACGCAGTCAAGGCTGAATTTGCCGCCCGCGGATGCTACTTCCTCAATCCCACCGAGATAGACAAGGTGCGCAAGACCATTTTGATCAACGGCGGTCTGAACGCGAAAATCGTTGGCCAGAAAGCCGCCCGCATTGCCGAACTGGCCGGTATCACCGTACCCGCCGGAACCAAAATTCTCATTGGCGAAGTGGAAAGCGTTGATCTTTCCGAAGAGTTCGCCCACGAAAAGCTCTCGCCTGTGCTGGCCATGTACAAGGCCGTTTCCTTTGAGGATGCACTGGGCAAGGCGGAGCAGCTGATTGCCGATGGCGGCTTTGGCCATACCTCCTCCATTTATCTGGACGAAACCACCCAGCGCGAAAAGCTCTCCGCCTTCGCAGCCCGCATGAAGACCTGCCGCATTCTGGTCAATACCCCCGCTTCCCACGGTGGCATCGGCGATTTGTATAACTTCAAGCTTGCCCCCTCCCTCACGCTGGGCTGCGGCAGCTGGGGCGGCAACTCCGTCAGTGACAACGTGGGCGTGAAGCACCTGCTCAACATCAAGACTGTGGCCGAAAGAAGGGAAAACATGCTGTGGTTCCGTGTGCCGGAAAAGGTTTATATCAAGAAGGGCTGCCTGCCGGTAGCGCTGGATGAACTGAAGAACGTGATGAACAAGAAGCGCGCGTTCATCGTGACCGACACCTTCCTCTACGAGCATGGTTACACCAGGCCCATCACCGACAAGCTGGATGAAATGGGCATCGTGCACAGCACCTTCTTCAACGTTGCTCCCGATCCCACACTGGCTTCCGCCAAGGAAGGCGCTGCCCAAATGGCCGCTTTCAAGCCGGATACCATCATCGCCCTGGGCGGCGGCTCCGCGATGGACGCTGCCAAGATCATGTGGGTACTCTATGAGCATCCCGAAGCCGATTTCATGGATATGGCCATGCGCTTCATTGATATTCGCAAGCGTGTGTACACCTTCCCCAAGATGGGTGAAAAGGCCTACTTCATCGCCATCCCCACCTCCGCCGGCACCGGCTCCGAGGTGACCCCCTTCGCCGTCATCACCGATGAAAAGAGCGGCGTAAAGTACCCGCTGGCAGATTACCAGCTACTGCCCAACATGGCCATCATCGACACCGACTATCACATGTCCGCGCCCAAAGGACTGACGGCTGCTTCCGGCATTGACGCAGTGACCCATGCTTTGGAAGCCTACGCTGCTATGCTGGCTACAGATTACACCGACGGTCTCGCCCTCAAGGCACTCAAGATCATTTTTGAGTACCTGCCCGCTGCTTACGAAAACGGCCAGAATGACGTAAAGGCTCGCGAAAAGATGGCCAACGCGGCCACCATGGCGGGTATGGCATTTGCCAACGCCTTCCTTGGCGTGTGCCACTCCATGGCGCACAAGCTGGGCGCGTTCCATCATTTGCCGCATGGCGTAGCCAACGCTTTGATGATTGAAGAGGTGCTGCGCTTCAATGCCAGCGAAGCTCCCGCCAAGATGGGTACCTTCTCCCAGTACGATCATCCCCACACCCTTGCCCGCTACGCCGAAGTGGCTGATTATCTGGGCATCAGTGGCGCAAGCGACGAGGAGAAGCTGGAAGGTCTGATCAAGGCGATCAATGATCTGAAGCACAAGGTGGGCATCAAGGATACCATCAAGGACTACGACATTGACGAAAAAGACTTCCTTGATCGTTTGGATGAGATGGTTGAGCAGGCCTTCGACGATCAGTGCACCGGTGCCAACCCGCGCTATCCGCTGATGAGCGAAATCAGGCAGATGTACCTCAATGCCTACTACGGCCGTCATTTTGAGGAAGAGGCAAGACCGGGTCTTGAACAAATCATCGATAAGAACGCAGTGGATGCCGTGAAGGTCATCTACGGAGAGCGCAAGTAAGGAGGAGTGCAGTTATGACGATGGAACGTATCATTGCCGTGCGAAACAAGAAGACCATCTACCGTGATGGCGGCAAATGCATCAAGGTATTCAATGAAGATTATTCCAAGGCGGATATCCTCAACGAGGCGCTCAATCAGGCTCGCATCGAGGAAACCGGTCTGCATATCCCCCGTATTCTGGAAGTGACCACTGTAGAGGGCAAGTGGGCCATTGTGTCAGAATACATTAAAGGCAAAACCTTAGCGCAGCTGATGCAGGAAAACCCGGAGGATTTCGAGAAATATTTAACGATGTTTGTGGATCTGCAGCTGGAGATGCACTCCAAAACCTGTCCCATGCTCAATAAGCTCAAGGACAAGATGAACCGCAAGATCAGTCAGACGGAGCTGGATGCCACCACCCGCTACGACCTGCATACCCGTCTGGAAAGCATGCCCAGGCATAACAAGGTATGCCACGGCGACTTTAACCCTTCCAACATCATTATCGCTGAGGACGGCACTCCCTACATTTTGGACTGGTCCCACGCCACACAGGGCAATGCCTCTGCCGATGCCGCACGCACCTATCTGCTCTTCTGGCTCAACGGCGAGATCGACCATGCGGAACAGTATCTGAAACTGTTCTGCCAAAAGAGCGATACCGCCAAACAGTATGTGCAGAAATGGATGCCCATCGTAGCCGCCAGCCAGTCCGTCAAGGGCAACGCCAACGAGCGGGAGTTCCTGCTCAGCTGGGTGAATGTTGTTGATTACCAGTAACCACAGTTACGGAAGGAGAATAGAACCATGAAAATTACCATCTGCATCGGGTCCAGCTGTCACCTGAAAGGTTCCCGTCAAATCGTTGAGGAACTGCAGCGCCTGGTGAAAGACAATCAGCTGGATGACAAAATCGAACTTGCCGGTCAGTTCTGCATGGGTAACTGCCAAAACGGCGTATGCGTGACCGTGGACGGCGAAGCCTTCTCCCTTACGCCTGAAACCACCCGCACCTTCTTTGAAAAGGATATTCTTCCCAGGCTGTAACACTTCTTAGCCGTTTCTTTGCAGGGCTGCCGCGTTTGCGCCAGCCCTGTCGCTGTGTACTCAGGAGGATCCATTGATGCAAGAAATACTGAATTTGAATAAAAACAACTGCACGGACTGCTACAAGTGCATCCGCGATTGCTCCGTAAAGGCCATCACCTTTGCCCGTGATACGGCGGAAATCGTGCACAATGAGTGCATCCTTTGCGGGCGCTGCTACGTTACCTGCCCGCAGAAGGCCAAGCAGGTCAGGAACGATGTGCTGCGCGTCAAGGCGGCCATTGCTTCCGGCAAGCGCGTGGTATGCAGCCTTGCGCCGTCCTTCATTGCCAATTTCCGCATTCGGTCTCTGGAAGTCATCACAAACGCGCTCAAGGCACTGGGTTTTGCCGAGGTGCAGGAAACCGCCATAGGCGCGCAGCTGGTAAGCGAGGAATATGCCCGCATCATGGAGGAAGGCAAGCTGCATGTGCTCATTTCCAGTTGCTGCCCCTCCATCAACATGCTCATCCGCAAATATTATCCCACCATGCTGCCCTATCTTGCCAAGGTGCTCACGCCCATGGAAGCACACTGTAAGCTTATCAAGGAGCAGCAGCCCGACGCCTTCACGGTGTTCATCGGCCCCTGTATCGCCAAGAAAAAGGAGAGCGATGAAGGCTCCTTTACCGATGTTGCGCTGACCTTCGACGAGCTGGCGGACTGGTTCAGCGAGGCAGGGATTGAGCTGCCCTATGAGCATGTGGATCCTGCCAGCGAAGGCGCGCTGGCGCGCCTCTATCCTGCTACCGGCGGTGTGCTCAAGGCCACGGCCAAAGTGAAGGGGTACCGTCGTATCGCCATCGATGGCATCGACAACTGCCGTGCCGTTTTCACCGAAATTGAGAATGACGAGTTTGGCAAGGTGTTCATTGAAATGAGCGCCTGCGAGGGCAGCTGTGTCAACGGTCCCTGCATCCGCGACCATGCCGAGCGCCGGTTGAAGGGCGCTATGCGCGTGGATACCTTTGCCGGCAATGGTGAAACCGCCTTTGAAATCGAACAAAAGCCAGACATCCGCACGACGTATCCGTTTGACGGCGGGCACAAGATGCAGTTTGGCAGCGAGGCCATTCGCGACATGCTCTTCAAAATGGGCAAGACCAGTCCGGAAAAGGAGCTCAACTGCGGTTCCTGCGGTTATCCTACCTGCCGCGACAAGGCTATCGCCATTTTGGAGGGTAAGGCCAAAATTGAAATGTGCCTGCCATTCCTCAAGGAAAAGGCTGAAAGCTTCTCCGATACCATCATCCACAACACACCTACTGCCATCATTGTAATGGACGAGGATCTGGTGGTGCAGCAGATCAACCCCTCTGCTGTTAAAATGTTCAAGCTCAAAGACGCCGGCGATATTCTGCATGAGCATGTGGTGCGCATCCTCAATCCCCGTAATTATCAGACGATTGTCAATGCCGCTCTGCACACGCAAAATCACAAGCATTTCCTTGCTGATTACGGCCTGTATGTGGATGAAACCATTCTCTACGACCGTCAGTATCACGTGATCATCACGCTGATTCGCGATGTGACCGAGCACGAAAAGCTGCGCGTGCAGGGTTCTGAATTAAAGCAGCAAACCATCGAAATCACCAACAAGGTGATCGACAAACAGATGCGCATTGTGCAGGAAATTGCATCGCTGCTGGGTGAAACGACCGCCGAAACCCAGATCGCGCTGAACAAACTGAAGGATGCCATGAGCCATGAATGATCTTTGGATTGAAACCGGCTGGATCAGCCTGAACCATGTGGGCGAAACCCTTTGCGGCGACAAGGTGGAGGTTTTCGGAGGCGGCGATGAAGACCTGACCCTGGTTCTGGCGGACGGCCTTGGCAGCGGCGTAAAAGCCAATATTCTCTCCACGCTCACATCCAAGATTCTCTGCACCATGATCTCCGGCGGCATTCCGCTGGAGGAGTGCGTTGCGACGATCGCCAATACGCTTCCGGTGTGCAGCGTGCGTCAGGTGGCATATTCCACCTTCACCATTCTGCAGATCAAAAACAACGAAACCGCGCACATTATCCAGTTTGACAATCCCGCTACCATCGTGCTGCGCAAAGGCGAGGTATTCAACTATCCCCGCACCACCCGCGTCATCGGCGGCAAAACCATCTGGGAAAGCGTATTCCCCATCGAAGTGGACGACCTGTTTATCGCCATGAGCGACGGTGCGGAATGGGCAGGCGTGGGCATGACCATGAATTTTGGCTGGACTCGCGATTCCATTGCGGAGTACGCCATGGCCAACTATCTGCCCGAAAACAGCGCCAAATCCACTGCCAGCCTGATCATTGACGAATGTGACCGTCTTTACGGCGGAAAGCCGGGCGATGATACGACCATCGCCGTAGCGCGCGTGCGGAACCGTCACACGGTCAACCTCGTGGTTGGTCCACCGGAAAACAAAGAAGATGATGTCAGGATGATGAACCTGTTCTTTGGAAAGAACGGCACCAAAATCGTCTGCGGCGGCACCACCAGCAACGTGGTTTCCCGTTACCTGCACGAGCCGATCATTGCAGAACTGGATTATCCCGATCCCGAGGTACCGCCTATCAGCCGCATCAAGGGGGTCGATTTGACCACCGAGGGCGTGATCACGCTGGCCAAGGTACTTGTCTATGCCGAGGATTTTATCGATCAGGCAAAGCTGGCGCACATCTGGATCACCCAGAAGGACGGTGCCAGCCTGATTGCGAGAGAATTGTTTGAAAATGCTACAGACGTGAACTTCTTCGTAGGCCGTGCTATCAACCCGGCGCACCAGAATCCCAACCTGCCCATCAACTTTGCCATCAAGCAGCAGCTGATCACCAATCTGGCCGACTGTCTGACAAAGATGGGCAAGCACATCCGCCTTTCCTACTTCTGATCCAAACAGGAGGAACTGTATGCAACTGTTTGATACCTATGTACAGAAACTGAAATACAAGGTACTGCGCGAGGTCGCCCGACATGACTATGAAGGCCGTCTGCAGGACTGCTATCTGGACATTCCCAAGCTGATCTCGCCAGGTCCCAGGAGCGAACTGCGCTGCTGCATCTACAAGGAGCGCGCCATTGTGGCCGAACGTGTGAAGATGGCCATGGGCGGCGACAGGCAAAATCCCAACATTGTTGAGGTTATCGGCATCGCCTGCGACGAATGCCCAGTCAGCGGCTATCGCGTAGGGCCCGACTGCCGCGGCTGCATTGCGCATCGCTGTGCCAGCGTCTGCCCCCGCGGAGCCATTACATTTGACGAAAATCATCACGCAACCATCAATCCCGACAAGTGCATCAACTGCGGCAAATGTGCAGGTGTCTGCCCCTACAGCGCCATTCAAAACCATGTGCGTCCCTGTGAGCGCGCATGCAAGGTGAAGGCCATCTCGCAGGGCGAAAACCATGTGGCGCACATTGATGACGACAAGTGCATCGCCTGCGGTGCCTGCGTATATCAGTGTCCCTTTGGTGCTATTCAGGACAAAAGCTTCCTGCTGGATGCGCTGCGCATCATCCGCGAAAGTGAGAACAACAAGAAATACCGCGTATATGCTGTGGTTGCCCCTTCCATCTCCAGTCAGTTTGTGCACGTGAAGGTTGGGCAGGTCATTACAGCACTGAAACATCTGGGGTTCTTTACCGTGGTTGAAGCAGCGCTTGGCGCTGATATGGTTGCCTACAAAGAGGCCAGGGAGCTGGCTGAAAAGGGCTTCCTTACCTCCAGTTGCTGCCCGGCGTTTGTCTCCTATATTGAAAAGAGCTTCCCCACACTCAAGGAACATATCAGCCATAACTACTCGCCCATGGCGGAGCTTGGCCGCTACATCAAAAAGACCGATCCCACCGCGAAGGTCATCTTCATCGGCCCGTGCGTGGCCAAAAAAGGCGAGGCGCAGCGCGACCGCGTGAAGGAACACGTCGATTGTGTGCTCACCTTTGAGGAGCTGCAGGCATGGATCGACAGCCGTGATCTGGATCTGAAGTCGCTGGAAGTGGGTGTGCTGGATAATGCCAGCTATTTCGGAAGAATCTTTGCCCGTTCCGGCGGACTGAGTGATTCTGTAGCTCAGGCATTAAAGGAGCAGCAGATCGATTTTATCGCCAATCCTGTTGTGTGTGACGGCA
Source organism: Clostridia bacterium (assembly GCA_017517815.1). Next base: position 27,929 of record JAFWYA010000045.1, on the reverse strand, counting down.
TTGAGGAGTGCCGTGTGGCGCTGCTCAAAAAGCAGAAGAATCTGCTCAAGGAGAACTTCATCGAAGGCATGGCCTGTACGGGCGGCTGCATCGGCGGCGCAGGCTGCCTGACACACGGCCCCAAGGATAAGGGCGAAGTGGATAAATATGGCCGCGAAGCGTATGAAAAAAACATTGCCGACGCGCTGGCTTTGTGCAGCTGGGCGGATGAAGTCTAACCCGGTAACGGAATGCTTCAACGCCTGCACACTTTTCTCTGAAATAATGTCGGGTTATCAGTTGATTCTCCAACAACGTGTGATTTGAATAGATCTACTATTTCAACTGTATTTACCCACTTAAAAAGGCGTTCTCACCCAAACGCCTATGGTAAAATGCTGTTGTCCACCGTCCAAAACCATTGATTTATAAGGGTTTCCAAGAACAATTTCATCACAAAGAAAACGCTTGATCCAATAAGGGCTTGAGCGTTTTCTTATGCTGCAAAAATGCTCTTCAGACCTTTCTGTGAAACCCGATAACTTTCGCAGTTCAAACGCTTTATTATGCTCATGCTCCCTTCATGACGGACAGCTTGCTTGTTTCACTGCCTGTCATAAAGGGAGCATGTTACTATATTCGGCAGTTTTTCGTTACTGCCCGCTACTGGGTTTATTTTTCTTCTTCCGGGTCAGCATCGCAAGCACTGTGCCGGATACAGCCAGCATACCCAGCCACATCGCCGGATGATCTTCGTCGCCGGTCTTGGGCAGATAGTGGTTGGTTACGGTGAACACATTGCCGTAACGGCTGATTTCCGCATAATAGCTGCCGTCTACGTTGAGTTCCTTGACGTAGTAGGTATAGCCGGCGTGGATACCATAGAAGGTGGTATTCCAGTCGTTCTCGGCAGAGAGCACGCGCGTACGGCTAAACTCCGGCTCCTCCTCGCGGCCCAGTACGACTACCACACTGCTCGGCCTGCTCTCTGCGCCATCGTCATCCCATACTTTGCGCACCGTAATATCCACGGTTTCAAAATCGTCCTGGATATACTTGTTGAGATAGGCAACCTTATGCAGCTTGCCGCGTTCGATCACGCCGCTGTCGCTTCCACCCACCAGTGAAGATGTGTACTCCTCATCTGGAATTTCCGCAACCGTGTACTTCGTACCGATAGGCAGCTCCGTAATCACTGCGGTCTCACCATGACGCAAGCCCACACTCATCATGCCGGAAGCGTCTGTCGTCATGAACAAAGTCTCCGTTTCGCCGGAAGCGTTCGTGTGCAGCACAGGGAAAGTGCCGCAAAGCGCCTCGCCCTGTCGGCTGAGCGTTACATTGAAAAGGAACGCCTTTTTCCTGTTGCCGCCCAGAATCTTCTTGCTAAGTTCAAGCTGGCCCAGCACTGTGTTGGTGATCGTCGTCGTATTGCCGTTCACACTTCTGGCAGATGTGTAGCCATTCACGGCCTGCTCTCTGACCTCATAGTTGTACGACAGGCCGTTTTCGTCGAGGGCTTCAAGATCCTCAAACGTATACGCCCATGTTCCATCCGCTCCCGGCCTGATTGTCACACCCGGCAGGAACAGCTCGTTATTGCGGTACAGATTCACCACAATGCTTTCCGGCCTGATGCCAAGCACATTCTCATTGTCCTCCCAGACCTTCACGACCTGAAGTGACGTTTTCACACTGTAGTGGTTGACAAAGACGATTTCCGGCGTATCCGTTTCCACGCTCATGGTGCCGTCGCCATTGTCGTTAACGGTCAGCGTGACGGTATACTCCCTGTCATCGTACGTATAGCCGCCTTCGCCCAGATTGCGTTCAGCAATCATGTATGTGTGCTGACCAACGTCCGCATCGGTAAAGGTAAGCGGCGGGAAGCGCACTTTGCCGTTCTCATCGTTGACAGCCTTGGCGATTTCGTAGCCGTCCTGATCCATGAGGATGAAGGAGAACTGTCCAGCAGTCAGCTGCGTGCCGGTCAGCGTCTTATCGGCCTCAAAAACGTACGTGCCCTTCGCGTGATAGGTGTTGGTGAAGGATGAATCCGTTTCCGTAGCCTTGATCGTTCCGCTCGCACCGCTGCTGTGCTGCACAAAGCCATCAGCCGCTGCCTCGGTCACGGCATAATTTGCGCCATGCGGCAGTTTAAAGGTGCGGCTTTCGCCATCACTGAGGCTGAACGTCAGCGGATACCCTTCAAGCGGCTGGCCCAATTCATCGGTAACATGCAGCGTGAAGGCAAACTCCTTCTGCGTGTGTTCCGCCAGCGGGCTGATCACCGTTTTGCTCACGGTCAGATCGCCCGGCTTGATGGTATTGACAAACGTAGGCGGTTCTTCAAGTTTCTCAAATTTGCTGTTCAGGAATACAGGAATATATTCGCCCTCACCATTGTCGTCAAGACGGATCCAGTACCACGATGTATCGGGTTCCACAGTCGTGTCATTGCCCGGCAACTCTTTCAGCCAGAAGAAAGCTTTCGGATCTGTGACTTTGATATTGTCAAAACGAACCAGACCGTTAGCATCATTGCAAGCAGTCTTGTATACATTTTGCTCTTCATCACCAGTGGCAAAGGTGAATTCTCCGTCGCGCAGTGAACGTCCAACGAGCTCCTTGCTGAATGCAAAGCTGAATTCGCTTCCCTGCTTGTAATGGTTGGTCAGCGAAACAGTTTGCTGAACGTTTGGTTTGATCATGCCGGTATAGGTATTGGGATCCATTGTCCAGCCCGGCAGACTGCCCGTCTCGCGAATTGCATAGCGTACCCCGTGCGGAATTTCCGTCACAAAAATACTGCTGTCTGCCTGAATCTGGCCCTTATACAGGCCATCCTCGCCAATGACCACATCCTGGCTGGACACCTTAAGCGTACCACTCCACGGTTGATCGAATTTGTCTGTAAAAGCAATCTCAAAGTCAAACTTCGGATTCTTTGCCTCCGCCGCCTCAGTCATGTCAACGGTCTGCTTGCTGATCTGCAGGCTACCCGGTTTTGTGGTGTTCCTGAATACCGGCGCGCCATCCAGCACATTGCCACTGGCATCCGTATAGGTCACAGACGCAGAGAGGTTTCCATTCCCGTCATCTTCAACGGTGACCGTAGCGGTATAAATGCTGGTGTCGTGGTTATAGATTGTTGCAGTTGTCGGCTTCACCTCTTCGATTGTGTAGGTATGCTTGCCCACATCGCTAACGTCGTAAGGGATGGCGTCAAACGTCACCGCGCCCGCGTCATTGTTACTCAGCCGCTCAATCAGCTCGCCGCCCTTCTTGAGTTCGAACTCGAAAACGGCGTTTCCCGGCGCAGCGCCATCCAGCGTCTTGCTGGCCCGCAGGTAGATTATTACAGAATTCGGATCATACTTGTTGGTAAAGACGGCCTTATGCTCCGTGATCGGCTGGATCACACCGCTGTCGCCCGTCTTGCTCACCAGCACCCAGCCTGCCGGTGTATCTTCCCAAACTTCATAGGCCGTACCGGCGGGGATATTCTCGTAGGTCTTCTCAGCGCCGGCATACAGCTTGAGTGTGAACATATCGTCCGAGAGGATTCTTGTCGTCTCACTCTTTTCCCACTGCGCCGTGAGCGTCACCTCTTCTCCCTCGCCGTAGATGCGATCCGGCTGGAAGATAAAGCTTCCATCTTCATTTGCGCTATAGGTATTGCCGTGTTGATCGGTAAACCCGCTAATTCTGTATCCATGTCGGTACAAGCCTTCGGGGGCCATTTCCACAGAATAAGCAGAATTCAGCGCAGGCAGCACGATGCTCTTTGCTGCGCCGCCTCCCTCGCCGGGATTGAAGCTGACTGTAAAGTTTTCCTTCGCCTCCCATTGCCATGTTCCGCTGCGGTCTGCGTCGCCCCATTGGCGCAATTGCGCACTTGTGGCTGTATCACCCGTATCCACATTGACCCACATGCCTGTATAGATGCTGTCTGTCACAAGGTCAGGCAAAACGTAGGACTGGTAGAAATTCGGATTGACCGAAAGTGTCATTTTGTAAATGGACGGCTCCTGATTATATCCTTCAAATGCATTACGGTATGCCTTAAATCCATTAGTGTCTCCAAAAACAATTTCCGTCAGATATCCTACGTCCGTTTTCTTGAAGAAAGTGGTAATATCAGCTATGTTAAAGACAAAATTTCTGATATCCAGCCTTCTCAGTTTATTACACCGATAGAACATAGCCACAAAGTTTGTCGCTTTGCTCGTATCAAATGAAGACACATTTACTTTTTCCAGATTGGTACATCCATTGAACATGTTGGCAAAGCTGGTAACTTTGCTTGTATCCATGAGCTGCAGATCGGCAGAAATCAAACTCGTACAGTCCCTAAACATTCCATACCAATTGCTCGGCATCTGGAAAGGATCCACCATGGACACGTATTTCGCCTCTGTAAATTTGGGGCGATCAGGATAATCTTCCTCAACCAGCCGGTAATACGTATATCCATCCTGCCGAGAACAATCTTCAACCGTTTTGGCAAAATAACGGTCATTTACCTTGTCGTACAGCTTGTTGCTTTCATCCCCGCTTTCAATGCTGTCATACACAGCCTTATCCACACGGAAGAATACCAGTTCTCCCGTTGCATTGAGCACGGCATAAGGTACGGAGTTCTGCTTTACACTGTCAGGCATGTGATATACTTCGCCGTTGTTGGTCAACCCGTTATTCACCGACGCCACAGACTCTCCCAAAATGTCCTTAAGGGAAACCTCTTCACCTGTCAGCTTGACCATGAAAGTAAATTGCTGATCCGGATGCGGGTTTTCGCCCGTAACTGTCTTCTGGATGGTCAGGCTGCCCGGGTTGAGCGTGTTGGTGAATACGGGAACCTTGGCCTCACCAGTGACCTTGAGAGGGCCTTCAGAATTTCCGAGGCCTTTGCAAGCTGCGCATGGTTCATCCAAATATTGTTTAAGAACCGGAATAGAGGTTTTCACAGGTTTTAAAGCTGTTTTTGCATACCAGCGACCATCCTGAGAAGTAAGAGCCCCAATGAAATATTCCGTTATGGTGTAGGTGCTTCCTTGGTAGATAAAGGTTCCTCCAAGCTTAAAACCTGAACCTTTGCACTCTTGACAAATGCCGCCATCGATATAAGACAAACCATAACAAGCATTACACAGAGTATTCGAGTTCATTATAGCCGGATGCAAATGCTCAGCCGTTCCCTGACTAATGCAGAGGAGGTACCAATAAAATTTATTGTCTTGCCGAGTTTTTTCAATAAGTTCCTCCAGTTTTTCCTCCTGATTTTTTCCACCGCAAACATCGCATAGAGTCACCGTTCTCTCGCCCACCTGATTTTCCTGCACAAAGCTGAGCGTGCCGTCGTGGTTATCGTACACCTTAACGGTCATCACATAGGCTTCCTTGGAATAAACGATGGTCGGATCGCTGCCGATCACCTCGCGCACCAGATAGGCATACTTCGCCGGATTCTTGTCGTCAATGCTTACGTCATCCTGATCAAAGCGGATCGCCGGGAAGGTCACGTTGCCTTCAGCGTCGTTTTTGGCCGTAGCGATCGCATTGCCGATGGGCTCACCGGTCTCTTCATTGCAGGCAAACAGTTCGAAGGAGAATTCGTCAGCCGTGAGCTTTCGGCCCTTAAGATCCTTGTAGACCTTGAGGGTCAGTTCACCGTCGGCCTTATAGGTGTTGCTGAATTGGCCAAAAGCAAAGCCGTTGGTCGAAATATCCAGCGTGCCATTGCCCTTATCTCGCACGGTAACAGTAATGGTATATTCGCTGTCGTCATAAGTATAGCCCGGCTTGCCCTTGTCGACCTCCCTCATCACATAGGTGAAGGTCTTGCCGTCGTCCAGATGGGTATACTCAATCTGACCGAACCACGCTTCTGCGGACGCAGTGATCGGCCAGCCAACAGCCTGCTGTGTGTTGGTCGGATTGCCCACACGCGCTGTGCGGATGACCTGACCAAATGTTTCGCTGTCGGGGGTGATATCCTCCAGTTCAAAATCAAACTGGTACTTGTTCATCTTGTGGCCGGTGAGCGACTTCTTTGCGCTGAGCTGAAGCGCGCCGGCGGCAGCATATGTATTGGTGAACTCAGCCTTGCCGGTATATCCAGCGCGGATCTCGCCCTCATCGCCCTCAACAGAGGAAAGGGTAAAGCCTTCCCGTTCCTTTTCCTCAATCTGGTAGGTAGATTCGCTGGGCAGATCATAGATCACGCCCTTCTGACCGCCCTTGAGGAAAATGGAGCCGCCGCAGCGAATTTCGCCCTCGCTTACCTGCTGCCATTCATCCGCCTGCTGTTCAAAGACAGCATAGCGGTAGCTGCCGTCCAGCGGGAGCGGCTCCACAGACAGGTCCGTCTGCTCCTCAAGCAGCACCACTGTAAATTCAAACATGTTTTCTGCCGCAGCAGATGTTGCGCCCTTCAGGTGCTTGTAGATCTCCAGATCGCCGTAAGGCGCATAGTCGTTGACCAACAGGCGGTAGTCCTCGCTGCTGGGCACATATTTGGGTACATATTCCTCCGTTACGGTATATGTATGCGGTTCGCCGCCATCCTTGTACTTTTCGAACTCGCCGAAGGAATAGGTCCACCTGCCTTCGCTGTTTTCACTGACGGTGATCTCCTTGACATACTTGCCGTCACAGTACAGCGTTACATAAATTTGCAGCGGACGCAGACCAAGGGCATTTTCCTCGTCGTTCCAGAGTTTTTCGCCCTTGATCTCAATTTGCTCGTTGGGATGTGTATTTGTGATAACAAAGTGATTTTCGTCCACACGCACAGCAGAGCTGGTATAGCCCGGCACCTGCTCCTCCTGCACGCTGTACAGATAGCGCTTGCCTTCCTCGTTGATGACAGCGATCTGCTCAAACATGTAAGACCAGTCGTTCTGCTCGCTGAGCACGGCGGTAATGGGATCGCCATTTTTGTCCGTAGCGGCCTGCGCATTTTCGGCAGAGCCCTGCACCTTGCGCATCAGGGTGACGGTTACTTCTTCCGGGCGCAGGTTGTCATGGTTGTTCTGGTCCTTCCATGTCTTTTTGACAGACAGTACGCCGGGCAGGATACCCACGCGCGTATATTCGTGGTGCAGATACTTGGTTGCGGAAAGCATGTTGCCCTTGGCGTCGCCATGCACGCAGGTCAGATACGTGTCGTTATAGGCATACATGTTGTTTTGTACCTGCAGCGCGGCATCCCAGTCGATTTCCTCCGTCGGAGCGCCGTTTTCATCCGCAATGCGTGCGTATGCGCCAAGCGCAGCATCATCTTGAGGAGCGCGCATGTTGAGGTAGGCGATTAGTGTGTTCTCCGGCGCAAGGACAAAGTCCCTGCCGTCCGTGCGCTTTCTGGCGTCAATGGCCACAGCTCGCACTTCAAGCCCCTCAGGCACAGTCCATATGCCGAGCGCATCCGCCTGTGCACGCTGCCACACACCGTTTGTCAGGTCATATGCCGACGTATTGCCGCCAAAGGCCAGCGGCACGACTGCATAGTAGATCACCGGCGAAACGCCCGCCTCCACAAATTCGGAAGCGTCGACCGACTGAAGTACGCCGCGCCACTGCCCCTTATCCTGCCAGGTACCCGGCCAGCCAATTTTGCTGTCGCGATCGGCACGGTCTGCGGCTTTGACAGCATCTTCCCTTTCGCCGGTTTTGGCCAGGCTACAGTCCTCAATGCTGTCATAGAGAATGATGTTGCCGGTCGTCGTATCAGCGCTGGAGCGTACGCGCAGACGGTAGGTGTAAGACGAATTTTCGTACACCGTCACCTGTTCCTGACCCGCAATACCCAGTGTCCAGATGCCCTCAAAGTCATTCATGACCAGCTTGCTGATGCCGGAAACCGCATAGGTCACCACGTCGATGGTGGTATTGGCATGGCCATAAGCAAAATGGTTGCCTGTGGAGGCAGCATTCAGCCCCGTCATTGCCTGTGCAATATCATCGGGCATGGCTGGCGTTTTGGTGTTGTTGCCGCCGCGCGGATCATCCGGCTCGCCCTTGCCGCCTACGATCGTGCCCAGCGTATCGTTCGCCAAACCCGGCGTTGTGGATTCAAAGGCGATATAGTTATCCAGTTCGCTGCCGAGATCTTCGATATTCTCCCATGTATAGTACGCGTCAAAAGTCAGCTGAGGAATATCCACAAAGCCTGTAGCCGCTTTCTGCACTTGAGGCTTCATATTTGCTTCGACCACCATCAGCACGCGGCCCGTCCCCTTGTAGTCCGGTACGGTATACACATTGCGGATGGTGTCGCGGCTGCGAAGCCTGATCGAATCAAGAAGAGGTACAACGCCTTCGGGCAGCAGATCGTACCACACGCCGGAAGTCTCGCGCGGAATGATACCTGCCGCAATGGCCGCGTCGTAATCCGAACGAACTGTCAGGTTGCTCTGTTCGAAAAGCTTTGCAGTATAATGCAGCTTGACACGGCGGTTTTCCACGTCGTTGTCGCCGCCGTCTTCCACATTTTCAGAGTTGTACTTGACGGTTTTTTCCACATGTACACTGTAATTGGCGCCGGAAAAGCCTGCACGGCTCGCGTCGTCATCATAGAGGAGATGCTCACCGGCACCGTCCGGCTGAACATAGCCGTATACATCCATGAATACGTCGTTCTTGACGCGGGTCAGCGGCGTATCGCTGTTGTCGAACAACTCATCGACGATCGCTTTCACCTCTGCGGAAGGCTTGATCGTCATAACGGGATAAACATCCCAGACGATCTGTGCAATATCGCTGCGCTCCGCTGTTTTACCGCCGAATACATTGCTTGTAAAGCTGGTGCGGATGCCCGTGACATTCTCCGGGAAGTAAAGAATCTTGTTTGGCGTATTTACAGTAATTGCCTCATCAACATCCACAAACTGGAAGGTACCCCGTCCATCTGTCCCCCACTGCACAGAGGCCGCCTTTTTCCATGTGCCTCCGATCTCATACTCGATGAGCAGATCGGGGTTTGGCAGGGTGGAATTGGTCAGATAACCGTAGCTGCCGTTTGAGGTCTTGCCATAGCCCCTCTTGCTTGGCACACCAATACGAAGAGATTTGTACTGATAATCACGGGAAGTAATCGGAGTATTCTCATAGTGGAAGTAGGTCACTGAATCCTGCGTTACCTGCTTCCAGCCCAGCAGGCCGAAGTCCTTCTGGCTTTCTTCGCCAGTGATCTCTCCATGCGTATAGGCATAGCCGCTGCCCTCGGTACGGATGATGAAATTGATATCCGCACCCTGATCCGCCTGAAGTCGGTTGAGCGCATAGCCATAGGTGTAATCGTGGTTGCCAACATTTTCCGTCCACTTTCTGACCTTGAATACACCGAGGGGCCTTGCCCATCGGATGGGTGCATAAGTCACGGAAGCCTTTGCAGAACGGTTGATCACCGCCCGCTCGTCGTCTTCAACGGCTTTGTCGCATTCGGTCATCGTCCAGACGGCTTCGTTATCCAGAAAGTATTTGATTTGCGGCTCGTTGTACATAGGTACATAGAACGCCGCCTTAGGATACGCCGTCCACATGAATACAGTATTGGTGTTTTTATTGCCGGGACTGCCGAATGGAGCAACGTCATTAAAAAGATACGTGCCTTCCTCGGCGCCCACGGTATAACCATAATTGGTACTGCCCAGAAAAATAGGATCAGCACCCTCAATATATTCGCGCTTACCGCCAACCATCTTATAAGGCTTTGCGGGGATATCGACCATATCCAGCGAGAAGGGCTGACTTCCCTTGCCTGTGGCATAGGTATTCCAGCGAACATAAATATAATCATCCTCGCTCGTCCCGGCTGGGAGATTGGTAAGCAGATTGTCCGGCAGAATAACGGGGCGCTCTTCATAAACCGTGCCCTGCTTGTTGATGACATCCATAAGGGCACACGTATCGATCTGCGCAGTCAGCTCATTACTGGTCATATCGATGAGGTTGCCCTTGTTGGTAATGACCTCACAGTGCACAGAAATGGGATCGCAGATGCTCATATCAGGGATGTCCAGCGGATGGATATTCGTGATCGCAATTTCAAAAGACGCGATGGAGGCAGCATCCAGCGTACGCGTATTGGTCAGCACATACTCGTCGTTGATAATCTGCCAGTTGAAATCCGCCCGGGTTGAAGGCGCAGCAGGAAGCGGCAGCTGTACCGTACCCAGCAGTTTGCCGGGATCGACCGTACCGACAAGCTCGCCGTTTTCACCGGTGATCATCTTTCTTCCATGCCAGACCTTGCTTGGAATGGTGATGGTGACATCTCCCGGCGCATAGTCATGCATACCTGAAAGCTGAATCGACAGCAGATACTCCATGCGCAGTTTACCCGTCTGGGTTGTGGAAAGAAGAAGATTTTCCTCGATACCATCTGTATCCGTCGTCGTCCAGCGGATTGTCACACTTTCGATTTTGGATCCATCCGCCTCATTGGCGGGCGGATCTTCATCCGGCGTTTCCGGCACCATTTCCGCGTAGGCCGCCGTGCACACGGCAGGCATATCTTCCAGTGGAATGAAGCATGCGCAGAAAAGCGCCGTCAGCAGCAGGATCCATCCGGTTTTACTGATCAGTGTTTTCATCATCTCGGTTTTTCCACCCTACATTCAAAAATATGTATATCATATGGTTTTTACTGCAAAATGCAATAATAAATCCAGTGTATTATAATATCACTCATGTAAGAATTTGTAAATCGAGATATAAATTTTTTGACTGGATTGTTTCAGGCATTTTCAGTGAATATGTAGTAATAAACATACACAAAGAAACCATCTATACATCAAAGAGAAAATTTTTTTCTTTAATAGTCCCGAAAAACGGTCCGCATGCGTCTATGAAAAATATGTTTTTCCGCTCTTATTTTATTTTCTTGATTTTAATTGAACAAAATGATAGCATAATCATATAAATCAACCTCGATATATTCTGAAACCGTCGGGCGAAGCTATCCTTCAGCAGCATACGGGAGGATATTTCACGGTTATGTACAATCATCTTCCCTCCGCTGCAACATTTATGGTATCCAACGACGATCAGCCGTATATTGTTATCAGATAACATTGTTCCAGCGGCTGACATCTGATGCCCGGCATTTGCTGCCCTTTGGGCCGTGATTTTCCCGCATATGAAAGAGAAAGCTGTTTCATTAATCACCCGAAAGTGACAGGAGGAAACATATGATAAGCATTGACAGTCGTAAGCAGGGTGAGCACTATGTCCCCCACTGGCACACCTGTGTGGGCGCAGGGCGTGCCGGTGAAGGCCTGCGCGCAGCTTTTCAGGAGCATCTGGATCTGGTTCAAAAGCATATCGGCTTCCGATATCTTCGTTTTCATGGTCTTCTCCATGACGATATGTTTGTTCTGCATCAGGACTCGGCCGGAAACTGGATATACAACTTTCAGTATGTGGATGAACTGTTTGACCGCATGCTTGAAAAGAACATCCGCCCGTTTGTGGAGCTCGGTTTCTTTCCTGACTGTCTGAAAGGTGGAACCGCGACCCAATTCTGGTGGAAGGCCAATGTAACGCCCCCTGCACAATGGGATGGATGGTGCGCGCTGATCAACCGTCTGGTGCGTCACTGGATCGAACGCTACGGCAGCGAAGAGGTCCGCCAGTGGTACTTTGAAGTGTGGAACGAGCCCAATCTGGACGGATTCTGGGATGGAACGCGCAGCCAGTATTTTGAGCTGTATAAGCATACTGCCCGCACCATAAAGGCGATTGATCCAGCCTTTCGGGTGGGAGGGCCCGCCACAAGCAATTTCGTGCCGGATGCACGCTTTGATGGTGAAAGAGAAGACATGAGCTGTCATCTGACCCACCAGACAGAAGATCTGGATAGTCTGCAGTGGCACGGTGTGTGGATTGAAGCATTTTTAGATTATTGTCATCAGCAGGATCTGCCGGTAGACTTTGTATCCACCCACCCCTATCCCACAGACTTTGCACTGGATACAACCGGCCACATTTCCGGGCGATCGCGCGGCATAGATGCCCTTGTCAAAGACCTGACATGGCTGCGCGATGCCGTCCGCAGCAGCCACTATCCCCATGCCGAGATTCATCTGACAGAATGGTCCTCCAGCCCATCTTCACGCGACTGCACGCATGACTATCTGCAGGAAGCGGCGTTTATCGTCAAATCCAATCTCGACTGTATAGGACTGACGAATTCCCTCTCCTACTGGGTGTTTACAGATGTGTTTGAAGAACTTGGCGCGGGTGCAAGTATTTTTCACGGTGGTTTCGGATTAATCAACTATCAGGGAATCGTCAAACCAGGGTTTCATGCCTATCGCATGCTGGCTTCGCTGGGTGACGAATGCCTGTACCGGGACGACCATCTGTTCCTGACAAGAGGGCAGGACGGTCTGAACGCCATAGCATGGAATTACCCTGTTACGGGTACTGTCAGCATGTCGCTTTGGCCAGATGTCAGCAAGGCTGAGGCCGAACTTCAGCAGGGTGAAGCCTGCAGAATCTATTTCCAGCTAACAGGCCTTAGGCCGCATCAGCGTTTTCAACTGGAATGCCTGAGCCGCGAGCACGGCTGGGCGCTGGAGGCCTGGCGTAAGATGGGTAGCCCCGAACCCCCAGACCGCCTTCAGACCGAAGAATTGCGCCGGGCTGCACTTGCAACATACAGACAAACGGTACAGGCCGATGAACTGGGTGTATTGACTGTAGATATTATGCTTGAACCATGGAATCTGCTGATGGTAAAGGAGTGCGCCGAGTAAACCATTCAAAAGGAAAATTTCTTTATTACGGCGAATCTTTGCTATCAAACCGGTAATTCCGCGGTCTCCACAAGAAATTCCTCATGGGAGCCGCGCAGAAAGGAAAAACTTATGCTGCAGATCGGCATTCGCCTTCACGACGTCAACACTCATGCTCCTGTGCAGAAACAAACCCTTGAAGAACGGGCCGCTAAAGCAAGAGAAGAAGGTTTCTGCTGTGTTCATCTGGCGCCTCAGAAAGTGATGAAAGGCATCACCTTCGACGGCCCCGCTTTTCATGAGGGCCTTGCACATTATTTTAGAAACGTCTTTGCCCGAAACGAACTGGATGTTGCCGTTCTGGGATGCTATATGAATCTGGCAGATCCAGATGTCGAAAGGCTTGCTCTGTTCAAAGAACGTTATTTCGGTTCCATCCGTGTAGCGGCGCTGGCCGGAATGGGCATGGTAGGCACAGAAACGGGCGCACCCAATTCTGAGTATAAAAGCGACCGCAACACGCATTCAGAAGAGGCGCTGCAGACCTTTATTCGTAATCTGGCGGATGTAGTCGCCTGTGCAGAGCATTACGGCGTGAATGTCGCCATCGAGCCAGTATGGAAACATATTGTTTTTGATGCGCAGCGTGCCCTGAGGGTGATCCGCAGTATCGCCAGTCCCAATTTGCGAATCATTTTCGACCCCGTCAATCTGCTTTGCATGGACAATATCGACCGGCGCGATCAGGTGATCAGCGAAACACTTGATTTGCTGTGTGATCGTATTGCTGCTGTGCACCTGAAGGATTACACCATTCAAAAAGGCGAGCTGCAGTACACAGCCGCCGGAAAGGGCGAGATGGATTTCCACCCGTTGATTCGCAATCTCGTCAGCCAAAAGCCCTATATTCAGGCAACACTTGAAAACACCTGCAATGAAAATGCTGTCGAAGCCAGACAATTTATCGAAATGCTCTGCATAACCCATTCATAATCATCGCACCCATTCCACCCGTCCTGGAATGGGTGGTTTTTCATAAAAACGGGCTGTTTTGTCACGGTGCGTATCATTCCATTTGTCAAAACCGTCCTTAGCAATATGCCGCTGATAGCTGCAGTCTTCAAACTGTGCAAAACCAAAGTCGCGCCATGGTCTGGCCAGATAAACGCTTTCTTCAGGGACGTGTTCGTCACAGGTAAAACGGCATTTGCGGAACAGAAATCCCCTTTGCTGCTCTGCTGCATGAGCAGGTGCAGCTACATAACCAACCTTGCGTATATCATGCACAGACCGTATCTCGCATTCGTCAAACAATGCATCAGCACACCCAAAAATAAAATCAACTGATCCTTCAATCAGGCAGCGGATATATTTATGGACGAACGGGCCGGACATGCGCAGTTCATCCATCAGAAAGCCGTCATATCGCTCGATCAGATCAGCCGGCAGCGGACCTGCAAACAGCGTATCCTGCATAGAGGATAAACGGCAGTTTTCCATCCGAAAATCATCACCCAAAACAGAAAGCGCTACTGCCTGTCCCTTCTTTTCAGGTTGAAGCGCATCATTGATAATCGCCAGTTCCCTCATACAAACACTATCTGCGCATACCGCCATTGTCCATGTGCGAAAAGTGTTATACTCCACGCCATTTTCGTCTTTTTTCAGTGCATAGTCATCCCAAACGATGGCGGTTTGCTGTGCACCTTCCCCTTCCAGCACAATGCCGTCAGTACGCAAAAGAACCTTTTGACGGTAAATGCCCGCTTTCAGGTGGATTATATCGCCTTTTTGCGCATTAGCCAGCGCCTTTTGCAAATTGTCTTCCGGTCTCAAAACGGTTTTCTTCATTGGCATCACCTTTCTTTTCAGTTGCTGCTACCGTTATATCACACTTCCTGCTATTGCGTCCCTTGCTAATATCAAAAAGTCGATTTTGTACATATAATCATCCATTTTGTTTATTAACCCTTCAGGCAATGACATGTACAATAAGAATTGATAAAACGGCTGTTAATTTAACACATCATCCAACTCAAACATCAAACGCATGCTTCCATATCTGCAAGGAGGAAACAGATGCGACGCTCCATTACATTCCGGCAGTATCGGACCCTGGATCTGTTATTTTGGACGAGCCTGCTGTGTCTGTGCGAAGCTCTCATTGTCCTGGGGGCACGGCTCTGGTTTCCCTATGAGGCATATACGCTTTCGGTGATTCCAGCTGTCTCAGGTATCGTAATGGTTCGGTGGGGTGTATTTGCTGCGTTGCCGGCATTTGCTGGTTCTGTAGTGTTTTGCATGCTTTCAGGCGCTTTGCCTATTCAATACCTAATCTACTGCCTGGGTTCCATGACTCTTCTGGCTCTGCTGCCCATTATCAGAAATACAGGCTGGAAACGCCTGCGCAGCGACGTATTGCTATGCATGCTCTACGGTCTGGCTGTCGGAATCCTCATGCAGGCTGGGCGTTTTCTCATAGCTTTGGCTCTGGGTACTTCCCCATCTGTTGCAGCCGCCTTTTTCACCACTGACGCGCTTTCCGTATTTTTCTGTGTGCTGCTCGTGTGGATCGCCCGCAGACTGGACGGCATCCTTGAAGATCAGCAGCATTATCTGGCCCGTATTCGAAAAGAAACCGAACAGGAAAGGGGGATGAACCCATGATGTCAAAAGCTGCAGATTACCTGATTTATGACGAGGCTGCAGGCGTTTACAGGGAGAATCCTGAACAGGCGGTTCGCGACGATGTAGAAAAGCACACATGGCGTCACGTAGGCATGACAGTTATGAAGGACTGGCGGCTGTATGCAATGCTTGTGCCGATGCTGTTGGTTTTCCTGTTCTGGCGCTATCTGCCCATGTACGAACTGCTTGGCTGTTTCAAAGTACCTGACGAGGTAAAACCGGTTGCCGATCAGCTGTTCTGCGGCTTTTCCTATTTCAAGCGTCTGCTTGTCGGCGGAGATACCATGTCCGCCGAATTCTGGCGTGCGCTCAGAAACACCTTCCTGCTCAGCTTCTATGGCCTTTGCTTTGGGTTTCCCACGCCTATCATTCTGGCGCTGTTCTTCAATGAAATCCGCTCCAATCTGGTGCGCAGCACCTGTCAGGTACTCACCTATCTGCCCAAATTCATGTCCACAGTCGTTATGACCTCGCTGGTCACCATGCTGGTCAAGCAGGGTTCTCTCACATCCGGCATGGGCATCATCAGCCAGGCGCTTGCATCGCTCGGGCTGATCTCCACTGAAACGGCGCATGCCGGTCTGCTGAACAACCCGGATTTCTTCCGTTCCATTTACCAGATTTCCGGCATCTGGGAGGGTGCAGGCTACGACAGCATCGTCTATTTTGCAGCCATCATCGCTATTGCCCCCACCAGTTATGAAGCTGCCCAGATCGATGGTGCCGGCAAAATGGCTCAGATGCGTTATGTGGTGCTGCCCAGCATTCTGTCCACGATCGTCATCATGCTGATCACCCGCATTGGCTCGCTGCTCAACATCGGCTATGAAAAAGTGCTTCTTCTTTACAATACCAATACCTATGTAACAGCGGACGTTGTATCCACCTTTGCCCAGCGTTATGGTCTGGCAGGTACGCAAAAGGGGCTTGCAGCCGCAGCCGAAATGATGAATAACGTCATTGGCATGCTGCTTGTGATCAGCGCCAATACCATCGCGCGCAAGGCGTCCGACACATCGCTGTACTAACGAGGTAAAAGCCATGAAAAGAAAGCTCGAAACGTCGGAAATGATCTTTAAGGTCATCAGCTATACGCTTTTGTCCATCTTCGCCCTTGCCTGTCTGTATCCGTTTGTATATGCCGTTTCTGCCTCCATCAGCGGAGGCAATGCAGTCGATTACGGCAAGGTGGTGCTCTTCCCCAAGGATATTCAGTTTGAAGCCTTTGGGCGCATGTTCCATGATAACATGTTCTGGAACGCATATTCCAACACGCTGTTCCTCACCTTCTATGGCACGGTGTGGGCACTGTTTGTGGCCATTCTGGGCGCTTATGCCCTTTCCAAGAAAAGGCTTCTCTTCCGTCGTTTTTTTAATTTCTTCCTGGTTTTCACCATGTTGTTTTCTGCCGGCATCGTACCCCAGTATCTGAACTATCTGGATACAAAGGCAGTATTCAACGCCGTAGGCATCAAGGATGACAAATGGCTGGTGGTTATCGCCATGGGTATGGCCGCCATGAACATCATCCTGCTGCGCAACGCGTTTGAAGGTGTGCCCGGCGAAATCGAAGAGGCTGCCATCGTGGACGGCGCAACAGAGTTTCAGGTGCTGGGGAAGGTCTACATTCCCATGTGCAAGTCCACCATTGCCACTGTTGCCCTGTTCTTCGCTATTTCCCGATGGAATGGTTACTTCTGGGCCAGGCAGATGATCTCAAACTCCAACGAGCATCCGCTGCAGGTGTTCATTCGTCTCAGGCTTGAGGAATACATGGATCCGGAAGCCATGGCCGGCTGGAATGAGATCTTCTCATCCGATTCCGTCATCTATGCTTTGATCGTGTGCTCCATCGTGCCCATTCTTATCATTTATCCCTTCATCCAGAAGTACTTTGCCAAGGGCGTCAACGCCGGCGGTGTGAAGGAATAACGTATCTTCCCGGAGGATTCCGGTGAACAGATAAAAAAAGACCATGAAAGGAATGACCGTGATGACCAAACGTATTGTCTCCTGGATCCTGGCTTTGACCATGATTCTCTCCCTGTGTGCCGTCTCTGCTTCTGCTGAGGGCGTTGTGCTCCGCATGGCTACCGGCTACAACAGCACCAAAACCGGCCTGTTCTTCGACGCTGAAGTTGCAGGTTCCGGCGTGACTCTGGCCGACGGCAACACCTACCATGCCGGCGACCTCAAGCCTACCTGGGTGAAGGTTCAGGAAGTGCTTGGCGTTACTTTTGAAAACCTGTACCAGGGCAACAATGCCACCAAGGAATTCGAGTTCTGGAAGGACCGTCTCAACGAAGTGGACATGGTCAGCGGCACCGCCGCCAAGCTGACTGAGTACGGCGAGGCTGGCAGCATCGTCAACATCGGCGCCTACCTCGACAAGATGCCCAACTTCAAGGCCTATCTGGAGGCCAACCCCATCGTGCGCCTGTCCATCACCGGCAACACCTCCAATGGCGCCATCTACTTCTCCCCCTACTTCGACGGCGTTAACGACATCGAGCGCATGCCTCTGATGCGTGCTGACTGGGTACAGAAGCTGCTGGACGGCGAAGGAGAATTTGCTGCCGAAGCCTCTAACAAGCTGGCTGCTCCCGTGTACGAGCCCTACATGCCCACCGCCGGTTCTGTGACTGTTGACGTTGTCAACGCCGAAGGCACTGCCGTGGAAACCGTGACCAAGAATTACGACGCTGCCGGCAATATCGTTGCCAAGATGAATGCCGCTGGCGAACTGGATGGCGTTGCTGCCGTCAACATGCTGCGTGCCTACATCGACACCGCATACGCCGGCTACTACGGCACCAAGCGTTCCAACCTGTTCATCGGCCAGAACGCTGCCTGGGATGCTGACGAGCTCGTCGCCCTGCTGCGCTGCGTGGTCGCCAACCCCCAGACCCTCAACGGCACCGACTCCGTACAGGGCCTGTTCAGCCGCGAGGACAACAATAACCAGCGCCGCGTTGACATGAAGCGCTTTGCCGGCGTGCTGTTCGGTGTGCGTGGTCTGGAATCCCGTCAGGATTCTCTGTGGATCGACTCTGAAGGCAAGCTGCGTGACGCCCGTCAGGACGCCGAAGCCTATGCCGCCATGGAAAAGCTGCACAACATGGCTCTTGAAGGCCTGATCTCCAAGGCTTTCCTGGAGACCTCTGAAGAATCCACCAAGACCTATCTGCAGAACGACCTGGGCTTCATGCACTACGACTACAACCAGACCCAGACTGTGTACAATGCCACCGTACTGGGCGAGGGCGAAAAGTACATGGCCGTCATGGTTCCCGTTGCCCGCTGGTTCGACGGTACTTCTGAGGACGGCGTGTACATGCGCTTTACCGAGTCCTGGCGCTCTGTTAAGGTCGACGGCTGGGGCATCTCCGTTGCCGGCACCGAAGGCAGCCCTGAAAAGCTCGAAGCTGCTCTGGCTTTGATCGACTACGCCTACAGCCCCGAAGGCCAGATCCTCATGAGCTACGGCCCCGACGCCTTCATCAAGAAGAACGACGACGGCTCCTACGTCACCTTCAACTTCAACGGCGCTGAAATGCCCGTGATCGCCGACGCCACCTACGCCGAGCTGTGGGAGAAGGCCTCCGGCAACTACACAAACTATGCCCGTCAGTTCCTGGGTTCCACCCTGTCCTTTGCCAAGAGCCAGGCTTTCGAGTATCAGTGCACTCACGAAGTCGGCAAGGAAGGCGCCGGCAAGATCTCCACTGCTATCGGTCTGGGCACCATCAAGCATCCCGAACTGGCTGTGACTGAGAATCCCTGGTACACCTCCATCCCCACCGTGCTGCCCAACACCACCGTTGAAAACAACATGATCAACGAATACGCCGACCTGAACACCAACAAGTTCGGCGAGAACAAGGGCGGCCAGAACCTGTTCATCGACCAGATCGTGAACGGCTACGCCGTGGAAGGCATGTCCAGCGCCGAGGAATCCGCTGAGTACGTTGCCGGCACCATGGGCGGCGCGCAGTATCTGGCCCTCAAGCAGCGTGCATGGGATCGTCTGACCCAGTACTATGCTGAGCTGACCAAGTAACTTTCCCTTTTCTTTCGGCAGGGGCGCATTCGCTCCCCTGCCGGTTTCCCTGAGTTTCCCCGCGTGGGAAACTCAGGGAAGCTTCTCTTTTCGAAGCTGTGAAAAACGTCTGAGTACAGGAGGTCACCATGTATAGGAAACAGATGACTTTGCAGAAGATTCTCTGCTTTGCAGCCCTTGCGGCCAGTGCCATTATGTTCCTCTACGCGCTGGGCCTGATGACAGATCTGTATGACAGTCTGTACTACACTATGATGGACCCCAATAACCCCAAAGATACATGGGTGACCGGTTCGTGGATCTATTATGATATGCAGCCGTTCAACCGTACGCTTCTGAGCGTTTCCATCATGATGATCCTGCTTTCCTGTCTGCTGTTCATCACTGGCACACACAAACGCCGCAGATACTATGTAGGCAATGCCCTTTCCACCTTTGCTTTTGTTGCTGCCGGTGTGGGTTCTTCAGTGTGGTGCCATCAGCAGGTCATGCAGTACCGTGAACAGTTCCTGCAGGTGAATTTTGACGAGCTGGAATTTTTCGCCGATCTGATGAAAACATCTTACACTACTTCTACCTTTTGGTTTGACGTGCATTATGCGGTATTGGCGCTGGTTGTCATTGTATGTGCGGTATTGATTGTTAATTTCATCTGGAAACACTGTCTGATGCGCGCTGAAAAGAAACTGATCGACACCGGAAGGGAGGCATCCAAATGACGCAGCTTTCGCCTGAAGAACAAAAGCAGATCCATCTCGACCGGATGCGTTATACAAAAAACACTCACTCCTCCCGACTGGCACTTTTGGCCATCGTGTTTGATGTGCTGTATTTTGTCAGCATCTATTCTTCTGATGTTGGATCCTGGTACTACTCTCTGTTAATCGGCGCCTCCATTGTGTACAATCTGCTGTTTATGTTGATGGCCTTTCTTTCTTCTGAAGGCGTAAAGAGCTATCGTATCGGTTATGCATGGCTGCTGATTGGACTGGGGATCGGTCAGATTATACGCATTTTTATTCTGCCCATGCAGGCATTGAATGCTGAGGTTATCATCAGTAAGGTCACTTACCCTATTATGGAAATGCCACAATTCACCTATGTCGTCATCTGCCTTTCTCTGTCGGCTGTCTGCTGTCTGATTGCCGGAATCATCGGCGTCATCCGCAGCCGTACACTGAATGCCTACACTGCCTCCCTCAGTGAAAAGGCCGCGTAAAGGAGATACCTATGGCAAACATCAGCTTACAGCATCTGGATAAGATCTACGACAACAAAGTTCAGGCTGTCTACGACTTCAATCTTGAAGTCAAAGACGGTGAGTTTATCGTGCTTGTCGGCCCCTCTGGCTGCGGCAAATCCACCACGCTGCGCATGATTGCCGGTCTGGAGGATATCACCGCCGGCAAACTGCTGCTGGACGGAGAAGACATCACTGCTACGCCTCCCAAAGACCGCGATATGGCGATGGTTTTTCAGAACTATGCGCTCTATGGCCATATGACGGTTTATGAAAATATGGCCTTCTCCCTGACGCTTCGCAAGGAAGACCCCAATCTGATCCATAAAAAGGTAATGGCTGCTGCGGAAATCCTGCACCTTACCGATCAGCTGAACAAAAAGCCCAAGCAGCTTTCCGGCGGTCAGCGCCAACGCGTTGCCATGGGCCGTGCCATTGTGCGCAATCCCAAGGTCTTTCTGTTTGACGAGCCGCTTTCCAACCTTGACGCCAAGCTTCGCAGCGCAACAAGGCGTGAGATTCTGCTGCTGCACAAGCGTATGAAGGCTACCATGCTCTACGTCACACATGACCAGACAGAAGCTCTTACATTGGCGGATCGCATTGTCTGCATGTCCATGGGCCATGTGCAACAGATCGGCACGCCTCTGGAACTGTACGACACTCCCGCAAACCTGTTTGTGGCCAGCTTCATCGGCCTTCCGCCTATGAATTTTTTCAAGGTACAGGTGGAGGAGAACCGCGTGTGTCATCCCCTGTTTTCTATGCAGCTTACCCAGGATGAACAGAAACTCCTTCGAAACCGTATCGGTCAGGAAATCACTCTGGGCGTACGCCCTGAGAACATAGCCGAGGGCGGCGAAATCTGCATGAAGGTCGTTTCTAACGAAAACCTGGGCATGAGTACGCTGGTGCACGGTTATCTCGGCGATGTACGCACATCTGCTTCAGCCCTCACCTGCAAACTGCGCGGCTGGTGTGATTACCGTTCCGGCGACGTGGTAAGGCTTTCTTTTGAAAAACGGCATTTCTTCGACAGTCAGACCACCGCTGCGATCCGATGAAAGGAGCTACGCTCATGAGCAGGCAAAAGATAAAGCCCAGCGCACGGATGCGCGAGTTCGTCCGCAAATCTCTTGTATCGCTCAAGCGCAAGCCGCAAACCATTCCCCTGGTTGTGCTGGCCGTTGCGTTTGTACAGTATTCCTTCAATCTCACCCACATTTCCGACACCACTGCCAAAATTCAGCTCAGCGGCATGGGCCTTGCCGGTTTCTGCACAATGCTGTTTTCTCTGCTTTCTTTCGTATGTTTTCTCAACGCCTATCCACACCGTAAGAAAACCAATATTCCCATGCTGACGCTTATGCTCCTTATGCTGGGCGTACTGATCTTCTGCGATACCTACTACGCTGACTGCATCACACAGGCGCTTACGCGTGCAGATCATCCTATCGTAGTGGAATCAGGCACGCAGTACATTGCTCAGGCCCTTCAGGTGCTGAAAGTACACCGTGTGATTGTTGCGCTTGGCGCCATTCTTACGCTGCTGGTACCCGTACTCCGCAAGCTTCTGCGCCGTATCGACACCTCTTTACCTGTAGAAGCCATGGGTGAAATGGAAGCCTTCCAGCTTTCCTCCGAGGACTGACGTCATGAAACCCACAGCAAACAAAGAAGCGGACAAAAGTTCCTCCTATTACCAACTGCACACAGAGGCAGTGGACACGCTGGTGAATGCCACTGCGGAAAATACGCCCCGGTATTCAAAAGAGGAACTGGAAAAATATCGTTCTTCTCATGGAAAGTGGCGCTTACCTGAAACGCTAAAGGTACTGCTGATCAAAGTATGGTTTTACGGCGCAGTATGCTTTTTCGTATTCTGGGGGCTCGGACTGTATGTGACGGCCCAGCTTGATCTGTACTTCATTGCTGCTGTGATCCTTGGCATGGTCACCGACCTTCTGATCAACCGTTTCCTGCGTTTCACCGAAAAGATGCCCGGAGGCAGCAGACGCTGGGTCATGGTATCCCGACGCGGAACCATGGGCTTTGTGATGAACCTGTTCTACGGCTTTGTGCTGTTGTTTTTGGTTATCACCATCTATTATGCGCTGAACACCTTTTTGCAGCTGCTGTTTAGACCGCCAGCGCCGGTTTTAAACGTAGAACCCATCCTGTTTGGCGTTTTCACTGCTGGCGCCGATACCCTGTGTATTCTCATCAGGCAGACATTTGCCAGTATCCTGGCTGATGCAGGATGCAAAACGCACTGAAAGGAACGATTCTGATATGATCCAGCTGATCTATGCCGGTTCCACCAGCGCGTGTTTTGAACTGGACAGTACCAAACCCTATTTTTCGCCCAAACCGTATGATGTTTATCTCAACGGCGAATTCATGTTTACCTGCATTACCAACGTGGTTTCGCTTTTTTCTCTCAAGCCTGATACGGAATATACGCTGCGCATCGATTCATACGAACTTTCCTTCCGTACGGCCAAGGAAGCTTTTGCTGCCGATGTACGCAGCTTTGGAGCGGTGGGCGACGGTATTCATGATGATACTGCTGCCATTCAAAGCGCCCTCTCCTTCCTGCCGGACGGTTCAAGGCTTTTCTTCCCCGCGGGTACCTGGCTTGTACGCCCGCTTTGTCTGCGCAGCCATATCACGCTGGAACTGTCAAAGGGAGCTGTGCTGCTGGGGTCACCCAACCGTTCCTGTTATCCCATTCTTCCGGGCAATGTTGCTCCACTCTGTGAAGGCCCCGATTTAATGATCGGTGCTTTTGAAGGCCTTGTACGTCCAATGTATCAGTCGCTGCTGCATGGTTCTTACTGCGAGGACGTATCCATCATCGGTGAAGGGGTTGTAGATGGAAACGCACAGAAAAGCGACTTCTGGACTGCCTTCAGGCAGTTCGAAACCGCCCGTCCCCGTCTGATGTTTTTCAACAACTGCAAAAACATCACCCTCCATGGTATAACAGCTAAAAACTCCCCCTCATGGAATTTGCACCCCTTCTACAGTGAAAATGTCTCCTTTTTTGACGTAAAGGTACAAGCGCCCAAAGACAGTCCCAACACTGATGCCATCGATCCTGAGGCCTGCATCGGCGTTAACATCATCGGCTGCCGTTTAAGTGTCGGCGATGATTGTGTAGCCATTAAATCCGGCAAGATTGAGCTGCGCCGGCAGCGGCTCCAAAGCGCGCAGAAGCACGTCATTCGCAACTGCCTTATGGAATTTGGCCATGGAGCCGTTACGCTTGGCAGTGAGATTGCCTGTGGCGTACATGGGCTGACCGTGACGCGCTGCCTGTTTAGAAGCACCGATCGCGGCCTTCGCATTAAAACCCGCCGCGGCCGCGGCAGAGACTGCAGTATCACCGGCGTTGTCTTCGATCAGATCCAGATGGAGGATGTTATCACACCCGTTGTGATCAACATGTGGTATAACTGCTGCGATCCCGACCGCTACTCAGATTATGTGAAGTGCCGCGAACCTCTGCCCGTGGATGAAAGGACACCGCATCTTGGTTCCTTTGCCTTTAGCAACCTCACCTGCACCAACGCGCATGCTGCAGCCTGTTATATTGACGGTCTGCCGGAATCCCCCATTGACGAGGTTACTTTTTCAAACGTTTCTGTCAGCTTCCATCCAGATGCACAACCCTTTGTGCCAGCCATGCAAAATGATGCCACTGCAAAATGCAAGCTGGGGCTCTATTTCAACAACGTACGAAAAGTGCGCATTGAAAACGTGACGGTACAGGGTGCTGAAGGACCTGCGCTGATTACCGAAAACTGTGTTGACATATCGGCCGAAGGCCTTGACGAGGTAAACTGATGTATACCCAAATCGACCGCTACGTTCTCAGCCTGATTGAGCATTCCTCTGTCGATAAGACCGCCTGGAACATTGAGCGCGTACGTCAGGGAAAACCTGCAAGCTGGAATTATATCGACGGATGCATGCTCATGGCGCTGCTTGAAATGAGCAGTTTGACTGGCGATTCCAGATATGTTGATTTTGTGGAATCCTTCGTTGATAGCTTCATCGGCGCAGACGGCAGCATCCGTACCTGGCAGCATGAAAAGCAGACGCTGGATGACATCAACGAGGGACGTGTTCTCTTCCCACTGTACCACAAAACAGGCAAAGAAAAGTATCGTCTTGCTGCTGACCGTCTTCATGATGCGCTGCAGCAGCAGCCCCGTACATTTGAGGGCAGTTACTGGCATAAGGCGATCTATCCGCATCAGGTATGGCTGGACGGCATATACATGGCTCAGGTTTTTGCAGCGCTGTATGAAAAGCACTTTGGATCTGGCTGTTACACCGACATTATCCACCAGATCCAAACCGTTCGTGCCCATATGTTTGATGAGCATAAAAAGCTTTATTATCACGGCTATGACGCCAGCCGCCGTGTCTTCTGGGCTGATTCTGAGACGGGGCTTTCCAAAAGCTTCTGGCTAAGAGCCATGGGATGGTTCGCCGCCGCATTGGCCGACCTGGCTGAAATTCTTCCCGTTGGAGAAGAACGTCAGATTATCGAAAAACTGTTGAACGAAATGATGGATGGTCTTCTCCCCTATGCTGATCCGGAAACAGGTATGTTCTATCAGGTGGTAGACAAAGGCAGCGAAGAAGGCAACTATCTGGAAACCAGCGGATCGAGCATGATGGCCTACACAATGCTCAAGGGCGCGCGGCTTGGCGTGCTGCCAAAGGAATATGCCGCCAGAGGCCTTAAGACCTTTGACGGCATCGTGAAAAAACATCTGTCTTTCCATGGAAATGAAATCGAACTGGGCGGCATCTGCCTGGTAGCCGGGCTTGGCCCTGAAAGCGACCGCCGCAGAGACGGAACATATGCCTATTATCTGTCTGAACCGGTCGTGAAAAACGACGCCAAGGGCGTTGCGCCGCTGGTGATGTGTTACACGGAGGTGCGGCGGCTTAATCCGGCAGAATGATCTTCTGACTGTCAGAATCACGATCCTGCTTCTGATGCTCCAGCAGCTTTTGCCGGTAATAGGTGCTGGGCGATACCGCAAACTTCTTCTTGAACAGGCGTGAAAAGTAGAGCGGGTCGCGGAAACCGCACAGCAGCGCCACTTCTGATATGTTGGTATGGCTGCCTGTGCAAAGCATATCAGCTGCTGCACGCAGACGCTGATTGGTCAGATAGCGGTGCGGCGTCATACCCATATCCTGTTTGAACATTCTGCACAGATAATCATAGCTATAGGGCATTTCCTTCAGCACCTGATCCACCTCATACGAAGCATCGGCATAGTTCTCCACAATGCTTCTGGAAATGGTATCCGTTGCTCGGTTTTGCGGAT
The DNA here is from genome assembly GCA_017517815.1 of Clostridia bacterium. The sequence goes on along the minus strand of JAFWYA010000045.1, from coordinate 1,865 downwards.
GCGTCGCCCATCCGGCTGCCATATGCCGCACGATCAACTCACCGTAGGCAGAAAGCAGCCCCAGTTTTCCTTCGTTTTCGCTGTGAAACAAATAATACGCATCCGAAAACAGGTGCAGAATGGACTCATTGCCGTCATCGCGGATCAAAACCGGCTCATGGAAGGGCAAGGTAGTGTTGTCGATGTTCAGGTGATAGTTCATAAAACCGTTCAGACTGCGGTTTTCGTGCGGCGTATCATTAGGAATGACCACGATATCCCCCACGCCATAGGGAATGGTCATATGGTCAAAAATGAACGTGCCGCATTTGTCTGTGCAATAAATCAGTTCCCAGCTTTTATGCTGATGCCGGCTTACATTATAGGTTAAAAAATGTTTGCCAGCAAAGATAATATCGTTCATTTTCGGTCCCCCCGAACGTTTTCTATGAATTCATTATAGCATAGAAAAGTCGGATTTGTCCATCTGACAGTCCGACCCATCCTCTGCAAAGTTTCTCAACCTGAATCCTAGTAAAGGAGCGTACACAAATGGCTTACTTAACGCTCAAAAACGTCAACAAGATCTATCCCAACGGCTTCCACGCAGTTCATGATTTTAACCTTGAAGCCGAAAAAGGTGAATTCATCGTATTTGTCGGCCCTTCGGGCTGCGGCAAATCCACCACGCTGCGTATGATTGCCGGGCTGGAGGACATCAGCAAAGGCGAATTCTTCATCAACGATCAGCTTGTCAACACCTGGGGACCGCGCGAGCGAGAAGTTGCCATGGTGTTTCAGAGCTATGCGCTCTATCCGCACATGAGCGTGTATGACAACCTTGCCTTTGGCCTTTCGCTGCAGGGTGTGGATGAAGACGTAATTGACGAACGTGTGCAGAAAACCGCAAAAATTCTGGGCCTCACCGACTATCTTGACCGCATGCCGCGCGCGCTTTCCGGCGGTCAGCGTCAGCGTGTGGCCGTGGGGCGCTCCATCATCCGCAAGGTAGGCATTTTCCTGATGGACGAGCCTCTTTCCAACCTCGACGCCAAGCAGCGTGTAACCATGCGTTCTGAAATCACGCAGATTCATCGTGAAACCGGTGCAACCACCATTTACGTCACGCATGACCAAACAGAAGCCATGACGATGGCGGACCGTATTGTTGTCATGAAGGACGGTTACGTGCAGCAGATCGGCACGCCAAAAGATGTGTATTTCCATCCCAGCAACATGTTCGTAGCCGGCTTCATCGGCGAGCCTCCTATGAACTTTGTACGCCGAACCGTCAGCCAGGGCTGTATTGCCGTCGCTGACCATACCATTGATCTGGCGCTTCTGCTTGGCAGCCGCGCTGTCGAGTATGAAGGAAAGGAAATCGTAATGGGCTTCCGTCCGGAGGCCATTACATTAAGTTTGCAGGAACACGCCTGTCAGCTTGAAGGCAGCGTGGAACTGACTGAAATGCTGGGCGATAACGTAAACGTATACATCACGCTGGATGGCGAGCCTGCTATTCTGAAGGTATCTCCGCATGAAACTCCCGAATTGGACAGTTCGCTTTCTTTCTACATTCCCTACGAAAGTATTTACCTGTTTGATGCACAGACCGAGCAGTCAATCCCCGCCAATAACCTGTAACAACCCGATAGGAGGATATCATCATGGACATTCGCTATTCCTGCAACCAGCGTGATTTCAAGCGCTACACCACTGAAGAAACCCGCAAAGAATTTCTGATCGAAAAGCTGTTTGTGGCTGATGAGGTCGTGCCTGTCTATTCCCATGTGGACCGCATGGTAACGGTTGGCATCATGCCTGTCAGCGAGAAGGTATCGCTGGACAAGGGGATCGATATCTGGGCCAACTTCGGCACCCATTTT
>JAFWYA010000044.1 GCA_017517815.1 Clostridia bacterium | reverse complement strand
CGTAAACACAACGGGGTTCGGATCGTAGCTGCCGTCATCGTTAACCGTGACGCTGGCTTCCTGATTCAACAGTTCATAACCCTCGGGAATCAGCTCCCAGTTCGGATACACAGTCTGATTGCCGGGTGCATACTCAACGCTTTCGCTGTTGATGTACTCGCCTTCTTCGGTCTGATACTGCACGGTCACCCATGCATTGCTCACCTGCTTGCGCAGCGTAAACACAACGGGGTTCGGATCGTAGCTGCCGTCATCGTTAACCGTGACGCTGGCTTCCTGGTTCAGCAGTTCATAACCCTCGGGAATCAGCTCCCAGTTCGGGTACACAGTCTGATTGCCGGGTGCATACTCAACGCTTTCGCTGTTGATGTACTCGCCTTCTTCGGTCTGATACTGCACAGTCACCCACGCGTTGCTCACCTGCTTGCGCAGTGTGAACACAACGGGGTTCGGATCGTAGCTGCCGTCATCGTTAACCGTCACGCTGGCTTCCTGGTTCAGCAGTTCATAACCCTCGGGAATCAGGTTCCAGTTCGGGTACACAGTCTGATTGCCGGGTGCGTACTCAATGCTTTCGCTGTTGATGTATTCGCCTTCTTCGGTCTGATACTGCACGGTCACCCATGCATTGCTCACCTGCTTGCGCAGCGTAAACACAACAGGGTTCGGATCGTAGCTGCCGTCATCGTTAACCGTCACGCTGGCTTCCTGGTTCAGCAGTTCATAACCCTCAGGAATCAGGTTCCAGTTCGGGTACACAGTCTGATTGCCGGGTGCATACTCAACGCTTTCGCTGTTGATGTACTCGCCTTCTTCGGTCTGATACTGCACAGTCACCCATGCATTGCTCACCTGCTTGCGCAGCGTAAACACAACAGGGTTGGGATCGTAGCTGCCGTCATCGTTAACCGTGACGCTGGCTTCCTGGTTCAGCAGTTCATAACCCTCGGGAATCAGGTTCCAGTTAGGATACACCGTATGACTGCCGGGCTCATATTCAATGGTTTCGCCATTGATGAACTCGCCGTCTTCCGTGCGGTAGGCCACATCCACCCAGCCGTTCACGGCAGGCTGCTCAGGCTGAGGCATTTCCACAGACGAGAAGTACATGGGGCTGCTCATCTGCAGCTGACCATTTACATACACCTCGATGTATGTAGCAGCGCTGCCATCCACAGCAGACGCATCCGACGGAAACAGCTGCGTTCCGTAGCTGGAATTGTAGCTGGTGGTCTCGTCGCCTGTGGGTAGCTCTACCGTCACACCGGCGCCTTCAAAGGCAGCCTGCGGCAGCATGGCCCAGTAAACAGCATCCTCACCGTACAAACTCGGCGATACAGGCATGCTGATGACGTTTTCGCCCTCCTGATAATACAGGGTGACCGTCGGCAGCATCGACAGATCCTGCGCAAAAGCTGCAGCAGGATACGCAAATTGTGACAAAATCATGAAGATGCTCATCACAAGCGCACAAATGCGTCTGAGGCCTCCCGTCAAACGTGCAGTCATCTATAAATCCTCCTTAAATCAAAGGGTTTGCAATATCATAGGCCTATCCGGCCAATCCTATTGTACGGGGTTTCACATGGCATGTCAAGAAAGATATGCAGGAAATTTTCACCGTTTCTTCTCTAAAAAAACGTAGTTTTGAAATATTTTCGCAATCTTCATCATTTCCTGCTGAACAAGTGTTACAAGTGTATCGAAAGCCTGCCATACGCTTTTTCGTTTTGCAACAAGGGGGATTTCCTGCCGACGGCGAATATATACAGGAATGCAATTTTGGAGGCGACATACATGTACGAGGATCTTCGCGAGGTTCCGGTATCTGACGAGACGGTTTTTGAGGGTGTGCTGATCAATGTGAGCCACATGCAGGTGATCCTGCCCAACGGCAAAACCGCCAAGCGCGAGATCGTTCATCATAAGGGCGGCGCCGCCGTGGTGCCCGTGGATGCCGACGGCAATGTGTACATGGTGCGTCAGCACCGCGTGGCGGTGGATGAACTCACCCTCGAAATCCCCGCCGGCAAGCTGGAGTACAAGGGTGCGGATCCCCGTGAATCCGCCATTCGCGAGCTGGAGGAAGAAACCGGTCTGCGCGCTGAGAACGTTGAATTTCTCATCAGCGCTGTGCCCACCCCCGGCTACTGCGACGAGGTGCTGGGCATTTATCTGGCCACGGGCCTGAGCCAGCACGAGGATCATCCCGACCCGGACGAGTTCCTGCACGTGATCAAACTGCCCCTGAAAGAGGCCGTCGACCGCGTGATGAAGGGCGAATTCCGTGACGCCAAAACCGTCATCGGCCTGCTGATGGCGTGGCAGAAGCTGCACGGCTGATCCGTTCAATCAAATAAACGAATCCGGCTGCCAAAAGGTTCCCGTTTTGGACGGCCGGATGAAAAAAATTGTTACATTTTTTCGTAAAGGAAGTTCTGCATGCAGACCTATATGGAGGTCTTCGGCCACCTGCCCACCATGCTCACGCCGCGGCTTGTGCTGCGCCCCGTACGCATGTCTGACGCCGAGGATATGTATGAATACTCCCGCGATCCCGAGGTGGCGCGTCATGTGCTGTGGGACGCGCACCAGTCCATCCACCAGACGCGCGGATATATCCGCTTTCTGCTGCGCCAGTACCGCAACGCCGCGCCCGGCACCTTCGCCATCGCTCTGCGCGACAGCGGCAAGGTGATCGGCACCATCGGCTTTATGTGGGTACAGACCGACAACCGCTCCGCAGAGGTGGGCTACAGTCTCAGCCGCGCCCACTGGAACCATGGCTACATGAGCGAGGCGCTCAATGCCGTCGTGGAATTTGGCTTTACCAAACTGGGCCTTAACCGCATTGAAGCCCAGCACGAAAGCGACAATCCCGCCAGCGGCCATGTAATGGCCAATGCCGGTATGAAGTTTGAAGGCACGCTGCGCCAGCGTATCTACAACAAGGGCCGCTACGCCGATGTGGACCTGTACGCTATCGTCCGCAGCGATTTTATGAAAAAAAGCTGATTCATTCAGGAAAGGAGCCGCCATGAAAAAACGTTTGCTGGTCTTGCTTTTGTGCGCGGCTGCCTGCCTGACCTCCTGCACGCAGGATATGAGCCTGGCCTACTCCAAGGCGGTTGACCTGTTTGCATCCGGCAACTATGCCGATGCCGTCAAGGCTTTTGAACGGCTGGACGACTACGCTAATTCCCCCACCTACGCCGCCTATTCCCGCGGACTGGTTTTGTACGAGCAGGGGCAGTACAGCGCAGCAGAGCCCTACTTTGAAAAGACACAAACCTTCATGTACGGGGCCGACCGCTACCGTTACTGCCGCGCGCACGGCCTGATGGATGCAGGCCAGTTTGCCGATGCCTCCATCCTGTTTGCTGCACTCGGTGACTTTGAGGATGCATCCCTCTGGCGCAGCTATTGTTCCGCCCGCGATGCTGAAGACCGCAAGGACTACGAAGCTGCCTTATACGGCTATGAAGAGGCAGGCCTGCTTGCCGATGCTGAAGACAGGCTGTACAACCTGCGCGGCCAAATCTACAACCGCGCTATCGAGCTGAAAACGCAGGGCAACTACGGTGATGCAGGCGTGCTGTTCACCATGCTGGGCGATTATCTCAGCAGCGCTGAGCAGGCCGTGGAATGCAAGGCCTTCCATCTTGACAGCCAGTATGCGCTGGCCGAAGAATATGAAAACACCGGCGATCTGCAAAACGCCTACGATCTGTTCAACGGCCTGTCCGGCTACCGCGATGCCGCCGACCGCGCCGAAGCGCTCGCCCCGCAGCTGGGCATCGAGCTTGAAAACCGCGATAAATATTTTAATTGATTCATCATACATCCGGAGGTCGATTTTCCATGGCCAAGCTTTACTTCCGCTACGGAGCAATGGGCTCCAGCAAATCCGCCAATGCCATCATGGTGCGCTACAACTACATCGAACGCGGTCAGAAGGTGCTGATGCTCAAGCCCCGTCTGGACAACCGCGACGGCGCCACCATCATCGGCAGCCGCTGCGGCCTCAACTGCGAGGCCAACTTCATTGAGGACATCGACCAGTTCAACGTGCGCGACTACGACTGTGTCATCGTGGACGAAGCTCAGTTCCTCACCCGTCCGCAGGTCGAAAAGCTGGTTCATGTGGTCGATGTCGACAATGTTCCTGTCATCTGCTATGGTCTGCGCGCCGACTTCCAGGGCAACCTGTTTGAAGGCAGCCAGTGTCTGCTGGCCTGGGCCGACACCATCGAAGAAGTCAAAACCATTTGCTGGTGCGGCCGCAAGGCCACCTGCAACGCCCGCGTTGTGGACGGCAAAGTCGTCAAGGAAGGCGAACAGATCGTCCTGGGCGGAAACGAAAGCTACGTCAGCCTCTGCCGCAAGCACTGGGCCGAAGGCACGCTGAAGCCGTAACGAAGGAGGACGCCAGGAGAGGAACACCGGGAGGCGCTGTCTCCCGGACCCACTGCCAAAGGGCTTTGGAAACCCGGTTTTGCCTGCGTTTCACGCAGGCAAGGAGGTAAAACTGTGAACATCAAAGATGTGCTGGAAAGCCGATTTGGTCATAAAGAACACATCCATCTGAATGATGTTGAGATTGACTGCGGCAGCATTCGCGCCATCATGATCAATGAAGTTGTTCCGGAGAATCCCACGCAGGATTTTTACGGCAGCAGCGGCGAGCAGTATCTTTCCACCACTATTCCCCTTTTTCAGAAAGCTGGATTGCCTGTAGAAACTGTTCAGGACATCCTGAACATGGGCGTGTATCTGACCAATGCTGTCAAAACGCCAAAAACAGGTTATGCCATCGAAAAGGAACGGTTCGATGAAAGCCTGCCCTATCTGGAAGAGGAACTTTCTTTATTTCCGAACCTTCAGGTAATTATGCTCATGGGCGACGTTGCCAAGAAGATGTTCAATCAGATTGCCAGGAAAACGGTCAAACGCAATCCCATTCCTTCCGGTGCGACATATAAACTGCGCTCGACAGCCTTTTACTATAACAACATCCGCGTAATCCCTTCCTACATTATGACCGGCGGCAATATCCTGATTGAAAAATCCAAGGTTGCCATGGCCGCTGAAGACATTGCCACCATGGCAAAAATCATTCAATAAATACACGAAAAGGCTCTGCAAAATGCAGAGCCTTTTATTCGTCGGTGTATTCAGCAGATGGTTTTTGCTATCGATGCCACACTTTTCATGCAGCTGGTAGGTCGAAACGTTTTTGGCTTTCATCGTCACCCACAGTTTGTCGAAACGAATCACCGTTTTATCCTCCTTTTGCTGCGCAAAGCGCAGCAAACAACGGGATTCTTAAGGGCGACAGCCCTTAAGCGGGGTGCAGGGGTGGAACCCCTGCCGTCCCCTGCTACCGTAACTTCTCCAGCGCTTTCACAAACTCTGCCGGGGGCTCGGCAACGAAGTGCAGACGCTCGCCGGTGCGAGGATGGTCGAAGGCGAGAGTGTGGGCGTGCAGCATCAGCCGGGGCACTTTGACGCCATTTTTGGCGCCGTAGATGGGATCGCCGGCAACGGGATGGTGCAGGCTTTGCATGTGAACGCGAATCTGATGCGTGCGGCCGGTCATGATGTGTACGTCCAGCAGCGCAGCGTTTTTCAGGTTTTCAATCAGTGTCCATTCGGTGAACGCGTCGCGTCCTTCTGGATCGACCGCCATTTTTTTGCGGTCTTTTTTGCTGCGGGCGATGGGCTTGTCCACCAGACCGGAGGGTTCTTTCATTACGCCGTCTACAACGGCCAGATAGTGCTTTTCCATGGTGCGGTCGCGCAGCTGGTCAGACAGGCTGATATGCGCCGCATCGTTTTTAGCGACCATCAACAGGCCGCTGGTGTCTTTGTCCAGACGGTGCACAATGCCGGGGCGCTTCACGCCGCCGATGCCGCTGAGATCATCCATGGCAAAGAGCAGCGCGTTGACCAGCGTGCCGCTTTCGTTGCCGGCTGCCGGATGCACTACCATGCCGCAGGGCTTGACGACCACAGCAACGTCCTCGTCCTCATAGAGGATTTCGAGGGGGATGTCCTCTTTTTCGACGGTGGATTCAACGGCTTCCGGCACGTCAATCACCAGCAGTGCTCCTTCCGGCGCTTTGAAAGACGTTTTGTTCTGTACCTTTCCATCGACGGTGCACAGGCCGCTTTCGATCCACTTAGCAGTTTGGGACCGGCTGGCTCCGGATGCTTCTGCACACAGCACATCCAGCCGCGACTGTTTTTGGACGGTGATTTCAATTCTGGGCATCTTTCGCACTCCTTGTTTTCTCCTGCCAGTCCTGCGGGCGGAAAAGCAGGCTGAAGGCCAGCAGCGCCACGCCAAAGCAGATGCAGATATCCGCGACGTTGCATACAAAAAAGGGCAGCCACGGGAAGTAGATCATGTCCAGCACATAGCCCTGCAACAGCCGCTGGGCAAAATTGCCGACGAAACCACCCGCTACCAAGCCGCAAGACATAGCGGTGAAGGGCGTGACCCGATAGCGCCGCATCAGCATCCACCCGGCGAAAACCACTGCCAGCGGCATCAGGATATTTGCCAACCACTGCCCTGACAACATGCCAAAGGCCATGCCGGTGTTCTGCGTCTGCCGCAGTTCGATCAGCCAGCCAAGGCGGACGATCTTTTCTCCCAGCAGCTGGCTGGTGAGCAGTTTGGTCAGCACGTCCAGCCCCAGCGCTGCAAATGCGATGCCTAAAAACAACATCATCAAAAATGTTCACTCCATCTGTCGCTGAACCACATTCACGATCTGTGCCAGTGCATCACCGATGAGAGGCAGATTGCGCCGGGCCAGATCCTGCAGCACCAGCACAAGGATGGCGCCCAGAATGGTAAAGCCCACGGCCATGCCCACGCCGCGCACCACGCCGCCTAAAAAATGCATGCGCAGCATACGCCTGCGGTCATCCACATAGCTTACATATTCAGCCAAGTGCAGCCGTTCCATCGCTGCGATCCAGCGGTCAATCTGCCTGATAAGCAGGCTTTCACGCTCATGCTGATCCATTGCATTCACCCCGGCGTATAGTATGCGCCGAAGTGGACAGTTGCATCATACCAAATACCTGTCTTTTATGCAAGCAAAAGCCGAGGCAGCCCTGCGGCGGCGGACGCAAAAGTCACATCCACCTGCCGCAGCTTTGCCTCGGCTTTATGATCCAAGAAAGCGATTATGCCCATCTACCTCTGCGCGAAGCGCAGTCCGGGGTGGAGGGGCACTGCCCCTCCTTAGATGATCTCGATCACGCACATCTCGGCAGCATCGCCGCGACGGGGTCCGAGCTTGTAAATGCGGGTGTAGCCACCGGCGCACTTCTTTTCTTCATTGCGAGCCTTGAACTTGGGGCCATACTCGCGGAAGAGCTTCTCAACGACGGGATACTTCACGTCCTTGGTGCGCTCCTTCCAGTCGGCCTTGTCCTCGTCGGCGCGCTGCACATCCTTGAGCTCGTAGAGGTAGCTCATGATCATGCGGCGGGCATGCAGCTTGCTGGGAGCGTCGTTGACGACGTTCAGGGTGACCAGCTGGCCCTTATCGTTGTGGGTTTCCTTGGTCACTTCGATGGTGTTGTCGCACTCTTTAACAGCCAGAGTGATGAGGCGCTCGGCAGCACGGCGCACTTCCTTGGCGCGGGCTTCGGTCGTCTCGATACGGCCATACCAGAGCAGATTGGTCACCTGATTGCGCAGGAGAGCCTTGCGCTGATCGGCGGTACGGCCCAATTTACGCTGTGCCATGGTTGTATTTCCTCCTTAATCGGATCGGCTAAGTTTATTCGTCGCTGGGACGAAGGGACAGATTGAGCGCCTCGAGCTTCTGCTCGACTTCTTCCAGGGACTTGCGGCCCAGGTTGCGCACCTTCATCATGTCCTCCTGGTTGCGCTGCACCAGCTCGGCAACTGTATTGATGCCGGCGCGCTTCAAGCAGTTGTAAGCACGCACGCTCAAATCCAGCTCCTCGATGGTCATCTCGAGAACCTTTTCCTTCTTGTCGTCTTCCTGATCGGTGAAGGAGATGGTGGTCACCTGATCGGTCAGGCTCACGAAGAGGCTGAGGTGCTCAGTGAGGATCTTGGCGGCGAGGCTGATGGCCTCGTCAGGCTGAACGCTGCCATCGGTCCACACTTCGAGGGTCAGCTTGTCATAGTCCGTGATCTGGCCCACGCGGGTATCGGTCACGGTGTAGTTGACCTTCTTGATGGGGGTGAAGATGGAGTCGATCGGGATCACGCCGATGGGCATATTCGGATACTTGTTCTTATCCGCACTCACATAGCCGCGGCCCTTATCGATGGTCAGCGTCATCTGCAGGTGGGCATCCTCGTTAAGGGTGGCAATATGCATTTCCGGCTCGATGAACTCCAGCTCATCATCAGCGGCAATGTCCTTGGCCTTGACCTCAGCGGGGCCCTTGACATCGAGCATCACGGTCTTCGCCTGATCGGAGTACAGCTTGGCAGACAAGGTCTTGAGGTTCAGGATGATCTCGCTCACGTCCTCGGTCACGCCGGGGATGGTGGAGAACTCATGCTGAATGCCTTCGATCTTGATGCTGGTGACGGCAACGCCGGGAAGGCTGCTGAGCAGCACACGGCGCAGCGCATTGCCCAGCGTGTTGCCAAAGCCGCGTTCCAGCGGCTCGATGACAAACTTGCCATACGAGCCGTCCTGGCTCAGCTCCGCACAGTCGATGCGCGCTTTTTCGATTTCGATCATTGATATTATCCTCCTGCTGTTTTAAGCCACTTGGTTTGAGGGAGGAGGGCAGAAGATTAACGGGAGTAGAACTCGACGATCATGTTCTCCTGCAGGGTCAGGTCGATGTCATCGCGCTGCGGCAGAGCAGTCACGGTGGCGGTCAGGTTCTCCAGATCGATGGTGAGCCACTTGGGCACCACGCGGCCGGAGCCTTCCTTGGCGGCCTGGAAAATGGCCAGATCCTTCTTGGTGGCGCGCACAGAGATGACGTCGCCAACCTTGACGGAGTAGGAAGGAATGTCAACCTTCTTGCCGTTGACGGTGATCAGACCATGGCACACAACCTGACGGCCCTGGGGACGGCTGGCGGCCAAGCCGCTGCGGTACACGACGTTGTCCAGACGCAGCTCGAGGAGCTGGAGCAGGTTCTCGCCGGTGATGCCCTTCATGTGGGCAGCGCGGTCATAGGTGCGCTTGAACTGGCCTTCCATCAGACCATAAGCGCGGCGGGCCTTCTGCTTTTCACGCAGCTGCAGGCCATACTCGCTGGCCTTGCGCTGACGGGCCTGGCCGTGCTGGCCGGGAGGAGTGGGACGGTTGTTCAGCGCGCACTTGGTGGAGAAGCACTTTTCGCCCTTCAGGAAGAGCTTGGTGCCCTCACGACGGCACATACGG
>JAFWYA010000043.1 GCA_017517815.1 Clostridia bacterium | reverse complement strand
TCTTAGGACGAAAATGAAACAATAATTCAGGCTGCTGGTCATTATGACTTAGCAGCCTGAATTATTTGTATGACCCGCTATATTTTATGTGCAGTAGCTGTAATTCTTTGCAGAAAGACCCCTTGACAAATTTCGTCTCATTTGCTTATCCTCCTGAAAACATCAGCACTTATCCACCGCCAGGATACTGTCCACAGGCACCCCAAACACGGCGGACAGCACCACCAGATTATCTACCGTGGGCAGCGCCACGCCCTGCTGCCACTTGTAGATGGCCTGAGGCGTGGCGAAGCCGAAGATGTCCTGCAGATCTTTGACCGTCAGGCCGCACTGTCTGCGGATCTGACGAATGTTCTGGCCAGTCCTTGCCATATTGACGACTGGCAGGCAAGTAACCATGGGTTTCTCCTTTCCGGCAGCCGCCGGAGGAGTTCCTCCGGTCACTCGGCTGCCTTGAAGTTATATACGGGTTTGAGGATGTCGATCACATCCACGGAATCCTGCACCATATCGAGAATCTCATCCAGCGACTTGTAGGCCATGGGCGCTTCGTCCAGAGTGTCCGGCTGGACGGAAGTGGTGTAGATGCCCTGCATGGAGGCCTTGTAATCCTCCATGGTGAGGGTCTTGAACGCATCCGTACGGGACATGAGTCTGCCCGCACCGTGCGGCGCGGAAAAGTTCCAGTCGGGATTTCCGCGCCCGGTGGCCAGGATGCTGCCATCGCGCATGTTGATGGGGATGAGTACCTTCTCGCCTGCGTGAGCGGCGATCGCACCCTTGCGCAGGATCATCTCCGTGGTGTCGATATAGTTGTGTATGGTGTGGAAACCATCCGATCCGGTCATGCCGGTGTGTTTCAGAATCTTCTGCGCCATCAGTTCGCGGCTGCGCAGGGCAAAGCGCTGACACAGATCCACGTCGTGCAGATAGTCCTGCAGAAACGCGCCTTCCAGCCAGCAAAGAGCGGCAGGCACGGTCAGCTCGCGGGTGGGTTGTTCCAGTGCCTTGAGGGCCTTCTGGATCTCCCGGTTGCGTCCTTCGGCCTTCATCTGGGCGATCAGCTCATCGCGGTTGACGAAGAGTTTGGGCTTGCCCTCGTGGTAGTCAATGGCCATCTGCTGGTACAGCTCCGCCACCTGCTTGCCGAGGTTACGGCTTCCGGAGTGGATGACAAGGTAGAACGTGTCATCCGCTCCCTTATCGATCTCGATAAAGTGGTTTCCGCCGCCCAAGGTGCCAAGGCTGCAGGCCAGCCAGTTCTTTTTCTTCAGATGATCATGGCAGCGCAGGGCCGTAAGGTCAAAGGGCTCGATGGGCTCCTTCCAGGTGTGCATACCGGAGGGAATGATGTGCGCGGCCTCATCCACCTTTGCAAAGTCGATCTCCTTTGCGTCGAGGCGCACGGTGTACATGCCGCAGCCGATGTCTACGCCCACGACATTGGGCACAGCACGACCATGAATGGTCATGGTGGTACCGATGGTGCATCCCTTTCCGGCATGCACGTCCGGCATGATCCTTACCTGACTGCCCTCAGTCACGGGGGTATTGCACATGGTGCGGATCTGTTCGATGGCATTGTCATTCACCGTTTGGGCAAAGCATTTTGCCGTTGCGAAAGTTCCCTGTATTTCGATCATGGGGTCCTCCAAAAATCATTGTGCATTCAGTATGTCATAAAAGGTTCGGTTCAAAGCGTCCCAGGCTGCAGGAGCGCTGCTTGGCAGGCGCTGGATTTTGTCCGTCATGTCCGAAAGGCTTCGCTCGATGAATGCATTCAGCGCATCCACCTTTGGGCCTTCTGAGATTTCCGGGCAATTCATCTTCAGCATCAACAGCCGTTCGACCGCATCGGTCAGTTCTGCGGGCAGACAGGCGTCCATCAGCGCACGGAACGCCACAGGCGGAGGTGTGCTGTTGGCGAGGATCCACCGGCAGGCCAGAAGAGGCCGCAGCACATAAAAGTATTTCTTCAGCCGGACGGTATCGCCGCGCAGATATTCGCGATAGTTGCTTTTGGCCATGCTCAGGTAGTGATACAGCCCGGGTTTGCTGAGAAAGCATGCACTGATGACCGGCTGCAGCGCCGCCCATTCCGGCGTGGTGGAATACACCACCGGGGATGCGTTCCACTCAAAGACTGTCGGGTTGGACTTATGCAGCAGCCGGAGCATTTTCTGCAGATCCCAGCCGTTGATATCAAGCGTTTCATCAAGCTGCCATTCGATGACGTCACGCGTGCGCTCCAGTTTCAAATAGTCCTCGGGCCTGCGCACATAGATGAACCGTACGTCATAGTCGCTGTCCGGGGAGGCGAAACCCCATGCCCGGCTCCCGCTCTCCACGGCGTGCAGGATGCGCACGTTTTCCTTCTGTTTGATCTCTTTGAGTTTGGTAAGGATGAGTTCTTTCATGGGGTTCACCTCCTGTTGGCATACAAAAAAATCCACCTGCCCGCAACGGACAAGTGGATTCATCGCTCGGTTTTCCGGCTTTATCTGAAAGAACCTTCTACCGATATCCAATTGGCCTGTTTCGGGCGTACGCAAAGAATATCCTGTCGTTCGCAGGACGGAAAGTTTGTGTTATTGGTACGGATAGACTGCGGCCACATCGACATACTGGTTCTCTCCTTTCATTTGATAGACCTTTTACGGTCACCTGCATCATAACACAGGAAAAATCAGGATGCAACTATACCGGTGGTATAATTTTTCGGAATGTTATACGGCAGTTGCCCGATCCAAACATGTGGTTATCTGATGTGGTTGTATGTTATACTTATAGAGCCTTGCTTTGAGAGAAACTCTGATCTTATAATCATTTGAACTTTTGGAGAAAACATATGGCTAAACATATGAATCAAATTGAAGACGAGTTTGAAGACAAACGGGGGAAAAAGTTCAACCACAAACTGAAGTCCTATCTTGTGCTGCAGTATCTGCTGAAAAACACCGATGAAAATCATGCTGCATCCGGCTTCGAGATCGCGGCCCATATACAGAATACTTACGGCATCTCTGCAGAACGCCGTTCCATCTACCGCGATATCGACGAAATCAATCTGATATCGCTGATGCTGGATCAGGGATGTACGCTGGAACAAGCGAAAGAAATGCTGGAGGACGATGACGACAGCCTGAAAACCGTTGTGTATGATCACCGGATGAAAGGCTTCTATGTTGCCCAGAGGAAGTATACGTTTGATGATATCCGCCTTCTGGCGGAGTGTGTTTACTCTGCCAAGTTTGTCACAGAGAAAGACTCGCGTGATCTGATGGATATCGTCTGCTGTTATGTCAGTGATTCTCAGGCAAACAGCATCCGGCACAACGCCCTTCTGGTTGACCGCGTTAAGACAAACAACCGCCAGGTGCTTTTCAATCTCACACGCATTAATGAAGCCATGAGCACCATGCTGGATGGACGACCGCACACGCCTGAGAAAATCTCCTTCAAATACCTCAAGCACTCCATCAACGATCTGGAACACACGGTGGAACGCCGCAAAGGCCAGACTTATGTTGTCAACCCGTTCCAGATCCTGATCAGCGAGGGCAACTACTATCTGCTGGTTATCGATGGCCACAGCAAGAAGCACTATACCTATCGTGTTGACCGCATGAAGGATGTTCGCCTGACTGGAGAAGAACGCGAGTGCGAAATGGAATTCAAGAAGCTCCGCATCAAATCAAAACCGCGCAGAGCGTTCAATATGTTCTCCGGCATTCCTGCAAAGGTCAATCTGCAGTGCGAGAACAAACTGCTTGATACGATGGTGGAGCGCTTCGGCACAAAGGAAGCTTCGTACAAAACCGCTGATAAAAAGCATTTCATCGTAACTGCCAAGGTCGAGGTCAGCAATCAGTTTTTTGGATGGCTTGCCGGATTTGGCGAACAGGTAAAGCTGGTTGGGGAGTGCCCGATGGATGATGGGAAGGATGCGGCGGAGGAGTTTAAGGGGTATTTGGAAAAACTATATAAGCTTTACCAGTAATTTATCGGCAAATATTTTATTTTGCTAACAAGCTTTTCGTTAAATACAGAAGGAGAATTCAAATATGAATAATGCATCAATAGATGAACTGACATTCCAAGGAAATGATGCTTTGGGTCGTGAAAAATATGCTGATTTTTTGATAGAGGCCATAAAGATAGGAAAAAGTGATGAAGGAAGCTATACTATTGCCATTGATGCTCCGTATGGAAGCGGGAAGACATGGTTTTTAAAGATGCTGGAGCAAAAAATCAATAGGGAGTATGCTTCGACTCAAATTCCTTGTCCGCTTGTTGCTGTAAGATACGATGCGTGGAAGTATGATTATTTCAATGAACCATTGGTACCTGTGGTTGAACAGATTATGCAGTCCTCTGCTCTGGCTGACGAAAAAAAGTTCGTGGCAGCGAAAAGCTTGATGAGCAAGGTCCTGACGGGTGTCAAAAACTTAGCCAAATTTGATTGGACTAGCATTATTGACGACTTGCCGCCCCAATTTAAAGCAGTGCCTGCGATCATTCAGTGCTTTGAGGCTGGCGGCCAAGTGAGTGTAGGATTGGAAGAAGCCAAGAATCTAAAACAATACCAAGCTGCTTTAATGGGATTGCAAATGGCTATGCATCAAGCAGCAACAACTTATGGAGATAATGCGCGGTTGGTTGTAATTATCGATGAATTGGATCGTTGCAGACCGGATTATGCTATCAGAACATTGGAGGTTGCAAAGCATCTCTTGTCATCAAGTAATGTTGTGTTTCTTTATGCAGTTGATGTAAAACAACTTTGCAAGACGGTTGAGAAGCTATATGGAAACGGAATAGATGCAGAAGGTTATCTTCTTCGTTTTTTCGACTATATCAGTGTTATGCCCAAAATTCCAAAAACCAAATATATACGTAATAAACTAGATAGCATTCTTGAAACACGCTTTGCTGAAGTTATCGAGAAGGAACTTGAAAACAAAGAAATGTTCTTCGATTTTTCTTACAGAGATATTGACCGTATTCTGTCTACATTTGAAATGTTTGCAAAGCAGGAATTGAAAAAATATGATAATCCCAGTGCGTTTGTCTTATATTTCTATATGCTTGCGCTAAAATATAAAAAGCGTGACTATTTTGATAAAGCAATTGGTATGGCTGAAATAAGAGATAGTCGCGAAGAAAGAGAATGGTTGGAAACTATTGTGACAAGCGATTTAAAGACAGCGATTACCTCTATGCTGGAACGAAAAGTCATTGAATATTGCGATGATATAAATGGGATCCATGTTACTCACGTGTGCGCTGATCGACTTAATAAAACAGCCGATTTCTATATTTTCCCTTATTCGGATACCAACCACGAAATTAAATATCGACAAAAAGATGAATTGAGGCAAAGGACAAACCATTTCGCATATTTTGACGTTCACTATTCTCATGCATACGGCATCATTTTTTACCAAGATGCCAAAGAGCTCTTTAATAATAAGTCCAAATACTTGACCTGTGGTGAGTATGTTCATCAAAAATTAGAAATGTATAATTTTTATTCCGAACAAAAAACAACTAAGGAGAGTAACATAACAGGAATACCTATCATTATATAAAACTTGTTCAAATCACGTTTCAACCACACATCAATCCTATCTCAAACCAGTATCAATCCAACCTCAAACATAACAAGAAGTGAGCTCAATCTGAGCTCACTTCTTCCATATTCAATTATCCATCCTCAATCCCGTTCCCCATAATAGATATTCTCCACAGGGCTGAACTTGCTGTACCGCTTCTTGATATCCGCATCCGTCACATCCAGATACGCCTGCTCGGTAATCGTCACGCTGGAATGGCCCAATATTTTACTCAGCGTATAGATGTCCATCCCGGCCATCAGACACCGCTTGGCAAAGTTGTTCCTGAGCGTATGCGGCGACACATGCTTCTTGATTCCGCTCCTCTTCACATAATGTGAGAAGTTCGTTTCGAAGCTCTCCACCGTTAACGGACACCCGGAATGCTTGACCGGGAACAGGAACCTCGAATCACAATACCTGTCCTTGTACTGAAGCCATCGGCGCAACTCCTTGGCAGTCTTCGCGGAGAAAAACACCGTTCTATCCCGTCTGCCCTTGGTCTTGTTCGCGGGCAGATGCAGACTCTTCTCGGCCACATTCAACTGCTCCACCGTCGCGCTGAGGGTCTCACCCAGCCTTGTCCCGGCGTCGAGCATGATCATCATCACGATCAGGTCGCGGTATTCCGGAAAGTAGGAACGGTCCATGGCGCGCAGCAGGGCTTTGACTTCGTCATCCTCCAGATACTCTTTCGGTTTGCGCTCCTGCGGAAGCAGATGGATCTTCTTCATCGGCGACAGCACAATGCAGTCCGTGTCCACCATCCAGGCGAAGAACACCTTCATGTTACTCAGGTAGTTGTTGATAGTGATGTTACTGATCGCCTGCCGGTAGTCACGCCGGTGGGTGGGACGGTTGAGCTTCATGGACCGGTCATCGAAGCAGAAGGTATACTTGCCCCGCTTCTGCAGATCGATGATGTACTCGCGCACATGCTGTTCGGTCACATCCTCGGCGCGTGCGATGCGCTTCTCTTCCTCCATCCACCGGGCGAAGAGCTTCAGCGTCTGCTCGTAGCTGGCCATGGTCTTTGGTCTGAGCTGTTTGCTCTGGCAGTAATCCATGAACAGAGCAATGGAATGATGAAAACCCACTGTAAAATCAACATCCTTTCTTTGACAGCAATCTGTCAGATATGGCTTGGAAGTCAGCCGATAAATACCAGATGTTGATTGTGTTATTTGGCCGTAGTTTATGGCGTTTACGACATATTTTTGTCCGCTGCCATCCCTATTTTCGAATGTTTATCGCCATGGCATTTTCAGCAAAACCTTATGACATAAGGCTTTCTCACGCGCTCCTCTCCAGCGACAGTTTATCCGCCAGCATCGCGATAAACTCCCCATTGGTCGGCTTATCCTCCGGCGTGCACACCCTGCACCCGAAGGCGCGATTCAAGGTCTCTACCCTGCCCCTGTTCCACGCCACCTCAATGGCATGCCGGATGGCCCGTTCCACCTTACTTGCACTCGTTCCGAAATGCTTGGCAATCGTTGGGTACAGCTCCTTGGTGATGCGGTTAATCATGTCCGGCTGCTCGATCACCAGCTTGATGCCGTGCCTCAAATACTGGTACCCCTTGATGTGCGCCGGGATGCCGATGGTCAAAAACAGGCTGCCCAGTCGTTCGTCCAGGCTTTGCACGTGCACGGGCGCGGGCGTGCGGGCCATGGGCAGCAGGCCGCCGGTGCCGTCGGCCAGTTCGCGGATGTGGCCCAGCAGGTGCTCGGGTTCGAAGGGCTTTACCATGTAGAACTGGGCGCCCAGTTCGATGGCGCGGGTGATGAAGTCGTCGCGGCCAAGGGCGCTGGCCACGATGATGCGGGGCTGGGGCACGATCTGCTGGCGGCGGATCTCCTCCAATAGCATGTAGCCGTCCATCATGGGCATCACGATGTCGGTCACCAGGATATCAAAACGGCCTTCGTGCAGAGCCTTGAGCGCTTCCACGCCGTTGGCGGCCTCACGTACTTCCTCCACGCCTTCCTGACGGCGCAGGTAGTCGGCCATGCTTTTGCGCAGGCTGCCGTGGTCGTCTACGATCAAAATACGGGTACTGGTCACGGGGTATTCCCTCCTAAGCGGTTTGTTTTCTGCATCATAGCACACAAACCGCGCAGGCTGGGGCTTTTCGCGGAAAATAGTGTCCGTCGGGCGTAATGTTACACTTTCCGGCATAAGACGCGCACGCAAAGGCGGGGAAAATGGCCGTTTTCATGGCCTTTCTTCCTATTGACAGGGGATGCGGGGCAGGGTATCATGAACAAAAAACACGAAAAGGGGCGAATGAAAAATGTCCCGGTTTTTCAAGGCTTTTGTTGCGATGCTTCGCGACAGGGAGTTCCTTAAGCGCATGCTCGATCTGGCGGTGCCCATGGCGCTGGCCAGCATTCTGTCATCGTCTTTGCAGATCGTCGATACGCTGATGATCGCCACGCTGGGCGATGTGTCGGTGGCGGCGGTGGGCATGGCCAACAGGCTTACCTATATCCTGTCATTCTTCACGGCTGGCATTGCCAGCGGCGCGTCCATCTTTGGCGCGCAGTTCTGGGGCGACCGCAGCCAGGACGGCCTCAAGCGCACGCTGGGTTTGTCGATGGCGCTGGTGGTGCCCATTACGGCGGCGTTTGCACTTATCGCGCTGTTTGTACCCCACTGGGTGATGCAGATCTTCTCCGCCGATCCGGTCGTCATTGAGGAAGGCTGTATCTACCTGCGCTGGATCGCCGTGGGCTATGTATTCCAGGGCGTGGCTGCGCTGATGGCGGCCATGCTCAAGTCCGTCGAGCAGCCCAAGCTGCCGGTGGCGGCCAGCGTGGTGGGCATGGTGAGCAACGTCATCCTCAACTATGTCTTCATCTTTGGCAAGCTGGGCCTGCCGGCCATGGGCGTGAAGGGCGCGGCCATCGCCACGCTGATCTCCGCCGCGCTGGAGTGCCTGTACATGGTGGTGGTCGCCAATGCGCGCAAGGCTCCCATCTCGCTGCGCGCGTCCAACCTGCTGCTGCCCTCGCGTGCGTTTGTGAAGAAGTACCTCAAGATCACCATCCCGGTGCTGTTTAACGACGTGGGCTGGGCGCTGGGTATCGTGATGATGACGTGGGTCTACTCCACCATGGGCACGGCGGCTGCCGCTGCGTCCAGTGTGTATGAAACCATTAAGGCGTTCGTGGTGGTGTTCTGCGTGTCGTTTGGCACGGCGGGCGGCATTCTGCTTGGCATTGAGCTGGGCGCCGGCCGTCCGGAGGCTGCTGAGGAAATGTCCAAAAAGATTTTGCTGTTTGCAGTGGCGGTGTCGGCCATCGTAACGCCGGTGATGCTCATCCTCATCAACCCGCTGATGGGCCTCTACGGACAGATGAGCGATCAGGCCATCCACGACCTGAAGGGCATGCTGGTGGCACTGGCCGTCTTCTTTGTGATCAAGGCCGTGTGCTTCAACCTCATCAACGGCATCCTGCGCGCCGGCGGCGACACCAAGGTGGCCGCCACCATCGACGTGGGCTGCCTGTGGGGCATCGCCGTGCCGCTGGTGTTTTTGACCGGTTTCGTGTTCAAGTGGAACATCGTCTATGTGTTCCCCTTCACCTTCTTTGAGGAGGCCGTGGTGCTGCTGCTGGCCTACCGCCGCTACCGCAAGGGTTACTGGATGAAGAAGCTGGAAGCCTGATAAGTTTGGAAAGCCCCGCTTCGGCGGGGCTTTTTTGTGTGCCTGCAACCGTTCACCCTCTCAAAACGACCGAACAGGCCAAAAACCACATTTCGCCCCTGTTTTTTGCTATGATAGGCCCGAACAAAGGAGGGGGATGAAAATGACGGCCATTCAAACGGTCGAACTGGTCAAACGGTATAAGGAGCTTACGGCTGTGGACGGGCTCAGCCTGGAGGTGCAACAGGGCGAGCTGTTTTCTCTGCTGGGCGTGAATGGGGCGGGCAAAACCACCACCATCAAAATGCTCAGCTGCCTTGCGCAGCCTTCCAACGGCGATGCGTTTGTCGGCGGATACAGCGTTGTGAAGCAGCCTGAGCAGGTCAAAAGGCTGATCGGGGTGTCGCCGCAGGAAACGGCGGTCGCGCCAAACCTGAACGTGCAGGAGAATCTGCAGCTGATGTGCGGCATCCACGGGCTTTCCAAAGAGGAGAGCAAAGCGCGGACAGGGGAGCTCACCGCGGCGTTTCAACTGCAGCAGGTGCTTGCAAGAAAGGCCGGTAAGCTCTCCGGCGGATGGCAGCGGAGGGTCAGCATCGCCATGGCGCTGGTCAGCCGCCCGCAGATTTTGTTTCTGGACGAGCCTACGCTGGGGCTGGACGTGATCGCAAGGCATGATCTGTGGGATCTGATCCGCGCCCTGAAGGGGGAAACGACCATCATTCTCACCACGCATTATATGGAAGAGGCCGAAGCGCTGTCCGACCGCATCGGCATTATGAAAGGCGGCCGCCTGCTTGCAGTGGGCACGGCGGAGGAACTCAAACGCAAAGCTGCATGCGACGACTTTGAAACGGCGTTCGTTTCCATTGTAAGGGAGGGCTGAACGATGACATTTGCCAGAAGATGCGCAAAGGAGATTCTGCGCGATCCGCTCAATCTGTGCTTCGGGCTGGGGTTCCCGCTGGTTTTGCTGGGGCTGCTCAGCGCTATTCAGGCCAATATTCCCGTCAGCCTGTTCAAAATTGACGCGCTCACACCGGGTATCACGGTGTTTGGTTTGTCGTTTATGACGCTGTTTTCAGCAACGCTCGTCGCTCGCGACCGTGAAAGCGCCTTTCTGCAAAGGCTTTACACAACGCCGATGAGAGGCGTCGATTTCATCATGGGGTACATGCTGCCGCTGCTGCCCATCGCCCTCGGGCAGACGGTGGTGTGCTATGTGTGCGCCGCTGCGCTGGGGCTGAAGTTCAGCGTGAACGTGCTGTATGCGGTGCTGGGCAACATTCCCATGGCGGTATTCCAGATCGCGCTGGGGCTGATGTGCGGAAGCGTGCTGGGCGTCAAGCAGGTGGGCGGCATTTGCGGCGCGCTGCTGACCAATCTGTCCGCGTGGCTGTCCGGCGTGTGGTTTGATTTGGATCTGGTGGGCGGGGCCTTTGGCAAAGTGGCTGATGCGCTGCCGTTTGTGCATGCGGTGCAGATGGAAAAGGCGCTGTTTCACGCAGACTGGAGCGCGGCGGCGGAGCATGTGCTGCCGATCGCTGTGTATGCGGTGCTCACAACAGCCGCGGCTGTGTGGCTGTTTCTGCGGCAGATGAAAAAACAGTAAAGGAAACCCGGGAAGCGCGTGCTTCCCGGGACATTTTTTAATTTGCTTCGCTGCTGGTGACAGTCAGCCCGTTTTCGCCGGCGTCCACCACCACGGTCTGGCCGGGCAGGATGTCGCCCGCCACGATCTTGCGGGCCAGCATGGTTTCCAGCTGGCTTTGCATGTAGCGCTTCAGCGGGCGCGCGCCGTAGACGGGGTCGAAGCCTGCGTCGGCAATGGCGCTGACCGCCGCGTCCGTCAGGGTGAGGGCGATGCCGCGCTGCTCCAGCCGCCTGCTGAGGCCCGCAGCCAGCAGATGCACGATCTGCGCGATCTCGGCCTTTTCAAGGGGCTTGTAGAACACGATGTCGTCGATGCGGTTGAGGAACTCGGGGCGGAAGTGGCTGCGCAGCAGGCGCATCACGCTTTCGCGGGCCTCTTCGCTGATCTGGCCGTTTTCAATGCCCTCCAGCAGGAACTGGCTGCCCAGATTGCTGGTCATGATGATGATGGTGTTTTTGAAGTCCACCGTGCGGCCCTGCGAGTCGGTCACGCGTCCGTCGTCGAGGATCTGCAAAAGGATGTTGAACACGTCCGGGTGCGCCTTTTCCACCTCGTCCAGAAGGACGACGCAGTAGGGCTTGCGGCGCACAGCTTCGGTGAGCTGGCCGCCTTCTTCATAGCCC
The DNA here is from genome assembly GCA_017517815.1 of Clostridia bacterium. Next base: position 33,919 of record JAFWYA010000043.1, on the reverse strand, counting down.
ACGTATCCCGGAGGTGCGCCCACCAGACGGCTGACGGAGAACTTCTCCATGTACTCGCTCATGTCGATGCGCACCATGTTCTTTTCGTCGTCAAACAGGTTCTGCGCAAGGGCCTTGGCAAGCTCCGTCTTGCCCACGCCCGTGGGGCCCAAAAACAGGAACGAACCGATGGGCCGGTTTTCGTCGGCAATGCCCGCACGGCTGCGCAAAATGGCCTCGCTCACCTTCTGCACGGCTTCGTCCTGACCGATCACACGGCGGTGAAGCTCCTCAGGCAGGTGCAGAAGCTTTTCGCGCTCGCCCTCCTTCAGCCGGGTGACGGGCACGCCCGTCCAGCGGCTGACGATGCGGGCGATCTCGTCGTCGGTCACCTTGTCACGCAAAAGGCTCTGCTCGCTGCGCTCGCGCTCGGCGATGTCCTCTTCCTTGGCCAGTTTGCCCTGCAGGTCGGGCAGACGGCCGTATTTCAATTCGGCGGCTTTGCCCAGGTCGTAGTCGCGCTCGGCCTTGGCGATCTCGGCGTTCACCTGCTCGATCTCCTCGCGCAGCTTCTGCACCTTGGTAATGGCGTCCTTCTCGTTTTCCCAGCGGGCCTTCATGGCGTTGAACTGCTCGCGGTGCTGCGCCAGCTCCTCTTCAAGGGCGGCAAGGCGGCGCTGGCTGCCTTCGTCCTCTTCTTTGTTGAGGGCGGCCTGCTCGATCTCCAGCTGCATGATGCGGCGGCTGACTTCGTCCAGCTCCGCGGGCATGGAGTCGATCTCGGTGCGGATCATGGCGCAGGCTTCGTCAACAAGGTCGATGGCCTTGTCGGGCAGGAAGCGGTCGGTGATGTAGCGGTTGGAAAGGGTGGCGGCGGCGATGAGCGCGCCGTCTGTGATTTTGACGCCGTGGAACACCTCGTAGCGCTCCTTGAGGCCGCGCAGGATGGAAATGGTGTCGGCCACGGTGGGCTCGGTGACCAGCACGGGCTGGAAGCGGCGCTCAAGGGCGGCGTCCTTTTCGATGTACTTGCGGTATTCGTCCAAAGTGGTCGCGCCGATCAGATGCAGCTCGCCGCGCGCCAGCATGGGCTTCAAGAGGTTGCCGGCGTCCATGCTGCCTTCGGTTTTGCCCGCGCCCACGATGGTGTGCAGCTCGTCGATGAACAGGAGGATGCGGCCCTCGCTCTTTTTGATCTCGGCCAGCACGGCCTTGAGGCGCTCTTCAAACTCGCCGCGGTACTTTGCGCCCGCGATCAGGCTGCCCATATCCAGGCAGAAAACCGAGCGGTCGCGAAGAGACTCGGGCACGTCGCCGCGCACGATACGCTGGGCAAGGCCCTCGGCGAAGGCGGTTTTGCCAACGCCCGGCTCGCCGATGAGCACGGGATTGTTCTTGGTTTTACGGGTCAGGATACGGATGACCGAGCGGATCTCGCCGTCGCGGCCGATGACGGGGTCCAGCTTCTGGCTGCGGGCGGCGGCGGTGAGGTCGGTGCCGTATTTGGCCAGCGCGTCGTAGGTCTCCTCGGGCGTTTCGCTGCTGACGCGGGCGTTGCCGCGCACGCTTTGCAAAACGGGCAGGAAGGTCTTTTCGTCGATGGCGTAGCCCTTCCACAGTTCAGCCATGGAGCGGCTGGGCTTGTCGATGAGGCCCAGGAACAGGTGCTCCACGCTCAGATACTCGTCGCGCATCTGCTGGGCGCGGTCGCGGGCGGCGACCAGCGCGCGCTCCACGTCGGTATTGATGTAGATCTTGTCCATCTCGCGGCCCGAGCCCATCACCTTGGGCATGCGGGCGATCATCGTTTCAATGCGCGAGAGGATCTCCTGCGGATTTTTGCCCATTTTGGTGAGCAGCTGGGAAATCAGCCCCTGAGCGTCTGACAAAAGCGCATAGGTCAGATGCTCCTGCGAAACTTCCTGGTTGTGATATTCCACCGTCAGCTGCTGCGCAAGCTGCAGCGCCTGACGGCTTTTTTCGGTGAACTGCTGATTGTTCAAATGCAACAACCTCCTTGAAAATCTGATCTTTGAAAGGTGCGTTTGACTTTCTTTGACCTTTCGATTGAAAGTATAACACAACTGCCGGGAAAGTCAATAGGGAAAGCTGACTTTTTCCATCGTATGGACAAGCATGCGTCAAATGTGGTAATATCATACCTGTACAATGGGTAAGAATGGGCTGCGCGCAGGGGCGCGCAATACATGCACAGGAGGAATTGCGCATGACAGCTACAATGGTATTCTCACTTCTGGGCGGTCTGGGACTGTTCCTGTATGGTATCAACGCAATGGGCGACGGTCTGGAAAAGGCCGCCGGTTCCCGCATGAAAAAACTGCTGGAGGTGCTCACCCGCAACAAGCTGCTGGCCGTGCTGGTAGGCGCCTTGGTCACGGGCATCATTCAGTCCTCCAGCGCCACGACGGTCATGGTGGTGGGCTTTGTAAACGCGGGCCTGCTCAACTTAAGCCGCGCCATCGGCGTCATCATGGGCGCCAACATCGGTACCACCGTTACGTCTTTGATGCTGTCGGTGGAAATTGATTTTGCCATCATCTTTACGGCCATCGGTGCGCTGTGCCAGCTGATCCCCGCGCGGCCGTCGGTCAAGAACTTCGGCCAGATCACCATGGGCCTTGGCATTCTGTTCATCGGCATGGACACCATGACCGACGCCATGCGGCCCCTTCGCGACTGGGAAGCCTTCCGCAACATGATGGCCACGGCCACCAACCCCATCGTGGGCGTGCTGGTGGGCGCGGGCGTGACGGCCATTCTGCAAAGCTCGTCTGCAAGCGTCGGTATTCTGCAGGCGCTGGCCGGCAGCGGAGCCATCACGCTGGAGGCGTCGCTGTTTATTCTGTTTGGCCAGAACATCGGTACCTGTATCACCGCCATGATGGCCTCCATGAACGCCAGCCACACCGGCCGCCGCGCCGCTGTGGTGCACCTGCTGTTTAACGTGATCGGCACCATCATGTTTGTGGTCATCGCGCTGGCGCTGCCCCTCACCGGGTGGATCCGCCTGCTGGCAGGCGACAACCTCAAGCTGCAGATCGCCTTTGCCCACATCATCTTTAACGTGGTGAGCACTGCGGTGCTGCTGCCCCTGAGCGGCCTGCTTGAAAAGCTGGCGGTACTGGTGGTCAAGGGCGAGGACCCCAAGGCCGAGCCCATGCGTCTGGAGTACTTCGATCCGCTGCTGTTTTCCACCCCGCCGGTCGCGGTGCAGCAGCTGTTCCGCGAGGTGCAGCGCATGAGCGACCTGGTGGCAAGCAACTATCAGTTTGCCATGCAGTACTACTTTGCGCCCAAGGAACTGCCGTTGGATGAGTTCAACAACCGCGAGGATGTGATCGACTTCCTCAACGAGCAGATCACCCACAACCTGATCGAGATCGAGGGCTATAACCTCAGCCAGAGCGACGTGCATCTGGTGGGTTCGCTGTTCCACGTCGTCAACGACCTGGAGCGCATCGGCGACCATGCCACCAACATCGTCGAAATTGGCACCACCCGCAAGCGCGAGGAGATCGCCTTCTCGCCCAAGGCTGAGCGCGAGATCGAGGACCTGGGCACCACCGTTACCACCATGCTTGAAAAGAGCATGCGCATCGTGCGCAAGCAGATCACCGACAGCGAGATCATCGGCGAGGTGGAGGCGCTGGAGGCGCATGTGGACCAGCTGAGCGAAGCGCTGGCCGACCACCATGTGCAGCGCGTGAAGAACAAGAAGTGCACGCCCAAAAACGGCATGCTCTATCTGGATATGCTCAACAACCTTGAACGCATCGCCGACCACGCCGACAACCTGGCCTCGTCGGTCGAGCAGGGCAGCCGTCCGCAGGGCAGGCTGCTGTGGTAAAGGAGAAACAGTATGCACACCAATAAACGGTTTGAGTGGTTTGGCGTTTTCGTGCTGATGGCCTGCGTGCTGATCTTCATCACCGGCGTGGCGTCCTCGCCCTTCAGCTGGAATGCCGCCCAGCACTGGGGCGCGGCGCTGGCCTTTGCCTTCCTTGGCGCTGCGGCGCTGTTTGCCGGCCTTGGCAAGACGCTTGATGAAAAGATCGGCCTGTGCTTTCTGGGCTGGTTTGCCGTAAGCTCGGCGCTGCGCGGCGATCTGTGGCTGGAAAACAGCTGGCAGGCGTTTGGCGAATATGCCTGCGTGTTCGGCGCGGCCCTGCCCGCGGCGCGTCTGCTTGGCAAAAAGGCGAAGACCCCCGTGGCGCTTTCAGCCATTTTGCTGCCTGCGGCGCTGGCAGCCATCGCGGTGCTGGCAAGCCTGACGGTGGACGCTGTGTATGTGCCCTACATCCGCACGGCGGCGGGCGTGACCGGCGAAAACGGCCAGCGCCTGCAGGTGGGCAGCCATCCCAACGGCGCTGCCGCCATGTTCCTTGTGGCGCTGCTGCTTTGCCTGTGGCTGCTGGTGCACTGTCGCCGCCGCTGGCTTTGCATCGTGATCATCCCTATGATGATCGGACTGTATGTGGCCATCGCGCTCACCGTCAGCCGTACCATCATGATTCAGGTGGCCTTTGCCGCAGCCCTGATCGCCGCGGTGCTTCTGTACGACCGTGTGCGCCTGAAGGGCTGGAAGCGCATCGCCCTTTGCGGTGTGCTGGCTGTGGTTGTGCTGGCGACGGTATACAAGGGCTTTGGCCTTGCCACGCAGCTGAGCGCATGGCTCAAAGGCGTGGCTGTTGACACCGAGGCCATCGTGGATGAACGGCCTTTGATGAACGATCTGTTCACCATGACCGGCCGCACCAATATCTTCGGCTGGGTGTTTGAAATGATCGCCAAAGACCCGAAGGTGCTTGTCATCGGCGCAACGCCTGAGCAGCTGCGTGAGGCGCTTACCTGGGCGTTCCACACGCACAACGCCTATCTGCAGTGCCTGGTGATGTGCGGCCTGCCGGGCCTTGCGATGGCGGTATGGTTCAGCCTGCGCGCCCTGTGGGCCGCCTGGCGCGTGCTGCCCGGCAAATACGCCCTTGCCGACAAGCTGATGGCGCTGATCCCGCTGGCGATGCTTCCCAATGCCATTTCCGAGATCTTCCTGTTTGCCGACGGCATGGCGCTGTACAACACCGTGTTCTTCTTCTGCCTTGGTTATGCCGTTATGACCGCACAGAAGAATGGTTCAAATCAAAAGGAGCCTTCCAATGCCTGAAAAGAAACGCTTTGACCTGTTCAGCGCCGTTACGCTGGTGTTTGTGCTGGCATCGCTTTTGCTGATGCAGATCAAGTACTGGTTTTGCATGTCGCTCATTCGCCACTATGCGGCGGCGCTGGCCTGCGCATGGGTGGCCGTTGCCATGGCGCATCACAGCATGGGCCGCGAGCGCGATGAAAAAGCCGCGCTGGCCTTTGCCGGGTGGACGGTGCTTGCCAGCTGGATCCACGGCGATCATCTGCTGAATGAGTCCATGTATTCGCTGCTTTTGTTCAACCTGCCCATGCTGATCGCATTCCCCTGCGCGCGCCGGATGGGCGGCTTTGCCGCCCATGCAGCAGCTGCATTCTTCTTTCTGATTTCCGGCGCGATGGCGGTGTACTCCATCGGCGTAGCCATGACGGCAGGCACCGTGGAATGGCGCATGCTGCAGGAATACATCGGCGTTTCGGCTGATTATCAGCGGCTGCAGTTCAGCTGTCATCCCAACGAACTGGCCGCGCTGTTCCTGGTGGGCATCGGGCTGGGCCTGTGGCTCACGCTGCGCACGCAGAAGCGCTGGCTGTGCGCGCTGCTGGCCGTGCTGGGCATTGTGATGTATGCAGGCATCGGCATGACGGGCTCGCGCACGGTGATGCTGCAGGCGGCCCTGACGGGCGCGCTGATCGCCGCGGCTGTGATCATGGACACGCGCATGAGCCTGCCCAAAAGGCTGGCGGCCTCGCTTGGCGCGGGCGCAGTGCTGTTTGTGCTGATCTACAAGGGCTTTGAAGGGAGCAATCTGCTCATCAACAGCCTGTCTGTGCAGCTGGCGCAGGCGGAAAGCCTGCTGGAGGCCCGTCCCATCAGCGAGGACATCGCCACCCTGACGGGACGCACCCGCATCTACAAAAACGCCTTTGCCTTCCTGGCCGACAAGCTGCGCTGCATCTTCATCGGCACGGCTACCGAGTATGAACTGGTGACCCTGCTGCGTCAGACGCTGGGCGCTTACCATACGCACAACGCCTATCTGGAGGCGCTGTGCTACTACGGCCTGCCGGGCCTGGCCTTTGCGGTGTACTTCTCCGTGCGCGCGCTGTGGGCTGCCTGGCGCGTGCTGCCTGCCCGCCGCCCGCTGGTAGACAAGCTGCCCGCCATCCTGGTGCTTGCACTGCTGCTGGGCACCATCACCGAGCCGTATCTGTTCTCGGCCAACTTCCCGGTGATGAACGCAGCCTTCTTCCTGTGCCTGGGCCTGGCCATCGACGCGGCCAAAACTCCGTCACAAGTGTAAATCATCTGTAACGGGCTATGGCGCAATTGTGCCGAAATAACGCGCTTTTGCGCAAAAGATGTCATGCTTTTCTTAGAAATACCCTGTTGACTTGCACCCCCGGCCTCCCCTATCATGAATGGGAGAGAAGTTGGGGGTGTAATCATGCGCAGAAGAAGGAACGCGGGCTATATTTTTGTGCCTGAACGCAGGCGTATTGGCAGCGGCTGGGTGCTGATGGTGATGATCGTGGTGCTGTCGCTGAGCCTGATGGGGCTGTTGATGAACCACGTTTCCAACGGGCGCGTGCGCCTGAATGAGGAAAAGGTATCCGTCATGGCGCTGGACAAGGCGTTTGAGGGCTTTACGGTGCTGCATCTGAGCGACCTGCATGCGTCTTCTCTGGGCAGCGATATCGAGGCATGGCGCGAGCTGCTCTACGGCAAAACCTTTCATGCCGTGGTCATGAGCGGCGACATGGTGGGCGCCGACGGCGATTACGAGCCGCTGCTGAGCCTCATCCACACGCTGCGCGCCATCCGCACGGACGTGCCCATCTACCTGATCTCCGGCGACGACGATCCCGCGCCGGTCATTTCCACCGCGCGCGGCACGCCGGAGGCGCTGGCCAACTGGGTGCGCGCCGCCGTGCAGATGGGCGCCACCTATCTGGACGCGCCGGTCAGGCAGGCCGCAGGCAAGCGCACGGTGTGGTTTGTGCCGGAATATCTGTACGACGTGGATGCGGCGGGCATGGTGACCAGCCTGCTCAAGCAGAAGGAAGAGATGGAGGCCAAAGGTCAGCAGTACGAGGCTGAGGGCGGCGCAAGCTACCGGGCGCTTTGCTACCGGCTGGACGCCATGCAGCGCACCGTGGAGGCGCAGAAGGAAATGCTGCCCACCGACCTGCAAATCGCCGTCAATCACGCGCCGCTGGATACATCCTATGTGCGCACCAGCCTGGAATGGGCCGATCAGACCAAAGTGCTCAACTTCCGCAACATCAGCCTGCTTTTGTGCGGACACCAGTGCGGCGGCCAGTGGCGGCTGCCGGGCGCAGGCCCTGTGTATATGCCGGATATGGGGTTCTTCCCCGGCGACAACGGCATTGTGGGCATGCAGCGCATCAACAGCCTGAACCAGTATATCTCGCCCGGTCTGGGCGCAAGCGAGGCGCATCCGCTCAAAGGCAGGCTGTTTAACGGCCCGGCGGTCACGCTGCTGAAGTTTACCGGAGCTCTGCAATAATCAAAAAGCTGCTTCCGAATTTGGAAGCAGCTTTTTGCTTTACCGATAACTGTCAAAAAACAGCGGCGTGCCGCCGGTGTGCAGAAACAGAATGTTCTGCCCGTGCCAGTTTTCCTCAGCCATGAGGACATTCATGCCGTAAAACGCCTTGGCGGTGTAGGTGCCGTCCAGCGGGATGCCGCAGCGCGCCATGGTGTCGCGAATGCAGTGCAGAATCCCCTCGTCGTACTGGCCATAACCGCTGCGGAAACGGTCGCAGATGCAGATATCATCCCCGCCCGGGCCTGCGTAGGCCTCAATGTAGGCGCTGATGTGGCGGCGCGCGGCGGCCTCGTCGCGGGCGATGGAAATGCCCAGCACCTGCGGTCTGTGCGCGCTTTTGCGCATGCCGCACAGAAGCCCCGCCTGCGTCATGCCAGTGCCAAGCGCCAGCACGATTTTGTCAAAGCGCACGCCAAGCTGCGCCTGCTGGGCCTCGATCTCGGCCCAGGCTTTGGCATAGGCGGCCACAGGCACGGCGCGGTTGCCCTGACCGGTGCGGTCGCCGTAGATGTAGTAGGGCCTGCCGCCCTCCGAGCGGATGAGCGCCATCGCATGGTCGACGCTTTCAGCCACGCCGGTTTTCAGGCACGGCAGGATGCGCGCGCCGAAGCTTTCGCACAGCTGGCCGTTGAAGGCCTCGCGCTGCTGGCCGTCGTCGTCGGCCGGGCGCAGGATGGTGAGGGGAATGCCCTCGCCCGCACAGAGGTTTGCAAGCACGCGGCAGAGGTTCGACCGGGCGTTGCCGTAGGCCAGCATGTGGTCGCAGCCCTGACGCTTCATATCTTCGAGGTATTCATGGCCGATGCGCGCCTTGTTGCCGCCGAAGGAATAGGGCAGCAGATCCTCGCGCTTGATATAAAGGCGGTTGCCGTTTGCGTCGCTGTCCAATAGATACAGCGGGGTGGGGCCGAAGGTGAAGTTCATCTTATGCGCCCTTTCCGCTCAGCGACTGAGCCAGTTTTTGCGGCAGCACCAGCCGGATGATGCAGCGCAGCTGCTCCTTTACGGGCAGACGGCGAAGCCGCCTGCCCACGTCGCCGGTGAGCAGGGCTTTGAGGCTGGGCGCGTTGTGCGCCATCACCCACAGGTAGTGGTCGCGCACCACGCTCAGGCCGGCTTCGGCTGTGCCGCGGGAGTAGTCGTTTACGTCGTTGACCATTTCCACCACGGTGGAGCAGCGGCGGTAGAGCTGGTCGCGCTTTTCCTTTTTCCAGATCTGCATGGCGCTGCCGGACACGTTTTCGCGGTACACGCAGCCGTACACATGCTCGTACCACGCATGGCCGGCGGCGGTCAGAAACAGCTTCATGCGCAGATCGCCGTGCTGGCATTCCTTGTTGAAGGTATCGGGCAGGCGGCGCAGGGCGTCGACGCGGAACACAAAGCTCGCCGTGGGGATGAAGCTCAGCCGTGCGATCTCGTCCAGCGAATAGCAGGCGCTTTCGCCGGTGTAGTGCTCGCGCTCGCTTTCGTAATAGGGGATGAACTTGCGGTCGGGCGCAATGCCGTTTTCGTCATGGATGTAGCCGTTGGTAAAGCAGAAGGTGCATTCCGGGTCTGCCTCCATGTGGGCGATCTGCCGGGCCAGCTTGGTTTCGTCGCACCAGTAGTCGTCGCCCTCGCAAAGGGCGATGTACTTGCCCTGCGCCCGGGGAAAGTTGAACGTTTCGTTGATGGGCACGCCCTTTGAATACTGGTTTTCCTCTTCAAACAGCGGCTTTACGATGTCCGGGTACTTTTGGGCATACTCGCGCAGAATGTCGATGGTGCCGTCGGTGGACACGTCGTCGTGCACGAGGATCTCGAAGGGAAAATCGCACTTCTGCATCAGAAAGCTGTCCAGCGTCTGGCGCAGATAGCGGGCGTGATTGTAGGTAGTGGTGCAGATGCTCACCAGCGGCTTTTGCGTCATACGATCTTCTTCTCCTTCTGAAAGCGGCGGATGATGCCATTGGCCGCTACGCCCGTGGCGCAGCCGGTGATGAGGCCCACCACCATCAAAATGGCCATGTAGTACAGAAGCTTGGGGGTGTTCAGCACGATCATGGCCATGGCCACCTGACCCACGTTGTGGCAAAGACCGCCCACCATGCTGACCACGATGGGGCTTAAGTCCTTCATGCGGCTTAAAATGCACATCACCGTCAGGCTGAGAAGACCGCCGGCAAAGGCGTACATCATGGCGCTGGGGCTGCCGAACAGCATGCCGCTCAAAAGCACCTTCAGCCCCATCAGCAGAAAGCTGGTGGGCACGCCCAGCATGTATACGGCAAAGATCAGCACGCCGTTGCTGAGGCCCAGCTTTACGCCCGGAATGCCCGCCGCCACGGGGATCTGGCTTTCCACAAAGCCCAGCACCAGCATCAGCGCCAGCAGCATCCCGCAAAGCGCAATGCGCTCGGCCTGTTTTCTTGTTTTCATTATTGTACCTCCCCGGCGTCCAAAAGCTCCAGCACCACCTGGTTGGGCAGGCAGACGATCAGGCTGCCCATCACGCGCGTGGCGCGGTTGCCCAGCGTGACTTCGCGCTGGTTGACGCAGTTTTGATTGTCACAGGTGGAAAAGTGCATCACCGCGCCGTCCTTCGTGGTGCGGATGGTGTTGACTGCGCCGCTTTCTTCCTGCGTAATGGTATATTCGCCGCCGTCTGTCAGCGGGATCAGCGGCCACACGCTGTCGCCCACCTGCACGCGCAGGTACGCAAGCGTGTCGGCGCTCTTTTCGGGAATGGAGGGGCTTACGGTCACGCCTTCACTCATGGTAACGGCGGAGGGCGCTTTGGGCATCAGCGATACGATGGCTGCGGCTGCGGCGGTGACGGCCACCAGCGCCAGCACGATCACCAGCACCCGTACATTGGCATTTTTCATCAGTTTCCTCCTTTCACCACCTTTCATCATACCACGGATGGGGCGGATTGTCCACCGAAAGACGGGGGATGCTCCATGGGGGAGGGATGGCATGATCGTGATGGAAAATGTGTGCAAAAGCTACGGCGGCACGCAGGTGCTGTGCGGGGTGCAGCTGCATGTGCGCCCGGGGGAATACACCGCGCTGGTGGGGCCCAGCGGGTCGGGCAAGAGCACGCTGATGCATATCCTCGGCTGCCTGGACACGCCCACATCCGGCATATACCGGGTGGACGGCGAGGATGTGTCGCACATGGATGAAAAGGCGCTGTGCATACTTCGGCGCGACAAAATCGGGTTTGTGTTTCAGGGGTATCAGCTCATTGCGCGCATGACGGCGGCGCAGAACGTGGCCTTTCCGCTGATGCTGCGGGGCGTGGGGCCAAAGGAAAGGCTTGCGCAGGCGGCGGAGTATCTCAGGCAGGTGGGGCTTGCCGGGTATGAAAACCAGCGGCCCTCCTGCATGTCGGGCGGCCAGCAGCAGCGCGTGGCGCTGGCCCGGGCGCTGTGCGCAAGGCCGCGCCTGCTTCTGTGCGACGAACCCACCGGCGCGCTCGACCCCGAAAGCCGCGACGGCATTCTGGAATTGCTGGACGGCCTGCATAACTCCGGCCACACCATCGTTCTCATCACCCACGACATGCAGGCCGCCTCGCGCGCGCAGAGCATCTACCGCGTGCAGGACGGCACCTTGCAACCGGGGCGCGGGTGAATTATAATAGGCGTGGAGGTGATTTGCGGATGAAACGCTTTTTGTGCATGCTGCTGGCGATGCTCTGCCTGCTGGGCGCGGCCAGTGCCGAAACGCCTGAAAAGCTCATCGACCGGGCCTTCCGCCAGTACAGCACCATGGGCGGCTGCGTGGCGGTCATCCAGAACGGCGAGGTCACCTTCACCCACTGCTACGGCACCATCCGCAACGGCGGTCAGCCGGTGGCGGAGGATACGCTGTTTCAGGTGGGCAGCATATCCAAAATGATTTCCAATATCGCGCTGATGATGCTGCTTGACGAGCACGGCTACACGCTGGAAAGCGAGATCGGCGACGTGCTGGGCTACCCGGTGCGCCATCCCGAATACCCGGATGTGCCGGTAACGCTTCGCATGCTCATGAGCCACACGGCGGGCCTGCGCGACAGCGGCGACTATCAGGAGGCCCTTGCCGGCAACCTGCGCCCGCTGAAAGAGCTTTTCGGCAAGCGCAGCGAATATACATGGCTGTCCGGCCATGAACCGGGCACAAAGCGCCGCTACAGCAACCTTGGCGGAGGGCTCATCGGCAGCCTGATCGAAAAGCTGAGCGGCCAGACGCTGGACGACTACATGACGCAAAACGTGTTCGGGCCCCTTGGCATCGAGGCGGCGTATCAGCCCGCGCGCTTTGACACGCCCGACCGGCTGGTGAACCTGTACAACATGCCCGACCGCTATGCTGCCAAAGAACTTCACCGCGACAAAAAGCTGGCGCTGCAGCCAGACCCCGAAACGCACTACACCTACACGGCAGGCAAGCTCATCATCAGCGCGCCGGATCTTTGCCGGCTGCTCATCCTGCTGTGCGACGGAGGCATTTACGAAAACACGCGCCTTTTGAAGGAAAGCACCGTGGCGCAGATGACTGCCCCGCAGGAGAACGCCGACGGCCACGGCCTGTTTATGAACATCATCCGGGACGATCAGGTGGAGGGGCGCACCATGTACGGCCACGGCGGCAAAGCCAACGGCATGCTGTGCGCGGCGTACTTTGACCCCACCGACCGCACCGGCGTGGTGATGCTCACCAACGGCTGCAACAACGAACCCATGCACAACGGCGTGGGGATGCTGGGCCGCGTGGTGATGCGCATCTGCTATGATGAGATCATCGGGGAAGAACACAAAACGGAAGACCCCTTCGCGGTTGAATGAATAATTTTTCCATCCCGGCTGCATACTCATTCCATCAAAGCATGGAGGACGGTATGCAGCCGGTTTTTTTTCGTGACCTCAAACGCAATATGCGCCTGATGCAGGACGCGCTGCACCTGGATGAAAACAGCGATATCGTGCTGCGCGAGCTGGACGCGATGGGGCAGCGGTGCGCCCTTTATTATGTGGACGGCATGGTGGGCAGCTCGCTTGCGGCGGATTTTGTGATAAGGCCGCTTTTGCGCTGCACGCAGGAATATAAAGGGGAACAGGCACTTGAGCATATTACCCGCCGGCTGATCGAAGCGCCGGAGGTCAGGCGCATCCCGTCGCCTGAGGAGGCCGTGGGCGCTTTGATGAACGGGCTGTGCGTGCTTCTCATCGACACGGCGGACGAGGCCGTGGCGGTGGACGTGCGCTTTTTTGTGAAGCGCTCCATCGGCTCGTCCAAAACCGAAACCGTCGTCATCGGCCCGCATGAGGCGTTTACCGAACCCCTGCGCGACAATTTGACGCTTCTGCACCGCATGCTGCCCACGCCCGACCTGATCTGCAAACGGCTGACGGTGGGCACGAAGGTGAAGACCAATGTGGCGCTGTGCTATCTGAAAAACGTATGCCCCGAGGAGACCGTGCGCCAGCTGGAAAGCCGCATCACATCCGCGCAGGTGGACGACGTGATGACCATCGGCATTCTGGATCAGCTCATCGAGGACGACCCGTACGCGCCGCTGCCGCAGACGGTCACCAGCGAGCGGCCCGACCGCGCGGTGAGTTTTCTTCTGGAGGGGCAGGCGGTGGTGCTGTTTGACGGCAGCCCCCGCTGTCTGGCCATGCCCATGACGCTGTGGCACCTGTTCCATGCGCCCGACGACAGCTACATGCGCTGGCAGTACGGCAGCTGCATGCGCGTTATCCGCCTCATCGGCGCGGCGCTTTCTCTGTTTCTGCCGGGGGTGTTTGTGAGCATCGTCATCTTTCACCCCATCTCGCTGCCGATGTCGCTGCTTACAAACATCATCCAGAGCCGGTCGGTCATCTCCATCAGCCTGCTCAGCGAGGGCGTGCTGATGCTGGCGGTGTTTGCGCTCATCAACGAGGCGGGCACGCGCATTCCGGGACTGCTTGGCAGCTCGTTCGGGCTGGTGAGCACGCTCATCCTCGGCACGGCGGCGGTGGATGCGGGGCTGGTGAGCCCCTTCCTGCTGATCATCGTTGCGCTCAGCGGCCTTGGCAGCTACGCCCTGCCGGATTATTCGCTCAGCTTTGCCTTTCGCGTGGGGCAGTTTCTCATTTTGCTGGCGGGAGGTCTGCTGGGCCTGCCCGGCGTGTGCCTGATGGGCATGCTGCTTCTGTTTCGCGTGGCGGGCATGCAAAGCCTTGGCCAGCCCTATCTGGCCCCGCGGTCGCCCCGCCGCATGCATAACCCCGATCTGGTGCTGCGCGCGCCGGTCTATCGCCAGCGGCTGCGCACATGGCTGGCCGACCCGGCCGACGCGCTGCGCGCACACGGGCGCATGCGCCGCTTTGGAAGGAGGAAAAAACGGTGATGCTGAAAAGAGCCATGCAGACGCGCACGGCGGTGCATGATGAACACGCGGCGCAGCGCCAGCGCGAACAGGCCTGTGGCAGCGCCCTGCGCCTGACGGCTGTGGTGCAGACGGCGGCGCAGCTGGTGCTGTGGGTGACCTTTTATGGCTACGACCGTGCGGCGCAGGCCGTGTGGCAGTCGGCGCTGCTGCTGGCGCTTCCTGCAGCCGGGATCGCCTGCCTGTGGTATGCATCCGGCGCGCAAAAGACGGCGGGGCTTTTTCTGCTGCCGTGCCTTTGGCTGGACGCGGCGTTTTTATTGTATGCGCTGTGCGGCTTCATCGACGGGCTCATCCCGGAATATCCCTATGCCGCAGGCGCGGTATGCGCTGCGGCGGTGTGCTGGCTGACGCTGCTTTTCTCCCGCCGGGAGGGCGTGGCCAACGGCACGAATGTGCTGAAATATTTTCTGCTGATCCTGTTTTTGCTGGGCGCGGTGTTTCTGCGCGCGTCCTCACGTGCCGACCGGCTGTGGCCCATTTTGGGACAGGGCCTGTCAAACACCGCCCTGACGGCGCTTGGCGGCACAGGCGCTGTGTGGGGCGCGGCGCTATTGTTTGTGCTGCCGGATCAGAAAGAAACATCCGTCAAAGCCGCCGCGCTGTGGACGGCGCTGCCGTGGGCGATCGGCGCGGTGTGGGCGCTGTGGTACGGCTTTCTGCACCCGTGGGCCCCGGGGGACGAGCTGCGCGTGGCTGAGCGCCTGATGGGCCTTGCGCGCCACGCCGCAGACGTGATCAACTACGAGCTGGCGGGACTGATGTGGCTGGTGCTGTTGCCGGTATCGCTCACCTGCTGCGCCATGAGCGGCGAGATCCTCCTCAGCCGCGCCTGTCCCCGCGTGCCGCGCGCGCTGAGCACAGGTATGCTGCTGCTGCCCGCGCTGCTGGCGGTGTGCCTGCTGCCCCGGCAGCTGCCGCAATGGCTGAAGCTGCTGCTTCCGTGGCGGGGCTTATGGGCGGGGGCTGCCGGTGCGGCGGCGCTGATTTTAACGCGAAGGGAGCGTACGCGATGAAACGCCTGCTGCTGTTATGCCTGTGCCTGTGTCTCACCGGGTGCAGCCACACCTATCTGGAACGGCAGATCTATCCCATTTGTTTGAGCTTGGACATGCTGGATGACGGCCGGTATCAGGTGGGGCTGCAGGCACCGCAGAGCGCCAACGGCGGCGCGACCGGCTACGATGTACTCAGTGCCGCTGGCGAAACGCCCATGGACGCGCTGCGCGTGCTGGCGGCGTCCATCCCGTATCCGCTCAACTTCAGCCAGATCCGCCTGTGCCTGATCAGCTATGAGCTGGCGTCGCAGCAGCCGCTGCTGCCCCTGCTGCGCGGGTTGCTGGAGTTACCCACCATGCGCCCCAACGCCTATGTGATGACGGCCATGGGCAGCGCGCTGGAGGTGATGACCGCCCAGAAGCCCGACCTTGGCATGCGCCTGAGCACGCACCTGAACCTGCTGTTTGAGCGCCTGCGCCGCGAGCAGACCTTGCCCGACAGCACGCTTTCGACCTGCGTGCGCGAGCTGGGCGACGGACGCAGCGATTTTTTGCTGTGCCTGTGCGCCGTCAATACGCGGCTTCAAAACGAAAAGTCCGAGCAGCAGCCCACCCAGCCCGGCGGCGATGCGGGCGGTGCATCGGCAGCCTTTGCGGTGGGCGAGCCGTGGAGCGACACGCTTTTGCCGGACGATATTCTTGCCGGCATGATGCCCCGCACCAGCCTGAACCCCGTTGAATACGTGGGCAGCGCAGCAGTGAGCGACGGCCTTGTCTGCGGCGTGCTGACCGCGCGCGAAACGCAGCTGGCCGTGCGCGTGCTGCACTCGGCCAAACTGCGCACCGCCGTCAAGGGCGGGCTGCAATTGCAGGTCATCCTGCCCCGAAGCGGCGAGCTGGACGGCTGCGAAGGCGAGATCACCACCCTCATCCGCCGCCTGCAGGCCATGGGCAGCGACGCGCTCACCTTCGGCCGCATCGCCTCCATGGCCTTTGCCACCGACGCTGCGTGGCAGGCCTATGACTTCCGCAGCCTTTACCCGCAGGCCGAAACCGCCGTGCGCTAAAACCTGCATCCCCCGGCAGGAAACACCGCTTTGAACGGTGAAATTTTCATATACATCTCTGCTGCGGAAAGGATGAATATACATGGCTCTTATGACGTTATCTTTTTACGCCCCCTCCCTGCGCCGCACCGTTCCGCTGACCGTGATGCTGCCCACCGACAAGCAGCTGCCCGGCCAGCCCGGCTATCAGAACGCCGCGCCCTACAAAACCCTGTACCTTTTGCACGGCGCGTTCGGCAGCAATTATGACTGGCTCAGCGGCACCCGCGTGCGCCGCCTTGCGCAGGATGCGAACCTGTGTGTGATCATGCCCAGCGGCGACAACAAGTTCTACTGCGACAGCCCCATCTCCGGCGATATGTACGGCCAGTTCATTTCGGAGGATCTGGTGAAGTTTGTGGAGGCCACCTTCCCCGTCAGCCGCAGGCGCGAGGACCGCTTCATCGGCGGCCTTTCCATGGGCGGCTTCGGCGCCATCGTCAACGGCCTGCGCCACCCCGAAACCTTCAGCGTCATCTGCGCCATGTCCTCGGGTCTGCTCAAACAGCGCGTGATCAACGCCGTAGACGAGCCGGGCCGCGACCTGTTCACCCGCACGCAGTTCGCCACCATGTTTGGCCTGAAGGACGCCGCAGACTTTGAAAACAGCGACATCGACTACGACAAGCTGGCCCGCCGCGTGGCGCGCCGTGCAAAGAAGCCCATCTTCCACCTGTGCTGCGGCACCGGCGACAGTTTGCTTGAGGTCAACCACGACTTCCGCGACCTGCTGGTGGACCTTGGCTACGACGTGACCTATGAGGAGTGGGACGGCGAGCACAACTGGAAGTTCTGGGACGAGGCCATTGAAAAGGTGATCGCATGGCTGCCGCTGGGCAAGGCCCAGAAGGGCGTCAGCAGCGAGAATGTGGGAAAAGTGTGACACTTTCACACTTGATGTGATATAATAACAGTACAAACACGCCGCGCCCGGCGGCTTTGTGGAGGAGATACCAATGATTGATACGCTGCATCTGAATAACCCCAACGTGCTGATGGTGGCTCACCGCGGTCTGAGCGGCCTGGAGCTGGAAAACACCGCGTCCGCCTTTGTGGCTGCGGGCAACCGTTCCTACTTCGGCATCGAGACCGACGTGCACCGCACCGCCGACGGCAAGTACATCCTCATTCATGACGACAACACCAAGCGCGTTGCCGCCGATGAGATGATCGTGGAAAAGACCACCTTTGACACCCTGCGCGCCATTCGCCTGGTCGACCACGACGGCGAAAAGAGCCGCCGCGACCTGATCATGCCCTCCCTTGACGAGTACATCAAGATCTGCAAAAAGTACGACAAGACCGCTGTGCTGGAGCTGAAGAACTACTTCGACCCCATGTACGTCGACGAGATCATCGACATCATCCGCAAGATCGGCTGGCTGGAGCGCACGGTGTTTATCTCCTTCAACCTGCCCAACATGATCTGCATCCGCGAGCGCCTGCCCCAGCAGCCCGCCCAGTTCCTCACCAGCAAGTTCCACGACTGGATCCTTGAAACCCTCGTCAAGTACGACCTTGACCTCGACATCGACTACCGCAACATCACCGCTGAGCAGGTCAAAATGGTGCACGACGCCGGCCACAAAGTGAACGTCTGGACCGTCAACACCCTCGAAGACGCCCAGCGCATGGTAGACTACGGCGTAGACTTCATCACGACGAACATCGTGGAGTAACAAGGGACTTCGTCCCTTGACCCATCTCTGCGGCCCATTTTATGGGCCGCAGGTTTTTTTATGTGTTTGGGGTGGAATCTAAGACCGCCGGTCGGCGACAGGCCTCCCGGCTCGCTTGGGTGGGGGCAAGGTATAGCAAAGCAACATCCCCTTCCCGCTGCAAAAGTAAGAACCCCATGCTGGGGTCTGGGGCTCTGCCCCAGCGCGGGAAGGGGGGAGACGGGGAGTCCAGAGGGGGGTCTCGGGGGGACCGGTGCGGGGTCCCCCCCGACCGCCCCTCTGGCCCGAGCGGAGCGGAGAGGAGTCTGAGCGAAACGGAGTTGCGCTCAATGGGCTGAGCAGCCTACCCCCTCTGGCGGTGCGTAAGCTGCCGCTGCTGTCAATAACGCAGTTACTTATGCTGTACCGCAAGGTACAACCCCTCCGTCACCTTCGGTGACACCTCCCCTTACACAGGGGAGGCAAGTGTGTGTGGGCGCAGGCGCTCCCCTCCCCTTGCCAAGGGCCCCCCTGCACATCTGCCCTCTACACCAGATGTATCACAAGGTATCTTCTTTCCCATCCCTTTACTTGACATCCATACCAAACGCATATAAAATAAGCTTACAGATCTGTAAACAGGTTTTCGCCGTAAAACATCAATAATTGTATGGATGCGCAAATGCGCTCACCATAGAGAGAACCCCATTAAAGAAAGGACGGTACCCCAAATGAAGAGAATGCTGGCCCTGATCCTGGCTGCTCTCATGCTCATCTCCACGGTTCCCGCTTTTGCAGCGACTGAGTATGACGTCACCGAACCCATCACCATCAAGTGGTGGCACGCCCATGAGAGCGCCTTTGACGGCGACCTCAACTGGATGGTTGACAAGTTCAACAGCGAAAACGGCATGGGCATCACTGTTGAGCCCATCTACATTGGTTCCTACACCGAAATCAACACTCAGTTCATCGCTGCTGCCGCTGCCGGCACCGGCACCGTGCCCGCGCTGGTAACCTGCAACACCTCCTATCCCGCCGGCTACGGCGCTGACGGCCTGTGTGAAGTGCTGGATCCCTACATCGACGCTTTCGAATTTGACGTTGAAGACTTTGGCGAAGGCCTCATCGCCTCCACCAGCTACGACGACGAGCAGATCGCCCTGCCCTACCTGATCTCCACGCAGTGCATCTACTACAACAAGACCGCTGCTGAAGAAGAAGGCATCACCATCCCCACCACCTTTGCTGAAATGGACGAGTTCCTCGAGAAGGCCACCCTGTTCAACGAGGATGGCACCACCAAGCGTTACGGCATCGTGTTCGGCGGCTGGGACTACTGGTACTATGAGATGTTCTACAAGAACAACGGCGTGCAGTGCGTGCTGCCCGACGGCACCACCGACGTGAACTCCCCCAAGGCTGTGGAAATCACCGCCAAGATCAAGGAGTGGATCGACAAGGGTTACGCCTACTATGCCTACGGCACCGGCGCTTCCACCAACATGCGCGAGCTGTTCTGGACCGATATGGGCGCTTTCTCTGTTTCCCACACCTCCTCCATGTATGACACCTATGTTGAGAAGGTTGGCGACAAGTTCGAAGTTGGTATGGCCTGGCAGCCCAACTCCGACGGCGAGTCCTTCAAGTCCGAGGTTGGCGGCTCCGCCATCCTGATCCCCGCTGCTGCTTCTCAGGCTGAGAAGAACGCTGCGTGGCAGTTCCTGATGTTCATGACCAGCCCCGAAGTCAACCTGTACTGGGCTGACAAGACCGGCTACTTCCCCACCCGTCAGAGCGTTGTTGGCACTCCTGAGTACGAAGAGTACCTGGCCCGCAAGCCTGAAATGAAGAACATCGTTTCCATGTCCAGCTGGATCAACCCCCGCAACCAGAACCCCGCTTACGACGCCTGCGCGAACCTGTGGCGCACCGCGCTGTATGAGATCTTCAACAACAACGCTCCCATCCAGGAGACCCTGGACCAGCTGGCTGTTGAAATCACCGAGACTCTGGCTGATCAGTAATCAGATTGTCGGCAAACGGCAATTGAGCATTGCTAATCATCTCACCTAAGGGAGGGGAGGAATTTCCTCCCTTCCCTTACGCCTTCTGTAGGGGCGGGGCATGCCCCGCCTGATGGCAGATCAGCACCATCTTTCAGGGGTATACCGGCATGGCTGTCCTGCGAGGTATACCTCGCCCCTATAAGATGTTATCACAACAAATGAGGTTGGTATAACGTGAAAGCAACAGCACAACGCGCATATAAAACTGAAATGCGCTCCCGTGAGCAGCGGCTCATCTCCAAAGGCCAGCGTACCACCGGTTTGGTGCTCATCATTCTGGGCACCCTCATCATGTTGGTAGGCTTGTTTGGCTGGCTGGCCGGCGATATGCAGCTGGATGTATTCTCCTCGCTGACCGAGCAGGTCTATGCCGCCCGTGAAACGGCTGCGAATGCCGGTACAAAAGTAACAGGCGCGTTCGATCTCAACGGCGACGAAAGCGGCGTGCGTGTGTTCTATGCCGAGTATGCCGCAGGCACGGAGACCGGCTATATCAATGCGCAGGAATTCAAGATCGAAGAAAACAAGAAGTCCCTCAAGGGCGAAGGCCTTCAGTTCCCCGGTACGAAGGATTATCCCAATCTGGTCGTAGCTGAGGAAAATAGCGTTAAGCTGGATAACGGCATGGAGTTTACGCAGAGCGTCAAGCTGCGCGGCGCAGGCTCCAGCAAGTATCGCAGCCTGAAGCTGACGACGGACGGCCCCGGCACGCTTACCGTGTGGGCGCATTCTTCCATGGCCGATCAGGAACGCCGTCTTGTGCTGTACAACACCAAGAACGGTGCTGAAGTGGCTGAAGCCATGGCCCCGGCCGGCAGTGCAGGCCCCGCCGCGCTGACCTTTGCCATCCCCGAGGCAGGTACCTTCTACCTGTCCACCAAGGGAGACATTCCCATTGCGCCCCTCAGCGTTATCATGAACATTGCCATCGTTCTGCTGCTGATCGGCGTGATGCTGACATTCAACGGCATCATGATGCTCATCCAGCGCTGGGAGCACATGAAGGACCTGTTCTTCGTGGAACCGGTCATCATCTTCTTCCTGATGTTTGTGTACTATCCGCTGATCGACCTGGTGCGCATTTCCTTTACGGACATGGGCATCCTGACCACCGGCATGCAGGAGTTCATCGGCTGGGGCAACTACAACTGGCTGTTCAACCAGTCCGGCGCCAATTACTTCTGGGAAAGCCTGAAGGTCACCGGCCTGTACACCTTCTGGGAAGTGATGATCACCGTTGTGGGCGGCATGCTGCTGGCGCTTCTGTTCAACCGCATGACCCGCACGTTCAACGCTTTCCGCGCCATCGTATTCATGCCCAAATACATTGCCGTTTCCACCAGTGCAGTGGTGTTTATGTGGATTCTGTACGCGCCTATGGCCGGCGGCGCCGGTGCGCAGAACGACGGTATCCTCAACTTTGCTCTGAGCCGCTTCGGCATTCAGGGCCCGCGCTGGCTGATTGATGAAAAAACAGCCCTCGCCGGCATTCTGATTTTGACCGCCTGGCGCGTTGTGGGCTATGCCATGATGATCTACCTGTCTGCCATGCAGGGCATTCCCAAGGACTATTACGAGGCTGCCTCCATCGACGGCGCCGACGGTGTACACCAGTTCCGTTTCATCACCGTTCCGCTGCTGGCGCCTACCACGCTGTTCCTGTTTGTAACAACGTTCATCGCCAGTATGAAGGTGTTCCAGAGCGTGGACGTCATGACGGGCGGTGGCCCCGGCAAGGCCACCAACGTAATGGTGCAGTGGATCTACAACCTGACGTTCAAGGACTTCCGCACCGCACGCGGCGCGGCTGTCTCGCTGGTGTTCTTCGTGCTGCTGCTGGTTTGCACCGCAGCCACCATGAAGTACTCCAACAAGAGCGTCAACTACGATTCTTAAGGAAGGAGGCGGTCATATGCTTACCAATCAGAAGAAAATCGGTATCGCTCTGGTGCTGAGTGCAAGCGTCCTGCTGATCGCTGCTTTCCTGGCTGTGCCTTTCGGCGCTGCCGCATCCGTGCGCAACGTGCTGGCCATCATCGGCGCGGTGCTGCTGGTGATCGCCGCACCCATCATGTGGAGCGACGGCATCAAGCGCATCCAGGAACAGCCCTGGCGCAGGGGCAGCCTGCTCACTATGCGTCAAAGCGGCTTCTTTGACATCGTGGTGCTGCTGGTCATCGCCGCTGTGATTATGGCTGCGCTGGGCGTTTTTGGCGTGGTTACCTACAACGCCACCCTCAGCAAGCATATCGCGCTGGCCGGCGGCGGCGCATCCACGCTGGAAGAGGCGCGCCTGCTGCCCGACTTTATTGAGTACAACTTCAACAAAGATCTTAACCTCATTGCGGATTCCTACAGTACGTTCTTCCTGATCGCCGCCATTCTGGCTGCTGCATCTGTGGTGTGCCTGGTGTACATGCGCTTTGTATCGCCCATCGTGCGTGCTGACGAAAGCCTGCAGAAGGCGCACAGGATCTACCGCACCACGGCGCAGTATGCGGCTGCCATCTTTGTGGTGCTGCTGATGCTGTTCCCCATCTACTGGATGATCATCTCCTCGTTCAAAACATCCGACGAGCTGCTGGCTACCGTGCCTACGCTGTGGCCTCAGCAGTTCATCTGGCAGAACTATCCCGAAGTGCTCAACCGCGCGCCGTTTGTCAGGTACCTGGTGAACACGCTGGTGACCACCGTGTTTATGATGCTGGGCGAGCTGACCATCGGCGTGATGGCCGCCTACGGCTTTGCCAAGGGCGAGTTCAAGGGCCGCGAGTTCATGTTCATGCTGGTGCTGGGCGCGCTGATGGTACCCATTCAGGTCACCTTCGTGCCCATCTATGTGTTCATCGCCCGCATGAATATGATCGATACCTATCTGGGCATCATCATCCCCAACCTGGTCAGCGCCTACTTCGTGTTCATGCTGCGCCAGAATTTCATGGCGGTTGACAACAGCTACATCGAGGCTGGCAAGGTGGACGGCATGGGCCGCTTCGGCACCATCTTCCACGTGCTGTGCCCCATGTGCAAGCCCACGCTGATCACGGTGTCCATCATTTCCTTCATCAACGGCTGGAACAGCTACTTCTGGCCCAAGATGGTCACCAAGACCGAAGCCAGCCGCACCATCGCCGTTGGCGTGCAGCAGCTGAAGAACACCTTCGCCGGCATGGAAGTATCCAACTACAACGAAATCATGGCCGGCGCCGTGATGGCCATCGTGCCCATCATCGCCCTGTTCCTCATCCTGCAGAAGTACATCATGACCGGCATGTCCAAGGCCGCCATGAAGTAAGCAAAGTCAATCAAAAAGCTCCGCTGTAAAGCGGAGCTTTTTTGTTGCATACCGAGCGCAGACATGGTACCATGGGCAGTGCACATGCCGTGCACAGGAGGTATGTATGAACAGGCAAAGATCCACCGCCGGCGAGATGATCGCCTTTAGTCTGCCGCTCATTTTAAGCGGCATTCTGCAGCAGCTTTACAGCTGGGCGGATGCATTTATCGTGGGCCATGTCGAGGGCGAGCTGCTGCTGGCAGCCATCGGCGCCACACAGTCGGTGTCCTTTTTGCTGATCAACATGGCCATGGGCTTCACGCTGGGCCTGTCCATTCTGGCGGGCCAGCATTTCGGAAGGCGCGATACCGCCGCTGTCAAGCGGCTGCTGGGCTGCTTTCTGCGGGTGACGGCGCTGGCGTTCACGGCGCTTTCGGCGGCTGCATTCCTGTTTGCCGGGCCGATCCTCAGGCTGCTGGACACCCCGGCGGATATCCTGACCGATGCGACGGATTACCTGCACATCATCTTTGTGGGCGTGCCGTTTCTGGCGGTGTATAACCTGTACGCGGCGTTTCTGCGTGCTGTGGGCAACAGCAAGGCGGCGTTTTATGCGGTGCTGTTGTCGTCTGTGAGCAATATCGTGCTGGATGTGCTGTTCATCGCCGTGCTCGGCTGGGGCGTGACGGGCGCCGCTGCGGCCACGGTGATCGCACAGATCGCCATGACGGTGTTCATCGTCTGGTATGCGCGCAGGCAGTACGACTTCCTGCGCGGCGGAACATTTGACCGCGAAACCTTCCTCCAGGGCCTGCGCTTCAGCATTCCGCCTGCGCTGCAAAACAGCGTGACGTCGCTGGGCAATCTGGTGCTGCAGAACTTTATGAACAGCTTCGGCTCGGTAACGGTGTTGGCCATCACCACCGCTTACCGCGTGGATAGTATGATGCTGCTGCCCATCTTTAACCTTGGCGCGGCGGTTTCCAGCATGGCGGCGCGCGCCAAGGGTGCGGGCGACGGCAAGCGCCTGCGCAGCTGCTTTGTCACCGGTCACTGGCTGATGCTGGCCGTCACCGGCACGCTGTCGGTGATCATGTTTGTGCTGGGCGCGCAGTTCATCGCCATCTTTGGCGTGGGCGGCGAGGCGCTGGCCATCGGGCGGCAGTTCTTCCGCGATCTGTCGGTGTTCTATGCGCTGTTTGGCGCGGGCATTGTGCTCAGAAGTGTGCTGGAGGGCGTGGGCGACGTGACCTGCTGCAGCCTGATCGGCGCGGGCATGCTGGGCGTGCGCATCGCGCTGTCGTATATGCTCAGGCCCATGCTGGCCGGGCGCACCATCGCCATTGCCGAGGGCATCGCATGGGTGCTGATGCTGGGCGTGCTGGTGTGGAGAACATGGTATATGCACCGTAAAAACAAAAGAGCCTGACATAAAGTCAGGCTTTTTTGCTGCGGAAAAGTCAGGTTTGGATCGTGGGATGGACTCGGCTCGATGTGCCGCCGGCGCATGCCGGTTTATCAGCAGCCAAACACCTCAGCCGCGCGCTTCATGTTCTGGCGGATGGATACATGGAACGGGCAGCGCGCTTCGCATGCGCCGCACTGGATGCATTCGCCCGCCTTGTGAGGCAGCAGCGCATAGTGCTCGCGCACGGTCTCGGGCACCATGCCCTGTGCGATGGTCAGGTTTAAAAACTTGGTGACGTCCGCCACGCTGATCTGGCGGGGGCAGGGCGCGCAGTGGCCGCAGTACATGCAGTGGCCCTCCCAGCTGATTTTGGGGAAGGAGGCCAGCGCCGCGGCATAGTCGCGCGCTTCGGGGGTGCTGTTCACAAAATCAGCGTCCTGACGCAGCTCGTCCAGCGTGCGCGCGCCGCACAGAATGCTGGCCACGCCCGGGCGGTCCAGCGCGTACTGAATGCACTGCTCCAGCGTAAGCGCTTTGCCTGCGGGGGAAATGTCGGCCTTCATCAGGTCGCCGCCGCCAAAGGCCTTCATCACGGTGATGGCCACGCCCATGCGCTCGCAGGTTTCATACAGCCGCTGCCGGTCGGGGTCCATGTTGAGCAGATGGGCGGCATAGTTCTTTTCGGCCCACAGTTCCTCCACGTCCTCGCTGGCGGGCTGCAGGTCGTAGCAGGGGTTCACGCTGAACATCAGCACGTCGATCAGCCCGGTTTCGATGGCTTTGAGCGCCACCTGCGGATTGTGGCTGCTGAGGCCTATGGAGCGGATGAGGCCCGTTTCCTTCCATTCCACAGCCTGTTTGAGCACCGGGCCGTTTTCGATGACGGCCCAGTCGGCAAGGGAGTCCACATAGTGGATCATGCCGATCTCAGCATGATCGGTGCGAAGCAGACGCAGCTGCTCCATAAAGCCCTCGCGCACTTCGTCGATGTCGCGAGTGCGTTTGTACTGCCCATCCTTCCAGATGGAGCACAGATGGGTTTGCAGCACGAATTTGTCGCGGCGGCCTTCCATGGCCCGGCCCAGACCGTCGCGCAGCTGCGGGTCGGGCGAATAGAGGTCGATGAGGTTCACGCCCAGGCGTTCCATCTCGTCCACATAGCCGCGGATGACCTCGGGGCTTTTTTCCACCATGCCCTCGCAACCCATGCCGATGATGCTTACTTCAAGGCCCGTGCGGCCCAGTACGCGGTATTCCATCAGAACATCTCCCCGTAGTTGGTTTCTTCTTCTTCCACAAAGGTGAAGTTTTCATCCTCCAGCACCGGCAGGAAGGCCTCGTACGGCGTCTGGGGGAATTCGCAGGCGTAGGCGCTGGAGCCAAACCAGCCGCCCTCCTTGGCGCGCAGGTTCATGTCGCGCGCAAACTTGGTGTGGTTGGAGCAGTCATGCACCAGCATGGGCCATTTTTCTTCCGCGGCGGTCTTCATAAACTGCAGGGTGAGGTTGCGGCTGAAGATGGGGGAGATATAGCCGTGGCGGCAGATGTACATGTTTTCGCCCCAGTAATTGTCGATGTTATTGGGGTTTAAGTGCAGCTCGGCACAGTTGATGAAGTCCACGCCGGTAGAAAGGATCTTGTCCTTTTTCTGGAAGAAGGCTTCGTAGAACTCAGGCGTCATGGGCGTTTCGATGCCCACATAGCGGAAATACTTCTTTGCAATGCCGATGGCGTCGATCACCTTGTCGGCGCAGTTTGATGCACCCAGGTTGAAGCGCAGCTCGTCCAGCCCCGCCTCGGCCAGGGCCTTCAGGTTTTCCTCGGTGGCCAGGGTGCCGTTGGTGTACATGTGCTGGTGAATGCCCGCCTCATGGAACTTGCGGATGATGCCGTAGTACTTTTCGATCTCCATGAAGGGCTCGAGGTACACATACGAAATGCCCGTGGGCTTTTTGTGGATGGACAAGAGCAGCTCGATGTCCTCTTCGCGGAACTTCGTGCCGCCGATCTCCCACATGCCCTCGCCGATGGGCGGCTGGCAGTCCATCTGCCCAAAGTCGTAGCAGAAGCGGCAGTTTAAGTTGCATTTGTTGGTTTTGCGGATGGCGCTAAGCCCCGTGCCTGTCAGGCAGGAGCGGCACCCGGCGGAAAATTTGCTGTCGTCACCCACATACCAGGTGCGGCCGCACAGGGTCTTGAGACCGGGGATCTGCGCCATCAGCTCGGCGTGATGTTTGTCCACCGCCGTTTCGATCTGCGCAAGGGTGTCCAGCACGATCTCCTGCTGGAAGGGCATCAGCTCCTCCTCTTCAGGCAGCTGGGCAAAAAAGCTGAACCACTGCAGCGCGTCTTTCTTGGAAATTTTCATGCCTGTTCCTCCTTGGACGGGGCGAATTTGATATGCATGGTGGACCTTGCCGCGCCCAGAATGATCACGCCGAAGGCGAGAATGTCGACCCACGCCGTCCAGTCGTTGATGATGCTGAAGGGCATGTAGATCATCCACAGAATACCGGCCAGCGCAAAGCGGCACAGGTGCTCCAGCGAGTACAGATGCCGCGCCTGCTCGCCTGCATCGCGGGCCTGTTCATAGGTGGGGCCGCCGTTGATCCAGTACACATAGCCGCCTGCGTGGATGATGAGAAACAGCGCCAGCAGGCCCAGATACACGCACGTGATGGTGACCAGCGTCAGATGTGCATCCGGAATGCGGAAGGCCAAAAGCGCCGGCATGACGCACATCACCGCCACAAAAACGATGAACCAGATCACCAGGGGTTTGTAGGTTTTCGGCTTCATTTTTCTCCCTCCAGAACAAGTGCGGCTCCCAGAATGGCCACCGTCAGGATATCGCGGCTGTATACGGCAGTGCCCAGCAGCGCGGTCATGAATACCACCGCAGCCGATACGCACAGCTGTGCGCGCTGGGGATGGCTGCGCATGCCGCGAAGCGACCCGCGGCCCATCAGCCACACCATGCCGCCGACCAGCGCAGCGCCCAGCACGCCCATGCCGCTCAGCAGGTCCAGAATGTCGCTGTGCAGGCTCAGCTGCTGCGCGCCGCCAAACAAATCGCCCCAAACGGGCGACTGGGCAAAGCCGCTGATGGCCGTCAGATAATAGCCCATGCGGCTGTCGGCGCTGGTCACGCCGCCCTGCAGGGCGGTGAGCAGCTGCTCAAAGCTGAAGGCGAAGTTGTTCATGCCGATGCTGCGGCAAACCGCCGCCGCCAGCGCGATGAGCGGCTGACAGAACAGGGCCGCCAGCGCAAACGGCAAAACCGCCCACAAAAGCGATTTGCCCAGTGTGATGCGTCCGCGTGATACACAACGAATGACCAGCGCCAAACCCTCCACCGCCAGCACCGCTGCAGCAAACAGCATGGCGTAGGTGTACTGCGACAGCACGATCATCACCACCTGCAGCGCACACAGCACCGCAAATGCCCAGCGCTTCCAGCCGGTGTGAACGCCTGCGCCGATCAGGCAAAGCGGCAGCGCCGCCGCCATGGCGTACACAAAGTCGTAGCCGCCGATGTTGCGCAGCATCAGTTCCTTCAAATAGGCTTCGCGGCCCTCGCCGCCGTAGCCCAGCGAGCGGGAATAGGCGTAGATCTTGCCGCCGCGCAGCATGCCCTGAATGAGCCAGCCGATGGTGGTGCATACGGTGAGCGTGACTGCAAACAGCAGCGCCCACTTTACACCGCGCCACAGCCGCCTGTCGCCGCGATTGCGCGCATAGCCCGCATAGATCAGCGGAAACCAGAACATGGCCTGCTGCACATAAAAACCGGCGAAGTTCGTGCCGCCGCGCGAAAGAAAGCGGCGCAGCAGCAGCGGCATCACCGCCGCGCAAAGCGCGCGCAGGCAAAGATCCGCCCAGTGGGCTTTGAAATACGTCCAGTCCAGCACCACGCCCAAAGCAAACAGCGCCACGCATGCCGCGCCGGTCATGGCGCGCCCGGTGGTCTGCACTGCGGGGATCAGCAGCCACAGGATGTAGAGCAGAATGGACAGGTTCACGATGTCAGCGCTCAGACGCGCGCGTTTTTCAGGCATGGGGCGCACCGTCCTTTCTGCGCCGGGGCATGCCGGCCAGCATGGAGCCCAGGCCGATGCCCATGGCGATCATGACCACCATGGCCATGGCGTGCACCGCCGTGGCAGCGCCCAGCGCCGTCTGGCTTTGTGCAAAGGCGCTCATGGCGCGGTAAAGGCCAAGGCCCGGCACCAGCGGGATGATGGCGATGGTCACAAACACGGTGACGATCATCTTGAGCCTGCGGGCGCTGATCTGCGCGCCGATGGCTGCGATGAGCGCGCCAAAAAACATGGCGGCGGTTTCGGCGCTGCCGGCGCGCAAAAGCAGCCAGTACGCCGTAAAGCCTGCACCGCCCAGCAGCCCGCCCCACAGGATGGCCTTGCGCGGCGCATAAAGCAGTCCGCCAAAGCCTGCGCCGGCCAGCGTGCTGCTGAGGAAAATCAGCAGCGTCTGCCACGGCAGCGGCCATTCGGCGATCAGCTGCACCTGGGGAGACGTCATGCCCAGCGCGCCAAACAGATACGTGCCCACCAGCGAACCGCCGGCTACCATCACGGCAATCATCAAAGCGCGCGCGCAGTGCGCTACGCCGCTGAGCATATCGCCGCGCAGAATGTCCTGCATGGCGTTGGTCATGCTCAGCCCCGGCACCAGCGGCATCAGCGCGCTGGCGATGATGGCGTCGGGCACGCCAAGGCCGGTGAGGGCGTGGAAACAAAGCGGGATAAACGCGCACAGAATGCCGCCCGCCAGCATGGCGGCCATGCCGCTGGAATCATCCCGGCGGAACAAAAACGGCACCAGCTGCGTAAGCGCTGCGCACAGCCCGCCGATCACGATATCCACCAGCCCGCCGCCAAACATCACAGCAAAGCCCATGGCGCTCAGGCAGGCGGACACAGGCGCAAACCACCACGCCAGCTGGTCGCCCAGACGACCGGCGGTTTTGAGCTCGTCGATCAGCATTTCGGGAGATAGATCGCCTTCAGCCAAACGGCGGCTGATCTGGTTGACGCGGTCCACGCGCTCCAGATGCGTGCCCTGCAAATGCACGCGGTTGACGCTGGCCCGGCGCTCGCCCGCCTCATCCGTAAAGGAAATAAACAATCCGCTGGGCACGGCAAACACGTCCGCCTCGGCAAGACCCAGCGCCTGCGCCATGCGCAGCACCGTGTCCTCGGCGCGGTAGGTTTCGCCGCCGTTTTCCAGTATAATGCGTCCTGCAAGCGCCAGCGCTTTCATGCATGCCGATGGGTTCAAAGCCAACGCCTCCTAGTAATATACACAGGTATTCAAAGTATAACAGATGCAGGCGTGAAAAGCAATTCTGACGCGTATTTCACGCGCGTTCGGGGCATACTGAGGGCATCAACCAAAAAGGAGCGCGCCCCATGAACGAAACCCGAAATGTGACCCGCTGGCTGCTGCCTGCCGGCTTTGTGATGCTGGCCATTGCGCTGACCGTGCTGCTCATGCCCGGCCGTGCGGCCGATTCAACGCCCCGCGCCCGCGAGGCCGACGCCGTGGGGCAGGTGGTGCTTGCCGAAGGCGGCGAACTTTTGCAGACCCTTACCTACACCCGCTGCGAGCATGCCGTTACCCGGCGGCTGACCGCGCCGGTGGAACTGTACGGCAAAAATCTGGAGCAGGTAGCCGCCCTCTACCCGGAGTGGCGCATTACCGAATTTGCGGCAAACTGCGTGACCATGGAACAGCAGCCGGACCTGTTCTGCCCGGACCATCTGGTGGTGATGGCCGACGGCACGGGCGCGGTGTGCGTGTTTGAAAACAAATACGGCGACGCGCTCATGCTGGTGCGCCAGCTGGAATTGACGCTTGCCTCGCTTCCTGCCGCCGTGCAGGAGGAGGTGCAGCACGGCATCGGCTTTTCCACGGCGGAGGAGCTGGAAATGTGGCTGGAAAACGCGGAGTCGTAACCGATGGTCGCTATCCTCATCCGCACGTTGTTTCTGGTATGCTTTGCGGTGTTTTCCATGCGGCTGATGGGCAAGCGGCAGATCGGCCAGCTGCAGCCGTTTGAGCTGGTGATCGCCATCATGATCGCCGATCTGGCCTCATCGCCCATGGAAAGCCTGGACACGCCCTTATGGCGCGGCGTAGCGCCGCTGCTGGCCACGGTGGCGCTGCACCAGCTGTTTACGCTTTTGTCTCTCAAAAGCCAGCGCATGCGGGCCTTTTTCAGCGGCACGCCCACGGTGATCATCCGCCGGGGGCAGATCGACTACAAGGCGCTTGAAAAGCTGTGCTTTAATCTCAACGACCTGTTGGAGGAGCTGCGCACCGGCGGCATTCTGACCCCCAGCGAGGTGGGCACCGCCATCATGGAGACCAGCGGCAAGCTCAGCGTCTTTCCGCGTTCATCCTACCGGCCCGTTACGCCGGACGATCTGGATATCTCCACCGGCTACGAGGGCATCCCCCTGACGCTGATTCTGGACGGGCAGGTGGAAACCAACAATCTGCCC
Organism: Clostridia bacterium; assembly: GCA_017517815.1. Next base: position 2,761 of record JAFWYA010000043.1, on the reverse strand, counting down.
CTGTGCGGGCGCGACGAAGCGTGGCTTACCCGGCAGATCCAGCTTTTGGGCTTTGACAGCCCCAAACAGGTGCTTTTGTGCTACATCGACACCGACGGCACCCTGACCGCGCACCCCTTTACCGACCAACCGCCGCTTCGGCGGCAGGCGATGAAGCCAGACGAGGTGATGTGGTAAATGCGCCGCGCTCTTATCCTCATCATCACGCTGACGCTGCTTTCCTTTGGCGCAGGCGCTTATCTGGACGATTTGCAGCACGACACTGCCGCGCGGTATCTTACGCAGCTGAACCACCTGCGCGCTTTGCTGCTTACGGAGGATTTTTCGAAGGCACAGCTGGAGCAGGCGCACATTCACGCCCTATGGCAGCACGACGAGCGGTGGCTGAAGTGCATGGTGAGCCATCACCACACCCGGGCTGTGAGCGAAGCGCTGCTGAAGCTTGCCACTGCGCTTGAGCAGCGCTGGGCCGACGAAGCCCTGCTGGCCCTTGACGAGGCCGCATCTGCTCTTTTGGACGTACAGCACGGCTACCTGCCCACCCTTTCCAACGTGCTTTGAATATGGTATAATAAGCCAACGACTTTGCAGGAGGTGAAGCGCATGGCGCAGGCAGACGCCCTTTTACGGCCCATTCCGCGCGATGCGCTTCTTCGGACTTCGCGGACTTCGTCCGATTCCTTTGTTACCGATGAGGCTGAAACGAACGAGGTTATGGAGGCCATGCAGGCGATGCCGAACGTGCAGCGGACTTCGTCCGATTCCTTTGGTACCGGAGTGGCTGAAGCGAACGAGGTTATGGAGGCCATGCAGGTTTCTGCTGTTACTGAAGAGGCTGCTGTTCCTGAGATAGTGGAAATTCAGCCCCCCGTCATCGAGCCGCCTGCCGTCCCCGACGAGCTCGCCGACCTGCTGGCGGCCTTTGACACAGCCGATCCCGACGACGACCCGGACGACGAGCCCGACGCCGTCGACTCCGCCACCATGCCCATACCGGCCTGCGTGCCGCTGCTGGACCCTCTGCCCGCGCCCCGCAAAACGCTGCATATCAGCGGCTCTGCCGTGGCCGGCGCACTGATGGTGCTGGCCGGTATCGCGCTTGCGTGGACGGTCATGCCCTAAAATGGGGATGGACAAACACCGTTCAATACGATATAATAAAAAGCGATGAATCATAAGAGATTCCATGCAATACAACCCCATACATTCTATACATCGGAGGCACGCTTATGGAAAACTTGAAGGTACTGGCACCCCTGGATCAGGCGTTTGAACCGATTTACCGCAGCTTCACCGCTTTCGCGGCCCGCGCTGAAAAGGAAAACGGCCCCATGATTCGCATCGCGCTGGAGCGCAATGACAAGCTGGTGGCCACTCAGGATATGCGCATTCTGCCCGAAGGCAGCGACGATGCGCTCAATATCCGCATGGTGGAGCGCATGGTGAAGTCCATGCTGTGGGTCTACGGCGGCTTCCGCGTGACCATCGCCGGCTCCAAGACTGTATACGAAGGAATCAAGGCCCAGTATTGCAAGGGCGGCGCCCGCGAGTTCGACTACGACTTCATGGCCAACGTGTACGAGAACGAGTTTGAAGTTCTCTACGCCGCCACCATCGAAGAGGCTCCCGAGAAGAAGGAAGCTGCCGAAGCCATCGGCCGCCACCTCGACGGCTGCCGCATCGGCTTTGACGCCGGCGGAAGCGACCGCAAGGTCAGCGCTGTTGTCAACGGCGAATCCGTCTATTCCGAGGAAGTCGTGTGGTTCCCCAAGACCAATTCCGACCCCAACTACCACTACGAAGGCATCGTGGCTGCCATGAAGACCGCCGCCAGCAAGATGCCCCGCGTGGACGCCATCGGCGTGAGCTCCGCCGGCGTATACGTTGCCAACCGCACCATGCGCGCCAGCCTCTTCATCAAGGTTGGTGAGGAAGATTACGACAAGTACGTCAAGGACATCTACATCCGCGCTGCCAAGGAAATCGGCGACGTGCCGCTGGTTGTCTGCAACGACGGCGACGTGACCGCTCTGGCCGGCGCCATGAGCCTGGGCGAGGACGGCATTCTGGGCATCGCCATGGGCACCAGCGAGGCTGGCGGCTATGTCGACACCAACGGCAACATCACCGGCTGGCTGAACGAGCTGGCTTTCGTGCCCTGCGATCTGGCCCCCACCGCCATGGAAGACGAGTGGTCCGGCGACATCGGCTGCGGCGTGAAGTACTTCTCTCAGGACGCCGTCATCAAGCTGGCCCCCGCTGCCGGCATCGAGCTGGATCCCAGCCTGTCTCCTGCTGAAAAGCTCAAGATCGTGCAGGGCAAGATGCTGGAAGGCCACGAAGGCGCCAAGCAGATCTACGAAACCATCGGCGTGTATCTGGGCTACACCCTGGCCTTCTACGCCATGTTCTACGACATCAACCACGTGCTGCTCATGGGCCGCGTGACCAGCGGTCAGGGCGGCGACCTGGTGCTTGCCATGGCTCAGGAAGTGCTGAAGGCCGAATATCCCGAACTCAAAATGCAGGTCAACCTGCCCGACGAAAAGAGCCGCCGCGTCGGCCAGTCCGTCGCCGCTGCCAGCCTGCCGAAGCTTGGTTAACAAGGGACTTCGTCCCTTGACCCATCTCTGCGGCCCATTTTATGGGCCGCAGGTTTTTTTATGTGTTTGGGGCAGGAACTAAGACCGCCGGTCGGCGACAGGCCTCCCGGCTCGCTTGTCGGTAGCAGGATTACTAAGCAACTCCCCTTACCCCCCAC
>JAFWYA010000042.1 GCA_017517815.1 Clostridia bacterium | reverse complement strand
TGGTCGAGCCCGTGAAGCTGCTGTACAAGGACGAAGTGCGCGTGGTGGGCGAAGCTCTGGGCCTGCCCCATGCCATGGTCTACCGTCAGCCCTTCCCCGGCCCCGGTCTGGGCGTACGCTGCCTGGGCGCCATCACTCGTGACCGCCTGCATGCCCTGCGCGAAGCCGACGCCATTCTGCGCGAAGAGTTTGACAAGAACGGCCTTGCCGGCAAGGTATGGCAGTACTTCATCGCTGTGCCCGACTTCACCAGCGTTGGCGTGCGCGACAACAAGCGTTACATGGGCTGGCCCGCCATCATCCGCGCCGTGAACACCACCGACGCCATGAGTGCCACCATCGAGGAGATCCCCTACGCGCTGCTGCACCACATCACCGACCGTATCACCCATGAGGTGGAGGGCATCAACCGCGTGCTGCTCGATTTGACGCCCAAGCCGATCGGAACCATCGAGTGGGAATAATGAACAGCCTCCGTTTTTTCCAGTAAACACGGGCAAAAGCGGCATCTCAAAACAGATTTGATACTGTTTTGATACTGTCATCAAAAATCCCACGATCATCACACAAGAGGAAATCCCTCCTGTATGAACGCTTATGTTCATGCAGGAGGGATTTTTTATGTTTTCGGTTTTCGGTTCGGGAAGGAGTCCTCCATCCATTGGATGTACTCTTCCACCGTAATTTTGCCGGCAGAGCACTCATTTCGCAGGGTAATGGCCTGATACTTCCACTTCTTGAAATCGGCTTCCCGGATCTGCTTGACCCGCACTCTGGCAGCGTAGCGTTTGTAGTACTTGTTGTAAATGGGTATTGCCTTATCACCGGCAATTTTGGCTTTGTAGTTTTCTGCAGCAGCCAGTTCCTGGCAGTTGCGGGTTTCCCCATCGGCGACTCTTTCGCAGTAGTTGGTATCATAGTTGCCCTTCATGATGAAATACTTGCCGCAGCGTTTACATTTGCGGAAACGGACATTCGCTTCCAGCATCTTTGTAAACTCCAGTTCCAGAATTTCTGCTAAAGAAGCTGAAATCTCTTGTCAAAAGCCTGTTCAACCAGTTTACCAAAGCCCGTGATAATCTGATCAGAGTATCTGGCGAAAGAGACAAACTGCAGCAGGAGAATAACAGGCTTCGTGATGAGAATAACCGTCTGATTAAGAAAAACGCCATCCTGAAGGAACAGAACGTAGGTTTCCGCCGGCTGCAAAAGTTCTTTGGACCGCTGAGACTGGAAGAAATGCTCACCCAGGCAAAGGCCCCAAAGGAGCATGATCGACAGGAAAAGCAGGCAACTATCGCCTGAACAATCATATGACGAAGGAAAACACGATGAAACCCATTGATTATATCCGCTACGATATGGATTCCGGTTATGTATATGCCAGATAAGGAAAATAAAGTATTGCAATGGAAGTAGATTTCAGTTATTATGGTCAAAAGCAGGCAAGCAAAATGAAAGGAGTTGACCCCAATGAAAAAAACCATCGCATTGGCACTTTCCATTGTCCTCGTCCTCGCTTCACTTTCATGTTTCGCTCAAGCCGAGGATGAACCAAAGTTTGTTACTCTTCAGGAGTGGCTGGATGCAAAGGGAGAATGCGGTAACTGTATGCTGCTCCTAAAAATCAAGCAGGTACTAAATCCCGTTGTAGCCCTTGCGGTTGATGAAACCGGAGAGGTTAACCTGTTCTCCGGCGCTAACGAGGAAAGTTCGTTTGTTGAGTTTATGAGCGAAGAAAACGGTAATTTGGATGGCTATATCTTGGTTGTTGCAAATCCCAAATATAATCCGTTTGAAGGAAACATCGAGATGGCTCAATGGACGCTGCTCCGGATTATGAAAGATCCTACTATGATTGAAGAGTAAAAAATCAAAATTCAAGAGGATCATCAAGCCCCTTGACAGTATACACGCATGCCGTGTATACTGTTTTCATGATCAGAAGCTTTGCTGACAGGGAGACAGAAAAGGTTTACAATCAGACTTTTTCCCGGAAACTCCCTCAAAACATCCAATCAGTCGCATTGAGGAAACTGATCATGATTGATAATACAGGATGCCTGGAGGATCTGCGTGTCCCGCCTGTCAACCGTCTGGAAAAGCATGATGCCAACCGGAAAGGACAATACAGCATTCGGATCAATGATCAGTACCGAATCTGCTTTCGTATCGAAGGCAACAACTTCTTTGATGTAGAGATTGTCGATTATCACTGACAGAATTGTTGGAAAGGAGGAAACGTCATGAGCAATCGCATTCCAACCCCTACGATGGGCGAAATTCTCACGGAAGAATTCATGATTCCGATGAATCTCACCGCCTATAAGCTTGCGCACAGTATTCATGTGCCAACTTCCAGAATTCAGGATATTCTCCATAACAGGAGAAAGATCACTGCTGATACTTCCATTCGGTTGGGCCGCTTTTTCGGAGTATCTGACCGTTACTTCCTGGATATGCAGAATGATATCGAGGTTCGGGAACTGATCGAAAAGCTGGATGGAGATATCACTACGATCAAGCCCTACGCAGCTGCCGCAATGTAAGTATGGCAACATTTTGGCAACAGAAAATCTGATAGCCCATGCTTCATGGACAATCAGTGGAATCAGGATACCAGGAGATACAGAACATAATCAAAATTGTTTAAGAAGCAATTGCCTGTATCGAGTGGGAGTAAGTCAAGCGTAAAATCAGCCTTGACGCTGGTGTGACAGCACCATTTTATTCCCACTTATCCCAACAATCAGGAGAACGTTTCTCCTTCGGGCAGCTGTACTTTCTACTCAGCTCTCCTGATCGACACACCATCCATAGGATATTTTCCCAATTACAAAGACAGAAAAGGTAAGCTGATGAAAAACAGATATTCGGTTCTCATGCTTATCCTTTGCCTGCTTCCTATCAATGCCCTGGCGGCGATTGAGCCGTCACAGGGCGTTGTTAGAAGTGGCAGCACCATTACGCTGTCCGGAGAATATGAGGAATATACGATCTCCGGCCCTGAAGAAAACGTTTCGATCACCATTGAAAGCGGGGTCAAAAGCCTCATACTCCATGGCGTGAGCATTACTGCCCCGGAAGGTCAGGACGCCCTGATGGCAAAGGATTCCCTGCAGCTGAATGTCACGGCTGCGAACACCATCACCGGCGGTTCTTCCTATGCAGATGGCGGCGGGGGCATTGTATTGCCCCCAGATGGCGAGCTGACGATCAATGGCATTGGCAGCCTGAACGTACGCGGCGGCGACGCCCTCTATGAGAGAAATGACGCTGCCATAGATGGAAAGGGCGGAACCGCCATCGTTGGCAGCGTTAATCTGCAGGCAAACATCCATGTTACTGTCACTGGCGGCAGCTGCCAAAGTGGATACCATGAAGAGCGTGTTACAGCGGGACATGGTATTGACGGCAACGTTATCATCAATGACGGCAGGCTGACCGCGGCCGGCGGCTCGTCTTCGAACGCATACTCTAATAATACAGGCGGCCACGGCATTACTGGCAACGCCATAGTCAATTCCGGACTACTGACCGCAACAGGCGGTTTGGGTGCAGAGGGACGCACTAGCAATAAAGGCGGCGACGGCGTTCATGGCAGTGCCACGGTCAATAGGGGCCAGCTGAACGCCACCGGTGGCAAGGCTTATGAACGGGGTAGTACTTTCAACCTCACCAACTCTGGAGGACATGGTGTTTGCGGCGATGCTGAAGTGAACGGCGGACAACTGACCGCGGCCGGCGGCCTGGCTTCCGGAGGCGAGTTTACGTCGAAAATTTCCAGCCGAAACCTGGCAGGACATGGCGTTCTCGGCAACGCTGAAGTGAACGGCGGACAACTGACCGCGACCGGCGCCCCGGCTTCCGGAGGCAATCCTCACGACGATATTGCCACTCAAAACCTGGCAGGACATGGCGTTAATGGAAACGCTGTGCTCAAGGCCGGGCAACTGATTGCGACCGGCAGTTCGGCTTCTTCGCCAACCTCCATATCGGAACCCAAAAATACAGGCGGCAACGGCGTAAACGGCGCCTTCACTGCCGCGGGCGGCTACGCTCTCCTCACAGGCGGCGAGGGCGATGCCAGCCGGATGGGTAAAGCCGCTGCCGCCACTGATCAATTCCGTGTCAGGATCGGCAGCAGCGGAAAGTTTCTCAGCGCCAGCGCAGGCGAGGATTCCTCCCCCGAAGAGCCGCTGAACGAAGGCAAACTCTATACGGAAGCAACGGATGTAACGGATGAGGTTTCCGGCAAACGTTCCCTTGAAACAAAGGAACACTTTGCCGTCACCTATTCCTGCGCCTACGACGGCTGTGAAAATACCTATACGGATTATGCCGACGGCTCCAGAACCTATACGGTGAAGACGCCCGAATCCATCGGCTTTGATTTTCACATGCTCGCCTTTGCCGGTTTTGTGGACAGCAACGGCAATCTGGTTGACAGCCTGACTGTTTCCGGCCCAATTTCTCTGAAGGCCAGCTGGAAGGTGGTATTCACCTTTGATGCGGGTGAAGGCGGTCAGGATTCTGTGCCGCCGCTCAGCGTGATCACTTCCAGCAACACGGTGCGCCTGCCTGAATGCGGCATTACCGCGCCTGCCGGATACCAGTTTGCCGGCTGGAAGATCGACGGTGACGATACGATCTACGCTGTGGGCGACGAAATGCCCGCAGCCGGAGAGATTCACCTGATCGCCGTATGGAAACCCATTCCGATTTCTGTGCCGCCGTCCACCGGCGATTCCTCATTGCCGGTGCTGTGGGCGCTGCTGTGCCTTGGCTCCTGTGCAATGCTGTTGCTGCGCAGAAGCGTTTGGGGCTAAGCCGGGCATACAGTGAAGGACATGAAGCAAACTCCAAACACTTTTGAAGGGATGCACTGCACCCTGATTTCCCAATCGGGTGCAGTGCATCCCTTGTATCATCATCAACCGGATTCGCTTTTCGGCGATGAAGTCGAAGCCTTTGCTTTCTGTAAGTAAAACCTTGTACGTAAACAGGTGCTGAGCAGAAACATATGATTTACAGTAAGGAGCGTGTACTGAGATGAACTTTCTTGAGGAAAGGATCGTAAGGGATGGCGTCGTGAAGCCCGGCAATGTGCTGAAGGTTGACAGCTTTCTGAATCACCAGATGGACATTGCTTTGCTGGAGGAAATCGGCCGGGAGTTCAAACGCCGCTTTGCTCACAAGACGGTTACCAAAGTTATGACCATTGAAGCTTCCGGCATTGGTATTGCGGCCTTTGTGGCTAAAGAATTTGGCGTTCCGATGGTTTTTGCCAAAAAATCCAAGTCGATTAACATTGACGGCGATATGTATGTTGCCGAAGTGGAGTCGTTCACACACAAGAATAAAAATCAGGTCATCGTGTCCAAAAAGTTTCTGCATGCGGATGACCATCTGCTGATTATTGATGACTTTCTCGCAAATGGATGCGCCTTACAGGGCTTGATTTCCATTGCAGACAGCGCCGGAGCAACCGTTGAAGGTCTTGGCATCGTGATTGAAAAAGGCTTCCAGATCGGCGGAACGGTGATTCGCAACCTGGGCTATCAGCTGGAGTCCCTTGCCATTGTCGATGCCATGGATGCTGAAACCGGTTCCATTACCTTCAGGGAACAGGCGTAATTGGGCATACAGGCAGGTAAGGCATCACCCTGTTTCAATTGGCATTCTTCGGGTTTGTGTATATACTGTACATAGGACGCCAAGAGCAAGGAGGATTCGTATGGAGTTCTCGTCGTACTTTCCTGTGTGGAATCGTCTTACGGACCGGCAGCAGTCCATCCTTTCTGACAGTGTTTTCAGCCGCAAGGTACATAAAGGCGATGTAATTCATAGCGGCGATGCGGACTGCACCGGTTTTCTCCTTGTGTGCAGCGGTCAGCTTCGAGCGTTTATCCTGTCTCAGGATGGACGGGAGATTACCATCTATCGGCTGTTTGAGCGCGATCTGTGCCTGTTCTCCGCTTCCTGCATGATGCGCTCCATCCAGTTTGAAGTAACCATTGAAGCAGAAAAGGATACTGAGCTGTGGGTCATTCCCGCTGAAACCTACAAGCAGGTCATGGAGGAATCCGCGCCGCTGTCCAATTTCACCAATGAAGTCATGGCGACGAGGTTTTCCGACGTCATGTGGCTGGTTGAACAAATCATGTGGAAAAGCTTTGATAAGCGTCTGGCAGCCTTCCTGCTGGAGGAAGCTGCCATCGAAGGCACGAATGAACTGAAGATCACCCATGAGATCATTGGCAACCACATGGGCAATCCACGCGAGGTGGTTACCCGCATGCTGCGCTACTTTCAGAATGAGGGTATGGTGAGACTTTCGCGCGGAACGATAGAGATTACTGACGAAAATGCGCTTGGAAAACTGGCTGAGTAAATGAACGCCCTGTACAGAATCGAAACTGTACAGGGCGTTTTTTATGGATACGCTTTGGCTTAATCCGTAACGATCTCGCCGGGCCAGTCGATGATCCCGCCGAATTCGACAATGTTGGTGTATCCCAGCTTAACCAGCTTATCGGAGGCCTGCCTGGAGCGGTTTCCGCTGCGGCAGTAGACCATGATCAGCTGATCCCGATCAGGCAGCTGAGAAATCTCTTCTGTGCCAATCGTTTCATTCGGGATAACCATTGCGCCAGGAATATGTCCTGCCGCATATTCCTGCTCGGTACGCACATCCAGGATGATATAGTTTTCTTCCTCTTCCATCAACTTAACCGCTTCCGACATGGTGATCTGGCGGTAGGTATTCGCTTCAGAAACAGGTGCGGACGCTGCGCATCCGGTGAGAGTAAGGGATAAAAGCAGAAACATGGGCAGCATTCTTTTCATTGAAATTCCTCCTTGCGTTTGTTTGACCTGATTCTATCGCAAACAAGCACAGTTTTCCGTGATGATATCACACAAGGGCCTGTCGGTGGGCAAAGCAAATGAAAAAGAAACGCCGTGCAGCAAGCGGGCTGCACAGCGTTGAAAAACCAATCAGGCTTCAGAAAACTGATCCTTGCCGACAGAACAGAGCGGGCACTCAAAATCTTCCGGGATGTCCTCCCACTTGGTGCCGGGAGCGATACCGCTCTCAGGATAGCCCTGCTCCTCGTCGTATTCCCAGCCACAAACATCGCAAACGTATTTCATCATCAAAACCTCCCTATATTTCCAATTTTGGATGTTTCAGAGCAATCGCTCACTTTTCGTAATCCTGAAATTACAGTTCCGTCTTCCACAGGCCGTGGAGATTGCAGTAGGCGTATACAGCAACAGCCTTGTCGTTGTGGAGGCTGAAGGTCACATTGGGTTCGTCGCCGGGCTTGAGATCCTTGCGCTGGCCGCCGTTTTCAGTCTCAACATAGACCCATTCAATGTAGTGCTCATCGGCCATCGGATGATTGACGCTGCCCACGTTGACGTTGACCACGCCGTCTTCAACGGTCACGGCAGGCAGGTGCTTCTCGTTGCTGGCTTCGACGGTATTGGGAACCAGCTCTTCCATCGGCTTTCCGCAGCACATAACGGGAACGCGGGAATCATGGATCTTCTGAATGATATTACCACAGGTACGGCAGATATAAAACTTTGTATTCATAAGGGAAACCTCCTGTCATATTGCTTTTGACGATTATATTATATACCAGGCGTGCAGAAGTGAAACAACTTTTTTTTAGAGCATTGCAAGAATAGCGCTCTTGGGTTTGGCGCCCATGGATTGATTGACGATCTTACCGTTCTTCATGACCACCAGCGTGGGAATGCTCATCACGCCAAACTGTCCGGCCAGCTCGGGGTTTTCGTCCACATTGATCTTGCCGACCTTAATGTCATCGCGTTCGCGGGCAATTTCCTCAACGATGGGAACCACCATGCGGCAGGGGCCGCACCAGGGAGCCCAGAAGTCCAGCAGGACGGGTTTGTCGGAGTTCATGACTTCATTCTGAAAATTGGATTGATTGATATTGATAGCAGACATCTTATTTTCCTCCCTTTTTTCTGTTGTATGATACCAGATGTTTTGATTTGCTTCTGTGATGTTGTCACCGTATCAGGTTCTTGCCATGCCATCCACGCTCAGCACAACGCCGGTGATGTAAGATGCTTCGTCCGAGGCGAGGAATGCAAAGGCGTTTGCGATGTCCTCCGGCTGTCCCAGACGTTTCAGCGGGATACGCGCGATCATGGGATCAATGACTTCCCTGGGCACAGCCTTCATCATGTCTGTCTCCGTAATGCCGGGCGCGACGGCGTTGACCCGGATGCCCTTGGGCCCCAGCTCCCGGGCAAGGGAAACCGTCAGACCATTCACCGCGAACTTGGATGCCGGATACGCAAAGCCGCTGGGCTGGCCGGTAAGACTGACCATCGAGGATGTGGAGAGGATGACGCCGGTTCCTCTGGCGGTCATGCACTCAGCTGCGGCACGCGTGGCATTAAACACACCCTTGACGTTCAGATCCATCACCTTGTCATAGGTTTCTTCCGTGTACTCCATAAAGGAAGTGCTCTCTGATACACCTGCGTTGTTGACCAGAATGTCCACGCATCCGTATTGGGATGTTGCTTCTTTGAAAGCCGATCGAACGGAGTCCAGGCTGGACAGATTGGGACTGATACCTGCAACCGTCGCATTGGGATGCTTTTCTTTCAACTGAGCCACAGCCTTGTCGGCGGACGCCTGTGTGCTTGCAGTCAGAATAACCTTTGCCCCTTCCTTGAGAAACTTGTCTGCGGTCGCATAGCCGATCCCTCTGCTGCCGCCAGTGATGATAGCTACTTTATCCTTGAGTCTCATTCTGAGAACCTCCTTGCTGGTTGATGGCTGTATCATACCCGTTTTTCTGATATTCTACCGTGACAACATCACATTTCTGTTTCAGATGGCTCTCAAGGAGGTATTTTACAGTAAATGATTCCTGCACGTTCTGTGTGATTTCATCACGGAAGGTACGAACGGTTTCGGGTATACTACAGTCAGAACAAACGAAAGGAGCTGGCACAATGGCCGCTATGAACATAAACGCGAAGAAGCTCAAGGAAATGATAGAGAACAAAACCACTTTTCTGGTGGATTTCTGGGCGCCCTGGTGCCCGCACTGCCGCAAGATCAACCCGGCCTATGAACAGATCGCTGAGCAGTATGCAGGCACACTGGAAGTCGTTAAGGTTGATATGGACGAGGATGACAGGCTCTGGAACGAACTGCAGGTCGAACTGATTCCGACGCTCAGGCTGTATGTGGATGGCAATCCCGTTGCTTCCACCGTTGCGCCCGAATCCAAAGCAGCCATCGATGCATTCCTCTCCGGCATCCTGCCCGAGCGGAAAAAGGAAGTCGACGCACATGTTTACGATATGCTTATCATCGGCGGCGGGCCCGGCGGATACACAGCGGCGCTGTACGCAGCAAGAGCCGGACTCGATACACTGGTGATTGAAAAGCTCTCCGCAGGCGGTCAGATGGCGCTGACCCATCAGATTGACAACTATCCTGGTTTTATGGACGGCATCGGCGGCTGGGAACTGGCGGATCAGATGCAGAAGCAGGCGGAACGCTTTGGCGCTAAAACGCAGAATGCCGAAGTTCACAGCTTGGATCTGAAGGCCAACCCGAAGAAGGTCGAAACCAGCGAAGGAGTCTTCTATGGCAAGACCATCGTGCTGGCGACGGGCGCAAATCCCAGAGAACTTGGCGTTCCCAATGAAAAGGAACTGGTCGGACGGGGCGTGGCCTACTGCGCGGCCTGTGACGGCATGTTCTATAAAGGAAAAACCGTTGTAGTCGTAGGCGGCGGCAATACGGCGGCAGCGGATGCGCTGCTTCTGAGCCGCATTGCAAAACAGGTGATCATCGTTCACCGCAGGGATACACTCCGTGCAACAAAGATCTACCATGAGCCCCTGCTAAAAGCAGAGAATGTGGAATTCCGCTGGAACAGTGTGGTGACGGAGCTTCTCCACGGAGACAAGCTCACCGGCGTACGGCTGAAGGATGTGCACACCGGTGAAGAAACGGAAGTTGCAGCAGACGGCCTGTTTGTCAGCGTCGGCAGAAAGCCCGCCACGGAGCTTGTTGCAGATCAGATTGAGCTGGACAAGGGCGGTTACATCGTTGCAGGCGAAACCACTGAAACCGGCATCCCCGGCGTATACGCCGTAGGCGATGTGCGAACCAAGCTGCTGCGGCAGGTGGTCACCGCTGTGGCAGACGGAGCCGTGGCCGTTCACATGGCGGAAGAATTTCTGGCGGGCTGCTCCTGACTCATCCATTTCAAAAAAAGGACCTCTTCTGCGGCAGCCATCCTGCCAGACTCTCCAGCCGGCTTTGCATATAGCGGCTGCTGTGTTCAGACGAAAAGCAGTTGCATAAAAAAATCCGCCCTCAAGCGATGCTTGAAGGCGGATTTTTTTGAGCACTGCACAGAAATCAAATTGATCATTTTTGCAGCAGGCCCTTTATTCCATTGATTTACGCTGCATTCGACGATATTTCTTTGATTGCCTTCTTGAACTGGACTGCAAACAGAATCGCCGTAAACGTAACTGCAATCACATCCGCAATGGGTTCTGCCATGTACACGCCCAGCGTTTTGTCGGCAATGATTTGCGGCATAATATAAATCAGCGGAAGCAGCAAAACAAACTTCCTGAAAACCGCAACGATGATCGAATTCACTGCTTTTCCAAGCGAGGTAAAGGTCATCTGGCAAGCGATCTGAATGCCGAAAATGCACATGCCGCCAAGATAGATTCGCAGCATGGGAGAAGCAAACTGAATCAGCGCCTCGTCCGGAGTGAAGATGCTGACAAAGAAAGACGGGCAGATCATCACGGCAAGCCAGAGCGCGAATGAATAAATCAGGCAGGAGCTTAGCAGCAGTTTAAAGGTTTTTTTCACGCGGGCTGCATTTCGCGCGCCATAATTGTAGCTTGAGATGGGCTGCGCGCCTTGGGCGATTCCCTGCATGGGAAGCATGGCAAACTGCATCACGCTTACCATGATCGTCATGGTGCCAACCGCAATATCGCCGCCATACTGAAGGAGAGAGGAGTTGAAACAAACAGAAATGATGCTTTCGCTCGCCTGCATAATAAAAGCGGCAGTACCCAACGCCACGCAGGGCAGAATGATCTTGGCCTGCAGGCCGAGGTTTTCTTTCTTCAAACGCAAACGCGTTTTTTTGCTGCAAAGGAAGAATACTACCCACGTACAGGAGATGGCCTGTGAAATGATGGTTGCCAGCGCAGCACCCTTAACGCCCATGTGAAAACCAAAGATGAAAACAGGATCAAGCACAATATTGGCAATCGCACCAATAAGCACCGTGATCATCGAGACCTTCGTAAAACCCTGGGCCGTAATAAAGAAATTCATGCCCAGAGTAAGCTGTACGAACACTGTGCCGATGGCGTAGATGCTCATATAGTCCGTGGCGTAGCCGATGGTGTTTTCGCTTGCGCCAAAGGCCAGCAGCAGTTCCCTGTTCCAAAGAAGAAGAACCGCAGTCAGGATCATCGAAATGACAACCTGAAGGCTGAAGCAGTTTCCCATCGTTTTTTCAGCGGACTGGGAATCCTTCTTTCCCATGAAAATAGACGCCCTTGGCGCTCCGCCGGAACTGACAAGCGCTGCAAAAGCAGAAACCAGCATGATCAGCGGCATACATACGCCCACGCCCGTCAGTGCCAGGCTTCCATCCCCGGGCATGTGACCGATATAAATACGGTCAACGATATTGTACAGCATATTCACCAGCTGTGCGACAACCGTTGGTATCGACAGTCTGAACAGAAGTTTTCCTACGGGCTCTGTGCCCAAAAATTCTTTATTTCCTTCCACGCAAAACCAATCCTCTTTCCCGGGCAGTATTTTTCTTATGCACCATAAACAGATCAATCATATCTTGAGTGATCTGCTCTGTCAATGGACGGTCTGGTTTCAGAACGCAAATTTCTGTTGAGAGAATATACGATGCATGATATAATAAAATGTCTTGCATAAATCATGGCAAATCAGCATGTAACCTGTCACTGCGAACCGATATTGCGTGCCCCTTGCTTATGATATTTTGGAAAAGGAGACAGCAAATGGATCACCTGGATTACATGGATTATCAGTTTGAAGAATGGGATGGCTTTGAAACGGCGACCTGGTGCAGAGAGGTCAACGTCAGAAGCTTTATCCAGCACAACTATACGCCTTACGATGGAAATGAAGATTTTCTTGAAGGACCGACCCAGGATACCCTTGATCTGTGGCAGCAGGTTGGTGAGCTGACCAAAGAGGAAATTGCCAAAGGCGGTGTTCTGGACATGGACACCGAGGTCATTTCCACCATCACCTCCCATGGCCCTGGCTATCTGGATCAAACGAAAGAAAAGATCGTTGGTCTGCAGACGGACAAGCCCTTTAAGCGCGCGTTTATGCCCTATGGCGGCATTCGCGTTGCCGAAAAGGCCTGCAAGGATCACGGCTACGAAATTGACCCGAAGATGAGCGAGTTCTTCACCATCCACCGCAAAACGCACAACGCGGGCGTGTTTGACGCTTACACGCCGGAGATGCGCGCCTGCCGGTCCAGCCATATCATCACAGGTCTGCCGGATGCCTATGGCCGCGGCCGAATCATCGGCGACTATCGCCGTGTGGCTCTGTACGGCGTGGACCGTCTCATTGCAGACAAGCTGGAGCAGAAGGAAACAACCCGCTCCGCCATGTATTATCACGTCATTCAGCAGCGCGAAGAACTGTCTGAACAGATTCGCGCACTGCAGGAGCTCAAGGTCATGGCAGCCAGCTACGGTTACGATATCTCCCGTCCTGCCAAGGATGTGAAGGAGGCTATTCAGTGGCTGTATTTTGGCTATCTGGGAGCAATCAAGGAGCAAAACGGCGCCGCCATGTCCCTGGGCCGCACATCGACCTTCCTGGATATTTACGCTGAACGCGATCTTAGAAAGGGCCTGTATACCGAAAGTGAAATTCAGGAGATGGTCGATCACTTCATCATGAAGCTGCGCATGGTGAAGTTTGCCCGCACTCCCGAATACAACCAGCTGTTCTCCGGCGACCCGCAATGGGTTACGGAGTCCATCGGCGGCGTGGCCATTGACGGACGCCATCTGGTCACCAAGATGAGCTACCGTTATTTGCATACGCTCAAGAACCTCGGCCCGTCTCCCGAACCGAACCTGACGGTTCTCTGGTCCATTCATCTGCCGGACAATTTCAAGCGCTTCTGTGCGAAGACCTCCATTGAGTCCTCCTCCATTCAGTATGAAAACGACGATATGATGCGCTTTACCCACGGCGATGATTATGCCATTGCCTGCTGTGTTTCTTCCATGAAGATCGGTCTTGAGATGCAGTTCTTCGGCGCGCGCGCCAATTTGGCCAAATGCCTGCTCTATGCCATTAACGGCGGCGTAGATGAAATCAGCCACAAGCAGGTGGGGCCGAAGTTTACGCCCATCACCTCGGAGTATCTGGATTACGAGGAAGTCATGGACAAGTTTGACGCCATGATGCGCTGGCTGGCGGAAGTATACGTCAACACCCTCAATGTCATCCACTATATGCACGACAAGTATTGCTATGAACGTTTGCAGATGGCGCTGCATGACAAGAACGTGACCCGCTGGTTTGCTACGGGCATCGCCGGCCTGTCCGTTGTGGCTGACTCTCTTTCCGCAATCAAATTTGCGAAGGTCCGAGTCATCCGCGATGAAACGGGTATGGCTGTGGACTATGAAACAGAAGGCGATTTCCCCAAGTACGGCAACGATGACGACCGTGTAGACAACATCGCCCGCGGCATTGTGCATCGCTTTATGGAGCACATCCGCAAGAATCACACGTACCGTGATTCTGTTCCGACCACTTCCATTTTGACCATTACCTCCAACGTAGTATACGGCAAGGCGACCGGCTCCACCCCGGACGGGCGCAAAAAGGGCGAGCCCTTTGCTCCCGGCGCAAATCCCATGCACCGGCGCGATACCCACGGCGCTATCGCATCGCTCGCTTCCGTGGCTAAATTGCCCTACAAGGACGCTAAAGACGGCATTTCCAACACCTTCTCCATCATTCCCGGAGCCTTGGGCAAAGAGGATCAGATCTTCGTGGGCGATATCGACGTGGATCTGGACTGCGGCAATGGCGCCTGCTTTGAGCCAACGCTCTTTGACGGCCTCGATATGGATGACGACCAGTAAGCAGGAAGGAGAAATACGATGGCTGCTACTCAGAATCAGATCGACAATCTGGTGGCTCTGCTGGACGGCTATGTCAAAAAAGGCGGTCACCACCTGAATGTGAATGTTTTCAGCAAGGAAACCCTGCTGGATGCGCAGCAGCATCCAGAAAAATATCCGCAGCTGACCATCCGTGTCAGCGGTTATGCGGTCAACTTCATCAAGCTCACCAAGGAGCAGCAGGATGAAGTGATTTCCCGTACCTTCCACGACAGAATCTAAACAGGATCAGATATGGACGGGTATATTCACTCCATAGAGAGCTTCGGCACGGTGGATGGCCCCGGCGTGCGCATGGTGGTTTTCCTTCAGGGATGCCCCATGCGCTGCCTGTATTGCCACAATCCCGATACATGGGCTATCTCTCAGGGACTCCGAATGTCAGCGCTTGATATCATCCGCCAATACGAACGCAACAAGGCGTTTTATACAAAGGGCGGCCTCACCGTCACAGGCGGGGAACCGCTGCTGCAGATGGATTTTTTGCTGGAACTGTTTGCTTTGGCGAAGGAGCGCAGCATTCATACCTGCATTGATACATCCGGAATCACCTTTCAAAGCAGCGACGCTGTGTGCCGCCAGAAACTGGAGCAGCTGCTGCAGCTGACAGATCTGGTGCTGCTTGACATCAAACATATGGACAGCGCCTGCCATCAAAAGCTGACAGGGCACGGAAATGCCGGCATTCTGGCTTTTGCGCGCTATCTGGCACAGCAGCAGATACCGGTTTGGATCAGGCATGTGCTTGTGCCGGGTTATACGGATCAAGAGGATCATCTGCGCAGACTGGGGCAGTTTATCGCAAGCCTGCCCAATGTGAAAGCGCTTGACGTTCTTCCCTATCACACGATGGGTGTGGAAAAATATAAAGTCCTCGGTATCTCTTATCCCCTTTCCGGGCTTGCAGCCGCCAGTACCGCAGAAGCGGCACGGGCAAAGCAAATCATTCTCAGGGCTTTCAAAGAAAGCCGCAAAGATGCCGCCGCGGATAAGACGCCGCAATGAATGGAGTGAATGTCCATGTTCGTTTCCATTGGCACGCGCAGTCAGCCGAAGATCTCAGCGGTGTGCTCAGCCTTTTCCCGTTATCCGGAACTGTGCTTCCGTGACAGCGATCTGCTGCAGTTTGTGCTTCTTCCGAAAAGCCAGCGCGGAGCAGTTCAGGGCAACAGCATCGATCCGGTGAGCAGGGTTTCGTGCAATCCCCTTACGCTTGAAGAGACCATAACAGGCGCAAAAAACCGGGCATATGAGGCCTATCAGCTCTGCGCAGAGCAGCACGGCCTGTGCGACTATGGCGTAGGCATCGAGGCTGGGCTTTTCCCCGTACAGGGCGTTGAGGCTGGATATCTGGATACGAGCATCTGCGCTATCTATGACGGCAGCAGGTATGCTATTGGCGGCAGCCCCTTGTTTGAGTATCCTGACGCCGTAATGAAGCGTATCCTGAACGGAGAAGAACCCGGATTGATCACGGATTTCTTCGGCGAAACAGCGAAGGGACGCGCTGGAGTTATTGGGCCTTTGACAGATGGACGTATTCATCGTGATGAATTTGATCAATACGCAGTGATGATGGCATTGACGCGAATTGTATCCGCCGAGCTATATTCACGCTGATTTTTTAGCAGAAGAGATCGATCCATTTAAAAGCCAGCTAAGCAGCTGCAACTGCTTAGCTGGCTTTTTTTGGGTACCGTCGATTTTATTGGACTCTGTTTGGCTGATTGTTATAACTCAATGATATCCCCCAAACGCCACTAATCACAAAATACACTTTTGACAAATCAAACGTATTCTGGAGACGAACGGTATGCGTGTCATTCGTCTGCACGATCTTCATCACAGCTGCGCGAGCCTCCTGCTTGCCAACGGCGTTCCGATGAAGCAGATCCAGGAATGATTGGGCCACAGCGACTTTTCCACCACGGCAGACATCTACGCGCACCTTGATTATCACTCCAAACTCTCGTCCGCAGAGGCCATGCTGGCAGGGCTGGGAATGTCCACAACATGATCACACAATATCTCTCCAAGAATAAGAAAAAAGCCCTACAGCCCTTGAACTGTAAGGCTTTGTGGCGGAGACGGTGGGATTCGAACCCACGGAACATTGCTGTTCAACGCATTTCGAGTGCGCCCCGTTATGACCGCTTCGATACGTCTCCACAAAATTCTCTCCTTTCACACCCTCCGGAAATCGGGGAGATGTACAGAAGAGATATGAGGGATTTCTTCAATCCCTATTTCGCTGAAATCCCAAGGACTTCCCGTTGATTGCCTTCCACAATGGAGTTTTGATTTCGAGTCAGCCCCGTTATGACCGCTTCGATACCGCTCCATGCCGGATGAACAAAAACAAGTATATCATGCCCCGGGCAAATTGGCAAGCGGAAAAGTTGTTGTGACAGCATGGCGGCAGTGAGGAAAAAACTTGAATGTTGATGGAAGCCTATACTATAATACATTTACCGAAACATAGGGAGAAAAATGTATGAAACAGGTATTGCTGCTGGGCGATTCCATCCGCATGTTTTATCAGGAACGTGTAAAGGAACTGCTGGGGGAGGATTATCAGGTGAGCGCGCCGGATGAAAACGGCCGTTTTGCCGCATATACGTTCAACTCGCTCAGGCTGTGGCTGCCGCAGTTTCCAAAGCCGGATATCATCCACTGGAACAACGGCCTGTGGGATACCGCCGTGCTCTACGAGGAGGACGGCTGCTTTACGCCGCTGGATGAATATATCCGTACACTGGAGCGCATTCTGCGTCAGCTCAGAAAGACCGGGGCGCAGATCATTTTTGCAACCACCACGCCTACCCATCCGCAGAAGGCCTTTCTTACCACCGACATGCCGCCCCGGCATGTGAATGCCGATATCTGCCGCTACAATGAAGCGGCCGTACGGCTGATGCAGCGCGAGGGCATTCCTGTCAACGACCTGCATGCGCTGGTGCACAGCGATATCGAGGGCTATATCAGCGCCGACTGGATCCATCCTGCGCCCGATGGTGTGGAAACACTGGCGCAGGCCGTGGCAGCAAAAATCAGGGAGGTAAAGCCATGAACACCTTGACCATCACCCGTCCCCAGTGGCCTGCCGTGTTTGGCGGCATGGGCTTTCATAACAGCGAGATCGGCACCTACCGGCTTATGGACAAGCGCCATTTTGACGAATTGGTGTGCAAGTGTTACCGCGAGCTCAGCCCCGGCTTCATGCGCTGCTTTGCGGGCTATGACGACTGGACCAGAGAGGCCATGGACGACTTTGCCGACTGCTATGAGCAGATGCAGAAGTGGACCGACACGCCCATCTACATGGCGGCGGGCCGCGGCAAGCTGCATTTTTCCGAAGAGGAAATGGAGCACTACTGCGAAAACGTGGCCGACCGTCTGGAATACCTGATCAAAGAACGCGGTGTGAAGCATCTGGCCTATTACTGCTTTTCCAATGAACTGTGTCAGGTGTCGTGGGGAAAGCTGCTGAAGGATCTGCCGCTGTTCAAGCGCTATCATGAAATGCTGTTCCGCGCTTTCCAAAACCGCGGGCTGCACATCGGCCTGCTGGCCACCGATGCTTCGATGGACTGGTCCAGCATTGACTGGGCCATTGAAAACATGGATCAGATCACCAAAGATTACTGCGGCCATTATTATGAGCACGATGATGATCTGGACGATCTGGATTACTATCAGGGCTGGTACGAGCGCTGCCATGAGTATGTGATGAAGGCTGTCAAAAAGGAAAAGCGTTTCATTCTGGGCGAGTACGGCCTGACCACCGGCGGCAACCTGAACCATTACGACGGTTCCATCCGCGACGTAAGCACCTATCTGTACGACGGCCGTGCAGCGCACAGCTGCCTCAAACACGCCGAAATGATCGCCAGTGCGGTGAATGCAGGCGTGTTTGCACTGGCGCACTGGACGTTTGTGGACTATCCCGATCCCATGTGCGGACCCAGCTTCCGGGATGAATACAGCGCCAAGTGGACGGCCTATGAGCCCTTTGGCGGCGGGCGGTTCACCATCGGCTACAACAAATGGGGACTGCTCAGATGGGAGGAGGACGGCGACCATTCCCCGCGCCAGCATTACTGGTGCGTGGGCATGATCGCCAAATACCTCAAGCGCAACAGCCGCATCCTGCATGTGGAAAGCAGCAATCCTCTCATCCGCGCCTGCGCGGTGCAAAACCGCGACAGGAGCGTGTCGGCGGTCATCATCAACCGCAGCCGTCAGGCGGAAACGCTGCGTGTATCCCTGCCTGCGGCAAAACCTCTGCGTGTGTATGAGTACGACACCCACAATCCGCCGTACAACCGTTTCGGCGATCTGGTTGACCCGGCAGCGGTCATCCCCGTGACGGATGGCAGCGCGACTGTCGAACTGAAGCCCGAAAGCGTGTATGTGCTCACCAGCGACTACATCGAAAAGGCCGCGCCTGTCGAGGCGGAAATTATCGGCGTGGAGGATGGCGTGCTGCGCTGGCTGCCGGTGGAGGATATCCATCATTGCTACTACCGCGTGTTTGACGAGGATGGCCAGCAGATCGCATCCACCGTGGCCACGGAGTGCGACGCGCAGGATAGGAAAACTTATCGTGTGTTTTCGGTCGATACGAGCGGAAATATGTAAAAAAATGTTGCACATTCCAATGCCTTCTGCTATAATGGCGAAGATTTAGGCCAATTTACGGGAGGATGATTTGGGTATGAAAAACAAGAGCAATCGTCTGGCAGTCAAAATGCTGATCGCCATGATCGCCGGTATTGCCGCCGGCCTGGTATTCATGGCCATCCGCGAGTCTCTGGGTGCGACTTCCGCCGCCTGGACGACCATCAACAACCTGCTGTTCCAGGATATCACCGCCGCCGGCGCTGAAAGCGCCATCGGCCTGTTCTACATTGGCGGTCAGCTGTTCGTGCGCAGCCTGCAGCTGGTGATCGTGCCGATGGTGTTTACCTCCATCGTGCTGGCGATCGCCACCATCAGCGATGCTTCCGCGCTGGGCCGTGTATCCCTCAAGACCCTGGGCTGGTTCCTGTGCACCAGCGTGATTGCTCTGGTGCTGGCCGGTACCGTCGGCCTCATCTGCTATGGCGCCGGCATGTTCAACACCGTGCTGGAAGGCCTGAGCGCTTCTGCCGGCTCCACCGGCTCCAACCCCCTCAACGTCATCCTGAACATCATCCCTTCCAATATCGGCGCTGCCTTCCACGTCAACACCGGCGTGCTGAGCGTCATCTTCATTGCCATCGTGGTGGGTCTGGGCCTCAACAAGCTGGGCAAGGGCAAGGAAAGCAACCTGCACAACCTGTGCCAGGAAGTCAGCGACATCATCGTTACCTTCCTCAACTTTGTGGTTGACAAGTTTGGCCCTGTGGCGGTCTTCATGCTGCTGAGCCGCACGTTCGCCACCTACGGCATCAACTACCTGCGTCCTGCTGCCGCTTATGTGGTGCTGACGGTCGTGCTGCTGCTGGTGTACCTGTTCATTGGTTACCCCATCATCGTGGCTGTGACCACCAAGCTCAACCCTATCACCTACATCAAGAAGATCTTCAAGGTCATCGTGTTTGGCTTCTCCACCAGTTCCAGCGCGGCCACCCTGCCCCTCAACGTGGAAACCAACACCAAGGAGCTGGGCGTTGACAACCAGATCGCTTCCTTTGTGCTGCCCCTGGGCATGACCGTCAACATGGACGGTACCGCCATCATGCAGGTGATCGCCACCCTGTTCCTGGCCGGCGTGGGCGGCTATGAAGTGACCGTGGGCAACCTGGTGCTGATCATGGTGCTGGCCCTGATCGCCAGCATCGGCACCCCTGCCGCCCCCGGTGCGGGCGCTGTGATCCTGTTCACCATTCTCAGCGGCATGGGCTTCACCGGCGAGGCTGCCATGATGGGCTACACCCTCATCCTGGCCATCAACCGCCCCATCGAAATGCTGGTCACCAGCCTCAACTGCGTGGGCGACTCCGCTGCCGCCATGGCTGTTGCCAAGAGCGAAGGCAAGCTGGACGAAAGCGTCTACAACGGTTAATCACAACCAAAGCGCCGGCAGAACGCCGGCGCTTTTCTTCTGTGCACAAATGTGCTAAAATGCAATCATTACCCTTTGGAAAGGACGCGTATACCCATGTGGAAGGGCATCACCCTTCGCGCGACGATGATCGCCATTTTCAGCAGCGTGTTTCAGGCGTTTGGCATTTACAATGTGCATGCCGTTTCCGGCGTGACGGAGGGCGGCGTGCTGGGCGCGACGCTGCTGCTGCAGCACTGGTTTGATATTTCGCCGGCTGTGTCCAGCTTTGTGTTCAACGTCATCTGCTACGCCATCGGCTGGAAGATGCTTGGCAAAACGTTTCTGTATTATTCAGCAGTGGCAACAGCCAGCTATTCGCTGGCCTACAGGGTCATGGAACAGTTTCCGCCTCTGTGGCCGCAGCTGTATGAAACGCCCCTGCTGGCAGCGCTGCTGGGTGCGGTGTTCATCGGCATAGGCGCGGGGCTGTGCGTGCGTGCGGGCGGCGCAAGCTGCGGAGACGACGCGCTGGCCATGAGCCTTGCGCATCTGTTCAAAACCAAGATCGAAAACATTTATCTCATCAGCGACCTGACGGTGCTGGGCCTGTCGCTTACCTACATTCCGGTCAGGCGCATTGCCTATTCGCTTCTGACGGTGCTTTTGTCGGGCAAGATCATCGGCATTGTGCAAAGAGTTGAATTCAAAAAGAAAGCAGCGGACTAAAAATCTGAAGTGATAAAAAGAAGGTAGACACGAAAGTGCCTGCCTTCTTTTTGCGCTATAATGAGAGATGGAGGTGGAAATATGGCAAGGAAATACACCATACGAAGCAAAGAAGAGAAGATGTCGATAGTAAAACAAGTTCTTA
>JAFWYA010000041.1 GCA_017517815.1 Clostridia bacterium | reverse complement strand
GTCTGCCCACCTTGTAAAGGGATTCGATGGTATTCAGTTTTCGGTGACGTTCACCTGCACGTCCGTGCCCTCAAACAGTGCGCGCACCGCGTCGGCCTGCTCGTTCAGCACCCAGACGGCCTTCAGGTTGGGGAGCGCCTTCAGGCCGGAGAGATCTCTGATGCTCGTGTGCTGAAGCGTCACAGCCTTCACCTTTGGAAACCGCTGGGCGATGTCGTCCACGTTGTCCATCTCCAGCCACATGAAGCCCAAGCTTGTCACGTTGGGATAGCTGCCCACCTGGTTGAGGGACGCGATGTCGTTCAGGCCGATGTCCAGCGTCTCCAGCCACGGGCACTTTTGAAGCGCCGTCACGTCGGAGAGGCCGTTGCAGGGCAGGAACGCGTGCTTGAGCCCGGGCGCGTCCGCGATGGCGGCGACGCCGGAGAGGTACATGTGCCTCAGATCCAAGGTATGCAGCTTCAGCATACCCGCGATGCCCGTCGCGTCCACATAGCCCTGGTGGGCGATGTGCACCTCCTCCAGGTTTTTAAGCAATTGCAGGTCGTCCAGCGTGCGGATGGGTCCTCCGACACTGCTGCCCACGTCACACTGGTGGTACGGGTCGGCTTCGCCGAAGGCCTGGTCGCCGAAGATGTACAGATGCGTGACCCGGGCAAGGTCCTCCTCGGTCAGCGCTCCTTGCTCCTTGCCGATCCACAGCCGCGCGGCCTTTTCGATCAGCGGCTCCTGGAAGGATATCCTTTCCACGGGCCGCAGCCAGTCGGTCCAGCGGCCCACCGCGAAACCCGCGCACAGCATCAGGATCGCCGCCAGCGCCAGCGCAACGGCGGCCCTGGGATCAAAGCGCCGCTTGCGCCTGCCGACGCTCTCCAGCGCCCGCCGGACCTCGCCGACGTCCGAGAAGCGCTGCTGGGGCGCGAAGGCCGTGCAGCGGTCGATGATATGCTGCAGGTCCGGGTCGGTGGAAATGTTCCCGTTCTCCCGGTCGCTGCCCGTGACCAGCCAGCGCAGCAGCACGCCGAAGGCGTAGATGTCCGTCCGGCCGTCCGTCTGGCCGAAGCCGTACTGCTCCGGCGGCGCGTAGCCCTTGGTGCCGAAGAAAACCGTGTCCGTGCCGCTTTCCGCCTTCACGGTGCGGGCAATGTCGAAATCGATCAGCACGATGTCGCCGTCGGGCTTCACGATGATGTTCTCCGGCTTGATGTCCCGGTGGACCACGGGCGGCTCATGGGTGTGCAGCACCTGCAGGATGTCGCAGAGCCTCCTTGCCATGGACGCGATATCCTCTATGGACAGCTGGCGGTCCCGGGCGTAGGCGCTCAGCGGCTCGCCCTCGATGTATTCCCGCACGACGCACAGCATCTGTTCGTTCCGGTACTCCTCGTAGTAATGCGGCAGGCCGGGATGGTTCAGGTCCTGCAGCAGCTGGATGTCCGGGCGCAGCGGAAAGGCGGCGCGGTCATAGCAGGTAGCGATGGCCATCTCGCCGTCTGACTTGCGCTGCACCAGGAAGGTCTCCCTGCCCTTATGGCTCGCCAGGCATTCCATCTGGTCATAGGCCGCCAGGAAATCCTGGGGATAGCTGCTCTGCGCGAACACGGATTCCATGTCCGCCACGATGCGCTTCAATTCTTTCACTTTTCTCGCCCTCCCAGCAGCGGCAATTTCAGGTCCTGCAGGATGATCTGCGTGTCCAGCAGGGATATGTGGTTGTGAAGGCAGTAGATGATCGCCGCGTCGCGCTTGATGCGGGGATACAGCGGGCTCCTGCGGGCGATCCGCAGCATTTCCTGCGCTTGGGGCAGATCGGCTTCCATGGCGAAGGCCAGCTGCAAAACCGTATCCCTCGACGGGTTGCGCTTGCCGCTGAAAAGCTGGTGGCCGTAGGACTTTTCCAGGTTCGCCCGCCGGATGACTTGCTCCGGCACATCCAGGTGCTGCCTGCACCACTGGTTCAGGTAGTCGCTGAAGGAGGCCGTCAGGTACGCAGATTCGTTTCTCTGGAGAAAGTGCTCCAGGTTTCGCTCCTTGAACAGCAGCGCCAGCAACTCGTCCGTGCTGATTCGGTTGTTGTCCGGCATGGCTCTCTCACCTCATTACTGTAGCCCATAATAGCATTTCCATTTTACCCAAAGGTGGGCAGACTGCCCACCTTGTTTCAGATCAAATATTTCCAGAGCTCTTTCTCCACGCTTTTTTAGATTTATACCCTTTCCCGCGGAAAATAACGGCGTAAGGAGGCACAATGTCCCCGATATAGCTGTCTCCACAAATAACACATGTATATTGTTGTATTCTCAAAATTTCTGAAATTCTTAATTGTTAATGCATCAAATTTCGTAGTATTTCACCTCACAAGCTCTTATGAATGTATAGATTATAGCATGCATTTTTTATATAACCAAGAAACTGGATCAATAAAAAAGTGAAATCTGGCTTTGTATTATTCTGTTGAATCTTTTCGAACATATAGCGGGTACGTGCTCTCAAGTACTTTTCATTGCGTGATTGATTCTTATTCATATTTTTGTGAACATAAGCGCCGAAAGGTGCGCAGCCGCATGATTTATCATGCGATCAACAGGGGATTGGGGGAGACTTCCCCCAACAAGCTAATCGTGTGTGGGTACCCACAGACATTGCTTGCCAGTATTGTTTCTCATCCTGTTTTCAATCCATAATGCAAAATTTATGCAAAAGTAAACTGCTTCACAACATTGCCATAAAAAGTCAATCAGTGTATCATAGGATATAGAAACTGGAATCGCATTGTTGTTTACACTTGAACTGTAATTCGTATCTGGATATACTTGCTCGATCTATTCACGTCCTCCTGCACGTGCAACTTTTTCCGAAAATCTTACAAGATCTGCAACTTATAATGCTTTCGTCAAGTCAAGGAAAGGTGTGAATACCATGTCTCCTCTCGCACGCATGAAAGGTCTTCAGCGCTGGTTTGCAAAGCTCTCGGCCACTGAAAAGAAAGAAGCGCTGCGCAGACTTCGCCGTGAGGATAATGACGCGCTGTATGCTATCGCCATGTCTGTGAAGGAAGAGCACTCCATCCGCCGCATGGCTGTGCTTGGTTTACAGGAGCAGGAGCTGCTGTGCCGTATTGCCAAGCTTGCAGATGATGCCTCCTTGCGTGAAACTGCTTCCCACAGAATTTTCAAGCCCGATCCTTCGATGCCTGTTTCCACGGAGGAACGCAGCCTTTTCCGGGAAGAACCTCATCTGTTTTTGCAGCAGGCCGTTGCGCAAAATGACACCGTTTTTCTGGAGTACATCGCCAGAACGTGCAGCGGTTCCATCCGTCATGCTGCGATCCTTGCGCTGCCGGATGGCTGCTATCCGGAGGCAGGCGAGGAACGGGCGCTGTACTTCCTGCAGGAAAAGCTGGCCCGGCGTGAGAACGATGTGCCGCTTCTCATGCGCGCCGCCGTTCATGGTCCGCACCGCTGGTTTGCTTTTGCAAGGCTGACTGGCCAAAGTTTCTACGAGCCCTGTGATGCTTACAGCCATTGTACGTTTGAATGCGGGCAGGCTGAAGGTGTCACGGATGAGCAAATCAGGCAGACCTGCCGCACTATGATCGAGGATACCACTTTTGACGAACGGCTCGTGGAGGAAGCCCGAAAGCTCCTGCAACTTTCATGAAAAACAGCAGCACCTCCGTAGTGTATTCTTTGATCACAACATCAACTGAACGGAGGAATATCAAATGATGAAAAAATGTTTTGTGTTTGTGATGCTGATGATTTTCGCTTTTTCCGTGACCGCTTGTTCGGCAGCTGCAACACCGAGTACGGAGAAAGATTCCGTAACTATTCAGGAATGGCTTGACAACGCTGGGTCGGAGGCGTATGCCACCATGACCGTCACCATAGTGGCCATTGAAAATCCCGTATGGGCACTTGTCACCGACAGTTCCGGCGCAGAGGTTCACATTTTCGGCATAATGGTGGATGACGAACATAAGGCCTTTGAGGAAGCGGGAATCGCCGAGGGGGATACCATCGTGATTTTCGGTGGCAAGTACAACGAATTTGAAGGCAATGTAGAAATCGCTGAGGCGACACTGGTAGAGATCAAGAAGTAACCACGGAAGTTCAGGTGTATGCGCTGCGTCTATACCACACAGGGATCGATATCTTCGATACTTTTGATACGGTAGAGGATTCCTTTTCTCGTTGATAACGGCAGTCGAAGTGTTTAGGCATACATCTCGATTCTCCCCCTGCAACTTTATTCAAAAATCGTTTTCTTTTCATGCGCTACACTCATAGCATCCTATCGCAGAAAGGCGGGTTCATATGAAAAAACGCAAACGCATCATTCTGAAGATTGTTGCCGCATACCTGCTGATCCTGCTGTTTTTTACGGCATGCATTCTGTGGCGCAACCAGCAATATGAGCGTACTTTGCGCCCCTTTGTGAAGGGTGGCTATACCCAGTCCGGCGTTTCTCTGCCGAATGATCCCCACTATGTGCTGCTTAACGAAAACAAGTTCCAGGTTCCCGCTTCCAATCTTTTTTCTGGCAAGGCCCGCAGCCCCAAGGAGGTCAATGTGATCGTTTCCTGTTTCGAAGGTTCGGAGAGGATCGGCACGGCGGTCAACACGCAGGGCGGCATGCGCGCGGGAGTAGCCTACACGGAGTATGTGGACGTCTCCATCATCCGGTTGGAGGACTGGGCACTGGTTTCCCGTCAGCGCGTGTACGCCGAGCAGGATAAGCTGGAAAAGATGGATGTCCGCTATACTTACACCATGAATGTTGCAGGACACGAGGTGGCGAAATACCTCAATACGCTGATGCCATAAGGAGGAAGCCATGATGAAGAAAACCATCTGGATCATTGCCGTCGTTTTGCTTGGCGTGATCGCTCTATCCATTCCCAGCATCCTATGGCCGGATATTTCCATCCTTCAGGCAGTCGCGTGGCCCTCTCTGTTCGTTCAATGGCTGTTGTACTATCTGCTGGTCGGCGTGGAAGGTCTGCTATGGATTGTTGCCGTCGTCAATATCTTCGTGGGAGGCTACACCCGCCCCGGCTGGGCGCGGCTTGTGGGACTGCTGATCGTCGGTCTGGTGCTCCTGTGCATCGTCCGCTGGGTGCTGATAACTACCGGATTCGTGCCTTTCTCCGATCAGCCTTTTGTGCCCGTAGTCTGACTTCATCAACCGATCAGCGAGGTGAACCACCATGACCATCCGCCATCTTCTTTTGGACGACCTGCAGGAAATGCGCGAAGCCATCTGCGGACATGCTGCCTACAGCTTTTCGCAGGATGTGCAGAGCCGCATGGATGAAATGCATCTGTCCTCTGTGGCGTTGGGAGCGCGCTGCCTGGTGAGCCATACCATGGTGGATAAGTGGCGGCAGGGCAAGGCGCGTCCCAACGGCAAGGAACGCATGAAAGAACTGGGAATGGCGCTTGCCATGGATGCGCCGGAGCTTGATGCCTTTCTCTACCGCAACGGCTATCCTCGTCTGTACGCCAAGAACCCGCTGGACAGCGCCGCTAAGCTGCTGCTTCTCAACTGCAAGGGGCAGGAGGATGCCGTATCCATGTACCGGGAACTGATCAGCCGCTTGGGTCTTTCCGAGTATTCGCCAAGCGCACAGTCCACGCTGCTGGAAACCGCTGCGATGAGCCTGCAGCTGTATGAGGCAGCACAGCAGGGGCAGATGAGCGGATGGTTTGCTGCAAACGAGAAACATTTTACCGCTGATGCCAAAACCAGCCTGCCGGATCAGCGGCTGGTGCAGTTTATCCAGCTCTATATCGGCGACAGCACCATCCATGAAATGTCTGTCAGCGGCGAACTTCCCGTCACCCTCAAGAATCTGCTTTATCCTATTCAGGGCGGCAAGGCTGTCGCCACGCGCTACCTCAGGGACAAGCTGATTGCCTTCGGCCTCTACAGCAACATGACTGAGGAAGAGATGGATACCATGCTGGAGCTTGCGCGTCTGCGCTGCCTGAGTGACCCGGCTTCCAAGACGGATATGGCCATATTGTGCGCAGTGCGTATGGCGCATGAGCGTTATCCGGGCTTTGAATATGAGAATCTCGTCAGGGTTGTGAAACGGCTGGAAACGGCAAAAGATCCTTCTTTCATGCCGCTGCTTGCAGATTATCAAACGCGCCTTACATGCGCTGAAAAAATGATGCGCTACTATGATCAGAGCAGCCGCACCGAAATGGAGCTCTGCTTTGAAGAACATTACACCAGTTACAGCGACCGCGGCGTGATGGATTATGTGCACGATGTGCTCATGTATTTCGCGGACGAGGGCGTGCTGCCCTCCAGCGAAACCAGAAGCATGATCGAATTGCTGGAACGGCCCGTCGAGGAAAACTGAAGGAGGAAGAATCATGGCAGGAAAGGTTCGCATTGAAGTGACAAAAGGCGTCGCTGCCGGAGCAGCCTATGAATACACGGAACCCAACCGCGTGTATATTGGCCGCCAGGAGGACTGCGGCATCGTATGCCCGGAAAACACGGTATCGCGGTATCACTGCGTGCTGGAAGTTATGCCGCCGCAGGTGAAGTTGTATGATTTCGGCAGCCTGAACGGTACCTTCCTCAACGATCAGAAGATCGGCCAGAGAGAGCGCACACAAACCATCGAGGAGGGGCAGAACCTCAGCCATGAAGCCTATGATCTCAACCATGGCGACCGTCTGCGCCTTGGCTCCAAGTGTGAACTGACCTGTATGATTGAGCAGCCGGAAACCTGCGCACTCTGCGGTGCTGTGCTGCCCGCTGCTTCCGTCCCGGAGGATGGCGCAACACTTCCCGAGGGCGAAGCCGCCGTGCATATCAGCAAAGAAGGAAAGCGGATCTGTGAAAACTGCTGGCTTCAGGCAGAGCAGGAACGGCTGAACCGACTGATCGAAAAGCGCAGAGCCGAAGCCGAGGCTGCAAGGATGGCAGAAGAAGCCGAACGCAAGCGTCAGGAAGAAGAACGCATTGCAAGGGAAAAACAGCAGAAGAAGGAAGCTGAAGAAAAAGCAAAACGCGAGGCAGAGCAGCGCCGCATAGAGGAAGAAAAGAAGCGCAAAGCTGAGCAGGAGCGTCTGGCTAAAGAAAAGGCAGAACAGGAGCGCAAGGAAGCAGAAAAGCTGAAGGCGCTGCTGGAAGCAAAGAAAGCCAGAGAGAAGAAGTGCGCACAGTGCGGCAAGGCCTTCACCCCGAAGTCTGACGACCAGACGCTTTGCGAAAGCTGCATGAACAAGCGCGAGGAAGCCGAAGTGGTGCTCAAAGCGCTGCTGGAAGCCATGCTTGCCGGGAAGAGGGACGAAACCCCGGCAGGCCCTTCTCCCGTGCAGGGCTATGAGAAGGTCAAGCGGCTGGGACGCGGAGGCATGGGCGAGGTGTGGAAGGTACGCGAAACCAAAACCGGCAAATACTACGCCCTCAAAACCATGCTTCCGCAGGTGGCAGCGGACGATCATTCCAAAAAGATGTTTCTGCGCGAAGCCAAAATGGCAGAGATGCTCCGGCACAAAAACGTACTGCGCACCTATCAGTCCGGCTGTGCCAACGGCGTTTTCTATATCCTGATGGATCTGTGCGAGGGCGGCAGCGCGGACAGCCTGATGGCCCAAAAGGGCGGCAAGCTTTCTTTGAATCTTGCCACATGGATTATCCTTCAGGTGCTCAGCGGTTTGGATTATGTGCACAATGCCGCTGTGACCGCCGAGGTGAAGGGCGGCCTCTTCGGCGGCGTGAAGGAAATGAACTTCGCTGGTGTTGTGCATCGTGATTTGAAACCGGGCAACATCTTCCTGTCCAACGACGGTGACCGCCCCATTGCCATGGTGGCCGATTTCGGCATGGCCAAGGCGTTTCAGGCGGCTGGCATGACCAAAATGACCAAGGAAGGCTCCGCCATGGGTACGCCGCAGTTCATGCCCATCCAGCAGGCCAAGGATTTCCGTTTTTCCAAGCCGGAGGTGGACGTGTGGGCGGCTGCGGCCAGCTACTATCACATGCTTACCGGCGTGTTCCCGCGCAACTTTAAACCGGGCAAAAACATCCTGCTCACGCTGGTGCAGGAGCGGCCTGTTCCCATCCGTCAGCGCGATTCCTCCATTCCTCCTGCGATTGCCGCTGTGATCGACAAGGCGCTTGTGGAAGTGCCGGAGATCGGCTACAAGAGCGCCGCCGCCTTTAGGCGCGATCTGGTGGCTGCGCTTCCGGCGTCGCTGAAAGCAGACATGAAAGGAATTCTCTGATGAAGTACCCTCTGTTTGACTACCGTTTCCGTTCAGCGTGGATGACGGACATCGGCAGGCTTCGTAAGACCAACATGGACGAAGCGGTTTTCTGCCCGGACATGGGTTTTTTTGCCGTGTCGGACGGCATGGGCGGTCTGAGCGGAGGAAAGCTCGCATCCGAATATGTGCGCACCTCCCTGCCGGAGCTGATGCCCATCTGCATGAACGAGTATGAGGAAGAACGCGACGCAGGGAAGGCTGCGCAGTCCCTTTCCGCGCTGGTTCAGCAGATGAGCGACAGGCTCTATGAAGCCGGCAATACCGAAGGGCGCTTTGTTTACGGCGCAACCTTCTGCGGCGTTTGGTTGCTGGGGAATCAAGCCGTCTTTATCAATCTGGGCGACAGCCGAGCCTATCTGCTGCCCCGTTACAAAAAGAAGCCTTTGCAGGTCACCGAAGATCAGAATCTGGCTGGAATGCTGGTGAAAAACGGCATGATGACCAAGGAAGAAGCCAAGGGTCATCCCGCCAGCTCCCGATTGACGGCCTTTGTGGGCATGCAGTCTCCTGCAACGCCGGATGTTTTCATCCGCGAGGTACATCCCGGAGATCGCATTCTGCTGTGCTCTGATGGCCTGTATGGCATGACGGAGGAACGGGAACTTGCACGCATCATGCGTTCCAGTCGAAGTCCGGATCGGATTTGCCAGCGACTGATCGACAGCGCCAACGCACACGGAGGCTGCGATAATATTGCGGCAGTTTATCTCCAGATCACTGCATAGGAGGGAAGAAAATGGCTGCCAACGACAAAACCGTCTATGAAGGAAACGACACCGTTTACGAAAACGACGGCGCGACGGTATATGAGGACAGCGGAGCAACCGTATATGAAGGTTCCATTGCTGAAGCAGCCATTGCAGAGGCTGCGAAACACAGCGGAGAAAGCCTGCAGAACAGCGATATCGTGAAGGGCTCCAGCCTCATGGACACCTACACCGTGGAATCCAGCGCCATCAACGGCGGCATGGGCAGCGTGTGGCGGGTGCATCACAACGGCTGGAATGTCGACCTTGCCATGAAACGGCCCAAGCCCGCCTTTTTCGCTACACCCGAAACCAAGGAGCGCTTCATCAAGGAATGCCGCGTGTGGATTGATCTGGGCCTGCATCCCAATATCGTGTCCTGCTACTATGTGCGTGATATTGGCGGCACGCCCAGCATCTTTTCGGAGTGGATGGAAAACGGCAGCCTCGGCGACCGCATTGCCGATGAAAGCCTTTATCAGGGCAGCGAAGCCGAACAGCACAAACGCTTGCTGGATATTGCCATCCAGTTTGCGCGCGGTCTGCATTATGCGCATGAACAGGGACTCATCCATCAGGATGTAAAACCCGACAACCTCATGCTTACCTCTGGTTGGGACGCCAAGGTTTCCGACTTTGGCATCGCCAATGCCCGCGCACAGCTGACGGTGCTGGAGGTGGAAGTACCTGATGGCGGTACCATCGTGAGCGCTTCCGGCGCGCGCTCGCCCCATTACTGCTCCATGGAGCAGATGGACGGCAAAACCCTCACGCGCCGGACGGACATTTATTCCTGGGCGGTCAGCGTGCTGGAGATGTATCTGGGCTGCAAGCCCTGGGCAGGCGCGAGCTACGATACCGGCCCCATGGCTGGCCTCAACTGCCGGGAATATTTTGAGCAGGCGCGCATCCCCATGCCCCAAAAGCTCAAAGAGCTGCTGGCAAAGTGCCTTGCATCGGAGCCTGAAAACAGACCCCATGACTTTGGCATTGTGGAGGAGACGCTCCAGGGTATTTACCGAGAAAGCTTCGGCAGGAACTACGCCCGTCCTGCATCCAGTGCCGCAGCAGATTCCGCGGAGAGCCTGAACAACCGGGCGCTCAGCTTTTTGGACCTCGGCGAAAAGGCAGAGGCGCGAGAACTCTGGAAGAAAGCGCTGGAGCAAAACTCTGCCTGTCCTGAGGCAGTATTCAACTATGCCGTCAATGAATGGCAGGAGGGCAGAACTGACGACTTAGCGGCACTGAATGCAGTTTCTGCACTTCCTGATCCAGAGGCGCGTATCAAACTGGGCCGCAAACTTGCAGCACTGCGGGGAATCCCCGCGGAGGATGACGAAGCTGTTTTCTCTGTTCTGACAGCGGCGCAGCCCGAACATGTATTATCTGAAGAAGTGCTGTTTTACGATATCTGGGGTTGTATGTGCCAGACCTTTGAAAAGAGCGGCATCACCTGCCTGATCGGCAAAAATAGGAATACACCTCAGCAGGTTGCAAATGTGGGACCGGACGGCAGGATCCGGTTCTCCTTCGGGCTTGACGCTCCATTTGAAACATCCCTCAAGCCCTGCGAGGATGAAAGCGGATTCTTCGGGAAGAACTCTTCGGGCATAGCCTTCTACTCTCTGGCGGACGGAAATTCAAAGCAGGTGTACCAATCTGGAAATGTAACCTCCGTGTGCTCCGGCCTGACCAGAAATGAATACTATATGGGGTTGGATAAGGCTATCTGGTTCTGTACGGTGGAGCCTGCGACAAAGACGCTGATTTACAAGGGAGAGTATTCCTGTCTGAATCTCAATCTGAGCCGTGACGGCAGGCGGCTTGCCTGGTCTGAAGGACCGGATGGCTGGAAGTTTCTCCATGTGCTGGATACAGAGAACGGTGCTGTCCTTTGGAAAAGAAGTGTCGGGGAGCATCCGGAGGCGATGGCGTTTTCCCGGGACGATTTGCTTTTTGCGGCATATGACAAACACCTTATGGCGTTTGATTCCATTGGAACGCCGGTCATGATTTATCCTATCGATAATGATACGCATTCCATCTGTTTTTCCCGTGACGGTGGGCTTGCTGTTACCGGACATGATAATGGAATCGTAAGACTGTGGGATATAAACCGCAGGATCTGTGCCTGCAGTATGAAAGCAGGCTATTCTGCTGTACGTCCCTTTTTCACAGTGGACCCTGACGGAAACCGTGCTATTGGCGTTTATACCACCTATCGGAATCTGACAACACGTGTCTTCAACAACAGACTCGTTCTGGTATCCTTCCCAACGCCCTGTACGGAAGCCGCGCTGGAACTCAGCCGCTTTCGGGATACAGGTTTGCAGCTTCAAATTGATGAACAGTTTGAAATGGCCATATCACAGGCGAAAGCGTTCCTTGCGGCAGGGAAAATGTCGGAGGCCGTCAATGCGTTGGAAAGCGCAAGGAGTCTGGAAGGAAAACGGTTTGCCCCGGACTGCGTAAGGATCTATCGTGCCATTGCGTCAAATCAGGAGCTGCAACAGCTCAGAGGCTTCCGGTTTTTGAAGAGTTTTGACAAAATGACTTCCTTTTACCTTTCCGACGACGGTGCATTTCTGATGGATGGGAGTTTTCGCGCCAACTATATCTGGCCTGTCGATAGCGCCTCTCCGATCTCCTTTGTCAAAACACGGCCTGATGACGGAAGGTTCATCGGCAGCAAAGCGGTATACATTTACCGCCTCGGATTTAAGGGAAAGGAAGATCTGTTGATGGATGTTATGTCTCTCCCGGATGGAAAATTGGAAAAAACCGTTCTCTTGACGAAACATCCGGGTGCCAGTAGTGTCTCATCCTCGCTGTATGCAACCGTAGGCGGCTCCCGTTTTCTTGCACACTGCAGTGGCTTCTGGAAACATAGTTTTTTGACGATAGACAGTCAAAGCTTTGAAGTCTCCAAAACCAAGCTGTCGCCAAGTTGGCTCAACCTCCCTGTATGTCTTCCCGACGGGAGGATCGTTGATATAAGCGGAGTAACTCTCCCCGATGGAAAGACAGTTCCCTTTAAAACGCCGACATCCATCGGAAATATCCTCAGAAAGGTCTGGGTCTCTTCGTTTGCAGATAGTAAACACGGAATATGTGGCTTACTATCCGGAAAAGCACGGGATACCTCTTCCAAAAATGCTAAGGATGTTCAGGCTTTTCAAAACACGCTGGTGCTCTATTCCTTATCCGATGGCAGCTATTTGAAGTCGTTTGCACTTGGAAAAGGAAAGTATTACGTGCAGAACGGAACATGGCTTACCCGAACAGATGAGACGGGAATCCTGCTGTACCGCGTGGCGGATTTTTTGAAGGAAGAAGCGCCGCAGCCCCTGCGCATCGATGTTCCTGGTGCAAAAACATGCACCTTCAGCGCAGATATGCTCCGGATAGCCGTTCTGACCGATGTTGGTGTGAGTGTATATGAACTGGAGTGGGAACTGGAGAAGTAGCTAATGCTTCCATGTCTACCTATACAATCTTGCGGAGAAAACCGTGGGAGAAATCCACATCCGGCAGGATCGGAGAATCATTTGAGCGTTTTGGTTGAAGGAAAATGTTTTCCTGACAACGGATCAGAATGGGAATATGGAAATATACACCATTCTGCACAGGAAAA
Source organism: Clostridia bacterium (assembly GCA_017517815.1). The sequence continues at coordinate 12,442 of JAFWYA010000041.1, read as the reverse complement.
TAGCTCTGTTTGCCTATGTAACGGCTCATGTGGAAATCGTCTGCAACTGGCTCGATTGGGACTATCATCTGAAATGATTTTATAGCGAGGAGGAAAACCCATGCCCGAATTTACCAAAGCCATGCAATTTGTCCTGCTGCGGGCTCAGGCGGAAGCCAAGGCAGCCCATCAGGAGGACGCAACGGTGGAGTTTTTGTTCCTCGGCCTTCTAAAGCTTGCGGAAGTGCAGGCAAAGGATTTTGTCAGTTCTTCCTCATCTTACAGCCTGAAAGCGGTGGATGATGAGATCAAAAGCATCCGTACAGCCTTTGAAAAACATGGCATCGACACCTCCCGCACAAGGGGGCTGCTGCGGTATGCCGTGCGCCAGAATACGCTGTCCTCGGCGGACGCCCTTGCAAAATGCTTTGGGAAGGCAGCACAGTTTGCGGCAGAGCGCAAAAGCGAGGCTATCTCTGCCCATGATCTGCTGCTTGCCATACTGGAAAATCCCACGGACATGATATTGCAGATCTGTCCCATCAAAAAGAAGGAAGAAAAGCCCGTTGTTCAAAAGGAAGAAGCGGCCACAGGCGAAAAGACGGATGAAATGAGCCTTGCTTTCCTGCCTGCCCTCACCAGCCGCATCCGCCGTATGCGGGCGCAGCTTTTGTCCGCCGTACAGGGGCAGGATCATGTGGTGCATGCCTTTGCAGAGGGCATGTTCGCCGCCGAGGTGCTGGCCGCCAGCGATGAAAAACGCAAGCGTCCGCGTGCCATCTTCGTGTTCACAGGCCCTCCGGGTGTGGGCAAGACGTTCCTTGCGGAGCAGGCGGCGGAGGCGCTGGATATCCCCTACAAGCGCTTTGACATGTCCAGCTTTTCCGATCATCAGTCCTATATGGGATTGGTGGGTTTTGAGAAGAGCTATTCAGGGGCCAAGGCCGGAACGCTGACCGACTTTGTGAAGCAGAATCCGCACAGCATCTTGCTCTTTGACGAAATTGAAAAAGCCCACCTGAACACCATCCATCTGTTTTTGCAGATACTGGACGCAGGCAGGCTGCATGACCGCTATCTGGATGAGGAGATCAGCTTCCGCGATACCATCATCATTTTCACCTCCAACGCAGGGCGCAGCCTCTATGAAGGAGACGCCAGACAGAACGCGGCGGGCGTTCCGCGCAAAACGCTCATTAACGCGCTGGAAACCGAAAAAAATCCGCAGACTGGACAAGCATTCTTTCCTGCCGCCATCACCAGCCGCATGGCGACCGGCTGGCCGCTTTTGTTCAACCATCTGGAAGCACACCATCTGGAAAAGATCAGCTGCAAGGAATTTGACCGTTTCTGCGCTCTTTTTGAAAAGCAGTATGGCATCCATGTGAGCGCGGACGCGCTGTTGTCCACAGCGCTCTTGTTTCAGGAGGGCGGCGCGGCGGATGCACGTACCCTTCGCGCCCAAACGGAGCTGTTTTTCAAAAACGAGCTGTTCAAGGTATGCAGGCTGTGGGGCGAGGACAGTTTCGCCAAAGCGCTGGATGGCATCAAGCAGATACATTTCACCGTGGAGACAGACGATCTGCCGAAAACGGTGCAGCCGTTGTTCTTCTCCCAGGAAAAACCGGAAATTCTCCTCTATGGCAGGCCGGTCTTTGCAAACCTTTGCCGCGAACGGCTGAACGGCTATGTCATCCACGACACACAAAGCGTGGAGGAAGCGCTGAAAATTGCCGGAGAAAAGGACATCCGGCTGGTACTTCTGGACATTGCGGAAAAGAGTGCGGAGGACGCCTGGGCACTGGACAACGCCACGATCTATGAGGGATTTGATCAGGCTTTGCCCAGCATGGGCGCGTTTGATTTTTCGCCCATGGCCGCAGGCGTGATCCACGACGGCAACCGTCTGTTCCGATCCTTGCGCGAAAGACTGCCGGAGACACCCGTGTATCTGCTGGAAACTGCCGCCTTCACCATCGACCCGGAACTGGAAATGAGCTTTGTGCGCGCAGGAGCGAGGGGCAAGCTCACTCAGCCGGAAGAGGATTTCAGTGTGCTGGAGGATCAGCTTTCTGCTATCTGCCGCGAGCTGTACATGCAGGGCGTGGCGGCGCGGATGGCCTCCGAGCGGAAGGTGCTCTCCTTTGAAACTGCACCGAAGCTGAGCGCCGATGAGAGCACCATCACCATCCGTCTGCGCGATTTCACCATCAAGCGCGCGGCTGCCGCCGATGATGCAGGCAGCGTGCTGGATGATGTGCAGAAGCCCAACATCCGCTTTGGGGATGTGAGCGGTGCGGCAGACGCCAAGGAAGAGCTGCGCTTCTTTATCGACTATCTGAAAAAACCAAAAAAGTTTTCTGCGCAGGGGCTCAAGCCGCCCAAGGGAGTTCTGCTCTACGGCCCTCCCGGCACGGGCAAGACGATGCTGGCCAAGGCCATGGCAGGCGAAAGCGACGTGGCTTTTATCCCGGCTGTTGCCAGCGCCTTTGTGACCAAGTATCAAGGCAGCGGCCCGGAGAGCGTGCGCGAACTGTTCAAAAAGGCGCGACGCTATGCTCCGGCCATTCTGTTCATTGATGAGATCGATGCTGTGGGCCGCAAGCGCGGCGGTGCGAACAATGCGCACGGCGAGGAAATGGCACTTAATGCCCTTCTGACCGAGATGGACGGGTTTTCCGTCGATCCCAAGCGCCCGGTATTCGTGCTGGCCGCCACCAACTTCGACATTGAGGAAGGTCAGGGCGGCATGGGCGTGATCGACGCGGCGCTGGCAAGACGCTTTGACCGAAAGATTCTGGTGGATCTGCCCAACGAAGCCGAGCGCGAACAGTTCCTGCGCATGCATCTGAATAAGATCAAGGTGCACAGTGTAACGGACGAGATGGTTCGCCGTCTTGCCTCCCGTTCCATGGGCATGAGCCCGGCCAATCTGGCATCTGTGATGGAACTGGCCAATCGTATGGCGATGAAGGCACTGAAACCTCTGGATGATACGGTGCTGGATGAAGCCTACGAAATCACCCGCCATGGTGAAAAGAAGGATTGGGGCTATGAATATCTGGAGCGCGTGGCACGGCATGAAAGTGGTCACGCCTTCCTGTGCTATCTCGGTGGCAATACGCCCAGCTATCTCACTATCGTCGCACGCGGCGGACATGGCGGCTACATGGAGCATTCCGCAAAGGATATGGGGCCGCTGTCCACCAAAGCGGAGCTGATCAGCCGCATCCGCACCAGCCTTGGCGGCAGAGCTGCGGAGATTGCCTACTATGGAGAAGAGGCAGGTGTTTCAACCGGCGCAAGCGGCGATCTGGAACAGGCCACGCGGGTGGCTACGGCCATGCTTTGCTCCTACGGCATGGACGACGCTTTCGGCCTTGCAGCCGTTGACAGCCGCACCGCCCAGAGCGATCCCGCGGTTCGCAGGCGCGTGAACGAAATCCTGCGGGAGGAATTGCAAACGACCATTGACATCATCCGTGCAAACAAGCCCCGCATCGACCGCATGGTGGATGCGCTGATGAAGAAAAACAAGCTGACTGGCGCGGAAATGGAAGAATTGCTCAAAGAATAAAACTGCAACTTATTTCAAAAAACGGCTCTCCTTTTGCTGATAGAATGCAAGCATGAAAGCGAAAGGAGAGCCGGTTTTCATACTGGCGGAGAAGACGATGGCATTGTTTGAAAAGAAACCCTACAAGATGAATGTGCTCAATGCTGCTGAAAAGGCGGCTGTGATCAAGGCGGTAGAGATCGGTATTGCGATCAACCGAGGGGACGCCATGAAGCCGGTTCTTCAAAAGGCGCTTCGCCACTTCAAACGCGGCGCACTCACTGTGCAGGATCTGGCTGCTGTGATGGCATGCTTGAAGGCGTCCGCTGAAGCAATCGCCGATACCAGCGGGGCCAATGCGCTTTCCACCGAACTCAAGGCCCGTGCCGTAGTAGCAGTGGTGATGGTCAGCGCGCTGAATAAGCTGGAAAAGATGTTTTAACCGTTTTCTAATGGTGGGAGGAGGATTGTCCCATGAAGAAGATGCTGCTATTGGTTGGATGGATGGCGCTGATTCTGATGGCGGTTCTCCTGCTGGCAGTTGTACCGGTCGGTGCATATGCTATGGCAGGACTGTGGGGACTGATGGCTGGTCTGTTGGTCTATGCGTTCGTTTCCCTGCGCGTCACATGGGAACTGGGCGAAAGTCGGGGATGGTCCATCCGCTTTTGCACCGTTAAAGGAGCGGTGCTCCTTCTGTGCGTGGTCTCTGTTTGGCTACACATCATCCGGCCTGATTCCTTCCGGGGCGGTATGCCGCAGGCAGCATCCTTTGATTTGGAATTGGTTGTTCTGCTCCTTTTCGGTTTGGAAGGAATAGGCGTGCTGATAAAGGCACTGTGCGTATGGCTGCTGAATCCATTGTTTGAAAAGCTTGGACTGGAGTTGTTTTGATCAGAGGATGTGATGATAGTGAAAGAATGCTTTCGCCTGAATACCCTGTGCCTGACCGAAAAGGCAGCGGTACGAACGGCTTTGCAGATCGGCATTCACCTCCATCGGCACGAACCGTTTGCAAAAGAGCTGCGCAGGACGCTTCGTCACCTGTGGCTTGGGACTATGAGCCGGAACGATTTGCAGGTATCCATCAACTGTCTGGCAGCCTGCGCGCTGCACCTTGCCCGTGCTAAAGAGATCCCCATGCAGTCCCGGGCGCTGGAAGCGCGTGTGACGGCCTCTGCCGAAATGATGAATGCCCTTGAAAAGCTGAAACGAATCGGAAACGTCTGACGGAGGAATCATCCATGGTATGCGGAGGCTTTTATCTGAAATTCGCAAGCTCCCTACAGGCGCGAAACGCAGCAGAAGCTGTACGGGACATATCTGACGCCGCCATTCAGTCGTTGAAAAGAAACGCTGATTTGCATTCCAACTGGAACACTGATCTGGTTCATGAAGGCAATGTGCTGTATGTGGACGGGGAAACGCCCATGTATTCGGGAGAATATGCCGCCCGAGAAACAGACATCGGAACAAACCTCTTTCAGAAGATCTGCATGGCCATTGCTTGCCGCTGGCCTGACGGAACTTTTTCGGGACGCTGCGGTTTTGCTGATACCGTCAGCGGCGCGGAACACGGCATCATTGTGGAATATCAGGCCCAAGTGCTTCGGTTTTGGATTCTGTGGACGGATCAAGTTCCCCCGTGTAGCGGCCGTGAAGAACCGGAAGAGCTGCCCTTCGGCCCACACGCTCTGCAATGGAAGTTTCTGTCGCAGTGTGATCCCTCAAGGAGATGTCCAAAGGAACAAGAATGTAACGTACACACGGAAACGCAGCTGTGGCAGCTGCAATCTGACAGGTTTGTTCAGAAACAGGAAAGGAGAACGCCATGAATCAGGGGTTTGTCATTGAAAACAACGTGCTGCTGAGATATGCGGGAACCGAACCCTATGTAACGATTCCATCTGGTGTTACAGCTATCGGCAAAAATGCTTTTTGCGGGAATCAAATACTGATTTCCGTCACGATCCCCAATGATGTGACCGTCATTGGCGACTGTGCGTTTGGGAAATGCGAAAACTTGCAAACTGTGATCCTGCCCGAATCGCTGCAGAGCATACCAAGTGAGCTTTTTACCATGTGTCATCATCTGTCGGTCATAAAGCTGCCGCAGACCGTGAAAACCATTGGTCCATGGGCCTTCTGCGACTGCCGCGCTCTTTCCGCCATTGAGTTTCCACAGAGCGTACAGGAGATCGGGCACCACGCATTTGAAAGCTGCGTAAGTATAAGAACCATACATCTTCCGGAAAATGTGACTTATCTCGGTATGCGCGCCTTTACTTGCTGTGAGAATTTGCAAGAGGTTACACTGCCGGATGGACTGGAGGAAATTGATCCATGGGCATTTGAAATGTGCAAAAATCTGACCAGCATTCATTTGCCTGCTGGGCTCAGGATCATCGACAATGCGGCTTTTGAAGCGTGTGAACACCTTGCGGAAGTAATGATTCCTGCCGCTGTGAAGGAAGTGGAAGAAGCTGCTTTCGGGAAATGCCCGGCACTTCGGACTGTACGCATTGAAGGCAATCTTTCACGGGTTAAAAACTGGCATGAAGATGCATTTCACCACTCGCCTTGGGAAACGGAATATCACAAGCTCCGGCTGGGAAGATAGAGGAGGGGATGATATGTGGTACAGCCTTGATCCCGTCATTGCCATGCGCGCCATTCGTGACATGGATGAATCACAGCTCCGGCAGGTGGTTTGTCAAGCCAGATGTGCTGAGGTGCGGCGTGCGGCCGTTCTGCGTATCGGCGATCCTGATTTGCTGCGTCATTATGCCCTTTGTGATCCTGCGCCGCTGGTACGCCGCAGACTAGTCAGGGAGCTTAGCGATCTGGAAGTATTGAAACAGATTGCCGAATATGATACAGCTGCAGACGTGCGGGAGGCCGCCTTCCAAAGAATCAAGATACTGGAGGAATCCAAATATCAGTGCGAGAAGGGAGGGAACTCCCGTGAAAAGGCGATCTCTTTGGATCACCTGCCCAATTTGTGACAGCAAAACGCGGGTAAAAGTATTTGAAAATACGATTCTGCTGAATTTCCCGCTATTCTGTCCACGATGTAAAAAAGAAACCGTTATCAACGTGGTAAAACTGAAAATGGTTATATGCAAAGAGCCAGACGCATGAAAGCGCAGAGCCTGCATTCCTCCGATGTGGAGGTTGCAGGCTCTTTTTCATTATTCCGGATCAGCAACTGCGGGTTTTGACTGAGTGGATCGAAAGGTTTCAAGGATTGATTCGCAAATCGGCAAAAGCAGATTTATTTCTTCTGCGCTGCACCGTGAGAGCAGCATCTGGATTCGTGCCATTTCGTTTGTGTCTTTTGCCTGTTCTGGATAAAAAATGGTGTTGGCATCAATGTCAAGCGCACGGATCAAAGGCCATAATACTTCCATTTTCGGATTGCCCTGATATCGCTCAATGTTCGCAATCGTTCGCTCATTGGAATCAATGATTTCAGCTAATTTAGACTGAGTGAGTTTGAGATCAACGCGTGACTGCTTAACAATATCACCTAACACACGCACATATTCCTGCATTGCAGTTCACCTCAAACATATTCTACAATTCCTGTTTCCTTCCGTGAATTCACTGCAATTCCAATTTTATAGGAATTTTAATTCCGATCCTTCAAGAAATTTAATTCTATACAAAAATTTTTGAATTATTTTTTGAGCTTTGCAAGGTTCTTGCATATTTAGCCGATACAATCGAAATCGAGGAAAGGAGGGACAGGGATGAGGCCCCACGAGCGGCGAATGGCCATCTGGCATTCATTGTGCAGCCGCCGTCAGGATACGATTGCTCGTCTGGCGGCAGAGTACAACGTGTGTCCGAGAACCATTTACTACGACGTGGAAATCCTCTCCCTGATCTATCCGATTGAGACCGTTCGTGGACGCTACCATGGCGGAATCAAGCTTCCTGACTGGTATACGCCCAATCCGAATGTGTACAGTCCGGCGCAATTGGAACTGCTGATACGGCTTCAGGAAACATTGGAAGGGAACGACCTCATCGTTATGACCAGTATCATCAGCCAATTCTCTGCCTGACTTTTTGGAGGGTAATGCCGACCGAACCTTGACAAATGAACATAGGGTGCAGCAGGTACGAAACCATGCGGCGGAGCGGCTTGTGGTGCGGCGCGACGATGGCATTGCCGGAGCGATCAACGCGAACCACAGACCCTGCCGTGGCACGCAGGAGCGCGAGGATGCCGCATGGGGATAATGATACTTCTTCTACGGCCTCCCACTGATGGAGGGGGAGTTCCTGCAGCATGCGTTTGTCCGGGGGACGACGGTGCATGTGGGGCTATGATGCAATAAAGCTGGTTGCAGCCTGCTGCACTTTTTGATAAGCAACTCATGGAAGCCGCGTCGAAATGGAGGATGATCCATGCATGATATAAAAGAGCATTGCGATACCAGCGTAATGAAGCAAAATCATATGCTGGAAAAGCAATCTACATACAACCTAAATGGGAAAGTATTTGTAGTCACACCTGTTTTTCGCAAGGAGGCTCCTGAAACTCTGGGCAGCGTTTTGTTCAAGCTGATGCAATCGGAATTTGTGCGGTAACGCCGTATCCATGACAACGACGATCAAGCATGGTATAACCATTTTGTAAATGCTGATTGTTTGACCGTCAGAGAGGAGGAATCATGAAACGGTCAGGTAGCAAAAAAACAAGGGAAAGCACAGCTTTTCTGTACGAACGTATCTCACGGGATGATAATTTGGAAGGCGACAGCTACAGTGTTGCAAACCAAAAGAAACTTCTCACGAAGGTTGCTAAAGAGATGGGATATACCAATCTCGTCCATTTTTTCGACGACGGTATTTCGGGTGTCACCATGAATCGGCCCGGTTTTCAGGAAATGCTTCAGGAAATCGAGAAGGGACATGCTGCGGCAGTATTCGTCAAAGATCTCTCGCGTCTCGGACGCAACTACATCGAAGTCGGACGCCTGACCGAAGAGTTCTTTCCAGAGCATGATGTCAGACTGGTTGCTGTTTCAGACGGTATTGATACTGAAGCAGGAGAAAACGAGCTCGCTCCAATTCGCAATTTGTTCAATGAATGGTACGCACGCGATATTAGTAAGAAACGGAGACTCAGCAACAAGATTAGAGGTCTATCGGGCGAACCGCTGAGCTTTCCGCCATATGGCTATATCAAAGATCCAGCCAATCCAAAACACTGGATTATTGATGAGGAAGCGGCACGCGTGGTGCGCAAGATTTATGCCATGACGCTGGAAGGGATGGGCACGGATCAGATTGCGACAACTCTGGAGCAGGAACATATTCTTGCACCGGCAGCATACTGGGTAAGCAAAGGCGTCAATCGTCCTGGTAAACCCAAAGAGGATGTGAGCACACACTGGGCTTCGGGTACGATTATCAAAATTCTGTCACGTCAGGAATACTGTGGTGATGTCATCAATTTCAAAACCTACAGCAAGTCTTACAAAAACAAAAAGCGTCATCCGAATGACCCGGAGAATATGTCCATCCACATGAACGCCCATGATCCAATCATTGATCGATCAACTTGGGCAAAGATTCAGGAAAAGCGTGGAAAGATGAGAAAGCGGAACACCTCGAATGGTGAACGAAATATGTTCTCCGGCCTGCTGGTGTGTGCGGACTGCGGACACAACCTCAACTACCATTTCAGCCAAAGCAATCATGATATCCGCTATTTCAACTGTTCCAATTATAACAGCACCAAGGGGACTTGCACCTCTACTCACTATATCCGTGTGGATTTTCTGGAACAGGTGATTTTGAGCGAGATTCGGAGACTGACCAAGTTTGCCAGCCGATACGAAAGCGACTTCGTAAAGGCTGTCATGGGACATTCACAGCAGGCTGTTCTTCAGGAAAAGGCTCACCGGGAAAAGGAGATTACGAAACTTTTGCAGAGGGATCAGGAACTGGATCGGCTGTTTGAAAGGCTGTATGAGGATAACGTTGCGGGTAAGATTTCTGACGAGCGTTATGCCCGCATGAGTGCAAACTATGAGAAGGAACAGGCTGAGCTTGCTGAAACGATCAAAAAAGCGAAGGTTGAGCTGGAAAAGCATAGCAGTCAAGCTATGACCACAGATGCTTTTATTGCTGTCGTACGCAAGTACATCCGTGCTAAAAAACTCACCCCACGCATGCTAAACGAGCTGATTCAGCGAATTGAAGTTCATCAGGCTGAGAAACTGGACGGCGTACAGGTGCAGCGTCTCACCATCTATTACAACTGCGTAGGGACGTTGGATATTCCCGATGTGCCCACATTGGAAACACCCAAGGTGGTGATGCAAACCCGCAAAGGGGTCCGTGTAGCATACGAGCCTGTAAGCGCAACTGTCTGAAAAACTGTATCATTCTTTACAAAAAAAGAAAGCCCCTTATAGGATTTTCAGATCCTATAAGGAACCTCGCAATGGTCGAGGTGACAGGATTTGAACCTGCGACCTTTTGGTCCCGAACGCTGGAATCAATCGTTCAAAAACGTAGTATTTGTCCGGGTTTCTGATGTGATTGGGTGGTGTATAGACCTTGAAAAAGGCGGTATCGCACCCATCAAAATGTATTGCAATTCGCAATACATTCGCGCATAATAAAACCAAGAAAGGAGTGAATCCCATGGCAAAGAGTTCCAATGTTATGGCTCGCGTTGAGCCGGAGATCAAGGAGCAGGCAGAAGGGATCCTGGCACAGCTTGGTCTGCCTGTATCCGTCGTGATCAATTCCCTTTATCGTCAGATCATCATGCGAAAGGGGCTGCCCTTTTCCCTGACTGTACCCGCGGGCATTCCCACCCGCGACACCATGAGCGATGCTGACTTCAATGCCATGATGAGTCGTGGTCTCACGCAGGCCAAACAGGGTAATTCTGTCCCGTTGGAGGCTGCCATGGCGGATCTGCTTCGCGGAGAGTAAGCATGGAGTACGAAGTCAGAATCACTGCACAGGCTCAGGAGCAGCTGCGGGAGATCAGAGACTATATCGCCAATGAGCTGTTCGCACCTGATGCCGCACAGAACTCACTACGGCTGCTGGCTTCCGCAATGGCATCTCTCGCCCATATGCCCGGGCGCGTCCGTTTGGTAGACGAAGAACCCTGGCGCAGCGAAGGTGTACGGATGAAAGCCATTAAGAATTACCTGATGTACAGTTCTTCATGCAGGAAGCTGGCATCAGCACGCTGCATGATTTCAATGAATTTGTTGGCAAACAGCAAGAAAGCCTTACCCAGCTTGATGGCGTGGGCAAGGCTATTCGAAAGAAGCAAACTGCACTCAAACATCTGGATACATTCCAGCGGCTCAAGCCGATCTCTGACAAGAGCAAGCGCGGCATGGGATTTGTTCGGAAGCAGTATGCTGAGAAGCATCAGCAGGAGCTGAACAGGAGGTTTCCTTATGAATACGAAGTTTTATATCTGCCGCACCTGTGGTAATATCATCGAAAAGATCAATGATTCTGGCGTTCCCGTTGTCTGCTGCGGAAAGAAGATGGAAGAGCTGGTTCCCAATACCGTTGAAGCCAGCAGCGAAAAGCACCTGCCCGCAGTGACCGTTGAGGACGGCGCAATCAACGTCAACATCGGCAGCGTCAATCATCCGATGGCCGATGAGCACTACATTGAATGGGTCTATGTCGAGACTGAAAACGGTGGTCAGCGCAAGTACCTCAAGCCCGGCGAAGAGCCCAACGTGACCTTTAATCTTGGTAATGACAAGGCCGTCGCCGTATACGCCTACTGCAATCTCCACGGTCTGTGGAAGACGGAAGTATAAACTTCCTTGACAAGGGCCTGTCGGTAATCCACCGGCAGGCTCTTTTATGTGATATCATCACGGAAAACCGAGACTGAATTCGATATAATCAGGGCAAACAAACACAAAATGACCCTGAGGAGGGATTTCAATGAAAAGAATGATACCGATACTTCTGATGATGACGCTTTTTCTGACCGGCTGCGCAGTACCCAAGCCTGCCACTGAAGCAAATACCTACCGCCGGATCACCATGCAGGAAGCGGTCGGGATGATGGAAAAGGAAGAAAACTACATCATCCTCGATGTGCGTACCCATGAGGAATTCGCCGCAGGACATATCCCGGGCGCTATAGTAGTTCCCAACGAGACCATCGGCACGGAAGATATCCCGCAGCTGCCCGATAAAGATCAACTGATCATGGTCTATTGCCGCAGCGGCAATCGCTCCAAGCAGGCGTCCGATAAGCTGGTGAAGCTGGGATATACCAACATCATCGAATTCGGCGGCATCAATAGCTGGCCGGGCCAAACGGTTTCCGGTATGGAGTAGGCTTTTTGGGTGATCTTATCACAGACATGCCATCCGCATTCGGTTATAACGGAATCACAAAAGAAAGCACGGAGGTGTGAACATGGGTTTCTTCGACTTTTTCAAACAGCCTGATGTGAATCGGGGCGTAAAGGAATTCCAAAGGACTTCCGGGGCTGTGCTGCTGGACGTTCGCACTCCGGAGGAATACCGGAGCGGGCATATCCCGGGAAGCAAGAATATTCCGCTGCAGACCATTGACAGCGTAAGCACTGTAGTAGAAAATAAAGATACGTCACTGTATGTATACTGCCAGTCCGGCGCACGAAGCCGTCAGGCTGCCGGGATGCTTAAGCAGATGGGCTATACGAATGTGAACAACATCGGCGGCATTGCCGCTTATTCAGGAAAGGTGGAACGATAATATGAAGGTTGTGATCGTGGGCGGCGTGGCAGGCGGAGCGACTGCTGCGGCAAGAATCCGCAGGCTGGACGAACAGGCGGAAATCGTGGTATTCGAGCGTTCCGGATATATCTCATACGCCAACTGCGGTCTGCCTTATTATATCGGCG
>JAFWYA010000040.1 GCA_017517815.1 Clostridia bacterium | reverse complement strand
GTTGCTGCAGCACCCAACGCCAAAACTGGCGTAGTCATGACGGTCGTAAGTGTTCTGCCGGCATTGACCATGGTCTGGCTAACGGCATCGCATTTCTTAGCGAAGGATTCCAGACTCTTTCCTGTGCTCGTCCATGCAGACTGAGCCGTTTTGAGCGCCTTGGTGCAGTCTTCAATATCCGTCTTCGTCTGCTTGACCGCAGCCTGTGCCTTGATAAGCGCATTTTCAGCATCAACAACGGCATCGGAGGCCTGCTGGATCTTCTCAGGATCATGTGCATCCTGTGCAGCTTTTAGTTGCTCTTTGGCCGCTTCAAGCGCTTTTTCATACTGGATCACGCTCTGCTTCTGCAAGTCCAGCTTGCTTTCCAGCAGAACCAGTCGTGCAGATAGTCCCTCTGCACTTTTGTCAAAGTCCCTTATGCCCGCAGCCGCCAATTGAAAACGGCTCTGTGCCAGCTGCATCTGTTTGCCGATACTGGTCAGAGCCGTTTGGGTTTCTTTGATTGTATCGCCCGCGCTCGCCCAGTTCGTTTTGGATAGCGTCAGGGACTGATTACATTTGTCAATACTCGCCTGTGTGGTTTTGACAGCAGCATGGGCTTTGTTGAGATTGGTTCGAGCCGTTGTTACGGCGTCCGCCGCATTCTGCGTAGCCTTTTGAAGCGCTGTATTCTGACCAGCGAGCTTTTTAACAGCCTTTTCAGACGCTTCGTACTCTTCAGTCAGTTGATCCAGGTGAGCTTTGGCAGCGAGCGTTTCTGCGGCTGAATCACCAAGAACTGCAGAATAGGACTCCACCTGCTGCTGAGCAATATCAACCTGCCTACCCAGCGCTTCGTGTGCCTGTTTTGCATCTACAAGACGTTGCGCATAGTCATTCTGTCTCTTGTAGCACTCCTGCAGCTTATCATTCGCAGCAGTCAGCGCCCTTTCATATTGTCCGACCGCAGCGTTTTGAAGCGTCAGACGGCGCTGAAGTAGGTCAAGCTGTGAGGCAAGCCCCAAGGCCGAATTCTCAAATCCCTCCACACCAGCAGCAGCCAGTTTAAAGTTGGACTCCGCCTCCTGGATCTGCTTGTTGACGGATTTGATATTTCTTGTGAAGTTGTCGGTTTGCAGGGACAGCGACACCACAAGATCGCGGAGCGTTTCGCTCATGGAAACTCACCTCACTTTATCCTGTTGGTTGTAAGCCAGGCCATACTTCATCAATATAGCGTTGCTTGGGTTCTTTCTTTTTCAGTTCTCTTTGCGCATGCCATGCCCGTAACCGTAAAAAGCCCGGCAGATCCATCTCGTCAATCTCCTGCATCCGCCAGCCACCTTCCAGCAGCGAATTATAGGTTGCATAGATGAAATCCGGCAGCGTCAGACGGTCGTTTCCATCTGCTTCTCCATCTGCGCTGCCTTCGTAGGGAATTCATCCAGAATCGATGTGGTCTGCGTCTGTACCGCCATCAAAGCAAGCGCGATGTCATGCATGAGCCTGTCCACAGGATATCCGTCCAGCACATCATCCGGCGTGAACTGGTTTCCAAACAAAAGACAGAACCAGCGAATCATTTCATCCATGGCATCAGGAATGGAAAGCTGCTGCTCTTCCGGGATAGTTTCACCCTTCACAGCTGCGTTGGAAAGCGATACAATTCGGCCATACATCTTTGCAGCCGGTTCCATTTCCCGCAATGCGCGGCCGGAAATAAAATCAACTGAGTACTTCTTTCCGTTGAGCGTACAAGTAATCATGAGATTTTCCTCCGAATCAGTTTTTTCTTTATCTTCATCGCCACAAGGCGTTATTTTCAATAGAAAGGCCGCACAGAAAAGCCTGTGCGGCACATGTTATTAGGGGGGGACAACAGCGACTTAAGTAGAAGCAAACACGGGCGTGTATACCGACTGCAGGAAAGTAGCGCCCTTTTCAGCCGTGAAGCCGTTTTCACCCTCATCGGCCACTGCCTGATACTGATTGTCGTGGGTTCTCTTGATCGCAACCCACTCCACCTCGCCCGTCTGGCGGGTGATGGTAGTACCTTCCTTGGTGGCGTAGTTCTCGGTCACAGGCTTGGCTCGCACCTTGAAGAGCCATACATAGCGGAACTTGTGATTGGACTTCTCGCTCATGAAGCCCACGGCAAAATACGGAGGCTTGTCCGTAGACGAACGGATCAAAACGCCGTTGTCGTCGATCTTGTTGCCAAAGATCATCTCCTGAATGATCAAAGGCAGATCAGCCATTTTCGTTTTGAAGGCGAGTTCAGGATCGGCGTACAGTACATCGCCTTCAATGTCATCGTAATACTGTACGTCAGGGTCCGCATTCTCCGGCGTGATAGATGCCTCAATGGCACCGGCTACCAGCTGGAGTTCTCCATAAGTCAAGGTTTCCTCAGTGTCCTCCACAAGCGGAGCAAGCACCACGTTTTTCAGACCAACCGTACTGGATACAGTCGGAGAAGGAGCGGGCGTAGCCATAGCATTTTACCTCCTGTAAGTTATTCATAGGGAATTTCCAAAAAATCAAGAACGGGCTTCATTCCGAGCCCGTTCTCTTCCAAGGGACGCATGCAGTATTCATACTGTTTGGGATAGAGCCGTTTCAGCCTTTGATATCTGGTTTCTGTTCCTTTAGCCCTCCGGCAACTTTGCCCAAATGGACATACATAACAGCCAGTTCGGCTTTCCATCGTAGTAACAAGTCTGCCATCAGAGCGCTCAACGATCTCACCATAGATGTTTTTGGCATAAGGCACATTGTAATCCCGGAGATACCTGAGCACATCCTGCTCCTGCCAAAAGCCAATGGGCTTAGAGTTTGGCTTGCGGATATTGAAGGCATTGCAGCCGGTATGAAGATATGCCGCTGTTCTGCGGTCACTTTCATCCGCCATAATCCCGATGAAGGGTTTCAGTGTCTTTTCAAGCTCCTTAAGCGGCTCTTCCTTCATCCAGTGGCAGCATTCATCGCTGATCTTAAATGGAGCATCCAGGAGCTTCTTCCACTTACCCTGCCGGGACGCATACCATTTAGAGGGAGATCCATCAGGATTTTGGCCCTCAAAACGATGAAGCGCCCAACTACTACCCTTACGGGCATAGTAGGCGCTTCGAGCAATATCCTTACTGACAACGGGATAGCCATATTCCTGAACAATTTCCTGAAAACGTTTCTTGGGTCTAAGCCAGATCACGTTTTCTGTTGAACGCACAAATTCGCGTATAGCCGGAAATTCCAAGCCGGTATCGACAAAAGCTGCCGGGACGTCAGGGTACAGGGAACGAACCAAATGCAATAGTGCAGTGCTGTCTTTACCCCCGCTGAAACTCACATATACGTCTCCGTTCCAGTAGTCGTACCATTCTCTAATACGCTGCTGGGACTTTATGATTTTGGCTTCTAACGGCAGAGACTGATTCTGCCGGAGCTCGTATAGTTGCATAGGCGCCTCCTTTCGGCGCTTTTAGGATTTATTTTGCTGATCCAGCGCATCACGCAAGCCATCGCGGATGATCTCATAGGCTTCATCCTGCCTTGCATCGTAGGCTGGGCGAATATACGGATGCGCAGGCGCAGGAGCCGGGCCGCCATGGCCGTACTCAACAAAAGCAGGATAGTAATCCTCTTCGTCCCAGTCCTTCCGATGCACGCCAATGGTGACGCGCTGGCCTCCAGTCTTTCGCTTTTTCACCGGGCCTACAGCGAGCGCGTCATGCAGATTGCTGGATATGATTTTGGGATCCTTGGTGGTGTTCGCCTTCATCTGGTGATGAATGGGCTGAGCGGCTGCGGTAAGGATCTTCTTGGCTGTCGGTGCCCCTGCGCTTTCTGCATCCATAGCAGATGCCATACCAGCAATGTCTGTCAGCAGCTTGTCCAATCCCTCTACCTTCATGGACAATCAGCTCACCCCCACATCCTCAAACAGACACCATGTCCACTGCACGGTGTACTGTTTGGTAGCAGTGTCGTATGCAGGCTGGTTGTAGCCTTTATCGCTCTCTTCTACAATAGAGAAGCCAGCAGCATACATCGCCTTTCGGATACGACTGGCCATTTCTGTAGGGTCGAAGTCACTCCACAGATTGAGATACACATAGGTGCGAAACCCCGTAACATGATCATCGTGGTGTGATGCTTCTGTCATGGTAGTCGAGTACACAGCATATTGAGCTGGCGGATTGGGATTTTGCGACGTAGCTCTCCACACACCTGCCATAACCGGAATGCCAACATCCTTAAGAGCAAGCTGCACCTGTTTCATCCGCTCACTCCTTCGGAGATGGAAGCCTTCAAACCCAGGTATGCTCTTGAAAAGCCGTACTCGCCCAATGTAGAGATATGCCACTTTTGATCACGGAATCGTATCCACATACCCGGTTTTACATCGTTTCGATAGCGAATGGTGAAATTGGCGACTGCTTCAGTGTTTTTCGAATCTGCCGCGCGGTAATTCTGGTTGCCTGCATCAATGGCGGAAGCCCACACTTTGCAGATCACCACATCTTTAGGTTCAGGATAACCGTTCTCATTGATGGTGTTCTCTGTATAGCCAATCTCCACCAAGTGCTTCAGATCTCCGGGATGCGGCGTCGCGTCAAAATTCTTATATCCACGCAATCAGGCCGCCTCCTTCAGAACATCTTGTCAACGTCGCGGTGCGGATAGAGCAGGTTTTCAAAAGCAGTTTTCATCGCCAGATACACTTGTCTGTCCGGGTTATCGCGGTTTTCGTAATAATGGCTGACCATCAGTAATACAGCCAATCGAACCGGTTCTGGAGCCTCACTCTCAAACGTAGCACGACAGAAATCTTCAGCAGCGCCCTGCGCCTGACGAATCAGCCCTTCAATATAGCCATCTTCTTCATCCTGCTGGATACGAAGATGGGTTTTCACCTCTTCAACCGCCAGAATCATTGACCTTCACCTCAGCCATCATCGACCGCTTCTGAAACTGCAGCAGGCTCCTCTCGTCCAGAAACCGCAAGGATACCAACAGCCCTCAGTGCAGTCAGCAGACCGTTGAATGACTCGCGCAGCGCTGCTACAGTCGTCGCTTCACTGTCGGGAACGAAGGGCGCGCGCTGCTCAATCTGTTCTGCGGCAGGCAGCTCATCAAAGAGGCCTTGCATGCCTTCAACTTCTGCTCCGGGAAGAAAAGTGAGCTTGCCGCCAATGACGAGTTCATTGCCGCCATGGGCAAAATAGTTTTTGGTAGTACGCATTTCGCTCATCTGAATACCTCCTCAAAAGGGAGAGCCGCCCCCGTTTTGGGACGGCCCATAAGAATTGCAGCCTTACGCTGCCTTCATCTGAAGTACCTGAACAGCTTCAGGCAGGATCAGACGGCCATCCAGGCGCTGAGTGATCTTGAAACCGATCTGATCCGTAGCGGCATACAGCTCATTCAGGCGCTGCAGGCTGCGGCCTTCACGATCTGCCAGCCAGTAGTAGCTCATATCGCCGTACAGAATGGCCTTATTGCCTGCGGTGGGCAGAGGCATGTAGTTGGAAGTCAGCACACGGGTATTGAGCAGCATGTCCGGCTGTCCATACAGTACATTGGGCTGCCAGAGGAAATTGCCGTTGCCATCCTTGAGCTTGCGCAGAAGCTTAATGGTGCCGTCGTTCATAACGAACACGGCGTTCCTACGGTAGCCGCTCTTGAGAGAGTGCTGAAGATCAATCAGCTCGTCCGCAGTCAGCGCGGTCGCCGCAGCAGCAGTGACACCCACCTGAGCGCCCTGCGTATCATGCAGGAGTCCAAAAGGCTTGTGATTGCCATCGCCGGAAAGAATCGCTTCCTCCTCGGCAGCGCCGACGCGACGGCCAAACTCATGTGCGATGTATGCGGCCATGTCAAAGGCGGAGTCGTGAAGCAGCTCAGAACTGATCTTGATCATGCAGCCAACCTTGTGTGCAGACAGCGTGATCTGACCGAAGCTATCGTCAGATTCGGGAATCTGCGCTTCTTCCTCGATCCAGCTTGCAGTACCCTTGCTGACCACAAGCGGAATCTTGCGATCACCGGATGCAGTGGTCATCACGTGTACGAGCCCGCGCATGATATTCTCTTCTTGCAGTGCCTCCACAAGCGTGTGCTCAAACTCATCGGGAACGGTATAGCCGCCCTCAGAGAGTTCACCCACCTGCAGTGCATTGCGAATATCATAGCCAGAGCGGCCACGCATGTGGTTCCAGAACTGCTTCTTGTAATTCTCGCTGCGAATTCCCTTCTTGTCGTCGCTTACATGCTGCTGAGGACGGCTGGCGAGGGGCGGAACAGTCAGATTCTCCATCTCGCGGTCCATCTGCTCCGCGCGTTCCAGACGGTCAATGACCGCAGCCATATCGACGACTTCCTTTTCCATACGCTCGTACTGCTCGGTATCCTCAGCGGACATCATGCCGTTTTCATCGGTATGCTCATTGAGGAAATTCTTGGCCCTGTCCCAAATTTCAGCGCGCTTCTGGCGCATTTCGAGGGACTTGCTTACGTTGCTCATTTCGGTATCCTCCTTTATCGGATCGGTTTGATCAGCTCCAAGCGTTTCAGAAGCTGGTCAACGGGGGTTCCTTCCGGACAGGAAGGCATAGAAAAAGCCGGTGCAGATGGCTTGATAGCCTCTGCATCCGGCTTGGTGTTTTCTGTCCCATCCTCCACATTGGGCGTGAGTGGCTGCTCACTTGCAGCGGGTACAGATGATGTATGATCATTGCCCGTAGAAGGGCGGGACAGCTTAGGTTTGTGGCGTTCCAGCCATGCTTTGACCTTCGCCTCTGCATCCTTGCGGTTGACCGTATGGATGCCTTCTGCATTAGTCACACCTGGAACGACTTCTGCGACAGCATCAATAAATCCATGCTGGAGCGCAGCGGTGGCATCCATCCAGGTTGTTGCTGTCATCATAGCGGCGACCATATCGCGTGCAAGCGAGCAGCGGACACCGTAGCAGTTCAGGATGCTTTCTTTGCATGCTCTGAGAAGCTGAATGGCTTCCAAGAAATCATTTTCATTGCCCCACGCAATGGTAGAAGGATTGTGGATCATGAACAGGCTGCCCGGCGTCATTTCAAGACGGTCGGCTGCCATAGATAGCACGGTTGCAGCAGATGCCGCTGTACCCGAAATAGTGATTGTCACGCTACCGGGATAGGCACGGATATCATCGAACATCCGTACAGCAGCATTACAGCTTCCGCCATATGAGTTCATACGGATATGCACGTCATCCGCAAACAGGTTATCCGGGCCATATAGCGCTTCATGAAGCAGTGCAGGGGTAATTTCATCCCCATACCATACTTCCTCATCGATATAGCCATTGAGGTTGATTTCTCTCAAGTTGAATCACTCCGTTTCTGCTGCCCAAACAATACCGGCGAGAACAAAAAAGACACACGGCACAGCCACGCTGTTTCCGTATGCCTTGTATTCAGCCGAGTCAGATTGCGGATCTTTCAGCCACTTGATGATCTGCTTTCTCGTTTTGGGCTTTGTTTTCCCGCCTATAGCCAGACGAAACGTTTCAAAGATTGCTTGCCACTGGTCACATTCAGCATCAGATGGATTTTCGCTCTGGAGGTTTTCGCACCAACCATCTGGATAGCCTTGGAGACGGCAGCATTCTCCTGGCGTGAGCCTCCGAACCAGATAATCCTCTTCGGGTGCCGCAACTGCGCTTGGACCTTCCGCAACAAGCGTAGGTGCTTTTTCAGGACTTACATTCATATGATACTGGGCGTTTTCGCCAGATGTGAAGCACGCCCTGTCTAACGCGTATGCGAGCTCTAGCACGTAATAGTCACCCGAAAAGGCTTCTTGGTTGCCAAGAAAGGCTTTCTGAGAGGCAGCTCTGGCTGTAAGAGTTCCTACCTGGGGTTTGCCGCTCGCCAGTATGGGCTTCGCAACAAAGGTCTGCTGATGAATGCCTGGGGAGGCCGAGATGGTACCCGACTGACCTCCAAGTTCGCGCACTTCATCTCGTTGATTTTGCGCGAATGCAACAGGCTCTACAACAGCCATTCCACCTTGATTGCAGCAGGGATTCCCGCCGTTACAATCCAGTGTTCTGCTGGTGTCAGCTTCATAGATACCAGCGTGTGGGTTATCTGAAAGCATAGCATTGCTCTGATCTGCGCTGATACCATATGCTTTGATCGCTATCCCCGGAACAACTCCCGCCCTTAAAGTTGGCGAGCGTTCTGTCTCAAAGCCAATCCCGCGGCTATTGGCGCTATGCTCCATGCAAAAGCCAGAAGCTTCGCTCACACCTGCGCCTGTCGTTGCAGTGCTTTGTGAAGCACTTCCGGCAGTTCTTTGCCGCGTTTCTGTGCGCGGCGGAGAATACCCTGACATGCCTTCGGACTCAAAGAGAACCTTTCCGGCACATTGTCCATCAAGATCGAGGACAACAAATACACGTTTTCGTCTTTGTGCGACGCCCCAACCCTGCGCTGCGTCGAGGACGCGCCAGGCGAGTGAGTAACTATCGCCCAAAATTTCCCCTGCAGGCAACCATTGATCTTTCGGCGGCATAGGAACATCTGCTTCGGAATCTTTGATGTGGATGAGCTTTTCGAGGACTTCACGGAAGTCCCTGCCATGTAAAGAGGACAGGGCGCCAGGCACGTTTTCCCAAACTGCCCATCGCGGATATCGTCCATTGGTCTTTTCCCTCATTTCGTGGATCACCCTGACAGCTTCATGAAAAAGACCGGAACGCGCACCATCCAAACCGCTGCGTTTTCCAGCGATAGAAAGATCCTGACAGGGAGAACCGAATGTGATAATGTCCACAGGCTCAAGGGCTCCGCCATTCAGGTGGTGGACATCACCATAGTGGCGGACATGAGGCAGACGCTTTTCCACGACACGGATCGGAAATGGTTCAATTTCCGAAGCCCATACAGACCTAATACCAGCCTGCATACCAGCCAGCGGAAAACCACCTATACCGTCAAAAAGACTGCCTAGCGTCAGCTGAGTGTTTTCATTTTGCATCTTTCCCACCTCCGCCTTTTGCAACCTGCGCATTCTGAACAGTCTGTTCCATGGCTGTTTTGATAGAAATCATGTTACCGTTGACCAGATAGGCATTACCGCCCTCTTCCTCAGAAATGGGATTCTGATTCTCCAGTTCGCGGATGTCATTGACACACATCCAGCCATTTTGGCGAGCAATTGCATAGCCTTCCATTCGGGATTTGTAATCGCCGCGCATCAGGCCGTCAATGTTGAACTGGGAATAAAAATGGCCTTTCTCCTTTTCAGAGAAAAGCTGACGGTTCACGGACTGTTCGATTCTTACCAGCCAGGGACGAATGGTATGCACTGCGAAGGAAATGCTCTGGTGCTCTATATTGCTAAACGTCGCATGTTCGAGATCGCCTACCAGATGCGGAGGGACGCGATAGATCCTGCAAATCTCCTCTACCTGAAAGCGTCTTGTTTCAAGGAACTGCGCTTCGTTATTCGGAAGACTGATACGCTCAAACTTCATGCCTTCTTCCAGAATGGCCACTTTGCCGGAATTGGCTGAACCACCATAGGCATTGTTCCAGCTTTCACGCAGGCGTGAAGGGTCTTTGACCGTATTTGGGTGCGTCAGTACGCCGGAGGGATTGGCTCCATGGGCAAAAAACTTGCTACCATATTCTTCAGCAGCAATACCCAAGCCAATCGCATTTTTCTCCAACGCAATAGGACTGTAACCTATCACTCCATCAAACCCAAGGCCGGGAATATGAAGCACATCCTCCGGCCGAAGGCGATGCGTCCTGCCTTCGGTCGTTGTGTAGGTATAGGTCAGCTTACCACTGGAATCTCTGTCTACCTCCATACGGTCAGGCAGAAGCGGATAGAGTCCTAGAATGTGGCCGCGTCCGTTACGCAGGATCTGACTGTAGCTGTTGCCATGTAAAAGCAGATGCGTCAACATTGTTTCCCGCCAAACGAAGCTAGTCATTTCTGTGTTCGGCTCATCGTGAAGGATGCGGTATAGCGCGTGCTCCGTCGCCTTCCTACTGCCCTTATCTGTACTTTCGTACACATGAAGCGGCAGGCTGGCTACCGTTTCTGCGATCACTCGCACACAGGCATAGACCGTAGAAACCTGAATGGCTGTACGAGCTGTGACGGCCTTCCCACTCCCTGATGTACCGAAATAGAAAACGGGCGCTGCACTTACAGCGTCCATAGGCCGAGGCTCATCCCTGGCTCGAAATAACCGCGTAAATGGATTATTCATGTTGACCTCCTCATAATAGGTATAAGAAAAGCACCCCATCCAAAAAAGATGAAGTGCTCATATAAGTTATCGGGTATTCGTTTACAGCTTTTCGGCGTAATCCTCCAAGCCGCTGAAGAATCGCTCAACAAACACGGTTTTTGTCTCCTCATCGACACGGAAAATCATCAGATAGCCACCGATGACCACTTTTCGGTAGTGCATTGGTTTCAAAAGCGGCTGCATGCATTCAGCATAGATGGACGGATTGTTTTCGAGATGCTCATACCGATGATCAATCTCGTCCATCAAGTGTGCAGCGGCTTCTGGATTCTTTAGTTCGGTGAAGATATAACCGAGAATGGCATCAAGGTCATCTTCTGCCTTTTGAGTAATCATCAGCTTATAGGCCATACTTTGCCCTCATGTTATTCAAGGAAGAACGGGCTTCCTTTACTCTTCCTGCCTCAATGTCAGCTTCGGCTTCCATCAGCTTCTCATAGACTGTATACAGTCTGATCTTTTCATACATCTCCGCACTCATAATCACCATGTCATTATAGCCATTTTTGGTGATGTAGATCGGCTCCTTGGCCTTCTTGCACATCTGAGAAATTTCCGCTGTGTTCTTCAAATCACGAATTGGGATACACTGCGACATCAAATCGCCTCCTTCGTGGCCTAATTGTACCACATGTTCTTTCAAGATGCAAGAAGGTAGATTTAGCCATTCAGTTCTTCTTGCTATGTACAAAAACCTGAGCGAATATGGCATGACCCACTATGCTGGGATTCCACACAAAGGAGAAAGCTCATGCGCCACATGCGTCTATGTTTGCTGGATGTCCTTGATGAACGGTTGGATGAAATTGTGCAGCCTCTAGAAAAATCCTCGATTGTTTCACCCACGTATTCTGATCTACGAAACGCCGAGGAACTGCTCAAGAAAAAACTGTCTCCCGATCTTCACTGCGAGTATGAAAATCTTCTCAGCATGATGCGGAGTTATGCATATGAGGAACAGCGTCTATGCTATCTAAATGGCTTTCAAGATCACTGCAAACTCGCAGCAGGTAAATTGGACATTCTTTCGCTTCTAGACTATCACAAACCCTGACCTGTTTTCACATCATGGCATCCTTTGCAGAGTGATTGCCAGTTGCTCATATCCCAAAACAGCCGTTTGTCCCCTCTATGTGGAATTTTGTGATCAACGACGGTTGCGGGAGTTACCTTACCCTTTAGCAAGCATTTTGCGCACAACGGATGCCTTTTCAGAAACAAGTCGCGTGCTTTTTTCCATTTTGAGTCATAGCCGCGAGCTGATGAATTATCTCGGGCATAGAAACCGCGATGGTCTTCGCAGTATACAGCATCTGATAATTTGGGGCAGCCTGGATGCCTACATGGAAGCTTTGGTTTTCGAGGCATTTTATACTCCTTTTATGCTTATATGATCAGAAGTCCTCTCTGATCGTAGACAGATCCTCCCCCGCTGTTTCGCATCGCGCGGTCCAACGCCATTACAAGCGCAACAGCTCCGTCAACCTTCTCGGTAGACTTTTGTTTATCGATTTTGATGTTGCCGGCCGGATCTGTACGCACGAAAATGTTGTCCATGTTCCAGCGCAGGACGGGGTGCCCGTTGTGAGCGAGGCTTTTCTCAAGCACAAGGCGCATCAATTCCTTGGTGGGCGCGCTCATGCTGGCAAAACCCTGTCCAAAAGGAACCATGGTAAAACCGTCATCCTCCAACGACTGTACGATCATGCCAGCATTCCATCTGTCGTAGGCAATTTCACGAATGTCATACTGGGTGTTCAGGTCATTGATAAACTGCTGGATGAAACCATAATGAACCACGTTCCCTTCCGTAGTCAGAATGTATCCTTCACGCTCCCATACGTCGTACTTCACATGATCACGCCGTACGCGAAGCTGCACCGTTTCCTCTGGAAGCCAGAAGAACGGCAGCACATAATATGGTTCGCCTTCATGCTGAGGCGGGAACACCAGCACCAAGGCAGTCAAGTCAGATGTGCTGGCAAGATCCAGTCCTGCATAACAGGTTCGCCCTTCGAGCAGCCGCTCATCAAACCACGTTTGGCAGGCATCCCATTTCTCCATCGGCATCCAGCGGACGGATTGCTTAACCCATTGATTCAGACGTAGCTGACGGAAAGTATTCTCCTCTGCCGGATTCTGCCTTGCTGAAAGACACGCTGCCTCTACCTTCTCAATGGCAATCGTCTCACCAAGAGATGGATTAGCCTTCTGCCACACTTTGGGGCTTGTCCAGTCTTCATCCTCTTTAGCGCCATAAATCACGGGATAGAGCGAAGGATCGACCTTGCGCCCATGAATCACGTCATCCGCCTTCTGGTGCATCTCGTAGCAGATGGAGTTAGTGTCAGTACCTGCCGTGGTTATCAGGAAATAAAGCGGCTGGGTACGCGCATCGCCGGAACCTACCGTCATAACGTCAAACAGCTTCCGATCAGGCGCTGCATGGAGTTCGTCGTACACAACGCCGTGAACGTTGAAACCATGCTTGCTGTACGCCTCGGCGGACAGCACCTGATAGAAGCTGTTAGTAGGAATGTATACGATTCTTTTTGTAGCCGCAAGGATTTTGACCCGCTTATTAAGCGCCGGGCACATTCTTACCATATCCGCTGCCACTTCAAAGACGATAGAAGCCTGCTGCCGGTCACTGGCGCAGCCATAAACCTCCGCGCGTTGCTCTCCATCGCCGCAAGTGAGCAACAATGCGACCGCAGCCGCCAGTTCACTTTTGCCATTTTTCTTGGGAATCTCGATATACGCTGTATTGAACTGCCGGTAGCCATTCGGTTTGACAATCCCGAACACATCTCGGATGATTTGCTCCTGCCACTCCAACAGCTTAAAGCTTTTTCCCGCCCAAGTACCCTTGGTATGACACAAGCATTCAATGAAGCCGACAGCCATATCCGCCTTCTCTTGGTCGTATACAGAGTCAGGCAGCATGAACTTCGTTGGCGTGTATTTCTTAGTTTTCGCCATATACTCACCCCGTTTTCCTGCCGCGGGGTGGATCAGGTATTTTCAACGCTACGAGTGATATCAGCATATCCAATCTTCTGACCGTTGCGGATGACATAGACGTCCGAAGCATCATCATTCTTTAGCTGCAGATACCGTTTAATCGCCACATCCACAAACTTCGGCTCCATCTCAATGCCGAAACAGCTGCGGTTGAGCTGTTCACAGGCAATCAGCGTGGAGGCGGAACCGAGAAAGGCATCAAGCACCAGTCCATTGCTCTGAGTACATTGGGAGATAAGATAAGCAATCAACGGCACAGGTTTGCTAGATGGATGTCCAAAGCCATCTTCCTTAGAATTCTTGATTCGGTCAAACTCAAAAACGGTTTTTTGCTTCTGATCGCCATACCAGATGTGTTTGCCATCCTTGCGCCAGCCCCAAATAATTGGCTCGTGATTGTACTTCCAATCCGTGCGTGTCAGCACCAGTCGGTCCTTCTTCCAGACGAGGCCCGCCCCCACCTTAAAGCCTGCATCCTCGTAAGCGTCGTGGAAGATACGTGCCTTTGCTGTAGCATAGAAAACGTAGATCGAGGCATCTCTGGCCATCGCATCATGCAGGCAAGAGAACGCTCTGAGCAGAAAGGCATAGGCATCCTGATCATTCAAGTCGTCATTTTTGATGTTACCGGAGGCACTTTCCAGCTTGACCATGTACGGCGGATCGGTGCAGACAAGATTGACCTTGGTATCACCAAGCAGCGCCGTATATGTTTCGGGAAGCGTGGAATCGCCGCAAATCACTGCATGCCTGCCAAGATGCCAGATGTCACCCGCCTGCGAAAAAGCAGGTTGATTCAGTTCTTCGTCCACATCGAAGTCATCTTCCTCGACTTCCTCTTCCAAGCCAAAAAGCTCTGCAAGCTCCTTTGCTTCAAAACCAGTCAAAGCCATATCAAAGTCGTAGGCTTCTAATGCCTCCAACTCCACGCGCAGCAAATCTTCGTCCCATGCCGCATCCAAGGCCATGCGGTTATCTGCAAGGATGTATGCTTTCTTCTGTGCCTCTGTCAGATGATCCACAAAGACACAGGGGACTTCGGAGATCCCCTCCTCCTTTGCCGCCATGATACGTCCGTGGCCGGCAATGACACCAAAATCCCTGTCGATAATGATGGGATTGATAAATCCAAACTCGCGCAGGCTGGAGCGAAGCTTATTGATCTGCTCCTGAGAATGGGTTCGCGCATTATTGGCATATGGCACAAGTTTATCTACAGCCACCAGCTGCATTTCACTGGTGGTTTTTCTCTTATCCGTACTCATTTCATCCTCCACTTACATTCCCATGCGTGCGCGAAGCAAGCGCTCCATCACATCTTCCTGCGGACTATCCCCATCGTACTGGGTAGAGCAATTTTCTTTCACAATCTGAAATATCTCGTTCCACAGGCGGTTTGTTTGGTTCATATAGGTGCTGCTCATATTGACAAAGGGTGACATAACCGGCTGACCCGTGGTTGGGTGCTTGCCGAGCAGACCATATGTAGTTAGCGATTCTTCACACTGAATCCATCTAGCAGCACACATGGCGTAGCGCTCCAAAACCTGCGGGGATACGAGTTTGGCACAGTTACGCTCCTCCAGCCATCGCCATGTCATCCGGTAGATTTCTTCCGCCTGAAGAGGCTTGCCGTCACGCTGACTGGCGGAAAGCATTTCATGCGGTCTGGGCATTTCGACACCCTGCACATCCGGTACATCTGAAAAGTCCAGCACTCTCAGCTCTCGCTTTCCCGGATTACCCGTTGCGAGCTTTTCCTGCAGCGGCTTCTTTTTGCGTCCAGCACCAGGTCTTGCACCACCCCGATTGGTTCCATCCTTGGCCATGTTGCTCTCCTTTCTTCCCGCTTTCAGCGAGCCAATTATTCAAACATATTTGATTCTGTTTGATTCTTTTTCAAACACTATCGCTCCATAAGGAGCAAAAAAGCTGTATTTCCAAAGATGTCACTAGTCTTTGAAAACACAGCACTTGAACGATCTTTCAAACGATATGAAGCGAAATCAAAAACGCGGGTTTATTCCCCTGTTTGAAATCGCGTTTTTCTGCGTGAGACTGGGCCGCGGTCGCTTCCCCAAGGTCCGTAGAGATCGGATCGCCCCCTCCCCCAAGGCGGCCCGGCCGGCGCCCAGGGCGAGGCCAAAAAGCCGACTGCCATGGTCGGCTTTAGCAGGGCGAAGTGGCAAAGTGCCAAAGCCGACCTTCATTGTCGGCTTTACCACGGCGGAGTGGCGAAGCGCGAAAGCCGACTTCCGTTGTCGGCTTTACCATGGCGGAGTGGCGGAGCGAAAAAGCCGACTGCGCCAGTCGGCTTTGCCCGAGCGCACGCGCTTCCTTATATAGCGCGTGTGGGCTTTTGTGACGAAACGGCGACGTTTCGTTCGTCGTTTCGTCGCCGGTAGTTCGCCGTTTAGACCTTGCTTTTTGCGGGCCGGGGAGCGAAAATGGCCGTGCCGAAAGGGAAACGGCTCCGCCGCCCCCGAAGGCCGCGGAAGGCGCCTGCCCCCGCGAACCGCACGACCAGCCCCGTTCGACCCGACCCGTCTGACCGCCGCCCTGCGGCAACTCAACGACCGTGACCGGCCCCCGGCCGCGCGCAAACCAGCGTGCGCTCCGAAACCCGGCGACCCCGCCCCAGCCTGCCTACTCGAGAAGGCTCTCTGGGTGCCCCCAACGACCGACCCTTTCCGCTGGGCGCCCGGCGGAAAGCCCGAAAAGGGAAAACGAAAAGAAAGGAGGAACCCCCGATGGCACGCCCGCCCCCGATCTCCGCACCCGAACTCCGCCTGACGATGGCTGGGAGGGCTCCCAGCCGAAACGCACTCAGCGTCGCGGAAAGCCCGCAAAACCAACCAAGGAGGTCTCTGACCATGAAACTCGAAGTCCGCTTAGCCTTCACGGCAGCAAGTGCCGCGACTGCAGCCGCGGAAGCCGCAAGCAAGGCTCAGGCCATGATTGAAGCTGGCTCTGCAGCCTGGGAACTTGCCGATCAAGCCTACTGGCTCTGCCGCGCTGCGCAGAAGGCTGCTGAAAACTCCGCCAACGTCCTTGATCCCGAAGCGGCTCTGGATGACGATACCATCCTTTATGCGCACATGACAGCACTAGCAGCCGCTCAAAGCGCCTGCAGCGCTGCGGACGAGCTGGTCACACTGGCTATGGAAAATGAACATATAATCCGCCGCTGAGCCGGCGGAGTTTTTGTAGGAGGAATAACATAATGAATCTTGCAATGGCCATCG
>JAFWYA010000039.1 GCA_017517815.1 Clostridia bacterium | reverse complement strand
GACCGTTGAAGAAATTCTGGGCTAAGGAGGACGAAAGACGATGAAACTTCAGATCACTCTTAAGAAGTCGCCGATCGCCAGCCTCCAGGTCCACAAGGACACCGTGGCTGCGCTGGGCCTGCGCAAGGTCGGCATGACCGTGGTGAAGGAAGACAATGCCTGCGTCCGCGGCCAGATCTTCCGCGTGAAGCACATGATCGACGTTAAGGAAATCAACGACTAAGGAGGGAACCCACTATGAAACTGCACGAGTTGGCACCCGCCGCGGGTTCCACCACCGCTGCCAAGCGTCTCGGTCGAGGCGTTGGTTCCGGTCTGGGTAAGACCTCCGGTAAGGGTCACAAGGGCGCCAAGGCCCGCTCTGGCGGCGGCAAGCGCCCCGGCTTCGAGGGCGGCCAGATGCCCCTGTATCGCCGCGTCCCCAAGAAGGGCTTCACCAACATCTTCCGTATGGAATATGCTGAAGTCAACGTGGGTCAGCTGGAAGTGTTCAACGACGGCGTTGTCGTGAATGCTGAGCTGCTCAAGGCGGCTGGTATCATCAAGAAGACCATGGACGGCGTGAAGATCCTCGGCAATGGCGAGCTCACCAAGAAGCTCACCGTCGAGGCCGCAAAGTTCACCGAGTCTGCCAAGGAAAAGATCGAGGCGGTCGGCGGGAAAGCCGAGGTGAAGTAAGATGGCCAAGAGCGCTAACAAGAAAGTCGGCGTATGGCAATCCCTTCGCAATGCCTGGAAGGTAGAAGATATTCGCAAGAAGCTCATCTACACCTTCGGTATGCTCATCATTTTCCGTCTGGTTGGCGTGATCCCTGCGCCCGGCGTTGACTACGCCGCGGTGCAGGCTTCCACCTCCAGCCTGCCCATTCTGGACCTGCTGAACATGATGACTGGTAGTAACTTCGCCAACATGACCATCATGGCCATGGGCATTACTCCCTACATCAATAGCTCCATTATCATGCAGCTTCTGACCATCGCCATCCCCGCTCTGGAGCGTATGCAGAAGAGCGGCCCCGACGGCCAGAAGAAGATCGCTCAGATCACCCGCTACGTCACGGTTGTTCTGGCTGTCATTCAGGCCATCGGTCTGGTCAGCAGCCTGGGCTACGTGAAGGCTGGCTGGTTCAACCACCTGCTGGTTGGCGTCACCATGGCTGGCGGTACCGCCCTTGCCATGTGGATGGGCGAGCGCATCACTGAGAAGGGCATCGGCAACGGCATCTCCCTGTTGATCTTTGCCGGTATCATCTCCAACATGTTTAACGGCATCAGCTCCCTGATGCAGCAGGCGTTCACCGCCACTTCCCTGACCCCCTGGATCAGCCTGCTGGCTGTGCTGGTGATCATGGTTGTGCTGGTCGTTCTGGTCACCTTCGTTGACCTGGGCGTGCGCCGCATCAACGTGAACTTTGCCAAGCGCGTTTCCGGCCGCAAGATGTTTGGCGGTCAGAACAGCGTGATCCCCCTGAAGGTCGTCAGCGTTGGCGTGCTCCCGCTCATCTTCGCTTACTCCTTCATGGCTTTCCCCGGCACCATCATCCAGCTGGTGGGCGGCGCCGACAGCGGTGCTGCGATCTGGTGGAGCCAGTACATGAACGCCTACAGCCCGCTGTACCTCATCGTTACCGCGCTGCTGATCGTGGCCTTCACGTACTTCTACTCCAGCATTTCCTTCCAGCCTGATGAAATGGCCAAGAACATTCAGCAGCAGGGCGGCGCCGTTCCCTCTGTGCGCCCCGGTAAGCCCACCGCGGATTACCTGCGCAGGGTCAACAACCGTCTCATCCTGTTCGCTGCTCTCTTCCTGGCCGTGCTGGCCACCGTTCCCACCCTGTTCACCCTGCTGCTTCGCGTGCAGCTGCCCTTCGCGGCCAGCAGCATGCTGATCGCTGTGAGCGTGGTGCTGGAGACCAAGCGTCAGCTGGACGACCTGCTCGTCAGCCGCAACTACGACTCTATTTCCTGATAGAGCGTTACGAATGATGCGCCGCTAAGGCGCGGCACGGCACAAGTACCTGATGGGTATACTGTTAGAGTGCCGCGCATTAGCGGCTTCATCCGTGCAAAGAGGAGCATATGCTCCCAGTGGCAAACAGGAGGTCAAACTATGAACATCATTTTTCTCGGCCCTCCCGGTGCAGGCAAGGGCACGCAGGCACAGGTGATCTGCCAGAAGCTGGGCATTCCCCAGATTTCTACCGGCGACATGCTGCGCGCGGCCATCTCCGCCCAGACCGAAACAGGCCTGAAAGCAAAGGCATACATGGATAAGGGTCAGCTGGTTCCCGACGAGGTCGTTATTGACATCGTGCGCGAACGCCTGACCAAGGAAGACTGCAAGCCCGGCTACATTCTGGACGGTTTCCCCCGTACAGTGGAGCAGGCCAAGGCGCTGGCAACCTTCGCCAAGATCGACGCTGCCGTCAATCTGGATGTTGCCGATGAAGTGCTGGTAGCCCGTCTCAGCGGCCGCCGCGTATGCCCTCTGTGTGGCGCTCCCTATCATGTAGACCGCCTGAACGGCTCCAAGATCTGCAAGGTAGACGCCACTCCCCTGATCCAGCGTGATGATGACAAGCCCGAGACGGTGCTCAACCGCCTGCAGGTCTATCATCAGAAGACAGCTCCCCTCATCGACTACTACGCAGGCGAAGGCATTCTGTGCAATATCACCGGCAGCGGCAGTCCCGAGGAGATCAGCGCTGAGATCTTCAAAACACTTGAGGCGATCGCATGATTTATCTCAAGAATGCACAACAGCTTGACTGCATGCGCAGATCCGGCGCGATGCTTTACGAGGTGCTTTGCCGCCTGCGTGAAGCCATCAAGCCCGGTATGAGTACGGCTGAACTGGACGTTTACGCCGAGCAGCTCATCCGCAAGCATAAAGCGATCCCGTCCTTTTTGGACTATCAGGGTTATCCGGCCTCCATCTGCGCGTCCATCAACGACGAAGTGGTGCACGGCATTCCTGCCGAGGACGCCATCCTGAAGGAAGGCGACATCATTTCTGTCGACTGCGGCCTGATTTTTGACGGCTGGCAGGCGGACAGCGCGTTTACCGTCGGCGTGGGCAAGATCGCTCCCGAGCATCAGCAGCTCATCGACGTGACGGAAGAGAGCTTTTTCAAGGGAATCCGACAGGCGATCAACGGGAACCATCTGGGCGACATCGGCTATGCGGTGCAGTCCTACGCCGAAAGCTTCGGCTACGGCGTTGTGCGCGACCTGACCGGTCACGGCATCGGACGCGCCATGCACGAAGACCCCAGCGTACCCAATTTCGGCAGGCCTGGTCACGGCACGCGTCTGCGCGCCGGCATGACCCTGGCTATTGAACCGATGATCACCCAGCGTGGCTGGGAGGTCGCTCAGCTGGATGACGGCTGGACCATTGTGACCGATGACGGCAGCTGGTGCTCTCATTACGAGCATACCATCGCTATCAACGAGAAGGGTCTGCCCGAGCTGATGACTTATCCGGGCTATGTGCTCACGGAGGAAGCCTGAGTGAAAGCAAAGCCGACAGAGCCGGGCCGTGTGGTGATCTCCACACAGGGGCATGACGCAGGACGCTGGTACGCAGTTTTAAGCGTGCTGGACGACCGCTTCGTCACCCTGTGCGACGGTGATACACGCAGGCTGGCCAAGCCCAAAAAGAAGCAGGTAAAGCATCTTCGCGCGCTGCCTTTGACCATTGCGGTCGATGGAAAAGGCGCCAGCGGCGGACCGATCGCGGACAGCGATATCCGCAAGGCGCTCAAAGAGCAGAAGGATGCCTACCTCATCCAAACCGGGTATGCGCCCGAAAAGGCGCACAACATGAAGGAGGAACGCGCACTTGTCCAAGAGTGACGTCATTGAAATGGAAGGCACGGTTATCGAGGCGCTTCCCAACGCGAACTTCAAGGTGGAGCTCCCCGGCGGTCACCGGATCATGGCACAGATTTCCGGCAAGATGCGCATGAACTTCATTCGCATCTATCCCGGCGACAAAGTTACAGTTGAGCTTTCGCCCTATGATCTGACCCGCGGCCGTATCACCTGGCGCAGCAAGAACTAACAGCGAAAGCATTCCAGCGGCCGCAAGGCCGTTCCCAAAAAGGAGGAAACCAACATGAAGGTACGTCCCTCTGTGAAGCCCATTTGCGAAAAGTGCAAGATCATCAAGCGCAAGGGCCGCGTGATGGTTATCTGCGAGAACCCCAAGCACAAGCAGAAGCAGGGCTAAGGTACAGGAGCGCATGCGATCTACTCGCACTGCGCAGCATTTCCTGAAACCTGATGGGTCAAACAATAAACCGCCGCATTCGTTTGAAATGCGGCGGTTTTCCACTTTAAAAATGGAAAAGCTTGACGGAATGGAAATAAACTCCTATAATGGGATCATTAACGCAAAGGAGGAAAACAACCATGAAAAAGACCCTTGCTTTGATGCTCACTCTGGTGCTCACACTGTCCGCCTGCAGCGCTCTGGCCGCTGGCAAGCTGAATGTGGTGCAGGAAAATTACTACACTGTCACCGGATATTCGAATTACGGATATATTTTCGCCAAGGTTGAAAACAGCGGCGACAAGCCCATCAAGGTCAATGCCGGCGTGCTGGAGATCTACGACGAGGCTGGCGATGTGATCACCTCTGAGGATTACATGGAAGCCAATGCTGAGTACCTTGAGCCCGGCGAATACACCTATGTGGAGATCCGCGCTGAGATCGAAGAGGATCAGGTGGCTGCCGATCATATGCTCACCCTGACTGGCAAGAGCGAAAAGGAAGCCATGTGCCTGCGCCTGCCCTGCGAGAGCGACCTGCAGATGAACGTTGTGGACGGCTGGTGGCGTCATGACTATATGTATGCAACCATCACCAACAACACCGAAGAGCCTCTCTACAGCATCGAGACTGCCTTTGCGCTGCTGGATGCAGAAGGAAACATCGTTTATATGGATGAGGACAATCTGTACACTGACCATGCGCTCATGCCCGGCAGCAGCATGATTGTCCGCAAGGACATCTCCAGCACCTTCATCGAGTACTTCGAGGCCAACAACATCGTTCCCGTTGCTGTGGACGCCTTTGCTTACGTTGAAATCGAACTGGAAGACTAATTACCCGGCACATCAAAAGAGCCTCTTTCCCGCGTGGAAAGAGGCTCTTTTTTAATAGGCATCAGGCATTGCGACGACGCAGCAGCATCAGCAGTCCAGCAGCCGAAAGCGTCATCAACATGAACCAACGCCCAAGGTTTGCACTGTCACCCGTGAGAGGCGGCTGATAGGTGTTTGTAAAGTCAAGCTTTGCAGGATCCGTGACAAGCGAAAGCCTGCCATTCAGATCATGCTGTACAGTGACAGCAGGCGTCAACACACCGTTTTCATCAGTGACAACAACCTGAATGCGATAGACAGATTCGTCATACTCTACGTAAGGTTCTTTCTGGGACCGATCTTCCTGCACAGTAAAGCGGTAAGTGCCTGTCTGCGTAAACTGCAGGGGATCAAAGCGGTAAGCACCGTCTGCAGCACAATACGCGCTGGAAAGCAGCAGTGCAGGGCTGTACTGTTCGTCAGCCAGATAGAGATCAAACCGGAAAGCTTTGTCAAACAGCGCGCCACCCGGGAAGTACTTGTGACCGGCCAGAAAAACAAATGCATCATCGGGGTCATAGCTGTTGGTGAACAGAAGTGCGCTTCCGGGAACAACGGATACAGTCAGTTTTTCGCCGTTGCGGTTAAGCGTTACATTCACCTGCTGCAAAGAAGAGTCATACGTCATGCCATAACGGGGCGGATCAGGCACGATCTCTTTCACAAAGTAGGTAAAAGTCTTCGTCTGCGCACCTTCCAGATCAGCCATGGTGTAAAGCAGTTCATCCGTCTCAAAGGCCGCGGTACCATCTTCGCCGGTGGTTGTTGAAGCGATCAGCTGTTTACAGTCAATGTCGCGGTACAAGCCGAAGGTGTAACCGGAAACAGGCAAATTCTGGCCGCTGTTGTCATTCATTCCCTTGCGAAGGATGACATCTGCTTTGGTGAACTGGTTGGTGAAATGAGCGTTAAGGATATGGTCATTGTCAGCGCCGGTCTTACCCGAAGAAAGAGAGATGTTCACGCCGGATTCGACTTTGCTGATCTCCAGTTTGCCATCCATATTGCTGTCGGCAACCGTTACGTCAAAGTAGCAGGAGGTGGGGTCGTAGGTGATGCCTGGCAGCATACCGGGTACTTCGATCACACGGAAGGTGTACACACCGGCAGCAGTGAAGGCGAACGCTCTCATTTCGTTCGTGAAGTCAAACGTTTTTTCGGCATCTTCAAAACGAACGGTTTTCGTGCCAAGGTCTGTCCAGCGGTCAGGACCTTCACGTTTCTGAAGTTTGAAGGTAAACACATCGCCGGGCTGCCATTCGCGGCCGGTAAGGGTCTTGTCGCCGGTGACTCTTATGTTGACAGGATCTACCTTGCCAGGAATATAGTCGTTGTTGAAGCTGAAGGTGATCACACCGCCATATTCGGGTGTTACCTGTGTGATGGAAGCAGGCGAAGGCGTGAAGCCTGCGGACGGATTAACTTCCGTAACAATGACCGTTGTATTCGGCTCCAGCTTGGGGATCATGACAGGCTTGCCAGGCATGATGGTTACATCCTGCAAAATACCATTTGCGTCAGCACTAACTGCGGTTGCGCCAGTGTCTCCGGCTTCACGCTGCAGAGTGATCAGCTTGTTGGCATAGCCTGTGCCCAGATCAATGTCGAAAGTAAACGTCAGTCCTTCCGGCAGCACATAGCTGTCGCCGAATGGATGGGTAACCGTCTTGCGGATGACGACATCGCCGGTGGTATCCAGCATGTTGTTATACTGCACGTTTGTCAGATGGCCGGAGACAACCTGTACCGCTACAGCATACAGATCAATGACGGTTTCACCATTAACCAGCACGGAGCCAACATTGAAGTTGGACAGACTGTCGAACTGCTCGGTGATTGTATAGGTGCCCTGCGGCAGGCCCGTCAGGTAAATGGTTTCATTGCGCCGCAGTTGAACAGTGGCCTCTCCATTGGTAAAGGCGATTGCAGACGGGTAGGCTGCACCGGAAAGCTGGTTCATGTCCTTATCTGTGTAGACGACCGGGTAATTGCCGTTGGGCACGCTGGTATTTTCAACCGTAAAGGTGAATATCGGCGTAGTTCCCGGCGGCACAGCATCAACCTGCTTGGTAAGCGCGATGCCGGTGGAGGGGATGAAGGACAGCTTGCCGTTGTTGCCAAGGGTGACGACGGCATGGTTGGTGGTTTCACCGGCAAACAGCTCCATGGCCGTGTAATAGAGCTCATCAATGGTTTCCGTGTTGTTGATGCTCTTTTCGCCGTATTGATCGCCTGTGAAGAAGGGGTGCAGAGTATCACCAGGAATGTACCATACGCCGCTGCCGCTGCGTACACGACTCAAACTGGCAGAAGCATCGTGATAGTGAAAATCAAGCGCTGCGTTGACGGGTGTTTTGTCATCCCATTGCCACTCAAACCGGGAATGGCGCACATAGTAGGTGTTGCCGTCATTTTCGGCCGGTGCACTGCTGCCGGTATATTGCACATAGTCATCGCCCTGCTTTACATACAGGGGCATGTCCTCAGTGTAAAGATAGCGCTCGTTTTGATATGAGGGCTGGAAATAGGCAATGGTGTTCACCTGATTGCGCAGGGTGTCGGATACAGGTTTTCCGACCGTAGCCTCATTCCAGTCATTGGTATAGAAGGTATAGCTGCCGTCGGGGTTACGGTTTTGTTCGCCCAGAAGACTTTGCGCATTCCAGGGATTCACATCGCTGCGCAGACCCACCTCGTAGATTGCACGCAGAGGTGAATCCGGCTTGTACTCTACGGTGATCTCGCCCGGGTTTTCAAGGCTGTTGCCGGAAAGCGTCACGTCAAAGTTCACAGTGGGGATCAGCGCAGCAGGCACCTGCCAGTCTACGATCTGCTTGCCGGTGGTCAGGTCTTTGGCCACGCGGATGGAGCAGTACAAAAGCGGAGCATTCAGCGTGGACGGGTCGGGATTGGCGTTGGCGGTGCTGTCGAGGAAATTGTAGGACGTGACCAGATAGCGGGCATTCTGCGGAGGAGTCTGCCCGTGCTCAACCTCTACATAGTTGGCGTCAGCATCAGCATACCAGATGAAAGCATTGGAATAGTCGCCGTTGGATGCACCGTTGGCATTGTAGTATACATGATTTTTCTCTACAGACTTTCGCAGCACGTTTCGAGCTGTGTCACGCGTAAGGTTCAGGCGTGAGGCAATGGCGTCGATGACCAGCCAGCCATATTCAGTGGGGTTGTTAAAAGTGCCGAAAACAGAGCCTTCCTGACTCATCCGGCTGATGTAGTAGGCATAGCTTGCGCCGCTGTAGTACATGTCGCCGTAAATGAGACCATGCACCTTTTTGATTTCCATATTGGGGCCGATCTCATCCAGAAAAGTGACATAGCCATCCAGCTCGGCTTTGTTGCTTTCCACATAGGTGGGGTAATAGGACGACTGCAGGCGGATTTCCTGAACCAGCCTGCTGAATGCATCGTCAAGATCGTCCGCATCTTCAGCCATAAAATGGTGGTCGACATAATATTTCTGACTGAGGCTGGTGGGGAAGAGAAAGGTTTCGCCATCTACGGTGATGAACTGGGGTTTTACATCGTCAACCTTCGTGGAGAAGAATGTGCTGGGGTCGTTGGCAGTGCTGTCCAGAACGGTCATGCTGAATGAATTGCCGGCAAGGATCTGGTTCCAGTAGGTTTGAATTTTGCGGTTGACCACGCCCGGGGTGTTCTGGTATTCGGGGCTTGTATTATCGGTTTTGTCGATATATTCACTGTGCTTGCGGCCCGTTTCAACGGTGTAACCGGAAGCCGTTTCCCCTTTATAAAGGGCGTCGTTGTTTTCGGGGTCCATCACATTCAGGCTGATGCTGTCGCCAAGACTGAGGGTATAAAACAGCGGTGTGGTTGCCACATAGTGACGATCCATCATTTCGCGGGCCATACCGGCAGTCAGCTGCGTCAGGAAGTCCGTTTCGGCCGGGCTACGTTCGCCAACGGAGTTGCAGCCCATTTGGGACGTTTCCGGATTGTGAAAGTTTACATTGGCAGCAGTGGGTTCGCCGTCAGACATGAGCACCATGATGGGAATGCGTGTGGCGCCTGCCTGAAAATCAGCATTCGAAGGGATTGTTGTATCAGCAGCCATCAGCCAGTCGACTGCCTTTTTGATGCCCAGCTGGATATAGGTGCCCGCAACTTTCTTGTCAGAGCTGATGTTGCCATGTTTTACAGTTACAGGCGCTTCGTTCTTGTCGTTGCGAACATCTTCATTTACATAAATGCTGTTCAGCTGATTGTTAGACACTTCAACGAGTAAATAGTCTTTGCTGTCGCGAGTTACATAATGGTCCAGCGGCAGAAGAGGGGTATAGTGGTCCTTGGTTGTGGTACTGCTGACCAGACTGCCGGCGCCGTAGTACAGCACGACGCCTACACGATTGTAAGGGTTCAGCCGCAGCAGCGTATCGGTTGCATTGTTGACGGCAGCGACCATTTCCTCAACTCTGTCGGGGGTTAAGCTGGGGTACATGGAACTGGACAGGTCCAGCACAAATACAGTGTCCGTGGGCAGGGTGTCATGACCAACAATGGACTTACTGCTGGCCATGGTCGAAAGCGCAACCAAGAAGTTGTTGTCCGCATCCGCCATGTTCAGCCCGCGCCTTGCCTGCGAGGTGGAAACATTGCTGAAAGCAGCGTCATTCTTCAGCACGGTCTTGTCCGTCCACACATGCCCTGCATTGGATGTGTCGTTTATGTCCGTGCCAAACAGCTCCTGCCAGCTGTCAAGAGTGGAGGGGTCTGCTGTGCGCGTATATAGTTCTTCAGCGGCAACATTGCCCGCCATAGCGCCAATCACCAATAGAGCGGCCAAAACGAGAGCCGACAGTTTTTTAATCATCGAACCGTCCTCTTATTCAAAAAAGTTTTACACAATCATTATAAACGCTGATGGCGTCAAAGAAAAGACAAAAAACGGCAATAATATAAATTTACAAAAAAAACCGCCTTTTCAGACGGCGGCAGATGCAGCAGGGCGAATGCGTGTGATGAATACCAGAACATCCAGCGCGGCCAGAATGATGAGCGAGATGCCGGTAAAAATCCACAGGGCGGCAGAGGATGCAAAGGGGTTGGCCAGGATCACAAAGCCAAGGCACAATGTAACGGCAGCGCTGAGCCATCGAAACAGCAGCCTGCCGCTTTTCAGACGCATGGCATCGGCGGCGCGCTGCACCTTGTAAAGCCCGGCCAGCAGCATGAGCAGGCCGTAAACCATCGTCAGCGCCGGGAAGGTGTCCACAAACCACTGTGCGTCCAGCAGACAGAATGCACCAAGCAGCAGCATACCCAGACCGCGTGCAAGCGCCTGTTCGCGGGCGGCTGCTTCGGGTTTGGCGGTAAAATAACGCACAATGCTCCACAGGCCCAAAAGCGCTGTCAGTGCTCCCAGCGCCATGAGAATGCCGCGCGTGAAACCGACGGGATCGATGAGCAGCAGAATGCCGATGCACATTTCAGCAGCAATGATGAGGGAATGAACCAGATATTTCTGAATAAATGCCTTCATGGAGATTCTCCTTATGGAAACAGTTCTTCAACAGTTATTTTATACGCAAAGCACTTCGGCAGGGAAGAGGAATGAACGCGTGTTTTCGGAATGTTCACAACTCGGTTAAGATTTGTTTATTTACAGTTTCGCTTTTTGGCGTATGCTATGAATGGAATCACATAAAGAAGGGAAAGCACATGAAGGTTTTGATTTTGAGCGCGAACACCGGGCAGGGGCACAATTCCTGCGCACAGGCCATTCGTGAGGTCTGCCTGCAGCATGGCGACGAATGCGATATTGAGGATGTGTTCGGGCTGATCTCGCCCAGACTTTCGCGCACGATTGCCCGCAATCATGAAAAGACCTACCGTCAAAAACCGAAAAAGTCAGACCGCGGCTATCAGTTTCTGCTGCGGCATCCGGGCATGTTTGACCGCAAAAAGCCGGTGTATCGCATGATGAGCATCGGGCGGCGGCAGATCAGCCGGTGTGTGCTGCAGGGCGGATATGATACCGTGGTGTGCACGCATGCGCTGGCGGCGGTTATCCTGACCAGCGCCATCGAGCAGGAGGGGCTGGGAGTGCGCAGCGCCTTTGTGGCGACGGATCACTCCTGCAGCCCGGGCGTGAGCGGCAGCCGGCTGGACGGCTATTTTATTCCGCATGCAGATCTTGCCGAAGAGTTTGTGCAGGCAGGCGTGCCATTGCGGCGCATCACAGCCACAGGCATTCCGGTGCGGCAGTCCTTCTGTCAAAAGGCAGATGCAGCACAGGCGCGGCAGGCACTGGGGCTTGCGCCTGATAAACAGCATCTGCTCATGATGTGCGGCAGCATGGGCTGCGGCCCCATTCCGGAACTTTTGCGCCTGATCGCCGCCCGCATGCCTCAAAACTGGCAGATCACCGTGGTATGCGGCACCAATGAACCCCTCAGGGAACAGCTGCTCAAGGAGCACGGCACAAACGCCGCCATTCACATCCGCGGCTATGAGCAGCAGATGCCGCTGCTGCTGCAAAGCGCAGATCTGTACCTTACCAAGCCCGGCGGCCTGAGCACGGCCGAGGCTGCAGCGGCGGCTGTGCCCATGGCGCTGATCGACGCAGTGGCCGGATGTGAGGAAAACAATCTGCGCCATTTTGTGCAGCTGGGCGCAGCTGTTGCCGGCACACAGGCGCAGGAGGCGGCGGAAGCGTGCCTTGAACTGATGAATGATCCCGGCCGGCTGTCAGCCATGGAGGAGGCGCTGCGCAAAGAAGACGGTGCGCAGGCAGCCGAACGGATCTGGCAGGCGCTTGCGAATATCAAAAAGGAGCCCGTGTGATCACGAGCTCCTTTTGTGTTACAGAGATTTGAGAATGTCGATGACGGTTTCCAGCTCTTCGGGCTTGACCTTGTCGGGATCGACACCGGCCTTCACGCAGTCGGTGAAGTAGCGGATCTCATTGGCGTAGGCGTTGCTCTTGGGCAGGTTGATGCCGCCGGTCTCGCCTTCTTCGGTGGCGACGCTGAGCACGTTGCCCTCGCAGTCGTACACCTTCAGCTCCTTCTCCCACACGACCAGCGCCTTTTCATACTGGAAGCGGAAGCGCGCCTGGAAGGGATAGCATGCCGCAAACCACGACGCCTCGCTGGTGATGAAGAAATCATCAAAATCGTAGACGATGTTCAGGTAGTCCTGCTCGGGGCGGCGGCTGCGGTGCGTGGTGACCTTGCTGGGCTTGCCGAAGGCATACACCATGAAGTCAAGATCGTGGATGTGCAGGTCAAACGGCACCATGCCGCTGCGGCTTTCATCCATCATCCAGCCGTCCCAGCTCCACTGCGGATAGTGGCCCAGACGGGTCATGCTGCCGGACAGCAGCTTGCCGTAGCGGCCCGTGTCATACGCTTCCTTCAGGAAGCTGTACTCCGGCCAGAAGCGCAGCACCTGCGCCACCATGAAGCGCACATTATTGGCCTTCGCGGTTTCGTAGATGCGCGCCACGTCCTCGCGGTTGAGCGACACCGGCTTTTCGCTGATGACGTGAATACCGCGGTTCATGGCCTTGATGGCCGCCTCTGTATGCAGATAGGTGGGCAGGCAGATGTCGACGATGTCCAGCTGTTCGTTTTCCAGCATTTCATCGTAATGGGTATAATGACGCTTGTCAGGGTACTTTTCCATCTGTTCGGGGCGGATATCGCACATGGCGACCAGTTCCACATCCTCCATGGCTTCCCAGGCGGGGATGTGCGCGCCGCTGATGCCGCCAACGCCCACAATGCCAACTTTCAGCATTTCACTCAGCCTCCGTATACTTCGTTGATGATGTTTTGCAGGTAGTCGGTCGCATAGCGGATGTCGGCATCCTGCTGCTCGCCGGAGATCTCGCGCTCGATGGTCACCCAGCTGTCATAGCCCAGCTGGTGCAGCTTTTCAAACAGCGCACGGAAGTCCACCTTGCCGTCGCCCAGACGGGTCTCTTTTCCCAGTTCTTTGCCGTTGGTGGGATATACGCCGTCCTTGGCATGCAGGTTGCGCACATAGGGGCCGATCACATCCAGCGCGTCGACCGGGTTGGCCTTGCCGTAGAGGATGAGGTTTGCGGTGTCGAGGTTGACGGCCAGATTGCCGGTGCCCACCTCTTCAAAGCAGCGCAGCAGCGTGACAGGGGTCTCCTGTCCGGTTTCAAACAGCAGCCACTGGCCGTTTTGCTTCATGTGCTCCGCCACCACGCGGATGGCGTCGCAAAGCGGCTTGAAATTGGGATCGTAGGGATTTTCAGGAATATAACCCATGTGTGTGGCTACTTCGCTGATGCCAAGCTTTTTGGCAAAGTCGGAACCGTCGCACAGGTTTTTGACGCGCATTTCGCGGTACTCTTCCGGCACCAGACCCAACGTTTTCTGACCGCCGTAAAAGTTCCACTCCTTCGGACCTTCCCAGCCGCACCAGAAGCAGGAGGCCGTCACGCCGTATTCGTCCATCAGGGCACGAAGGGCTACGGCGTTTTCATCCGTCCACACCTCGGGCTTCCATGCGCACAGCTGGCAGTTGTCAAAGCCGAAGGCGCGCAGCTTTTCAAAGCTGCTGCGGGTCTCCTCCAGAGAGTTGAAGTGTACCATCGTTCCGATCTTCATGCGGATTCAACCTCCCATATCATCAGCCGTCGCTGAGTACGAAGTGGCAGAAGCGCAGCATTTCGTACCAGTCGTCGGTGTCGTAGCAGACATATTTGCCCTCCTTGAGGGTGGCGCCGGGATAGAAGCTCTTCGAATACGCCATGCTGTGCTTCACGAAGTCGATCTCCATGTGGAAGTGATCCGGCATGGGCACCTGGCACTGATCAGCCTTGGCAGCGGCTTCCTTCGCAGCAGCTTCGATGCGCTCCACTGCTTCGTCAGGGTGGATGCTCAGCGTGCAGCCGCCGCGGCCCTCGTTGACGGGCACGGTGGTGATGGCGGGGATGAGCGTTTTGGCAAATTCGCACAGGGCCTTGTCGCCGGTGACCAGCGCAACGGGCACGCCGCACCAGCCGGCGGTGTAGGCGTTGATGAGGAATTCGCTGCACAGCACGCCGTTCAAGGTGACGTGATCATTGCGCAGGTTCATGGTGTGGCTGAGGGGATTGCCGGGGCAGCTGGCCCAGGCGTGATAGCCGGTGAAGAAAACGGCGTCGTACTTGTCCTGATCCAGACCGCTCATCATGGACAAGAGGTCGCCCGACCAGGAGCGGATGATCTTGATGCCGCGCGGCAGGCCTGCGGGATCAAGGTTGCGCGCGGTGTCGTGCGCATCCTTGACGACCACTTCATCAGCGCCGGCGCTGAAGGCGCCGCGGCACGCAGCTGCGACCTCGCGGGTCATCTGCTTTTGCATGGGAGCATAATCGAAGGGAGTGGCGCGTTCGGTTTCCGGCCAGGAAACGATGCCGCAGGTGCCTTCCATATCAGCGCTGAGGAAAACTTTCATGGCAGTTCATCCTTTCATTCGTTGGCGGTGGGGAAGATGGAGCCGATCTCGGTGATCTTTTCCAGCAGATCGGCGCGGAAATCAGGTTCGCCGGGCACAAGGCTGTTGATGGTAAAGCCGTTGTCGCCCGCTTTGGCGGTGGAGTGGCAGTAGCGGCCGCCGCCGATGTACATGGCCACATGGCCGGGGAAGAAAATGGCGTCGCCGGGCTTCATGGCCTCGCGGGGGATGGCGCGCATGCAGAATTCGTCCTTCATGTTGGCGTCGCGGTGGATAATAACGCCGCACAGCATATACGCCATGGATACCAGGCCCGAGCAG
Organism: Clostridia bacterium; assembly: GCA_017517815.1. The sequence continues at coordinate 71,124 of JAFWYA010000039.1, read as the reverse complement.
TCGATGCCGGCGGGGGACTTGCCGCCCCAGCGGTAGTGGGTGCCTTCGTAGAGCATGGCTGTGTCCACCAGCGCCTGACGAAGGGTATCCTCGTCATCAGACAGGGGGGCGGCGGGCAGGTCCATAAGCACGGCGGCAGGCATATAGCCGGTGCGGCCGTCGGCGAGCATCACCTGCTGCCAGCCGTCCTCGGGTTCGGCCACAGGGGAAACAACGCCGCCGCGCGGCACATGCTGCATGATCCAGCCCTGTACCTTAGGCTGGGACAGCACGTCGCAGAAGTTTTTGTTGCGCACGATTTTGCGGGGAAGGGTTTCCCACTGGGCAGCGCGCGCTTCGTCCAGCAGCAGATCCGTTGCGCACACGATGCCCTCGTAGCGGTAATGGGTGCGGATGCGGTACCAGCCGGGAGCAGGCTCGTCCAGAATATCGACCACCATGCCGTAGAGCACTTCATCCTCCAGCGTGTTTTCACGGGAAGGGGCGCCGTACATGGCGCATACGGCAGTATTCACAATGGCTTTCATGCAGATTCCCTCGTTTCGAGAATATAGATACATCTATCATACTCCACTTTCGCATGGAATGGAAGGGAAAGGACGATAAAAAGACAGGGTAGTTTTTTGATAAAAAATAAGAGAATACCGATGGTTTTTGGCAAAGGCTTGCGGTATAATGCAGGTGGACAGGGCTTTTGAAAGGAGCCGGAAGGGCATGAAAACCGAAAAAATGACCAACAGGATGACGGCGCACTATGCGCTGATCCAGATGCTTTTCAACATTGTTTGTGTGGCTGTATACGGCTTTTCGTCGGTGTACCTGCGCGCACAGGGCCTGAGCGATTCGCATATCGGCGTGGTGATGGCGCTGGGTACGGTCATCAACATTGCAGCGCAGCCGGGGCTGGGCAGTCTGGCCGACCGTACGCGCAAAATAAGCCTCAACCATCTGCTGGTCTGTTTTTATGTGATCATTCTGGCGGCAGCGGCTGCGCTTGCGCCGGCCATGCTGCCGGTATGGGCGGTGGTGGGCCTGTACATGCTGATGAGCTTTGGCGTGTCCATCTCCGAAACGTTTACCAACAGCCTTGCCATGCAGCAGGTCAACCGCGGCATCGCGCTCAACTTTGGCCTGGCGCGCGGCATCGGGTCGGTGGGCTATGCGATGGGTTCTCTGGCGCTGGGCCGTCTGGTGGCCGCCAGCAGCGAAAACGCCGTGATGCCGTTTATGATGGTGTTCAGCGTCCTGAGCATTGCGGCACTGTTGACCTTCGGCAGAAACAGCGGCGAACGCGCGGCGCAGGAAAAGCCCGCGCAGGCGCTGAAACTGACGGATTTCATCCGCGAAAACAAGCGTTTTTGCCTGTTTGTGGTGGGTGTTGCACTGATGTATTACTGCTACTGCGTGCGCGCCAGCTATTTCTACCAGATTGTTTTAAGCGTCGGCGGCGATGTGGAGCGCTATGGCCGGGTATCGGCGTTTACCGCGTTTATCGAGCTGCCGGCGATGGCGTGTTTCCCGGTGCTTAGCAAAAAGTTCAAAACACGCTCGATTCTGCTGTTTTCCGCCGTATGTTTCCTGGTGAGAACACTGCTTTTGTGCTTTGCAAACAGCATGGCGTGGGTGTATTTGAGCCAGTCCATGCAGATGGTGTCCTACGCGCTGTTCGTGCCTTCGTCGGTGTACTATGTGAATGAAATGATCGGCGAAAGCAACCGCAACAAGGGCCAGAGCTTCCTTGGCATGGGCCAGAGCGTAAGCTCCATCTGCGCGTCGCTTTGCGGCGGATGGATGCTGACCGCAGCAGCCGGCAACCCCAGGCCCATGCTTTTTACCGCCGTAGCCGTTTCGGCCATCGGCGTGTTCATTCTGTTTGCCGTTCAGCCGAAGAAAAAGTAAACTGCAGGAGGGCCGCCGTGAAGGAGTCGTTTTCGCGCCTGCGCCAGCTGGAGCACCACATCAACGAAACAGTGCGTCTGTATGACAACATTCAGACCGACGATTATCCCGCCCACTGGAACAACTCGTTTGAGGTGATCATGCCGGTGGTGAATGAATACACTGTGTACGTCAGCGACATTGCCTATGTGGTGAAACCTGACGAGGTGCTCATCATTCCCGCGGGCGCTGTGCATGAAATCTATGCTCCGCCGGTGGGACGGCGCTATATCTTCATGATCGAGCAGAGCCAGTTCTATGCAGTGGACGGGCTGGCGGCGGTGCAGCACTGCTTTTATCCCTGCGTGCACCTCAGCCACGAGCAGCACGAGAGCATTCTGAAGGAAGTAAACGGTTACCTGAAACAGGCCATTCATGAATACAACGCTGAAAACGCCTTTGGCCGCAGCGCCGTCCGGCTGTGGCTGGGCCTGGCTTTTTTGAAGACAGCGCGCTATCTGATTGAGGATCAGACCCGTTCGGACGTGCAGACCCATCACCGCCACCATCAGTCAAGCATGGTGTTTATGGACGTATGTACGTATATTGCGGAACATTGCACCGAAAAGCTGAATCTGGCTGATGTTGCGGCCTACAGCGGTTACAGCAAGTATCACTTTGCGCGCATGTTCAAGGTGTATTCCGGCATGAGCTTCTACGATTTTTTCATGCGTCAGCGTATGCTTCTGTGCGAAAAACTGCTGTCGGATATGTCGCTTCCGGTCACAGAGGTGGCCATGCGAAGCGGTTTTGGCAGCATTGCCACGTTCAACCGTATCTTCAAACAGTATGAAAAGGTGACGCCCAGCGAATACCGACGCCTGCGCCAGCTGCTGGCTCACGAAAGAGTGCCTGCTGAAACCGCAATATCTGAGAAGTAAATGCCCATTATCGATTGGTTCGTGTTTTGTGTTCAATGATAAAATTTGAGTAAATTCGGATGGTTTGCAACCATTCAGACCTGAATAATCGGAATGACACAGGGGAACATGTGTCTGTTTGTGTCTATCCACTCAAAGATCTGCTTGGGAGGGACTGACGTTGAAAAAGGAAATGGTCGTCAACGACGGACGGATCGTTGCCAAGAGGCTTTCATGGTCCAACTACATGAAGCGCTACGGCACGCTCTATCTGCTGCTGCTGCTTCCCCTGGTTTTCTTCGTTGTTTTCCGCTACATGCCCATGGCCTACATTCTGGGCGCGTTCAAGAAAAACAACATCATCAAGCCGCCGTGGGAAGTGGCGTGGGCCAAGAACAACGGTTTTGAATGGTTCATCAAGGCGTTCAAAAACCGCGACTTCCTGTTCTCGCTGCGCAATACCCTGACGCTGAACCTGCTGGACCTGGTGGTGGGCTTCCCGGCTCCCATCATTCTGGCGCTTTTGCTTAACGAGCTGAGCTTCAATGGCTTCAAGCGCGTTACGCAGACCATCGTGTATCTGCCGCACTTCCTGAGCTGGATCATCATCTCCGGCCTGGCGCTGCGCCTGCTGGCCCCCAATGACGGTCTGGTCAACATCCTGCTGCACAAGGCCGGGTTTGAAGCCATCCCCTTCCTCAACAAGCCCAACTGGTGGGTGGGTACCTACGTGGCTTTGGGCGTGTGGAAGGAAGCCGGCTGGAACACCATCATCTATCTGGCGGCGCTCACCGGCATCAGCCCTGAGCTGTACGAGGCTGCCAGCGTTGACGGCGCGGGCCGCTTCCGCAAGATCTGGCACGTAACGCTGCCGGGCCTGCGCTCCACCATCATCACTTTGCTCATTATGAACCTTGGCCGCATTCTGGGCAGCGAGTTCGACCGCCCCTATGCGCTGAGCAACAAGCTGGTCACCAGCGTGAGCAACGTGATTTCCATCTTCGTTTATCAGAACGGTATCAAGGGCAGTCAGTTCTCGCTGACCACTGCCGTTGGTCTGTTCCAGTCTGTCATCGGCGTCATCTTCCTGCTGGGTGCCAACACCCTGGCCAAGAAGTTTGGCGAACGCGGCGTGTGGTAAGGAGGCGGGCATATGCAGAAAACCAAAAACACCAAGCTGCACGACGGCATGATCAAGTCCCGCTCCACCAAAATCGGCGACTGGATCATCGTGGGCATCTGCTGCGTGCTGATCTTCATCTGCCTTGTGCCGCTGCTCAACGTTCTGGCGCGTTCGCTTTCCTCCACCGAGTACCTCATCCGCAACGAGGTGCTGCTGTGGCCCAAGGGCTTCAACCTTGACGCTTACACCACCGTGCTGGGCGACCAGAAGTACACTCATTCGCTGGTGTTCACGGCGGGCCTTACGGTGGTGTGCACGGTGATCTCCATGGCGATGACCGTCATGTGCGCCTACCCGCTGATTTACGACAACCTGCGCGGCCGCAATTTCTTCAACGGCTTTGTGCTGTTTACCATGTACTTCAGCGCCGGTACCATCCCGCACTACCTGCTGCTGAAAAACCTGGGCATGCTCAACACCGTGTGGGTGCTCATCATCCCCAGCTGCCTGAGCGTGTACAACATGATCATCATGCGCAGCTTCTTCTACGGCGTGCCCGACAGTCTGCGCGAAGCAGCCGAGATCGACGGCGCAGGCCCCATCCGCACGCTGGTGCAGATCTACCTGCCGCTGTCCACTTCGGTGATGGCAACGCTGGCGCTGTTTTACGCCGTGGGCCGCTGGAACGGCTTCTCCGACGCGCTGCTCTACGTGAAGGACACCGACCTGTACCCCATCCAGCTGCTGCTTTACAACATCCTGCAGAACACCAACTCCATCGAAATTGGCACGCAGGAAGGCTTCTTTGATCCCGGCGTGGGCGAGACCATGAAGATGGCCACCGTCATGTTTGCCACCGTGCCGATTTTGATCGTGTATCCGTGGCTGCAGCGCTACTTCGTGACAGGCGTTACGATTGGTGCGGTGAAGGGTTAAAGAACGCCGAAAACAGTCAGAGGGCTGCGGCCCTCCGACACCTCCCGTTGGGGGGATAACCCCGTACCTCATGAGCGGACGCTCATCAAAATATTATCAAAACAAGGAGGACCACCACATGAAACGCATTCTGGCTATCCTGCTGGCTATGGTCATGCTTCTGAGCATGGGCATCGTCACCGCCTCTGCCGAAGAACTGGTAGACGGCAAGTTCGCCGAGACCCGCAAGATCACTGTTGAGATCTTCGACCGTTCCAACGACGGCGGCACCGACCCCACCAACAACAAGTTCACCGACTTCATCAAGAAGGGCATGCTGGAAAAGCACAACGTTGAAGTTGAGTTCGTGCGCGTTCCCCGCTGGACCGAGGTTGACGAAATGAACAACCTGCTGGCCGCCGGCGACGCTCCCGACGTGTGCGTTACCTATTCCTACCCCACCATCCAGACCTACGCCAACATGGGCGGCGTGCTGGACATGAACGAGTATCTGGTTGCCTATAAGGATCAGCTGCCCAACCTGTACAACCTGCTGGGCGACTACAACATCTTCTACAACCAGGATCCCGAGACCGGCACGGTGTGGGCCATCGAAGCCCTGCTGGCCGAGCGTGCCCGCATCAACCTGTTCGTGCGTGAGGACTGGCTGGCCAAGCTGAACATGGCTGCCCCCACCACCATCGAAGAGTTTGAAGCCATGCTGGTTGCCTTCAAGGACAACGCCGAGCTGCTGCTGGGCGCTGACGCCGACAAGATGGTTCCCTACACCACCAGCTACGATATCGGCTGGCGCAACGACCACCTGCTGACCTCCTTCGTGCCCGATGCTGCCACCGATGAAGAGCTCTACATCAACGGCTTCGACGATCGTCACATGCTCTTCCCCGGCTACAAGGAAGGCGTGCGCATGCTCAACAAGTGGTACAACATGGGCCTCATGTGGAAGGACTTCGCCCTCTACGGCTCCGGCGATACCACTGAAGACAACAACATCAAGGCTGGTTTCGTTGGCGCTTTCATGCACAACTGGGACTACCCCTTCCGCAACGGCGAGGACTCCATCCATGCCAACCTGAAGCGCAACGTGGGCGAAGACGCTGCCTACATCGCTGTTGAGTGCTTCAAGAACGATGCCGGCGTGTACCGCAAGTTCCTGGCCGACAGCATCGACCGCAAGGTGTTCTTCCCCGCCACCAACGACGAGCCCGTTGCTTCCATGCTGTACCTGGACTTCATCTCTTCTCCTGAAGTTGTGAAGTACCTGCAGATCGGCGACGAGGGCGTCAACCACGAAGTGATGGAGAACGGCGCCATCGCCACCAAGGCTGCTGTGGCCCCCGACATCCAGAACTCCGGCATGAACATCGACTACACCATCACCATCAACGGCCTCAACCTGTTCGACACCGAGCTGACCAACAAGTCCAAGGCTCTGAACTACGCTGGCGTAGTCCAAGTATGTTGAGATCGCTCTGGCCTGCTCCACCAACGAAGGCCGTACCGTGGGCCACTTCAACGTTGGCGCCATTGAGGCTGAAGAGGGCGTGGGCACCAGCCTGACCGAAAAGCGCGACACCTTCCTGTGCCAGGCTGTGGTCGCTTCCGAGGCTGAGTTCGACGCTGTTTATGATGCCGGCATGGAGGACTACCTGCTCTCCGGCGGCCAGGCCATCATCGACGAGCGCGCTGAAAAGCTGGGCAAGTAATTAACCGGCGAAAAATTTCATTGGGGGAAGCGCTTCGGCGCTTCCCCTTTTCAAAAGCGGAGGTATGCACTGTGGAAAGACTGTTCAACGACGGCTGGCTGTTTGCCAAAACGGCCAATGAATGCATCCCTGACGAAACGGATTTTGCACCGGTGTGCCTGCCGCATGACTGGCTGATCGGTCAGGCGGAAAACCTGTATGAATGCAGCGACGGCTGGTACCGCCGCATGCTGCGTGTGGACAAAGCTGCGGATGGATATAAGCGCGTGCTGCGCTTTGACGGCGTGTATATGAACTGCGACGTGCTGGTCAACGGTCAGAAGGCATGCAGCCACCGCTATGGCTATACCGCCTTTGACGCCGACCTTACGCCTTTTTTGTATGATGGCGAAAATGAGATCATGGTGCATGTGCGCTTTGTGAGCCCCTGCTCGCGCTGGTATTCTGGCGCAGGCATCTACCGTGACGTCACGCTGCATACGCTGCCGCAGACTCACATCGTGCCCGACGGCGTTTATGTGTACAGCGAGCATACGGCGGATGGCTGGATGCTGCATGTATCCGCTGAGGTGTGCGGCAGCGGCGAGGTGACGCACCGTCTGTTTGATGCGCAGGGCTGCATGGCGGCGCAGGGCAAGGGCGCACAGTGTGCGCTGCAGGTTCCCGATGCAAAGCCGTGGAGCTGTCAAACGCCCTACCTGTATACGCTGGAAACGGCGGTGGGGGAACATACGGTGCGCCAGCGCGTAGGTCTGCGCACGGTGCGTTTCACGCCGGACGCCGGTCTGTTTGTCAATGATGAGCCGGTCAAGGTGCATGGCGTGTGCCTGCATCATGATCTTGGCGCGCTGGGCGCCGCCTTCCACGAGCCCGCCGCCCGCCGTCAGCTGCGCGTGATGCAGCAGATGGGCGCAAACGCTCTGCGTACGGCACATAATCCGCCTGCCCGTCAGGTGCTGGATCTGTGCGACGAAATGGGCATTCTGGTCATGAACGAAGCCTTCGATATGTGGCGGCACAGCAAAAACACCTATGATTATGCCCGTTTCTTTGAAGAATGCGAGGAAATGGACATTGCCAGCTGGGTGCGGCGCGACCGCAATCATCCCTCGCTTATCCTGTGGTCCATCGGCAATGAGATCCTTGACACGCATGTCGACGCCGACGGCCCGGAGGTCACGCACAGGCTTGCGCAGCAGGTGTATCAGCACGATCCGGCGCATAACGGTGCGGTGACGCTGGGGCTGAACTATATGCCGTGGGAGGGCGCACAGCGCTGTGTGGATGTGATCAAAAACGGCGGCTACAACTACGCCGAAAAGCTGTATGAGTCGCATCACGCCAAGTACCCGGACTGGGTCATCTACGGCAGTGAAACGGCGTCGCTGGTGTCCAGCCGCGGGGTGTATCATTTCCCGGCTGATACGCCCATTCTGTCCGACGTTGATCTGCAGTGCTCGGCGCTGGGCAACAGCCTGACCAGCTGGGGCACCAAGGACATCTGCAGGCTGATCGTGGACGACCTGAACACGCCGTATTCAATGGGCCAGTTTTTGTGGAGCGGCATCGACTACATCGGCGAACCCACGCCCTACCACACGCGCGGCAGCTATTTCGGCTATGCCGATACCGCCTGCTTCCCCAAGGATCTGTACTATCTGTTCCAGTCCATGTGGACTGCTGCGCCCATGGCGCATATCGGTGTGCATTGGGACTGGAATCCCGGCCAGCTGATCGACGTCAATGTCATGACCAACGGGGCTGCCTGCGAGTTGTTTTTGAACGGCCGTTCGCTGGGATGCAAGGCTGTGACACGCACGGCGGAGGGCTGCCTGCCCCGCTGGCGCGTTCCGTATGAGGCAGGCGTGCTGCGCGCAGTGGCCTATGATGCGGATGGTCAGCCAATTGCTGAGGCTGAACGTCATTCCTTCGGCGACAGCCGACGCATTGTGCTGAAGGCGGAGCAGACGGTGCTCAAAGCCGACGGGCGCGACATGGCCTTTGTGGAGATCTCCACGGTGGATGAAAACGGTCATCCTGTCGAAAACGCCATTGACCGCATGCAGGTCACAGTCAGCGGCTGCGGCGTGCTGATGGGTCTGGACAACGGCGACGCCAGCGAGACCGACCAGTACCGCGGCACCAGCATGAGACTGTTTGGCGGCAGGCTGCTGGCCATGATCGGCACGCTGACACAGGCGGGGGAAATCTGTGTAAAGGTCACCAGCCCCGGACTGGAAAACGCCGAGCTGGTGCTGAAAGCCGAAGCCGCAGAGGTGAAAGAGGGCGTGGGCGCTCGTCAGTCCTGCCCGGATACGCATGTGGAGCAGCCGCACCATGTGCGCCGCATCGAGCTGTTGCCCGAAGACAGCACGAAACTGAACGCCGACCATCGCGAGGTCGCCTTCCGCTGGCGCTGCCTGCCTGAGGACGCCATGCCTCAGCCCATCCAGTGGCAGATCACCAACGCCGCCACCATTGCCGACGGCTGCGCACAGCTGGAGGTACAGGACGACCGCGTCATCGTGCGCGCTGCGGGCGACGGCGTGAACTACCTGCGCGCCATGTGCGCCAACGGGGCTGATCACCCGCGCATCCTGTCGCACATGGAGGTCACCATGACGGGCCTGGGCACGCCCAACCGCGATCCTTATGACTTTGTGACCGCCGGCCTGTATGACTTTTCCTCCGGCGAGATCAGCCCCGGCAACGACAAGGGCATCGCCTTTGCCCGCGACGGCCGCAGCATGGCAGGTTTTGAACGGGTCGACTTCGGGCCCGACGGTTCGGACGAGATCACCCTGCCCATCTTCGCGCTGGACAGTAATTTCTACGAGCTGGAAATGTATCTGGGCAATCCCGATGAAGGCGGCGAGCTGATCGCAAAGCTGCCGTATCAGAAGCCGTCCAAGTGGAATGTGTACCAGCCGGAAACCTACCGGCTGCCCAAAAGGCTCACAGGGATTCAAACCATCAGCTTCGCTATGGAAAAGAAGATCCACCTGCGCGGCTTCAGCTTCACCCGTCAGAGCCGCGCATGGCTGCCGCAGCGTGCGCTGGACGCGGATCTGGTGTACGGCGACAGCTTCACCCGCACGGAGGAGGGTATCGAAAACATCGGCAACAATGTGTCGCTGGTGTTTGAACGCATGGATTTTGGTGATGCTGCGCAGGCGCAGCTGGTCATCGACGGTGCGACGGCGCTTGACAACAACCCCATCACCATCCGCATTCAGAATGCGGACGGCGCAGAGGTCAATGAGATCGCCGACTTCCGCAGAGGCAGCGGTCCCCAGCGCTTCCGCATCCAGACTCCGGGTGGAAACTGCACGGTCACCTTCGTGTTCCTGCCGGGTTCGCAGTTTGATTTCAGAGGGTTCCGGTTTGAAAAGTAACAGCAAAAAACGGCGCGTTATGCGCCGTTTTTTGTTTGGGAAATGCGCGGGACGGATTTCGTTTGCCCGCGCTCTGTTCGAAGCAGCCGGTTAGCCTTTCACCGCACCGGCGACCACGCCGCTTACGATGTATTTCTGACAAAATAGATACAGCACCACAATGGGCACAATGGCCAGCACAAGCATGGCCATCATCGCGCCCATGTCCACGCTGCCATAGCCCCCGCGCAGGTACTGCACCGCAATGGGGATGGTGCGGTAGCGCTTCAAATCCAGAATCAGGTAGGGCAGCAGATAGTCGTTCCAGATCCACATGGTTTCCAGAATGCCGGTGGATACCATCACCGGCTGCAGGATGGGCGCAACCACGCCAAAGAAAATGCGCAGCGGCCCGCAGCCGTCGATCATGGCGGATTCCTCGATCGCTACCGGCACCGATCGCATGTAGCCTGTAAACATGAACACCGCCAGCCCTGCGCCAAATCCCAGATAGATCACCGGCAGGGTGAACGGCGTGTTGAGCTGCAGCAGGTTCGCCACTTTGGACAGGGTGAACATCACCATCTGAAACGGCACCACCATCGAAAACACGCACAGCAGATAAACCCCATGCGTTGCATGGGTCTGTACACGGCTGATGTACCATGCACACATCGACGTGCAAAGCAGGATCAGCCCCACCGACAGCACGGTGATGATCAGGCTGTACGCTGCCGACTGTGCAAAATTCGTCAGTTCCAGTCCCGTTGTATAGTTGACAAATCCGGCCCATGTGCGCGCGGTAGGCAGCGCAAACGGCGCGCGGCTGATGTAGGCTTTCTTTTTGAAGCTGTTGAGCGCCACCACGCCCAGCGGCCACAAATACAGTGCTGACAGCACCGTAAACAGCGCCGTCCAAAGGGCGCTTTGCATGCGTTTCATTGCTGCACCTCCCGGTTTCTGGTCCATTTCAGCTGCAGCATGGCGATGACCACCACAATGGCGCAAAACACCACTGCCTTGGCCTGCCCTGCGCCTGCCCAGCCTGTGCGTCCGTAAAAGGTGGAGTAGATGTTCAGCGCCAAAAGCTGCGAGCGGTTCGATGGCATGCCTGCTGTGAGCGCAAGGTTCTGGTCAAACAGCTTAAAACCGTTGGTCAGCGTCAGAAACAGGCAGATGGTGATCGACGGCATCAGCATGGGCAGCTTGACGTGCCAGAAGGTCTGCAGCGCCGTCGCACCGTCGATGGCGGCGGCTTCCAGCTGCTCATGGGGAATTGCCTGCAGGCCGGAAATGTAGATGATCATCATGTAGCCCATCTGCTGCCACAGCGTGACCACGATCAGCCCCCAGAAGCCGTACCATTCACTGCTGACCAGCGTAAGCCCCCAGCGCGAGAGAATGCCGTTTAAAATCACCTGCCACAGCCAGCCCAGCACGATGCCGCCAATGAGATTGGGCATGAAAAATACCGTGCGAAAGGCGTTGACCCCGCGAAACGGCCTGACCAGTGCCAGAGCCACAAGAATGGCCAGCCCATTGATCAGCGCCGTGGAAAGAAAGGCAAACAGCGCAGTGTACCACAGCGCATGCACAAAGCTGTCGGAGGTATCGGCAAAAGCGCGTATGTAGTTGTCAAAGCCTGTGAACACGGCGTCCGACAGGGTGGTGAAGCTGCAAAAGCTCAGGTACAGCCCCATCACAAATGGGATGATAAACCCGATCAGGCAGGCCAGCATCGTGGGCAGCACAAAAACAGGCCAGTATTTTTTGACCGCTCGTTCCATGAACGGCTCCTTTCCAATGGTTTATACAGCAGCTTCGGCCTCGGCGCGCCAGCCGTCCACAAAGGTTTTTTCCACGGCGTCCCATGTGCCGGTGCCCTGCGCGTATTCCAAAAGCGCCGCGCCAAGCAGGTTTTTCCAGTTATCAGAGGGAATGGTGGTAAAAGCCCAGCCCACAGGCTCGAGGCCGGAGGCAAGGTCGGCTGCTGCTGCACGCTGCAGCGCGTTTTGCGGTACGCTGTCAAAGTTGGAAAAGGGCGTTACAAAGCCCATATCCTCAGTGAGAATGCGCTGCCCTTCGGGATCGGTCACCAGCCACTGCACAAACTGCTTTGTCGCCTCGACGTTTTCCGGGGCGGCGTTTTTGTTGATGCACCAGTAATTCTCCGAACCTGTGCACAGGCCCTGATCGTCCTCCCCCGGCACGCCGATATAGATGGGGATCATCGTCAGGTCGTCATCCGTCAGGCCCTCTGCCGTCACGTCCTGATAGGCCCATGTGCCATTCTGGTAAAACACGGCCTCGCCAAGCGCGAATTCGGAGGCTGCATCCTCGCCGGTACGTGCGCCGATCACAGCGGGCTCGCAGGTGCTGTTTTGCAGGTACACGTCCCAGATGCGTTTGTAGCCGTCCAGATAGGTTCCCTCGATGGCGGCGGAGTCGGAAATGCCCTTCATGCGGTATTCCCAGTAGATGGGCAGATTGGCCAGGTGCGTTTTGAACCGCCAGTCGGAGGAAGGATCCATGCCGCTGGAGGCAAAGGCCCCGCGAATGCCCAGCTCTTCCCGCCGTGCCTGAATGTCCTCAGCGATGGTTTTAAGCGACTGAAAACTGCTGATATCCTCCGGCTTGTAACCGGCCTTGGCCAGCAGCGTTTTGTTACAGATGATGCCGTAGGTTTCAATGGCGTAGGCCACGCCCAGCACCTGTCCGTTATGAAACAGCGCGAAGTCGTCGCTTTTGAGGTTCTGATACAGCGCTGTGTCGCGCAGATCCAGGCAGCTGCTGCGCCATGCACGCAGGCTGACCGGGCCGTTTACCTGAAACAGCGTGGGAGGATCGCTCTTGGCCATTTCGGAACGCAGAGTATCTTCATAGGTGCCGCTGGCGGCAGTGACCACCGTGACCGGCACGCCGGTCGCGCGCGTATAAGCCTTTGCCGCAGCATTCCACTGCGCGCTTTGTTCAGGCTTGAAGTTCAGGTAATATACGCCGGGGCCATCGGCCGCAGGCTCGTCCTGCCTTCCGGCTGAGATAAAAAATACAGTCAGTCCTGCGGCTGCCAGCACGGCCAGCAGAATAAGCAGCTTCTTCATGGCTGTCTCTCCTTTGAATGAGGATGCGGAAGTTCCATGAGGTAGCTTTTGCCGTATGCGCAGGAAAAATACACAAAAAAAGAAGCGATGACGGTTTGTCATCGCTTCGGATGGTTTGTTTTAGCACCGCGAGATCAGCGCGCGGCCCACGCCCATCAGGGTGACGGTGGGGCACAGCGCAGGCAACAGCACGGTGTCGCCGGCGTTCAGGGCGATGGCGTCGCCCTCCCAGCTCAGCAGCAGGCTGGACAGCGCCGTAAGCATCCGGAAGCTGCTGTGATTGGGCACAAGCTCGCACTCGCCGTTGACCAGCGCGCATTCCAGACGGAAGGCGGGCACGTCCAGCAGATTGACGATCTCGTTGTTGCCGCTTTCAGGCATCTGTGCACGCTGACCCTTGAGTGCAGGATCGATCACGTCCAGCGACTGACGGATGTGCAGCGGGCGCTTTTCGCCGGCGGCATTGGTGCGGTTGTAGTCCCACAGACGGTAGGTAACGTCGCTGGACTGCTGGATCTCATACAGCAGGATGCCGCCGCCGATAGCATGCACCATGCCGGCGGGCATGAAGTACACATCGCCGGGCTTGACGGGCACACGCTCGATGAGAGCCTCGACGTCCTCGCCGCCGGTAAGGGCCTTTTCAAGCTGTTCGATGGTCACGCCATCCTTCATGCCGTAGAGGATGCTGGCGTTTTCCTCGGCCTTGAGGATGACCCAGGCTTCGGTCTTGCCAAACTTGTTTTCATGCTCGCGGGCATAGGGATCGTCCGGGTGCACCTGCACGCTGAGCTGTTCCTTCGCAGCCAAAAGCTTCAGCAGCAGCGGGAACTCCTGACCGGCGCAGTCGCCCACCAGACGGGCGCCTTCGCGGTCGATGAGCTGGGTGAGGGTCTCGTTCTGGGAAGTGCGGCTTTCCAGCTTCGGGATGGCGCTTACTTCCAGCGCCTCGCCGGTGCGGTCGTCGGGAATGTCGCGGCCAAAGACGGTGCTGAGCGCATCGCCGCCCCAGGGGGTCATGTCGCCGTGACGGTAGGCGGGATACATGCGGATGGGCAGCATGGGGCACTCGGCGCTCAGCGGCAGCTCGTAGCAGATGTAGTCCATGCCGAAGTTTTCAAAATGGATGGTGCCGACCTTGCGGGTCATGGCGGAGGCAAAGCAGCGCAGCATGCTTTCGTCCTCGCAGCTGATGTCCACGCGCAGGCTGTCATAGCCAAGGCGCAGGGCCTCTTCCTTCACAAAGGTGAGGATGCGGCGGGCCATGTCGCTGCCAAAAACGCCGGGCAGGATGGCGAAGCGGTGCAGGGTGGCGGGCTTGACGCCATAGTGCCATTCCATGTGGCTGTATTCCTCAGCCATCTCATCGCACAGCACAAACGCGCCGATCAGCCTGCCATCCTCCTCCACGCGGTAGAGCACGTCCGCCTTGATGTCCTTTTCCAGCTGGGCGCTGGTGGGATAGACTTCCCACTCCCACTGCTTCAGGCCGCTTTTGTGCATATCGGCGATCACAGCCTGATACAGCGCGCATACGTCTTTGAACTGTTCATTTTTCACCTTGGAAAACTGGATGCTCATCGTTTTTCCTCCGTATCTGTGGGTTAGTCATTTGCAGAAGGCTCTGTCAGCATGGACTGCTGCAGGGCGTCGAGAAGCTGTTTTTCCTGCGCGGCCGGGCCGATCACGGCGTACACCGCAGTGTCGCTTTGGCCAAAGATGCAGATGGTGCTTTGATTATCCATGCGCGCTGCGTTCAGTCCGCCCAGCGTGTACAGCGACGTGGCATCCAGCTTTGCGCCTGGCAGCGACAGCAGAGTGACTGCGCTGGTGGGGCGAATGCTTTCGGCCGTCAGCTGCGTTCCGTCCGGCAAGGCATAGGTCAGCGTGACGCGGCGGGCATAGCCGCCCTCAAAGGCGGTATCGTAAATGCGGGCCTTCATCATACTCAAGCCGCTTTGCAGGGAAAGCACCGGCTGGCCGAAGGTGTCGGCCAGGCCCTGCACATTGGTTTCGCCGGGGGATTCCAGCGGGCTCATGGGCATCTGAATGGTATCTTCTACAATGGCGGAGCTCAGCTCATCCTGTGCCGGCTCACCCAGCAGCAGGAAAACATAGCAAAGCACCAGCGCAATAACGAGCAGCACCGCCATGCCCACGCGCGTGAGGATGCGCCTGAGGGCGGACGGTTTTCTGACCTCGGTCTCTTCCTCGCCGACGGGGCGCTGCTCAACAGGCGGCTGCGGTTGGGGGTTGTGTTTCTGGGGCAAGATGGATCCTCCTTTACTGCGGGCCGGGAATGGGGCAGTCCAGCTTTTGCAGCGCTTCGTCGATCCACTGGGGTTCACCGCCCGTTTCGGTCAGGAAGGCGCTGTAGAACGCTTCGGAAAGCATCAGGCGCTCATGCGCTTCCAACTGCAGGTCCTGACGGATCGCGGCAAGGATCTGCGCTGCAGGGTGCGCCAGCACCCGGCTCATGCGGTTGTCAAAGCGAAAACCAAAAAATGAGCGCGTATAGCGGCTGCTGCCCTTCAAAAACAGCGAGATGAACTCGCAGGCCAGCCGCTTGAGATAGCGTCGAGTGTAGGCGTCGGCGTCGGGCGCAAGCTGCTGACAGCGTTCAAGCTGCGGGTGATGGAAAAATTCCGAGCGCATGGCCTGCTTGCGCTCGTCGGAAAATTCCTCAGGCGTGAGAAACAGCTGCCACAGATAGCACTTGATGACGGAATAATCCAGCGCGCGGGAGCTGCGCTCGTGCAGCCTGCCCAGAAACAGCAGGGCCTCGGCAATTTCCAGACAGTCGGGATAATCGCGTTCGGCCTGCAAAAGCAGGGCGCGTTTTTTCACAGGGTCGGATAGCTTGTCCGCCTCGCTCAGCGCCTGTGCCGCTCCCTTGGGAAGCTGGGTTTTGTCGTGCGGCAGCGCTGCGCCGCAATAAGGGCAGAAGGCTGCGCCTTCCACCTGCATTTTTCGCCCGCAGGCGGGGCATACGGGGAGCGTATCGTTTTGATGCATAATCTATACCTCCTCACTTTATATGATACGCCGAAACCCCCGCTAAAGTCAAGGCGCGCAAATGTATCTTTCCCTTGACAATCCGGGCGTTGGGTGCTATATTGTCCCTATCCCGGATGACGTGGGACGCGCCGTGCTTTCAAAGCATTTTCAGAGACTGCCGCCCTGGCTGCAAGCGGCAGATGCCATAAGCATACGGACACCACCCGCCGACGGCGACGCGATGCGCGCGTTACAGCGCTCCAAATGAGTGGAGGCCCGCGTGGGCTTTCAAGCAGGGTGGAACCACGAGCGAATTCATCGCCCGTCCCCGCATGAAACGTGTGGGGACGGGCGTTTTCACGTTCTCCCCAGGAAAAGGAAAGGAGATATTCCCTAAATGATCCTCACCATGTTCGAAAAGGCCTACGAAGTGGCCGACAATTCCTCTGTGGGCGACCTGATCAAGGCTCAGAGCCCGGAAGACCTCAAAAAGTATCTGGCCGTGCAGCTGGAAGACGGCACCATGCAGGACCTGTTTGCCCCTGTGGCCAAGTCCCAGACCGTCAAGCCCGTCACCTTTGACGACCCCGAGGGCCGCAAGGTGTTCTTCCACTCCGCCAGCCACCTGATGGCCATGGCCGTCAAGAAGCTCTATCCCAATGCCAAGGTGGCCATCGGCCCCGCCATCGCTGACGGCTTCTACTACGACTTCGACGTGGAGCCTGCCTTCACCATGGAAGATCTGGCCAAGATCGAAAAGGAAATGGTGCACTGCGCCAAGAAGAGCATCCGTCCCCGCCGCTATGTCATGAGCCGCGAAGACGCCATCGCCTACTTCACCGAGAAGGAAGAACCCTACAAGGTCCAGCTGATCGAAGACCTGCCCGAGGGCGAGGAGATCAGCTTCTATGAGATGGGCGAGTTCACTGACCTGTGCGTCGGCCCCCACCTGCCCAACCTGAGCTACATCAAGGCCTTCAAGCTCACCCACGTGGCTGGCGCCTACTGGCGCGGCGACGAGCACAACAAGATGCTGTGCCGCATCTATGCCACCGCCTTCCCCACCAAGGAGCAGCTGCAGGCCCACCTCGACCGCATTGAGGAAGCCAAGAAGCGCGACCACCGCAAGCTGGGCCGCGAGCTGGATCTGTTCGACATCCGCGACGAGGGCCCCGGCTTCCCGTTCTTCTATCCCAAGGGAATGATCCTGCGCAATCTGCTGGAGGATTACTGGCACGAACTGCACCGCAAGGCCGGCTATGAGGAGATCAAGACTCCCATCATGCTCAACCGCGGTCTGTGGGAGCGCTCTGGCCACTGGGATCACTACAAAGAAAACATGTACACCACCAAGATCGACGATACCGACTTCGCCATCAAGCCCATGAACTGCCCCGGCGGCATTCTGGTCTACCAGCGCAAGCTGTGGAGCTATCGCGATCTGCCCATCCGCTCCGGCGAGCTGGGTCTGGTGCACCGTCACGAAAAGAGCGGCGCTCTGCACGGCCTGATGCGCGTGCGCTGCTTCACCCAGGACGACGCTCACATCTTTATGACCCCCGAGCAGATCAAGGACGAGATCAAGGGCGTGTACAACCTGATCAACGAAGTGTACACCCGCTTCGGCTTCCCCTATCATGTGGAGCTGTCCACCCGTCCTGAGGATTCCATCGGCACCGACGAGATGTGGGAGATGGCTACCAACGGCCTGCAGGGCGCTCTGGATGAACTGGGCGTGCCCTATGTGGTCAACGAGGGCGACGGCGCGTTCTACGGCCCCAAGATCGACTTCCACCTCACCGACTGCCTGGGCCGTACCTGGCAGTGCGGTACCATCCAGCTGGATATGAACCTGCCCGAGCGCTTTGACCTCACCTACACCGGTGCTGACGGCGAGAAGCATCGCCCCGTCATGATCCACCGCGTGGTGTTCGGCTCCATCGAGCGCTTCATCGGCATCCTGATCGAGCACTTCGGCGGCGCGTTCCCCACCTGGCTGGCTCCCGTGCAGGTGAAGGTGATGACCATCACCTCCCGCAGCGACGATGCCGCCCACGAGATCGCCGGCATGTTGGAGGCCGCCGGTCTGCGTGCTGAGGTCGACCTGCGCAACGAAAAGATCGGTTTCAAGGTACGCGAGGCCCAGATGATGAAGATCCCCTACATGTTCGTACTGGGCGACCGCGAGGCCGAGAACAAGACCGTCACCATCCGCAACCGCAAGGGCGAAAACCTTGGCACCGTTTCCTTCGAGGAAGCCGTGGCCATGATCAAGAAGCTCAACGACGACCGTGTCATCGACTAAGCAGGGGTTGAACCCCTGCACCCTCTCTTTGACTTCAGAGGGGTAATAACTCAATAACTACGCCGGGGCACATACGGGTGCCCCGGGCAGGGGCTGAGCCCCTGCACCCTCTCTTTGACTGCAGAGGGGTATTAACTGCAAACTAAGCCGGGGCACCCGTATGTGCCCCGGCTTTTGCGTACCTTGACTATACTTCCGAATCCGCCTATAATGAAAGGTGGAGTATTATAAGGAGGTTTGTCATGCTGAAGCGTTTTTATGCGATTGTTTGCATGCTGATGCTGATTTGCTTTGTCACCGCCGCTATGGGCGAGGTGGTCATTACCCTCGTTGATCCCGACGGCGAAGAGACGCATATGGAGATCTTTTCGGAGGATACAGAAGAACTGCCGGAGGAAGATGAAACCGGCGAAGCCGGCAGTGAAGCGAGGACGGAGCTGATCGACAGCATTATCGCGCTGGCAGAGGAAAAGTATATTGCGGCCAACGGGCGTGCGCAGCGCGCGCAGTACAGCGGCGATATTTACGTTTGTAAAAACTTTACCGTCTATCTGTTCAGGGAGAATGCGCCTGCTTTCCGCATGGCGGAATATCCGGACGTGGAACTGGTCATTCCGGACAATCTGCCCAAGGACCAGTGCGTGGACTATGTGTACGGCATGGAGTGGAAGGATGTGCCTGCGGAAGAGGGCAATCCCTTCTACGCGGCAGCGCAGTTCCGGTATGATCCTGATAAGTCAAAGGAAGAAAACTGGCAGGACGCCCGCGAGTTTTTGAAGCAGGTCAAGCGCGGCGACTATTTCCAGATGGCTGCCAATTACTACTACGGCATCGGAGCGCACAGCATGATCTTCACCGAGGATTATGACCCTGAAACCGACAGCGTTACCTGGTGCGACAGCAACATGAAGGGTGAAAAGCGAAACGGCGAGCGCTACGGCTATGTGCAGTTTGACGCCGTGAAGGAGATCGACTGGTTTGTCGACGCCTTCTGCCGCAAAAAGTACGGCGCCACCATCTACCGCCTGCGCGACGATATCATCCGGGCGGACTGAGAAAGGAAACAGCAACTATGAAATATGTCATCGTGGTCGGCTCCGGCATGGCGGATACGCGGCTTGTGCAGCTGGCCGGCAAGACTCCCATGGAAGTACTGGCACTTAACTCCTTCGACCGCTGCGCGGGCTGCTTCTGCGGCCGTGTGCTTACCATCCCCCGCGGGATGGAGGCGCGTGCGGATGTAGCGCTCCTGAGCATTCTGGGCTATGATCCCAAAGTATATTTCAACGGCGCCTCTGTCGCAAGCAAGCTGCCTGCCTTTGCCGACACCTTCGGCCTGCAGGGCAGCGTGATCGCCGCCGACGCAAGGCTGCGCATCATCGCCGGTCTGATGGGCCTGAAAACGCCTGAGGTCGATGGTGCGACCGGCACCATCGACACCAACTATGAGGGCAAGGTAGAGTGTGCGCTCAAGGCGCTGCAGGACGGCGACGACTTTGCGCTGGTACACGTCGGCGCTCCGGAGACCCTGGCTGCCGAGGGCGACCTGGGCCGCAAGATGGAAGCGGTACAGAATGTGGAATATCGCGTGGTGATGCCGCTTCTCAACCGTCTGATGGGCAAGGGAGAGGACTTCCGCCTGCTGCTGGTCAGCGACTTTGCGGCCTTCCTCACCACGCAGAAGCATGCGGCGCAGCCCATGCCCTATGCGATCTTCGACAGCCGCGTGGTGCGCAAGGCCATTGATGACGGCAAGGAGCCTCCTGTGCGCAAGTTCTGCGAGGATGCCATGCTGTGCGAGCCGGTGCTGATGGAAGGCACCGACCTGATCAAGGTGCTGCTTGAGCAGTACATGAAAAACTGACGAACGGGGCTTTTGGGATGAACGATTTTGAACAGGCGACGCTGTTTGACGGGCTTTCGGATACCGGCACGCAGGCGCCGCTGGCGGAGCGCATGCGCCCGCGCACGCTGGATGAATTCATCGGCCAGAAGCATATTCTGGGCGAAGGGCGGCTTTTGCGCCGCGCCATTCAGGCCGACCGGCTGCAGTCCAGCATTTTCTGGGGCCCACCCGGCTGCGGAAAGACGACGCTGGCATCGATCGTCGCCAACATGACCGGCAGCGCCTTTGAAAAGCTCAACGCTGTTACCAGCGGCGTGGCGGATGTGCGCAAGGTCATCAAGGACGCCGAGGAGCGCCGCCGCTACGGCCGTGCAACGTACCTTTTGCTGGACGAATGCCACCGTTGGTCCAAGTCCCAGTCCGACAGCATTCTGCCGGCTATCGAAAGCGGCCTCATCCGCTTCATCGGTTCCACAACGGAAAACCCCATGGTCAGCATGACGCCCGCCATCGTCAGCCGCTGCCGTGTGTTTGAATTTCAGCCCCTCACCACGCAGGACGTGGTGGGCGCGATGGAAAACGCGCTGCGTGACCCGCAGCGTGGGTTTGGCAATGAAAACATTCGCGTGGAGGACGGCGCGCTGCGCTACATTGCGCAGGTGGCCGGCGGCGACGTGCGCGCTGCTTTGGGCGCGCTGGAGCTGGCCGTGCTGACCACCGCCGAAGGCGACGAGGGCAAGCTGATCACGCTGGCCGTTGCGCAGGAAAGCGTGCAGAAGCCCATGCTCAAGCTGGATGAAAGCCTGTATTACGACATGCTGTCCGCCTTTTGCAAAAGCCTGCGCGGATCCGATCCGGATGCGGCGCTTCTGTGGTTCAGCCGCCTGATCTATGCGGGCGTCGACCCCAAGCTAATCGTCAGGCGAATCATCGTGCATGCCAGCGAGGACGTGGGTCTGGCTGACCCCACGGCCATGCTGCAGGCGCATGCCGCCGCCAACGCATTGGAATTTGTAGGCATGCCCGAGGCGCGCATTCCCATTGCGCAGGCCATCATCGCCGTGGCGATGGCGGAAAAGAGCAACAGCGTGGTCGAGGCGCTGGCCGCCGCCGAGCGCGACGCGCAGGCAGGACAGTTCACTGCCGTGCCGCAGCATCTGCGCGATCAGAGCTATTCCACAGCCCACAGCCAGACGCCGGGATACCTTTTCCCGCACGACTATCCCGGGCACTTCGTACGGCAGACCTATATGCCTGCCGGTTACGAGCGCCGGGTGTACTATCATCCCACTGAACAGGGCCATGAGGCCAAACTCAAGGCGCGTCACGAGCGCCGCTACGGAGCTGCAAAGCATGAGAAATAAGCTCTACCCGGATGTGAAAAAGGCTTCGGCCTATGCTATTGTCGTCAACGCCATTCAGATCGCCGCGCTGGCGGTGATCGTGCTGTATGTGCTGCTGGTGGATAACCACGATCAGCGGCTGCTTTCGGGCATTGTGGTAGCAGCAGCGCTGATGGCCAGCTGGGGCGCGGTGATCGACATTCAGGAGGCGCTGCGTGCACGCCGCCGCGAACGCACCATTACCGAACTTGAGACCACCAACGGCCAGATGGACGCCCTCAACCTGAAGCTGCGCGCGCAGCGCCATGACTTTCTCAACCACATCCAGGTGGTGTACAGCCTGCTGGAGATGGGCGAGGGGCAGGAAGCGGCGGACTATCTGGAGCGCATCTGGGCGGAGTTTAAAACCGTCAGCCGTGTCATCCGCACAAAGGTAACGGCGTTCAATGCGCTTTTGCAGGTGAAAAGCGCTGCCTGCGAAGAAAAGAGCATTGCCTTTGACATCGATATTCAGAGCACGCTGGATGGCCTGCCCGTGCCGCCGTGGGAGATTTGCTGCATCATTGGCAACCTCATCGACAACGCCATCGACGTGGTGGAGGAGCAAACGGACGCGCGCATTGTTCTGACTGTGCGCGAAAGCGTGCGCGGTTTTACCTTCGCCATTGAAAACAACGGCGAGCCCGTGCCGCAGGAACTGCGTGAACGCATCTTCGAACCTGGCGTGTCCACCAAGGGGGAAGGACGCGGCATGGGTCTGAGCATCGTGCGCAGCACGCTTGCGGAGTTTGGCGGCACGATCGAACTGGCGCAGGGCGAACAGACCGCCTTTGTGGTCAGCGTGCCGCGCAAGGGAGCCACTGAGACCATTTAACAGGAGAGACGCCGCATGGAACAGAGCAAACTGAAATTTCTCAAAAACATGGTAGGCTTTTCCATGGTGACATGGATCTCTTTTGTGCTGGGCTTTATTGCATCGCCCATCGCCACACGACTGTTTCCCACCGAGGAAATGGGACGGCTGAACCAGTTCACCAACTATGCCACGCTGTTTTCGTCGATCTGCTATCTGGGCATGGATCAGGCTTTTGTGCGCTTTTTCCGGGAAATGCCGGGAAAGATGACCCGCAAGTCGCTGTTTACGTTCTGCACTTTGGTGCCGCTTGCTTTCTGTCTGCTGGTGACGCTGGCGCTGGGGTTTTTCTGGCAGAGTGTGAGCGCTGAAATTGTTGGTCAGCCGGACATAAGCGTATATGCATGCCTTGCAATCTACAGCTTCAGCCTTGTGGTGTATCGCTTTCTGGCGCTGAGTTACCGCATGGAGCAAAATGCGCTGCTGTATACCATTCAGGGCGTACTGCATGTGCTGCTTACCAAAATTGCCTATCTGGCGGTGGGCTTCAGCCGTCCTGTCGGCAAGGCAGCGATGATCAGCCTGACGGCGCTGATGGGCGTGTTCACACTGGTGTTTGTATTTGTGCAGCGCAAACGGTTTGATGCGGCATTTCTCAAACAGACCGACCGAAAGTCCGCGGCGGCCATCGGTATGCTGGCGCTGCCGCTTGTGCCGCTGAGCCTGCTGAGCTGGCTCAATTCCAGCATCAGCCCGGTCATTCTGAAACACCTTATGGGCTACAGCGCGACCGGCATTTATACCAGCGCGCTGGGACTGGCCTCCACCATCAACATCATCCAGACCGGCTTTAACACCTACTGGGCGCCCTATGTGCTTGAAAACTATCAGGGCGATGACAGCCGTCGCTTCTATACCGTGCACAGGCTGATGGCCTGCATGCTGACGCTGTTTGGCCTGGGCATCACCATTCTGCAGACGCCGGTGTTCATGCTGCTGGGCAAGGCATACCGTTCGTCGGTGGTGTTTTTCCCGTTTTTGTTCATGTCGCCTATCTGCTACTGCCTGGGTGAAACCACGGGCATGGGCATCCTGATCTCCAAAAAGACATACTGGACCACGATCATCTTCCTGTTTTCGGCGGCTGCCAACATTGCGCTGTGTTTTTTGTTCATCCCCATGATGGGCATGGCCGGCGCAGCGCTGGCCTCGGCGGCAAGCGCGGTACTGACGCTGCTTTTGCGCTCGGGAGTGGGCGAAAGGTACTACAAGGTGCTGGAAAGCTGGAGGTACCTTGCCTATACCATCGCTCTGATGGCTGTGGCCTCGTTTGGTAACCTGTGGCTGACGGGCGCTGCCAAGTATGCGCTGCTTGTGGGCGTGCTGGCGGCAGCCTGCCTGCTGTTCCGCAGTGAGATCCGCACACTGTGGAAGGCTGCTGGACAGATTTTGGCCGTATTGCTCAAACGCTTCAGAAGGGGGAAGCAGTCATGAAAAAACGAATGCTGATGATCGCAGATGCCGACGGCTTCTGGACGATGCGGCTGTTGAAATACCTTATTCTGCCGCAGGGCTATGAAGTGGTGCTGTTTCCCATCTGGGGCGACGGCGGCAAATACGCCGACTTCTACCGCGAAAACAATGTGACTGTCTATCATGACCATCACACGCTGCCCGTCATCCGCCATATTCCCCGTGTGCGCATGTGGGCGCGCATCATGCTGAATGCACGCAGTCTCATTCAAATGGGCCCGTTTGACGTGGTGAACAACTGCTACCTGTCGCAGCGCGATCTGGCGCTGGGCGACCGTGTGGCGCGCAAATTTGGCGCGCACTGGGTGGTGAGCTTCTGGGGCAGCGACCTCATGCGTTCAAGCCCTCTGGCGCTTCGCCGTATGAAGCCCTATCTGAAGCGCAGCTGTGCCGTGAGCGTGCACAACCAGCTGAATGTGGACATGATCCGCGATACCTTCGGCGAGGAGATCGCGCAGAAGACGCATCTGCTTTACTTTGGCCAGATGGGCTATGCCGACATCGACCGTGCGCTGGAAGAGCATGGCCGCGAAAAGTGCCGCGCGCACTTTGGTATTGCGCCTGACCGTTTTGTGGTGAGCATTGGCTACAGCGCATCATCCGCCCAGCAGCAGCGCGAGGCAGTTGCAGCGCTTGCCCAGCTGCCATCAGAGACGCTCAGCCGCATGACGCTGGTGCTGCAGCAGACCTATGGCGAAAACGACCCCGACTATGTGCGGCAAACCCGCGAAATGGCCGGGCGGCTGCCCTGTCAGACCGTGGTGCTGACCCGGTTCATGGGCCCGGAGGAAAGCGCGATGCTGCGCCTGAGTGCAGACGTGTTTGTGCAGTCCATCACGACGGATGCATTCTCCGCCAGCATGCAGGAATACCTCTACGCCGGGGCCTGCGTGCTCAAGGGCAAGTGGCTGCAGTATCCGCAGCTGGGCGAAATGGGCATCGAACTGCAGGAATTTGCAGATTTCAGCGAACTGCCCGGGCTGATCACGCGCGCCATGAACGGCAGCATTCAGCCGCTGAGCGCGGAAAAACGTGCGCTGTTCCCGCAGCTGTATTCGTGGGACGCCGTGCGCGAAAGCTGGCTGGAACTGTATGAAGAATAAAAAAAGAACCCCGAATGGGGTTCTTTTTTATATCGCCTCATCCAGCACCTGCGCGATGTTGCCGCGGACGATGAGATCCGCATTGTCGTCGTAGGGGGTGGCGTCGCGGTTGATGAGCACCACCGGCACACCCTCGCGCCGGTAGGTGATGAGCCCTGCCGCCGGATGCACAATCAGCGACGTACCGCCCACAATGAGCAGGTCGCAGCGGCGGATGTGGTCAAGCGCTGCATCCAAAACCTGCGTGTCCAGCTGCTCTCCGTAGAGCACAACGTCCGGCTTGATGATAGAACCGCATTCCGGACAGCGCGGCGTGCCCTCCTGTGCCAGCACATCCGCCAGATCAAAATGCTGCGGGCAGCGCATGCACAGGTTGCGGTGCACAGTTCCATGCAGTTCCAAAACATTTTGGCTGCCGGCCAGCTGGTGCAGCCCGTCGATGTTCTGGGTGATGACGGCCTTCAGCTTGCCCTGCTGCTCCAGACGCGCAAGCGCATGATGCGCGGCGTTGGGCTTTGCATCGGGGTAGAGCATCACGTTTTTGTAAAACGCCCAGAAGCTGTCGGTGTGGCGCATAAAATAGCCGTGTGACAGCATTTCCTCGTAGCTGCGGCCCTGTGAACCGGCATAAATGCCATGCGCACTGCGGAAATCAGGAATACCCGAGGCTGTGCTCACGCCCGCTCCGCCGAAAAAAACCGTATACTGCGATTTTTCGATCAGCTCTTTCAGCTGATGGATGCCCTGTTCCATGTGCTGCGCCCCGTTTCTGGTCAAAATGGTGTTACTCAGGTTCGACACGGGGCCTGCGGATTCCTGCATAGCAGATCCTGTCAGGGTTTGAAAGCCTTTGCCGCATTGTGTCAGCGCGGCATAAAAGCGCCCGCCTCCTTCCATACTTCAGGTACAAGCCTATGTACGGAGGGGTGCAAAATGGCGATGAACAAGGTCGAAATCTGCGGGGTGGATACCTCGACGCTTCCGGTGATCACCAATGAGCGCATGCGCGAGCTTTTTCCGCTGGTACATGGCGGCGATCTCAATGCCCGCGAGGAATTCATCCGCGGCAATCTCAGGCTGGTGCTCAGCGTCATCCAGCGCTTTGGCAACCGCGGCGAAAATGTGGATGACCTGTTTCAGGTGGGCTGCATCGGCCTGATCAAAGCGCTGGATAACTTTGACGTGACACAGAACGTGCGGTTTTCCACCTATGCCGTGCCCATGATCATCGGCGAGATTCGCCGGTATCTGCGCGACAACAATGCCATCCGCGTCAGCCGTTCCATGCGCGACACAGCCTATAAGGCGCTCAAGGCCCGCGACCGGCTGGCGGAAAAGCTGGGCCGTGAGCCCGACGTGACTGAACTGGCCAAAGAGCTGGGCCTGCCGCGCGAGGACGTGGTGTTTGCACTGGAGGCCATTCAAGACCCGGTGAGCCTGTTTGAGCCCGTGTATAACGACGGCGGCGACGCGCTGTACCTGATGGATCAGATCACCGATGAAAAAAGGCCCGACAACAGCTGGCTGGACGTGATCGGCGTGCGCGAAGCCATGAGCCGCTTGTCAGAGCGCGAAAAACATATCCTTACGATGCGCTTCTTCCAGGGCCGTACCCAGATGGAAGTGGCCGGTGAAATCGGCATTTCCCAGGCGCAGGTGAGCCGCCTTGAAAAAAACGCCCTCACCCACATGAAAAAGCACGTGGGACGTGCATGAAAAAAGGAGCAGTAAGAACACTGCTCCTTTTTATGACATGTTATCCTCTCCCAAAGGTGGGATTCTCAAGGGCAAAGCCCTTGAGCGGAGGGTGGAGGGAGGCAGCGCCTCCCTCCCGTCCCTTCTCACCTGTTCTGCTGGGCGATCATGTTGATGAGGCCGCCGGCGAGGATCATGCCGCGCTGACGTTCGGTGAGATCCAGCTTCATCTGAACGGTGAAGCCCTTGGTGAGGTTCTCAACGGGAATGAGGGTCTCGCCGCTTTCCACCAGCTGGCGGACGCCCGGCAGGGCGATGGCGTCGGTCTGGTCAAAACGGTCGTAGTCGGTTTCGCTCACAAACTCAAGCGGCAGGATGCCGTTGTTGATGAGGTTGGCGCGGTGGATGCGGGCGAAGCTCTTGGCCAGCACGCCGCGGATCTTCAGATACAGCGGCACCAGCGCGGCATGCTCGCGGCTGGAACCCTGGCCGTAGTTCTGACCGGCCAGCAGGAAGCCGCCGCCTGCCTCCCTGGCACGGGCGGGGAAGGTGGGATCGACGGGAGCCAGACAGTGTTCGCTGAGCTTGGGAATGTTGCTGCGGAAGGGCAGCAGCGAGCTGTCGGAGGGCATGATGTGGTCGGTGGTGATGTTATCCTCCATCTTCAGAAGCACGCTGCCCTGCAGGCTGTCAGCCAGCGCGTCGGCCTTGGGGAAGGGCTTGATGTTGGGGCCGCGCACGACCTGCGCATCAGCGGCCTTATCCTCCGCCACAGGCGGGATGATGAGGTTGTCGTTGTAGAGGAAGCTTTCCGGCATGGCGACGTTCAGATCGGCGTCAACGGTGCGGGGGTCGGTGAGCACGCCGGTGAGGGCGGTGGCGGCGGCGGTTTCACAGCTGACCAGATAGATACCGGCGGATTTGGTGCCGCTGCGGCCAAAGAAGTTGCGGTTGTTGGTGCGCACGCTCACGGCATTGGTGGACGGGCTCTGGCCCATGCCGATGCAGAAGCCGCAGGCCGTTTCGCAGATGCGCGCGCCTGCTTCGATCATGTCGTGCAGGGCGCCGTTTTTGCTGAGCATGCTCAGCACCTGACGGCTGCCGGGTGCGATCACCAGCGACACGTCGGGATGGACGGTCTTGCCCTTGAGAATGGCGGCTACGCGCATCATGTCCAGATAGCTGGAGTTGGTGCAGCTGCCGATGCATACCTGATCGACCTTGATCTGCCCGGCCTCTTCAACCGTCTTGACGTTGTCGGGCATATGGGGCAGGGCCACCATGGGTACAAGGGCGGAAAGGTCGATTTCGACGGTCTCTTCGTAAATGGCGTCTTCATCGGCTGTCAGGGGGATGAAGTCCTCCGCGCGGCCCTGGGCCTTGAGGAAGGCGGCGGTCACGTCGTCGGAGGGGAACACGCTGGTGGTTGCGCCCAGCTCTGCGCCCATGTTGGTGATGGTTGCACGCTCGGGGATGGACAGGGTGTTCACACCGGGGCCGGTGTATTCCATCACCTTGCCCACGCCGCCCTTGACGCTGAGCCTGCGCAGCAGCTCAAGGATGACGTCCTTGGCAGCCACGCCGCGCTGAAGCTGGCCGGTGAGACGAACGTTGACCACACTGGGGCAGCTGAGATAGTACGCGCCGCCGCCCATGGCCACGGCCACGTCCAGTCCGCCGGCGCCGATGGCGATCATGCCCAGCGCGCCGCCGGTGGGAGTGTGGCTGTCGGAACCAAGCAACGTTTTTCCGGGCTTGCCGATGCGCTCCAGCTGTACCTGATGGCAGATGCCGTTGCCGGGCTTGCTGAGGTAAATGCCGTGCTTGCCCGTCACGGTGGCGATGTACTTGTGGTCGTCGGCGTTTTCAAAACCGGTCTGCAGGGTGTTGTGGTCGATATAGGCGATGCTCTTTTCCGTTTTGACGCGGTCAACGCCCATGGCCTCAAACTGCAGATAGGCCATGGTGCCGGTGGAGTCCTGCGTGAGAGTCTGATCGATGCGGATGGCGATCTCGCTGCCGGGGATCAGCTCGCCGGATACCAGATGGGCGGAAAGGATCTTCTGTGTTACGTTCATGAAAAAGTCCTCCAAAGGAGTGAAATAGCGGCGGGGCAGATGCCTCGCCGCTATTCAGTATAGCTTTGTATTTGGATTGTTTCAACGGATTGTGTCCAAAAGTGCAGGATTTGAACATCAGCTGTGCTGACGGTACCAGTCGTAATCGTAGCCGTATTCAGTCTCCATCTGCACGGGGGAGAGGGTAAAATGCACCACGGCGTTGCGGCCAAGGGTCAGGCTGAACGGGCCGTTCACGCTCTGCGACTGGCACAGCGGCTGCCCGGCCTGCCGCAGGAACGCAAGCTGGTCACAGGTCAGGCTCTGCGGCTGGCCCATTTCGTGCCAGCACTTGAGCGGGTTGCAGCACTCTTCATCCACCGTGCGGGTGCACAGCGCATACTTGCCTTCGATCGGCAGGCTGATATCCACCGTCAGCGCATCGGTATCGGTGCGGCACAGGTTCCACAAAACGCCTTCGTAGCTGCC
The DNA here is from genome assembly GCA_017517815.1 of Clostridia bacterium. Next base: position 41,865 of record JAFWYA010000039.1, on the reverse strand, counting down.
GTCCTCACGGCGCATGATGACGCTGCATTCATCGCGGTGCACGCATTCACCCTTCAGGTTGTTGAAGAATGCAAACGTCCACATGGTGGGCTTGATGATGAGCTGGTTGGCGATCATGCCAAAGCCGCCGTGGAAGGGACGGGCCGGCACGCCCTGCTCCTCAAACACGTCGCCGAAGGTCCAGTAGGAATAGCTGGCGGCCACGTCGCCAAGGCAGGCGAGCAGGCCTGCGATGTAGGCGGCGTTTAAGTTGGTATCATGGATGGGGCACAGGGGATTGTAGGAGGTGTTGAACTCGGTAATATGCAGCTCCATCCCTCTGTACTCGGGGAAGCTGTCGATGATCTCGCGTGTGCGCTTCATTTCGTCGTAGGTCACCTGCACGGGGCACATCTCGTGATAGGTGTAGCGGCCTACCTTCGTGGTGGCCTGACCCATGTAGGCGTGGCGGGTGACGAAGTCCAGCGGCAGCTGATTGTCGCGGCAGAAGGTGAGAAAATCCGCCACCCATTCCTGCGATCCCTGACCGCCGCAGATGGCTGGGCCGCCCACGCGCATGCGCGGCAGCACTTCTTTCACAGCAACGGAGGTGATGGCGTACAGGCGCAGATACTTCTGTTTGTCAGCATTTTCCCAGAACACCTGCAGGTTGGGCTCGTTCCACACCTCGCAGGGCCACCGGCTGACTTCTTCCTCGCCGTAGCGGCGGGCCAGATGGGTAAGCGTTGCCTTGACCATGTTCACCCATTTGGCTTCATCAGCCGGAGGGGTAACATTGCCCTTCCAGTAGAATACCGTTTGCGTGCCGCTGGCCATTTTGCCGGGCATGAAGCCCAGCTCCAGGAAGGGGCGCAGGCCCTTTTCAAGATAGCTGTCCATCACGCGGTCAAGGTAGGTGAAGTTGTAAACGTCGTGTTCGCAGCCATCGGCGTCGGTACAGGTCTGATAGATGGCCATGTCGTCGCTGAACAGGCCGTGGCCGCGGATATGTTTGAAATGCGCCAGATCCTGCGCCAGCGCCAGCTGATCCTGATACTCCTGCTGCAGAGCCAGTCCCATGCGGCCGGTGCCTACGCAGAAGGCGGCGTTGTTGGCAAATGCTGCGCGGCTGTCGGGCGCAATGGCGATGTTGAGGTGTTTCATGCGTTTTCCTCCAGCTTGGTTTTGTTCCAGTCGAATACAAAGATCTGCCCTTCGGCGGGAGTGGCCTCGCGCGTGTCGATGGGCCAGCCCATGTCCACTTTTCGCGCATTCCGCAGACAGTCGTCGGTCAGACCGTTTAAGAAATCCTCAAACACGGCGCGCTCATACAGCGCGGTGCGGTGCGAGCACAGCACATGCGTGAAGGGCAGCTGAAGCAGCGCGCGCACATTTTCGCGGTAGGCTTCGGCAGGCAATGCCGCCGGGAAGAACAGCCATGTGCAGGGATTCCAGTCGTCGGCGGTCAGCAGCAGCTGAGGCTGCGGCACATACACCACGGCGGAGCCCGGCGTGTGGCCGGGGCAGTGGATGATGTGCGCAGTGAGCCCGCCAAGGTCGATCTCGCCTTCCTCAAGGGGCTTGGGAACGGGAATCGGCGCAGTCAGATAATCCGCCGGTACGGCTACGCCTTTTGCCTGCGCCTGCTGCGCAACCTTTGCGCGCTGTTCGGGGGCGGTAAAGGTGGCAAAGTCGGGCAGATCGTCTGAAAACATGCAGGTTTCATCAAAGCAGCGCGCGCCCAGCGCGTGGTCGTGATGCCCGTGGGTGAGAATCACCGTCAGCGGCTTTTGCGTCAGCACGCGCACAAAGGCGTCCAGATCGCTCAGACCATAGCCTGCATCCACCAATAGCGCGCGGTTTTCGCCTTCGATCAGCGTCATGCATACGTCCATATCGCCCTGAATGTGCCATACACCGGGCAGTACCCGTTCAGCTTTCATAGATTGTTACGCTCCTTTTGGGTTTGTTGAATAGGTTCGACAACAACCTTTCATTTCCTTGCGGATACGGCATTTTTTCATGCGCAATTTGTGCAAGGTGGGCCGCAACTTTCGCATAGTGCGAGTGTGGCAAAACATGGTATAATCATTTCAACATACAACAGAAAGGAACATTTGACGATGAAGCAGCCCTGTCTGACCTGGCTTCCGTTTTTGTGTGCTGAAGCGCCTGCGGACTTGAAAACTCCGCAGCAGATCGCGCGTTTTGAACTGGATCAGGCCGCCGGTGAACCGGTGGATCTTTGCGTGCGTCCGGAAATGGGCGACAGCTTTTTGATTGAGAAAAAAGAAGGGCAATTTTTGATCACCGGCGGCGAAACGGGCGTGCTCTACGGCGCATACCGGCTGCTGATGGCGCTGCATGCGGGATATCCGGTCAGGCTGGGCACACAGCCAAGCGCACCGTGCTACGACCTGCGCATGATCAACTGCTGGGACAATGCCGAGGGCACTGTGGAGCGCGGTTATTCCGGTCGGTCGCTGTTTTTTGAAAACGGCTGGTTTGACTACGATGCATCCCGCATCCGCCAGCTGGCGCGCATGATGGCGTCGGTAGGCCTGAATGTGATCTGCATCAACAACGTCAACGTGCACGATCCCGCTCACAAGCTGATCGAAGAGGAATGGCTGCCCGAGCTTGCCAAGCTGGCCGCCATCTTCCGCCCCTTCGGCGTGAAGCTGATGCTGTCCATCGACTATGCGCATCCCATGCGCCACGGCATTCCCACCGCCGACCCGCTGGACGAGCGCGTGCAGCAGTGGTGGATGCAGCAGACGGAGAAGGTCTATCATGCCGTGCCCGATCTGGCCGGCTTCCTTGTAAAGGCCGACAGCGAGCATCGGCCCGGCCCGTTTACCTATGGCCGCGACCATGCCGACGGCGCGAATATGCTGGCGCGCGCGCTCAAGCCCCATGGCGGCAAGCTGATCTGGCGCTGCTTTGTGTACAACTGCATGCAGGACTGGCGCGACACCACCACCGACCGGCCCATGGCGGCCTATATCCACTATGCGCATCTGGACGGCCGCTTTGACGACAACGTCATTTTGCAGATCAAAAACGGCCCGTTCGACTTCCAGGTACGCGAGCCTGTGTCGCCCCTGTTCTACGCCATGCCCAACACCAATCTGGCGCTGGAGATCCAGCTGGCGCAGGAGTACACCGGCCACCAGATCGACATCTACGCCATGCCGCCCGTGTGGAAGGAGATCTTCCGCGACCTGCCGCCCAAACAGGTGATGGCCATCGCCGCAGTGAGCAATCTGGGCCGCGACGACAACTACACCGGCCATCCCTTTGCGGCGGTCAACCTGTTCAGCTACGGCCTGACGGCATGGGATCCCGGCTGTGACCCGGAAGAGTGCATCCGCCTGTGGGTGAGGCTCACTTACAAGCTGGATGAACAGCAGCAGGAAATGCTGGTGGCGCTGCTGATGAACAGCCGCAGCACCTACGAAAAGTACACCTCGCCGCTGGGACTGAACTGGATGGTGACCACGCACGAGCACTACGGCCCGTCGCCTTCCGGCTACGAATATGCACCGTGGGGCACCTATCACAAGGCCAACCGCGACGCCGTGGGCATTGACCGCACAAACAACGGCACCGGCTACACCGAGCAGTACCCCGAACCCTTCCGCAGTTTGTATGCCAATCTCGACACCTGTCCCGACAAGTTGAAGCTGTTCTTCCACCGCCTGCGCTACGACTATGTGATGGCGGACGGACGCACGCTTGTGCAGCGCATCTACGACGACCACTTCGAAGGATATGCGGAAACACAGGCCATGGCGAAGACGCTTTCACAGCTCGACCTGCCCTCGCCCGACCGCGAGGTGGCGCAGGAGCGCATGCAGCGTCAGCTGAAAAACGCGCATGAATGGTGCGACATCATCAACACCTTCTTCTACCGCCTCAGCGGTGTGAAGGACGCAAATGGACGCACGATTTACGAATAATCAAACTTTTTGCAGGGCAGCGCTCCGGCGCTGCCTTTTCATGCTATAATGGGTTCTGGAAAAGAGGTGCGTTATGCGAAAAGCAACGTATTATGAATTTCACACCGGAAAGCTGGCAAAGCCGCTTACGCTGGCAGTGGTCAGCGATCTGCACAACGAACCCTATGAGGACATCTTTCCTTTGATCGAAGGGGCCGACGCGCTGCTGGTGCCCGGCGACATCAGCGACCGCTACCGCCAGCAGTACGACCGCGGCGTGGCCTTTCTTGCCGATGCGGCCAAACGTCTGCCCACCTTTTATTCGCTGGGCAATCACGAGGCCAAACAGGAAAAGTACCATAAACTGCGTCGAGCGCTCAATCAGACCGGCGCGCAGATCCTTGTCAACCGGCATGTGCGCTTTGGCGAGCTGGTCATCGGCGGCTGGTACGACCCGACTGTCGTGAAGGAGCCCGAGCGCCTGAGCGCCATGGAGCGAGAAGACGGCGTGAAGGTGCTTTTGTGCCACAAGCCCGAGGAATATATGAAGCGCATGCAAAAGCGCAATTTTGATCTGGTGGTGGCAGGCCACGCGCATGGCGGGCAGATCCGCTTTTTTGGTCAGGGCGTGCTGGCGCCCGGTCAGGGACTGCTGCCGCGCTACACCAAGGGCCTGTACGGAGGAAAGATGATCGTTTCCGCAGGCGCGGGCAATCCCGCGCGCATGCCCCGCTGGGGCAATCCCTGCGAGGTGCTGCTTATCCATCTGGACTGATGATCAGGAGGTTTACCCATGAGAGACATTCATTACAATACCATTGCTGAAACCGTGGCGCGGCTGTGCATCGAGGCCAACACCCTTCTGCCCGGGCAGGTGGAAGGGCTGCTTTGCAGCGCCTGCGACACCGAACCCTACGCTCCTGCGCGTGACACGCTGCAGCTCATTTGCAAAAATGCGTGCATCGCCCGCGAGCAGGGCATGGCCATCTGCCAGGATACGGGCATGGCGGTGGTGTATGCCGAGCTGGGGCAGGATGCGCATATCGTGGGAGGTTTGCTGTCCGACGCCGTCAATGAAGGCGTGGCCCGCGGCTATACCGACGGTTACCTGCGCAAGTCCATCGTGCGCGACCCCATCCGCCGCGGCAACACCGGCGACAACACCCCGGCCGTGCTGCATCTGACGCTGGTGGAGGGCGACGGGCTGAAGCTGACCGTTGCGCCCAAGGGCTTTGGCAGCGAGAACATGAGCCGCCTGTGCATGCTGACCCCTGCGCAGGGCCTGCAGGGCGTAAAGGACTTTGTGGTGGAAACCGCCCGTCTGGCGGGCGCAAATCCCTGCCCGCCCATGATGCTGGGTGTGGGTGTGGGCGGCACTTTTGAAAAGGTGACCGAACTTGCCAAGGAAGCGCTCATCGAGCTGCGTGAAGGCCCGCATCCCGATCCCTATTACGATGCGCTGGAAAAGGAACTGCTTGAGGCCGTCAACGGACTGGGTATCGGCCCGCAGGGCTTCGGCGGAAAGACCACCTGCCTCAGCGTTCGCATCAAGGCCTATCCCACCCACATTGCCGGGCTGCCGGTGGCGGTCAACGTGGGCTGCCACGTTACACGTCACGCCAGCGCCTTGCTGTAAAAGGAGGAAACGAGCATGATTCGACTGACGGCTCCGTTTGATCAAAAGGATTTGAAGAACCTGCATGCCGGCGACAACGTGCTGGTAACGGGCGTGATTTACACTGCGCGCGACGCTGCCCACGGCAGGCTGTGCGCTGCGCTCGAAAAGGGCGAGGAACTGCCGGTGGATCTGCGCGGGCAGACCATCTTTTACGCAGGCCCCACGCCCACCCCTCCGGGCCGACCCTCCGGCGCAATTGGCCCCACCACCAGTATGCGCATGGATGCATATACGCCTGCGATGCTTGCATACGGCGTGAATGCGCTCATCGGCAAGGGCGGCCGCAGCGAAGCGGTGCGGCTGGCATTGAAGGAGACCGGATCGGTCTACTTTGCGGCCATCGGCGGCTGTGCGGCCTATATGGCGGCCTGCATCGAGCAGCTGGACGTGGTAGCCTATGACGATCTGGGCACGGAAAGCATCAAGCGGCTGGTGGTGCGCGACCTGCCCCTGACCGTCGCTATTGATGCAGAAGGCAACGATGCATACGCCATGGGCATTCAGACCTATCTGGAGAGTGTCTGAAACGGCCGATAATTGTCCGTTTTTTACAGTTTATGCACTGTGTATACATTTATGCATCTTCAAAACGAAAAATTTTGAATAAATATTCAAAATAATGCTTGACAGAATGCATAACCGTGAGTATACTAGGCACATTCCCAAAAGGAACCCAACGCGAAAGCGATCGATTTTGAAGGAGGCTACTGTTTTATGAAGAAGCTGCTTGCTCTGGTTCTGACCCTCATGATGGCCCTGTCCTTTACCGCCGCTCTGGCTGAGAATAAGCTGACCATGGCCACCAACGCGTCCTTCCCTCCCTATGAGTACTACGACGGCGAAGCCATCGTGGGCATCGACGTTGAGATCTGCGCTGCCATCGCTGAGAAGCTGGGCATGGAATTCGAAGTGGTCGACATGGACTTCGACGCCATCATCGGCGCTGTGCAGTCCGGCAAGGCTGACGTGGGCATGGCCGGTATGACCGTTACCGAAGAGCGCAAGATGATGATCAACTTCTCCTCTTCCTACGCCACCGGCATCCAGTCCGTCATCGTCAAGGAAGACAGCCCCATCACCTGCGTTGACGACCTGTTCGTCGAAGGCAAGAACTACAAGATCGGCGTGCAGCTGTCCACCACCGGCGACCTGTACTCCACCTGGGATCTGGAAGACGCTGGCCTTGCCACCATCAACCGCTATCCCAACGGCAACGACGCCACCATGGCTCTGGTTGCTGACAAGATCGACTGCGTCATCATCGACAACGAGCCCGCCAAGGCTTATGTGGCTGCCAACGAAGGCCTGAAGGTGCTGGACACCTCCTACGCCGTGGAAGAGTACGCCGCCTGCATCGCCAAGGATAACACCGAGCTGCTGGAGAAGTTCGACGCCGCTCTCAACGAGCTGATCGCTGACGGCACCGTGGCCGGCATCATCGGCAAGTACATCAAGGCCGAGTAAGTTTTTTAAAGGGCGACCTTTCAAAACTCCCCTCTGCATACAGAGGGGAGTTCTCGCCGTTTATTGCAAAGGAGGATTTTCGTGAACGTTGGCTTGACTGGCCTGATGGCCGCCGCCTCGCAAAGCGCTCTCGCTGCATGGTGGGAGCAGACGAAGATGGAGTTTACGCTCAACTTCATCATGAGAGACCGCTGGAAGCTGCTGCTGACCGGCCTTCAGAATACGCTGCTGATCGCCCTGTTCGCATGCCTGATCGGCATTGCGCTGGGCCTGATCGTGGCTGCTGTGCGCACCACCTGGGACAAAACCGGTCATGTTATGCATAAGGGTCTGGGCAGGAGCGTTCTGCGAGTGTTTGACTGGATCTGCCGTGTATACATCACCATCATCCGCGGCACGCCTGTTGTGGTGCAGCTGATGATCATGTACTACATCATTTTTGCATCCTCCGACAACGGCGTGCTCATCGCTACGCTGGCCTTTGGCTTCAACTCCGGCGCCTATGTGGCCGAAATCTTCCGTGGCGGCATCATGTCCATCGACAAGGGCCAGTTTGAGGCCGGCCGCAGCCTGGGCCTTAATTATCTGCAGACCATGTGGTTCATCATTGCGCCGCAGGTGCTCAAAACCGTGCTGCCCACTTTGGCCAACGAGTTCATTGTGCTCCTGAAGGAAACTTCCGTTGCCGGCTATGTTGCCGTGGGCGACCTGACCTTCGCCGGCAACCGCATCCGCGGCGCCACGTACTCCGCCTTTATGCCGCTGATCGCAGTGGCCATCATTTATCTGATTCTGGTCATGTTCTTCTCGTGGCTGGTAGGCAAGCTGGAAAGGAGGCTGCGTCAGAGTGATAACCGTTAACAACCTGTATAAATCCTTTGGCAAGCTGGATGTGCTCAAGGGCGTGAATCAGCACATCAGGCCGGGCGAAAAGGTCGTTGTCATCGGCCCCAGCGGCAGCGGCAAAAGCACCTTCCTGCGCTGCCTCAACCTGCTTGAGCAGCCCACCGCCGGCGAGATCGTCTTTGACGGACAGACCATCACCGACCCCAAGAGCGATATCAACCTCATCCGCCGCCGCATGGGCATGGTGTTTCAGCAGTTCAACCTGTTCCCACACCTGACGGTGCTGCAGAACATGACCCTTGCGCCCATTCAGACCGGCCTGATGAAAAAGGCCGAGGCCGAGCAGAAGGCCATGAAGCTGCTGGAGCGCGTGAACCTTGTGGAAAAGGCCAATGTGTACCCCAAGCAGCTCTCCGGCGGCCAGCAGCAGCGCATCGCCATCGTGCGCGCGCTGTGCATGAACCCCGACGTGATGCTCTTTGACGAGCCCACCTCCGCCCTTGACCCTGAAATGGTCGGCGAAGTGCTGGAAGTCATGAAGCAGCTGGCCGAGGAAGGCATGACCATGGTGGTCGTTACCCACGAAATGGGTTTTGCCCGCGAGGTGGCCGATCGAGTGCTGTTCATGGATGAAGGCATCGTCATGGAGGAAGGCACGCCCGAGCAGATCTTCAGCAATCCGCAGAACCCCAGAACGCAGGACTTCCTGCGCAAGGTGCTGTAAGGGGGACGGCAGGGGCGCTGCACCCGCACCCCGGTCAAGGGCTTTGCCCTTGCCAATCCCGCTTCCGGGCTGTTACACAGCTCGGATGGGGGAATGATAATTGTATAAATTGAGCCAGCCGGTTTGGGCTGGCTCGTTTTTTATTCTTCGATTTTTTGGGTGAGGTCTTCGGTGCAGACTGTGTTTTTGGACTGCAGATTGACTTGGGCGAAGGGGGCGAGGGCGGAGGCGTCCATGATGAAGAGGGGGTAGTCGGTGACGGGGAATGTATCATCCTGAGGGGTGTAAATGCTGCCGGTCATGGGGTCAAGAACGACCGGGTGTTCAAGCGCCTGCGGCAGGCACAGGCGCACGCTGTGCACGGTGAAGTCATCCACGATCTCCAGCGGCAGATGGCAGGCGTACACGGGCTGGCCATTACGGCTGAAGGCAAACAGCTGAAGGGTCAGCAGCTCCTGCGGCGACAGGTCGGAGCCATCCTGAATGAAAGCGGGAGCGGGATCAGTATGAACAGTGCTGCCGTCAAACAGATGGGCAAGCACCTGCAGGCAGTGGTAGGTGGGCTTGCGGCTGAGATCCTCATGGCGGATCACGCCGTAATGGTAGCGCAGTTTGTGCGTGAAGTGCTCAAAGTCGTAAGCGTGGAAATAGGAACTCATTTCCAGCGCGTCGTTGGCCAGATCCTGCAGCAGGTGGCGCAGCAGAAATTTGGCCTGTTTGATCTCGGTTACGGGAATATTGCTGAGCGCGCCCTTGCTGATGGGGTCATTATAGGACGGGCAGCCGGCCTCGCCGCGCCAGAAGCGCAGATGCGGCGCCTGCTGCAGGCAGCGGTTCAGCTGGCTGCGGCAATAGGCGGCCGGGCGCATTTCGGGAAAGAACTGATAACCGTGGAAGGAGTGAACGTCGGTATAGCTGCCCATGCCGCGGCGCAGCAGCGTGGCGATGTTTTCAAGCCCGGCGGTGCAGGTGATGACGGTGGCATCGGGCATTTCTTCGCGGATGACGGGAACAGTCAGTTTGACCAGCTCCATATACGCGTCCGGCCAGCTCATAGGCACGCGGCAGAATACGGCCACGTCCGGCTCGTTCCACACTTCATATTCGTGTATGCGATCGCGGAAGTGCCGCACAATATGGTGTACATAGCGCTGCCACGCTTCGCGCTCTTCAGGCGTGACGACGGGGATATGGCCTACGCCGCCGTTGTCCAGATTGGGGCAGTCCTGCGGGTTGGAGCAATACAGCCGGTTTCCGTAGGAAAGGGACAGAAAGGGCTGAATACCGGCGCTTTTGAGCTGGTCGACGATGTGATCAAGCCATTCAAAATCGTATACACCGGGGGTCTTTTCGGTTTTCTGCCAGCCTGTCTGCAGCCGCACACGGCGCACGCCCAGCGCACGGATGGTTTCGAATGCACGGTCAAAATCCCACAGATCGCGGTCAAGGCATTCCATGCCAAGGCACAGCTTGCCGCCTGCCATGGTGGGGATATCATCCAGACACTTCAGCTTTCCAATAGGGAAAAAACCGCAGTTTTCATAGGCTTTGCAGATGGCGCTTTCCATCATATGTTCACACTCCCTTTTGTCGATTATAACTTTACAGCAAAAGAAATGATGTTAAAATTTTATTTCGCAATTGTTAAATAACACTTCTTGTGGTACAATGGCAGTATCTACGGGTGTGTACATCACCCGAATGTACGGAAGGATGGTTTTTACCATGACGGAAGCTGAAATTCGTGCCAAACTCGCACCCATCAAGTGCTTTATGCTGGATATGGACGGTACTTTTTATCTGGGCGACAACCTGCTGGAAGGTTCGCTGGATTTTCTGGAAAAGCTGGCTGCGACCGGCCGCAAGAGCCTGTTTGTGACCAACAACTCCTCCAAGTCTGCTGACGTGTATGTCAAAAAGCTGGAAAAGATGGGCGTGCGCGACGTGTTCCGCAATGTGCTCACCTCCGGCCATGCCGCAGCCAGCTACTGCCTGCGCGAATTCGCCGGCAAGAAGGCCTTCCTGCTGGGCAACGACATGCTCAAGAAGGAGCTCATCGAGCTGGGCATGGAGATCGACAATGAAAACCCCGACTATGTACTCATCGCCTACGACACCACGCTGGATTATGCCAAGATGACCGCCGTGTGCGACTTTGTGCGTGCGGGCCTGCCCTACATCGCCACTCATCCCGACTTCAACTGCCCCACCGAAACCGGCTTTGCCCCTGACATCGGCGCCATCATCGCCTTCATCGAGGCCAGCACCGGCCGCCGCCCGGACCTGATCCTGGGCAAGCCCTATGCCGGCATCGTTGAGGAAGCCCTGAAACTTACCGGTCTTCAGAAGCACGAACTGGCCATGGTTGGCGACCGCCTGTACACTGACATCAAGACGGGTCTCAACTTCGGCATGCTGTCCATCATGGTGCTCACCGGCGAAGGCACCCTGGAGGAAGTAAAGGAAACCGGCATCGAGCCTGATCTGATTTTTGAGCGTCTCAGCTCCATGAACGCCTATCTGGACTGATCATAAGGAGAGAACCACGAATGAAGCGACTGCTTGCTCTGCTGTTTGTCATCACCCTGTGCGTGCCGCTGTGGCCCGCCGTTTCAGCTGAAGATGCACAGCCCTATCAGCCCATGCAGTATGGCGATCAGGGCGACAATGTCACGCTGATTCAGCAGCGACTGAGCGACCTGGGGTATTATACCGGCAAGGTGAGCGGCAATTTTCTCGACGGCACGCGCGCTGCGGTGAAGCGCTTCCAGAAGGACTACGGTCTGGAGGAGACCGGCGTGGTCGACGGCGAGACAGAAGTGCTTTTGATGAGCGCGGAATATCGCGTGATCGCCAACGGTACCGACGGCGAGGACGTCACCCGCCTGCAGCAGCACCTGAAGGACATGGGCTATTTTGACCAGAAGCCCACCGGCAAGTTCCGCGCCATCACGGAAAAGTCCGTCAGCGCCTTTCAGGCAAACAACGGCCTGACCGCCACCGGCATTGCCGATGTGGAAACCCAGCGCGTGCTTTACAGCGGCAAGGCGCTGGCCAAGGGCGCGCAGCCCACGCCCACGCCTGATCCCTCGCGCGATCTGGGCGATATCAACGACATGGTCATTGCCGGCGACGGCGAGGACGTGGAGGACGTTGAATACGTCGGCCGCATCAACCGCGGCGAAAAGGGAGAAAACGTCAAAAAGGTGCAGACCCGCCTGACGGAACTGGGTTTCTTCAACGGCCCCATCAGCGGCAACTATATGGACCAGACCATCGCCGCCATGAAGGAGTTTCAGAATTACAACGGCCTGCGCGTGACCGGCTACGCGGACGAAGATACGTGGAACCAGCTGTTTAATTCGCAGGATGTGGTCAATATCCATGCCACGCCGCGGCCCACGCCCGTGCCCACGCCCGTGCCCTATGCCATCACCGTAGACGTGAAAAACCAGGTAACCACTGTGTATGGCCGTGATGACAAGGGCGAATACACCATTCCCGTCAAACAGATGGTGTGTTCCACCGGCACGGTCGCCACGCCCAGCACCGTGGGTGAGTTTGTGCTGCCCGGCCGCCGGGCGCGCTGGTGCTACTTCCCCGCATGGGAAAGCCATGCCCAGTACTGGACCAAGATCAACGAATACATCGCCTTCCACAGCGTGACCTATCATGAGGTCGATTACGACGCCCTGAGCACCAAGAGCTACAACATGCTGGGCTCACGCGCGTCGCACGGCTGCGTGCGATTGCTGGTCAGCGACGCCAAGTGGATCTACGACAACATTGGTGAAGGTATCGTTGTGACCGTTACCGAAGACCTGCCGCTGGATGAGGAACTGCGCAGGGCCGTGGCCGCTCCGCCGCTGAACAAGGCCAAAAACGGCCCTGCTGCTACGCCGGAACCCACGCCTGTGCCCAATTATACCTCCGACGGCATGCCGCCGCAGCCCTTCCGTCAGCTGAAGAAGGGCTCCACCGGTGAGGACGTGTACTGGCTGCAGATGAAGCTCAAGGAGCTTGGCTATTACGCAGGCACCGTGACCGGCGGTTATTACAGCGGTACCGTGAAGGCGGTCGAGGCGTTCCAGAAGGACAACGGCATTTCCGCTACCGGCAAGGCCAGCGTCAAAACGCAGGAGGTTCTTTTTGCCGATGTGCTCAATCCCGCCACGCCCGAACCCACCGCTGCGCCCGAGGCCACGCCCGAACCCGCACCTGCGGCAACGCCTCAGCCGGCTGAAATGAAGCCGGCGCAGTGAGTGCTTCGAAAGAGGGAAAACCATTTTGCAAAAGTCACTCAAACAAACGCTGCGTGAAGCGTTCGTCGCCACTACGCCCGTGCTGGCCGGTTACATCGTGCTGGGCATGGGCTTTGGCATTCTGCTCTCCGCCAGAGGCTATGGCCCGGGCTGGGCGCTGGCCATGAGCGGCCTGATCTACGCAGGCTCCATGCAGTACCTTGCCATCGACCTGCTCACCGGCGGCGCGTCGCTCATCACGGCGGCGCTGACCACGCTGATGGTCAACGCACGCCACCTGTTCTACGGCATTTCGATGATCGACGCCTACAAGGGCATGGGCAAAAAGAAGCCCTACGCCATCTTCGCCCTGACGGACGAGACCTATTCGCTGGTCTGTCAGGACGATCAGCACCCGGACAGGGATGCACGCCACCGCTATGCATTCTGGGTGTCGCTGCTGGACCAGTGTTACTGGGTGGCCGGCAGCATGATCGGCTCGCTTCTGGGGCAGATCATCCCCTTCAGCGTGGAAGGCGTTGACTTTGCCCTCACGGCGCTGTTTGTGACGGTGTTTGTGGAGCAGTGGCTCACCACAAAAGACCATGCCTCCGCCCTCATCGGCGTTATTGCGTCGGTGATCTGTCTGGCGATCTTCGGGGCGGACAGCTTTCTCATTCCGTCGATGGCGGCCATCCTGATCGCGCTGAGCGTTCTGCGCGCTGTACGAAAGGAGGCTGCGCGATGAACCTGCATTCTGCACTCATCGTGGCGGTGGTTGCGCTGGTCACCATCGCGCTGCGCTTTCTGCCATTTCTCATCTTCAGCGGCAACAAAACCACGCCGCCGTTCGTTGCTTATCTGGGCAGGGTGCTGCCGTATGCCATCATGGGCATGCTGGTGGTGTACTGCCTGCGCAATATCCAGCTGTTCAGCGCATCCCATGGCGCGCCGGAGTTCATCGCCTGCGCGGCGGTGGTGCTGCTGCACCTGTGGAAGCGCAATACGCTCATTTCCATCGTAGGCGGCACAGCCTGCTACATGCTGCTGGTGCAGCTGGTGTTCTGATCTTTTTATAAAGGGAGGCGACCGGGTTGAAGAAACTGCGCCGGTTCATCTGGTATCTGGCGTCAAGGCTGATGCTGATCCTCATCGTGGTCAGCCTTTGCGTGGTCACGTTTTACTATGCCATGAACGCCACCAATATCTATATCGTCCTCAAGGACGGCATGGCAAAGCGCGCGCAGGTCATTATGATGGGGGAAAGCGCCAACGACCTGACCAAGTTTTTTCAGGGCAACTATCTGCAGCGCGATGAAAACCTGCAGCTGGCCATTGATGGCAAAAGTCCGTATACCTACTACACGGTGCGCGGCATTGACCACCGCCTGAGCATGACGTGGATGTGGTGCTGGCCGTGGGATACCACCGCCCGCGTCACCTTTACTGAAACCATTCCGCGCATTGACGGCCGCGTCAACGGCAAAAACGCCGATGCGGCCAAGGCGCTGTATGGCGAGGGCTATCAGTCGCCGCCGCGCTGGCAGGGTGGCAGGTATACCGCCACACTGGTCAAGGAAAACAACCAGTGGCACATTCGCAGCATTGCGCTGGTGGAACTGGTGAATGAGGAGCCCTGATAAATGACCTGTGAAATGAAGATCATTGCGCATATCCGCAGTGATTACGACACCAAGTTCGGCGTGCCGCGCCAGAGCGGGCTGGTCAGCAAGGCCATTTCGACCGTGGTGTTTGAGCCGGAGTACCGCAATCCTGACGCGCTGCGCGGGATGGACGGCTTCAGCCACCTGTGGCTTATCTGGCAATTCTCCGAGGCCGTGCGCGATGACTGGTCGCCTACGGTGCGTCCGCCCAGACTGGGCGGCAACACGCGCATGGGCGTGTTCGCCACACGCTCGCCCTTTCGGCCCAACGCCATCGGCCTTTCCTCGGTGGAGATCGACCGTGTGGAAACAGACCCCGTGCTGGGGCCGGTGATCCATGTGCGCGGAGCCGATCTGATGAACGGCACGCCCATTCTGGACATCAAGCCCTATCTTCCCTACACAGACAGTCATCCTGATGCACGCGGCGGCTTTGCCTTTGGCCCGGGAGAAGGCGCTGTTGAGGTGGATTTTCCGCCGCAGCTGATGGAAAAGATTCCGCAGGAGAAGCGCGAGGCGCTCGTTGAAGTGCTTGCGCAGGACCCGCGCCCCGGCTATCAGCGCGAAAGCGACCGCCGCTACGGCATTTCGTTCGCTGGTTTTGATGTGCGCTTTACGGTGAACGACGGTGTGCTCACGGTATGCGAGGTTGAACCAAAAGCTTAGCACAAAGCAATGCCCTCCCCATATACTGAAAGCACAGGCATGTTTTTTGGCCTGTGAACAGTGATATGAGGAGGGCTTTTCCTATGGGCAATCATTGTGATGACAGCATGACCGGCCGCAACCGCAGGGGTGCGCGCCAGAACGACTACTGCGAATGCAATGGAAACGAGTGGGAGACCGCACCCTGCAATGAATGTGAACAATGCGACAGCTGCGGCTGTGCTGCCGAACACGAAGGCGAATGGCGCAATATCCGCAGCAAGTGCGAAAACTGCACCACGCCCAGCGGTGCGGCTGTGCGCGTGGGCAGCGGCAATGAATGCATCGACGGCGAAACGCATGTGTATTTTGAAAGCTGCGACGGTGCGCGCGAAGTGGATATCATTTCAGAGTGCCACAACGAGGACAGTCTGGGCCGTACGCTGGACGTGACGATGAAGCTGTGCAATGTGTGTCCCGGCCGCCGCTGCGCGGTAGGCGTGCAGCTGACGGAGGTGGACGGCAGCGGCAACGAACATGCGCGCGGCTTTCGCGCCCTTACCGTTCCTGCTCACAACGCCAGCAAGAATCGCGATGTGGCGCTGCCCGCGCTGCGCTTCGTGCTGCCCGAGGACGTGAGCCTGGCCGGCAGCGGCAGCCGCCGTCACTTTGTGGTGCGCGCTACCAACCATTATATGGAGGAACCTTCCTGCGGCTGCTGGCGGAACAAATAAGCAAAAAGACGCCCCTGCTTTTTTCGGCAGGGGCGTTGAGTGTTATTTCAGAGATGCCAGAAACTGTTCCAGATTTGCGTGCAGGATCTTCTCGCGTTCCTCGTCGGTCAGCGGCAGCGCCATGAAGCGCTTCAGCTCATCATCAGGCGCCCACATGGGGTAGTCGGTGCCGAAGAACACGCGGTCCACGCCGTAGCGATGGATGATCTGCGCGCCCTCCTCCGGCGTGATGGCGTACAGGCTGGAGGACGTATCCACCCACACGCCGGGCCGGCCGGCCAGTTCCTTCCACGCTTCCGTCCACACGGACCATCCGCCCAGATGCGCGCAGATGACCTTGAGGCCCGGCACCTTGTCCAGCACCTTTGCCATGCGCGCAGGCTCGCTGTAGGGGTAGCGGTGGTCGCCGGTGTGGATGAGCGCGGGCAGGCCGCGCTCGGCAAGGGCTTCAAACATGGCGATGGCTTTGGAGTCATCCAGACAGAAATGCTGAAAGTCCGGGTGCAGCTTTACGCCCAGCAGTCCGTTTTGGCGAATGCGGTCCAGCTCGCCGCCAATGTTTTCATAATCCGGATGCATGGTGCCAAAGCCTACCAGATGCTCGGGATCGCTGGCAGCGGCCTGAATGAGAAAGTCGTTGATAGAATGCACACGGCTGGCGGTGACGGCGGCGCTGTTGATGACAAAGCGCGAAATGCCCGCAGCCTGGCCGCGGCTGAGCAGGTCGCTCAGGGTGCCGGACATGTGCATGTTCAGCTGATAAAATTCGCCGATGGAATCAGCCGCACGCTTGGCGATGGCGTCGGGATATACGTGGCAGTGTACGTCGAAAATCTTCATTGGGAAAGGCCTCTTTTCAATGGGAAGCTGCGCTTTTTGCGCACGTCACCCATTGTAAAGCGGCCGGTTTTGACTGTCAAGGCGCGAATTGTTTATCCTATGCGTTTTATTTCGCTTTGCAGCCGCGACAGGATGCGCTTTTCCAGACGGGAGATATAGCTTTGCGAAATCCCCAGCAGATCAGCCACCTCCTTCTGGGTGCGCTCCTGCTGGCCGCCAAGGCCGAAGCGCAGCATGATGATGCGCTTTTCCCGGTCATTTAACTGCTCCAGCGCGTCGCGCAGGATCTCGCGTTCGATCTCCTGGTCGAGGTTCAAACTCACTGTGTCAGGTCTTGTGCCCAGCACGTCGCTCAAAAGCAGCTCGTTTCCGTCCCAGTCGGTTTTGAGCGGCTCGTCAAGGCTGACCTCCAGCTTCAGCTTGCTGGTCTTGCGCAGAAACATCAAAATCTCGTTTTCAATGCAGCGGCTGGCATAGGTGGCGATTTTGATCTTCTTTTCCGCGTCGAAGGTGCTGACGGCCTTGATCAGCCCGATGGTGCCGATGGAGATGAGGTCCTCCAGCGGAATGCCGGTGTTTTCAAACCGGCGTGCGATGAACACCACCAGCCGCAGATTGTGCTCGATGAGTGTTTTGCGCGCACTTTCGTCGTTTTGTTTTGCACGCAGCGCAAGCTCGCGCTCCTCCTCGGGGGAAAGCGGCGGCGGCAGCGGGTCCGGCCCGCCGATGTAGAACAGTTCCTGCGGAAACAGCCGCATCAGCAGCCGCTGAAACGCCAGATGAACCGGCTGAAAAGCTTCGTTCATATGATCCTCCTATGATGTCAGGATGATAAGGCCCCGGCTGGCAGGGCGGACATGGGCACCAGCGCCTGCACGCCGCTGTATTCGCGACCTGCCACGGCCACCAGCAGCTCTGCGCTGCAGGCGCGGCCATTGAGAAAGATGCGGCATACGTCCGGCCTGAACATGGGCAGCAGCGCCGAGCCCGCGGCTGTGCGCACATTCAGCAGCCGAAAACCCAGCGGCAGTCGAGTTACGTCAGTCAGATCCGGCACAAACGGAAACAGTGTGCGCGCTGCCGTGTGTGGAATAACCAGCACGCCAAGTCCCGTTACGGGGTCGCGCAGCAGGTTGCCGCTGTCCAGCATGGCTGGCAGGATCACGGCGTTTTCTCCGGCGCGCAGTTCCACCTGCCGGATATCGCACAGGGCGGCGGGCAGCAGCGTGGTCAGCAGATAGGCCGCCATGCTCAGCCCGGCGGCAATGAGCGCTGATGGTGCAGGCCTGAGTCCTGCGCTCAGAAGCGCCGTCATGGCACCGCCGGTAAGAAAAGATGCGCACAATGTGGTAAGCGTGCAGCGCAGGCAGGCTGGAAAACCATGCCGGTGAAAGCACAGCGCCACGCCGCCGGGAAGCCCCAGCAGCGCAACCGGCGACAGCGCCTGCGCTGTCAGCGGCAGCAGAGAAAGCGCTCCGCCCAGCCCCGAAGCGGTCAGAAGCGCCCTTCGCCCGGGCAGCGGCAGGCCTGCCAGCTTGCCGCCCAAGGGCAGCGCGCAAAGGCACATCACTGTGTTCCACGCCACATAGCTCTCCATCTGGATCAACCCTACCGCCTCCCTGAAGCCTGTGGCAAAAGTATATGCCTGCGGCTTTGCCACACGTGTCGGAATGAAATGCGAAAAAAGTCGAAAGCGATGGTGCGGATTTGTTTGCAAACAAAAAAACCGGACTGATCAACAGTCCGGGAGAATGAAAAAATTATTTACGGCCAAGCCACGACATGACCTTTTCGCCGAGGGGCCGGTTCTTTTTCATGGCAAGCGCTGCATCCAGCGCGCCTTCGCGGTATTTGCGGTTGTCCGGCTCGCGGCGCACGGCCTCGCGGTAGCTTTGGTGCGCCGTTTCGTACTGCTTGAGCGCCATGAGGATGTTGCCCTGTATGAAGTACCACTCGGCATCCTTGCTGTCGGCGCGGTTGAGCTGGCGCAGCGCGCTTTCCAGATTGCCCTGATCGATCAGGCGCTGGGCAAAGTGCTTGGCTTCCTCCTGCGAAATAAGGTTGAAGCCCACCGTCCGGCGCGAGGCGAACTTGAGCGCTGATTCGTAGGCCAGATTCAGCTGGATCAGCCTTTCCTGCGCGGCACGCTGCTCTTCGGCGTCCTGAAACTGGTCGGGATGGCAGCTTTTGACCATGCGGCGGTAGGCGGCACGCACAGCGTCGGCGTCGGCGCCGGGCTTCAGCCCCAGCAATTCAAATGGGTTGTTGTCGTACAAGCCTGCCGCCTCCTTTCCAAACGGGTATGCGCCTTACGGGCAGCAGGTCAAATGGGTTCGCGGCGGATATCCGCCCCCAGCATGCGCAGCTTTTCCTCAATGCGTTCGTAGCCGCGGTCGATGTAAGACGTTTCATAGATCTCAGTCACGCCTTTGGCCATCAGGCCTGCCACCACCAGCGCCGCGCCTGCGCGCAGGTCGGTCACGGTGACGGGCGCGCCGTACAGCTCGCTCACGCCTTCGATGAGGGCGGTGTTGTCCACCAGCTTGAATTTTGCGCCCATGCGGCGAAGCTCGTCAAGGTACTTGAAGCGCTGCTCAAAAATGGTTTCGCACACGGTGGATGTGCCTTTGGCCATGCACAAAAGCGCGGTCATGGGCTGCTGCAGGTCGGTGGGGAAACCGGGGTAGACCTGCGTTTTGATGTTGACGGCGCGCTGGTCGCCCCGGGGACGCACGCGGATGGAGTCGTCGTTTTCGGTAACGGCAACGCCCATTTCCAAAAGCTTGGCCGTCAGCGCCTCCATATGGGTGGGGATACAGCCGTGAATGGTCACGTCGCCGCGGGTGGCGGCCGCTGCGATCATCAGCGTGCCGGTTTCGATCTGGTCGGGGATGACGGCATAGGTGCAGCCGTGCAGTTTTCGCACGCCTCGGATGCGGATGACGTCGGTGCCTGCGCCGCGCACGCGCGCGCCCATGCTGTTTAAGAAGTTGGCAAGGTCCACAATGTGCGGCTCCTTGGCGGCGTTGTAGATAACGGTGGTGCCTTCGGCCTTGGCAGCGGCCAGCATCACGTTGATGGTGCCGCCGACGGTGACAACGTCAAAGAAAATATCGCCGCCGATGAGCTGCTCAGCTTTGGCGTTGACCATGCCGCCGCGGTCTTCGATCTCGGCTCCCAGGGCGGCAAAGCCCTTCAAATGCTGGTCGAACGGACGGCTGCCGATGGTGCAGCCGCCGGGATAGCCGACCTCCGCCCTGCAGCAGCGGCCAAGCAGCGCACCCCACAGATAATAGCTGGCGCGCAGCTGGTTGCTCAGCTGATAGGGCACTTTGTAGCCCGTGGCCTCGCGCGGGTCGACGATGAGATGTTTGCCGGGGATATATTCGACTTTGCAGCCCAAAAGCTTCAGGATTTCGATGAGTACATGCACGTCGTTGATGTCGGGCAGGTTCTCAATGGTGCAGGGCTCGTCGCACAAAAGAGTCGCAGGAATGACGGCAACGGAGGTATTCTTGCCGCCGCTGACGGTGATTTCACCCATCAGAGGCCGTCCGCCTGTGATCAGCATTTTGTCTTTGCTCATAAGTTGCGGCCCGTGGGCCGTACACCTCGCTTCGCGGGTAATGATTGCAGTACGCAATAAACCATTTTGTATTATACAATGTTTTGACACGGTTGGCAAGGCGCGACATTTGTGGTATGATTTTTGCACCGAATACCGCCGCGCGTTTCAACCAAAACTACACGGGAGCAGGAACGCAATTTTCCCATTATTATTCATGGCGTGTTCACGGTAAGGACAAATTTGCATGTTATGATAGCTACCGTAAAGGAGGGAACCCCCAAATGAAAAACATCAAGAAGAATCTGTTTGGATATGTGTCCATTGCACTGGCGCTGTGCATGGTGATCACGGCTGCCTTTACCGCCGGCACCGTCAGCACTGCTGATGCTGAAAGCGTAAAGATGACCGAAAACGTGACCATCGTCACCAGCCCCTTCACCGCCGCTGTGCAGAAGGTGCACGGCAGCGTGGTTGGCGTAAACAACTACGCCATGCAGACCACCCTTAACTCCTACCCCTACTACGGCTTCGGCTTTGGCTTCGGTTTTGGCAATCCCTATGGCGGCAATCCCTACGGCGGCCAGGGCGAGGCTGAAACCCAGGAAGTGCTGCAGGGCAGCGGCAGCGGCGTGGTCGTGGCCAAGGGCTATGTAGTTACCAACTATCACGTGATTGAAGATTCCACCCGTCTGGAAGTTGTGGTGGATGAGCAGGTGTATCCCGCTCAGCTGATGGGCACCGACGAGGCCAAGGATCTGGCCGTTGTCTACGTGGAAGGCCTTGAGGTGGAGCCCGTTGTGCTGGGCGACAGCGACGCGCTGCTCATCGGCGACTGGGCCATCTGCATCGGTAACCCCCTGGGATTTGCCGGCACCACCACCGTGGGCATCATTTCCGCCCTCAACCGTGAAATCAGCGGCAACTCCACCGACGCTTACGGCAAGCGCACCACCAACACCATGATTCAGACCGACGCTGCCATCAACTCCGGCAACTCCGGCGGCGGCATGTTCAACGTGGCTGGCGAGCTGATCGGCATCCCCAGCCTGAAGTACTCCAGCAGCTCCTACTCCGGCGCGACCATTGAAGGCATCGGCATGGCCATCCCGATCAACGTTGCCAAGCCCCTCATTCAGGACGTGCTTGACGGCAAGGGCAATGTGCAGTCCGCGCCCTCCAGCGCCAGCATCACCTCCGGCGGCAAGCCCCGCATCGGCGTGACTGTCACCAACATGAATACCAATCACTATGCTGTGGCTCAGGGCCTGCTGCCCACCGGCGCCTACATCTCCGAGGTGGAATCTGGCGCGCCTGCCGACAAGGCCGGCATTCAGGTTGGCGACATCGTGGTCGAGATCGACGGCAAGCGCATTTCCAACACCAGTGAAATGACCGGCTACCTGCAGAGCAAACAGGCCGGCGACGTGGTGACGGTGAAGGTCTACCGCGTGGAAGGCGGCCTTGACAATGTGCAGGGCAACAACATCCCCGATGGTGAATACATCGAGCTGAAGGTCACTCTGGCTATGCTGGATGAAGTGAACCAGTAAAAAAATTTCCCCCGGCAGAAGAATTCTGCCGGGGGAAATTTTTTTATGTTTGGGAAAATGTGCCCCGCACCAGCAGTACGGTGGCTGCAATCATGACGGCAAGCCCGCCATAGAACGACAGCCCGGGCATTTCACGAAACAGGATCATGCCAAACAGCACGCCAAGGAAAGGGGCGATGGAATAATAAGCGCTGGTCTTGGCAGCGCCCAGATGGTGCTGCGCGCGGATGTAAAAGTTGATGCTCAGTCCGTAGGATACAAACCCCAGCAGCATCACCAGCACAACCCAGCGGAAAGCAGGCAGCGTTTCTTTGCTGATCAAGGCCACAATCAGGCTGCCGAGGCCTGAAAAAATGCCCTTGATGGTGGTGATCTGTACCGAACTTTTGGAGCTGAGCATGCACAGGGCCTTGCCAATTTGCAGCTGAAGCTGGGGCATATTCTGTACCACCTGGGAGAACACCGCAGCGACCTGGCGGGGATCCTGCCGGGCGAGGGCGGCGAATGGTTCATGCAGTATCTGCGCGAATACCTGACGCGGCTTTTTGAGCAGTATCGGGCGTTTTTCAGCTCAGATGTGCCGCCGAGCTATCTGCTCAATCATCTCACCGGCAGTTTTGCCGAAACACTCAAATGGTGGCTGCGCTCGGGAGGGGAATACCCGCCTGAGGAAGTCGCGGGTTTCTGGATGACGGTCAACTGCCGAAAAGCCGAGTGGTAAAGCCGTTTTCTTTATTGACAGCGCCAACATGCATGAGTATCATAGAAACGATGTGATTTCATTCAGGAGGTCATCCCATGAAACTCAATACCAAACGTACTTTGCTGGTAGGCCTTGCGTTTCTGTCCATCAGCGCCTTCTGGCAGCTGTATGACAGCGTTGTTCCGCTGGTTCTGAAAAACACCTTTGATATTCCCGACGATATTGCCGGCTTCATCATGGCGCTGGATAATGTGCTGGCGCTGTTTTTGCTGCCGCTGTTTGGCAAGCTGTCGGACAACTGCAGCACCCGTCTGGGCAAGCGCACGCCGTTCATCCTGTGCGGCACGGTGGCCGCAGTGGTGCTGATGCAGCTGTTGCCCTATGCCGATAACACCGGCAACATGGTGCTGTTTGTGTGCACGCTGGGCCTGCTGCTGCTGGCCATGGGCACCTACCGCAGCCCTGCTGTGGCCCTGATGCCTGACGTAACGCCCAAGCCCCTGCGCAGCAAGGGCAACGCCATCATCAACCTGATGGGCGCGCTGGGCGGCGTGTTCACGCTGGCTATGATCAGCCTGCTGGTCACCAAGGATGCCGCCGGCCGTGAACATTACTCCACCCTGTTTGCCGCCGTTGGCGCGCTGATGGTGATTGCCGTGACGGTGCTGCTTCTTACCATCCGCGAAAACAAGCTGGTGGCCGAAACCGATGCCATCAACGAGCAGCTCACCCGCGACAAGCCCGAAGTGCCTGAGCAGGCCGACGCCGGCAAGGGCGGCTTCAAGGCGCTGCCCAAGGACCTGCGCCGCAGCCTGATCCTGATTTTGTGCTCTGTAAGCCTGTGGTTCATGGGCTACAACGCCGTGACCACCGCCGTGACCAAGTACATGAGCGTGCAGTGGGGCTACGACATCAAGGCGGCCTCCCAGTGCGTGATGGTGGCTACCGTGGCGGCCGTCATCAGCTACATTCCCATCGGCAGCCTGTCCGCTCGCTTCGGCCGCAAGCGTATGATCCAGTCCGGCGTAACGGTGCTGGCGCTCAGCTTTGCTACTGCCGCGCTGTTTACCACCTTCCATCCGTCGGTGTATATCATCTTCTCACTGGTGGGTATCGCCTGGAGCATGATCAATGTTAACTCCTACCCCATGGTGGTGGAAATCTCCAAGGCCAGCGAGGTGGGCAAGTTCACCGGCTATTACTACACCTTCTCCATGGCGGCGCAGATCGCTACGCCCATCCTGAGTGGCTGGCTTTTGGAGCATGTGGGCTATCACACGCTGTTCCCCTATGCGGCGCTGATGGTGGCTGCGTCCTTTGTGACCATCAGCCTGACCAAGCACGGCGACAGCCGTCCTGAAAAGCCCAAGAGCAAGCTGGAAGCCTTTGACGCGGGGGATGACTGATGATGTGGATCGTGATCCTTGTTTTGATCATCATTTATTTGTGGATGATCGCTCCCTGCAAAAAAGACCGCCCCGATGACAGCATGCTTCGCGGCTGGCTATATGCCCACCGCGGACTGCATGACGGAAATCATCAGGTGATCGAAAACAGCATGCAGGCCTTCCACCTGGCGGTGGAAAACGGCTATGGCATGGAGCTGGACGTGCAGCTGACGCGCGACGGCCAGATGGTGGTGCACCACGACGGCAGCCTCAAGCGCGTATGCGGCGTGGACAAGCTGGTGCAGGACGTTGATTATGCCGACCTTCCGCTGCTGCCCGACGGCAGCCGCATCCCACTATTTACGGAAGTGCTTGAAATGGTGGACGGCCGCGCGCCGATCATCGTGGAGGTCAAGCACAACGGCGGCCCGGCGAAGAACGCCGCCGCTGCCTGGCAGATTTTGAAGGAGTACAAGGGCCCTTACTGCGTGGAGGCCTTTAACCCCGCGGCGATGAAATACTTCCGCGAAAATGCCCCGCACATTCTGCGCGGCCAGCTGGCCAGCGGCGGCAAGTGGAAGAAGGAAGAACTGAACCTTGCTTCCTACATCGCGCTGAGGTCGCTGATCGTCAACATGATCAGCCGCCCGCATTTTGTGGCGTACTCCGTGCCCACGGATCACACCATTTCGATGTGGCTGATGAAAAATGTGTTCAAGCCGCTGCTTGCGTGCTGGACGGTGCGCAGCCAGCAGGTGCTGGATGATGCGTACAAAGCAGGATACCAGTATCCTATCTTTGAACGGTTTGAACCGAAAAAGTAAAAGAAAACTGCCGTGCATCTGCACGGCAGTTTTGGTTATTGTTCAGCTTTGTGCTGCTGCATCAGCCAGATGAGCAGCGGCGCGCTCAGGTACAGCGGCATCGCGTAGCGGAAATAGCCGTTCACAGCGGACAGCATGCATCCCGCCAGCGTAAACAGCGCAGGCACCGCGCAAAGCAAACTGCGGCGGTCGCGGCCGCGCATAAGCCATGCGGCGGCAAGCAGCGTAAGCCATCCGTACAGGCCGGGGGAGATGACGATGCGGTAGAGCGCATTTGTGTTCAAAGCCTCTGTAAAGGCCTTGAGCCGGGTGCTCAGCGGGTTGACCGTGTAGTCAAAATAACCGGCCACATTGGCGGTGCGGCTGCTGTGGTTGCCAATGATCAGCGTGGGCTTGATGGTGCTGACGTAACCGGGATACAGATAGCCGTAGGTGTTGTGGAAGGTGGCGCTGACACAGGTTATGGGGTTGGAGCGCAGCACCGACAGCCATGCCGGCCAGAAAGCGGCTTTCTGCTCTTCGGTGGCGTCGGCATACCACAGGTCCTTCACCGGGTCGCTCAGCTCGCCGTTGTAGGCGGCTTTCAGTTCATCCACCGGCAGCACGCCTTCGAGGGCCGCAGTCTGCTCGGGCGTAAGAGCATTGGCAGCGGCCACACGGGCGATCTGCTGCAGGGGGATGGAATATTCTTCGGTTTCGGGCATGGGCGCGATATCCAGCGTGGGGATTACGGCCAGATGCAATATGGCAAATACGGCTGAAGCACAGACAAGACCGCTGAGCGGCACAATCCACACCTTGCGGCGGATGGACCAGACCAGCAGGAA
This sequence comes from Clostridia bacterium, assembly GCA_017517815.1. The sequence goes on along the minus strand of JAFWYA010000039.1, from coordinate 16,249 downwards.
CGCAAGCGTCAGAATAACCACGTAAATGCCCGGGTTGCGCAGAAGCACGCAGGCGGCGGAGGCAATGCACATGCACACGATGCGCACCGGGCGGATGCGGTCGCTGTGCGTCACACGCCACACCTCCAGCGCAAGGAACAACACCGCCATGGCGAAGTTGGTGTCCTTGCCGACGCAGAAGGCGAATACCGGGAAGACGGGACAGAAGGCATAGAATGCAAAGTTGCCCCATACCAGTGCGCGCGGCGCGGAGGCTTTGGCCATTTCACAAAGCAGCTCTCCCAAAAGCCAGGCCATCAGCACCGCCTGCACAATACAGTACAGCGCAACCGCCAGGTCCGCGCCGCCGCCCAGCCAGATGCCGATCTGCCGGAACAGTCCGACCAGCCCGGTCTGGCAGATGGGGTTGGCATTGGACCACGGCGACAGCCCCAGAATGATCTTCAGCTGCGAAACGCTGTCGTTGCTCACTGTACCCGGGAACAGGCAAACATACCATGGCAGCCAGCAAAGCAGAAGCGCGCCGCTCATCATGGGTACGGGCAGCCGCTTCATCGTTCGGCCCGGCAGCGACAGCACATGCACAAACAGCCGCATCAGCGCAAAATACAGCGGTACCCGGCCTGCAAAAAACAGCGCGGCGGCAGGCAGCTGACCGGTGACCCACTCGGCGGTGCCGGCGGCTGCAAAGCTTTCGCCCAGCGTCATCACGCCGGAAAACAGCGCGGCAAGCACCCACAGCCGTTTGGGGACGAAGGGCTTTTTGAGTTTGAAAAGGGCGCCGTAGAGCATCCACAGGGCAAACAGCGCCAGCGCCCAGACGGCTCCGTCGGGCAGCACGGGCGTGCGCACGGCAGGCGCGGCGTGTACGGCCAGCGCGCCAAAGGTCAGCGCACACAGCGCGGCGCGCGCAAAACATTTCTTCATGAGGGTGTTCCTCCTGCATGATGGGGATAGATGTATCATAGCGTGTTTTGCGAACTGTGTCAAACCGCTGACAACAGAGGCGGTTTTGTGGTATACTATGGTCACCATCATCAAAAGGGAGCGCTTGTTTATGAAGAAACGCATCGTCCTCACCGGCGGCGGCACGGCCGGTCATGTTACGCCTCATCTAAGCCTCATCCCGCGCCTTCGCGAAATGGGCTATGACATTCATTACATCGGCACTGAAAACGGCATCGAACGCCAGATGATGGCCAAGTTTCCGGACATCACCTATCATGCGGTGAAAAGCGGAAAGCTGCGCCGTTATTTCAGCCTGCAGAATTTTACCGACCCCTTCCGCGTGATCTGGGGCGCGCTGCAGAGCGTGGGGCTGATGCTGAAGCTTAAACCCGACGTGTGCTTTTCCAAGGGTGGCTTTGTCAGCGTGCCCGTGGTGGTGGGCGCATGGCTGTGCCGCGTGCCTGCCGTGTGCCACGAGAGCGACCTCACCCCCGGTCTTGCCAACCGCATCTGTTCGAAGTTTGCCACAAAGATCGCCACCACCTTCCCTGAATGCGCCAAGGCGCTGGGCGCAAAGGGCGTTCACACCGGCACGCCGCTTCGTCCCGAGCTGTTCCGCGGCAGCCGCGCAGCCGGTCTTGCGCTGGCGGGCTTTGACGGCAGCAAGCCCGTGCTTTTGATGACCGGCGGCAGTCTGGGCGCGCAGAGCGTGAACAAGTGCCTGCGCGAATCCCTGCCCAAGCTGCTGCCGCATATGGACGTGCTGCACCTGTGCGGCAAGGGCAATCTGGATGAAAGCCTTGCTTCCACCCCCGGCTACTGCCAGAAGGAATTCCTTTCCGAAGAAATGACCGACGCGCTGGCTGTGGCGGACATCGTGCTCAGCCGCGCCGGCAGCAATACGCTCAGCGAACTGCTGGCCCTGCATAAGCCGATGCTTTTGGTGCCCTATCCGCTGGGAGCCAGCCGCGGCGACCAGATCGAAAACGCCAAAAGCTATGCCCGCGAAGGCCTTGCCCGGGTGCTGATGCAGGAGGATATGACCCCCGATACCATGACCGAAGGGCTGCTGAATCTTCTTGCTGAAAAGGATGAACTGAAGGCCCGACTGGAAGCCTACCCCGTCCAGGACGGCACCGACGCCGTGCTCAACCTCATCCAGAACGCACAAAAATAAAAAGAATGCTGCACACAATCCGTGTGCAGCATTTTTTTTGAATAAAACACATGATGGGATTCCAAAGGGCGACAGCCCTTTGGCGGAGGTCAAGGAGGCAGCGCCTCCTTGCGTCTCCCCTTATCGCAGCCACCCTGCGTATTTTTCAGGCGGGTAGACGGATTTGATGACGCCGACCATGAAGGCGAACTCTTCCTGGGTGTAATAGGAAGCGTATTTCTGACAAAGCACGCGCAGGGCGTTGATGCTGGGGTGACGCATGCTGTAGTCGTTGAGCTTGATGAAGTTGGCGGAGAAGGGAGTCAGCTTGTCAAAAATGAGGCCCATCAAATCGTCGGTGAGATCGGTGATGAGGGCCATGCTCAGCCGGCGGCTGTGGTAGTTGTCCATGACCACAGTGAGGCTGCCGTGGGTCAGGCCGTTCAGGCGGGTGATCAGCAGGGTTTCCAGGTCGCTTCGCAGGCTGTCCAGCGTCTGGCGGTAGGGTGCGTAGGCGCGCAGCCGTTCGGCGATGGTGTGGGCCAGGTCGTTGGAACTGACAAAAAGCGAGCCGAGCCAGGGCCGGAGCACGCGCTCGACCTCCTCGACGTCTACGGGCATCGCCATGCTGTTCCCTCCCCACTTGCCGACAGGCGTTTGGATATATCATTCTACATATCTCGGATGGATTCCTTGTTTTTGTGTCAAAACAGCGCCGAAACATTTCGTGTCCGAAACAAAATTATTAAAAAATTAATAATTACTAAATATGCATAATTATATGTGGATTATTCACCATTGACGTTTACACATCCTAAATTTTGTGGACAGAACGCATGTGCTCCACAATGGATTGGTTTTGACAAAGCAGCCGCGTTTGAGGTATGCAAAGCCGTCCAGAGGGTGGCTACTTGTCAAAATCAACGGCATCTGCTATCATTAGACATGAAATGCGGAATGACGCGCAGGTTTTCCACAGGGCGTTTTCCACATTCTTTTCGTCTCTGGGCAAATGGATGTGGATAACTTATGTGGAAAGAAACTGTATATTATACATAACGGAAGGTTGATTGTACCGTGATGAACGTTGAGGAACTGTGGGAAAGTACCTGTGAGATTCTCAAACAGGAAATTCCCAGTGTCAGTTACAATACATGGATCGAAGGCGCGCTGCGTCCCAAAACGCTTGCGGGTGATACCCTGCTGCTGGAGTGCACCATTCCTGTAATGATGCAGCTTTGCTCCCGCTATCAGAAGCAGATCGCCGATGCAGCTACCCGCGCCGTGGGCCATGCAATCAGCGCCGAGATTCTTTCCCCGGACGAGCTGGAAAACCGCATCAAGGAGATCGAGGTGCGGGCCTCCGGCAACACGCTGGCGCTGCTCAACCCCAAGTATACCTTTGACACCTATGTGGTTGGCTCGGGCAACCGGTTTGCGCATGCGGTGTCGCTGGCGGTGGCCGAAATGCCCGCCAAGGCCTACAACCCGCTGTTCATCTACGGCGGCGTGGGTCTGGGCAAAACGCACCTGATGCATGCTATCGGCCACTACGCGCATGAACTGTATCCGGATATGAAGATCGTCTACATCACCAGCGAAGACTTTACCAACCAGCTGGTCAACGCCATGCAGACCAACCAGAACCAGCAGTTCCGCGACCGCTTCCGCAATGCCGACATCCTCATGGTGGACGATATCCAGTTCATCGCAGGCAAACACGGCACGGAGGAAGAGTTCTTCCATACGTTTAACCATCTGCGCGACGCTGGCAAGCAGATCGTGATGACCTCTGACAAGCCGCCCAAGGAGATCCAGAAGCTGGAAGAGCGCCTGTGCAGCCGCTTTGAAGGCGGCCTGGTGGCGGATATCCAGCGCCCCGATTTTGAAACCCGTCTGGCCATCCTGCGCAAGAAAGCGGAGTTTGAACGCCTCAATATCGACGGTGAAATCCTCGAACTGATCGCGGAGAAGATCGACACCAACATCCGCGAGCTGGAGGGCAGCCTCACCCGACTGACCGCCTATTCCAGCCTGACCCGCCGCCCCATCGACATGCAGCTGGCACGCGAGGCGCTGCATGAGCTGTTCAAGCATCCTGAAAAGCGCGTTATCAGCAGCGACAGTATTCAGGAGGCCGTGGCCGATTACTACGGCATTACCGTGGAGGATCTCAAGAGCCCCAAGCGCAGCCACGAGGTCACCGTGCCCCGTCAGATCGGCATGTATCTGTGCCGCGAAATGATGGGCCTGAGCCTCACCAAGATCGGCGAGGCGTTCGGCGGCCGTCACTATACGACCGTTATGTCGTCCATCGACAAGGTGGAGGAATCCATCAAACTGTCGCCCAGTCTGGCCAGTTTGCTCGACGATGTACGCCGCATGATTAAAGACGCCAAATAATACAAAACCCTTGATAACAAAAGAAAAAATCAGGGAAAAAGACCTTTGCAAATCGTTTGAATCGTGCTATAATATGCGCGTTGCCCAGTTAAGGTAATGCGGTTCAGGTTCCTTCACCTTCTCTGTTCGGAAGCACGGAAACCTACGACCAAGTGCAAAACGATTGGGAACAGAAAAAGAAATTGGAGGAAACCAACCATGTTTGAAGACAAGACTCTTGTGTGCCGTGATTGCGGCAAGGAATTCGTGTTCAGCGCTTCTGAGCAGCAGTTCTTCGCCGATAAGGGCTTCCAGAACGATCCCACCCGCTGCCACGAGTGCCGCGCTGCTCGCCGCAACCGCGAGAATCCCGGCCGTGCCGAGCGTCAGTACTACGAAGTGATCTGCGACGGCTGCGGCGCCACCACCCAGGTGCCCTTCCAGCCCAAGGGCGATCGTCCTGTGTACTGCCGTGAGTGCTTCGAGCGCAACCGCAACCAGTACTAAGAAATCAACAGCCTCCGCGTAAGCGGAGGCTGTTTTCAAAAGAACCTGGCTGTTTATGCAGCCAGGTTCTTTTTGGTTTTGATGGTCAGGGCATAGGCGCTGTTACACAGTCCCAGCACGGCTGAGAGCATGAACAGCGTTTCAATGCCCAGCGCCTCCCAGATCCAGCCGCCGAAAAGGGCGATGAAAATGGTGATGGCATGGTTGATGGAAACGCCGGTGGAGATGGTGGCCTTCATTTCCTCCTGACTGTCGGACAGGTCGCGCACATAGACGTTGGAGGCCATGGAGGCAAGCGAAATGACCGAATCCAGCACATAGCTGACGCAGCAGATGATAAAAGCCACATGCATGGGGAACAGGTGGTGCGCAAAGCCGTACGCCATGCACACGATGACCAGCAGCAGCGTGTCAGTCACCATGACCACCTTGTAGCCAAGTTTGTCGATGATGCGCCCCACGATGGGGGAAAAGATAAAGCATGTGATGGAGGAAATGGCAAACAGCAGGCTGATAACGGCTGCATTGGCCTGATAGAACAGGATGAGCACATAGGGGCCAAAGGTGAAAAACACCTGCTTGCGAGCGCCGTAGAACATTTCCAGCATGTAGTACTTGCTGTACTTGCGGTGGAAGTAGAAGCGTCGCTTGGTTTCGTCCGTCTGGCTGCTGCCGGTGATGCGCAGGGAATACAGCATGCTCACAGCAGCCAGCACGGCTGCGGCGCCAAACATCAGCTGATAGGTCTGCCGTCCGGCAAAGGCTGCAAACACCAGCATGACCACCACATAACCCGTCAGGTTGCCGATCTGCCCGGTGGCGCTTTGCACGCCCAGCGCCTCGCCGCCGCGGCCTTCGTTGGAATAGCTCATCATGAGAGAGCTTTTCATGCCGTACTGGATGTGCTCGCCCAAAGAGTATACGCAGATGGCAAGCGTGGTCAGCACCTGCGTGGGAGGCAGCACAAGGTGCATCACCATGCCCAGCAGCATGATGGAGATGCCCATTTTGTAAAGGCTCTCTGCCGAGCGGGTGAAGAAGATGGCAAGGATCAATACCAGCAGCACACCCGGCAGCTCGCGGAAGAATTCGGTCACGCCGCGCTGCATTTCGCCCATGTGGACAACTTCGGCCAGATAGTTGTCAAGCATGCCCTTGTACAGGCCGTAGGAAAGCCCCGTGATAATGAAGGAAATCAAGAGGGGTTTGTACTTGCTGTCCGAACGGAAAATGTCTTTGATGCGGTTCATGGAATCATCCTTTTGCATTTCAGCGGGCCGGGTTTTCAATGATGTATACGGGACTGAGATCACTCAGACCTGAATGCTCCAGCTTAATGCGCGTAACACCCGGGGTGAGCAGCTCCAGAATGCCGCGTGTGTCGGTCTTTTTGTAGTCGTCGCGCCGCCAGGGGTCCAGCACGTAGAAGTACTCGTCATCCGTGCCGGCCACCACCACAAAGTGGCTGGAATTGGTGAATGGGCTTTTGCGCAGCGCTGTGCATACCATCACGGCTTTCCCGGTGAGGACTTTCATTTTTTCAAGTCCCTCGGTGAGATTTTTGACGGTGGTGCGCTCAAGACCGTAGATATCGCACACCAGATTCAAAAATTTCATGCTGGTGCCGGTTGCGCCTGCGCGGCGGGCAACGTCGCTCCATTCGTTGTTGCCGGTGGCGAAGTCCGCCATGGCAACGGGCAGATAGCGCAGGTATTCGTCGGGGGTTTCAAGCAGGTAGGCGGGGTGCATGTGCGAGCAGTACACCCGGTTGACCGAACAGGCACAAAACAGTGTGCCCATACCGTTTTTGCTGTGCTGACGCAGCTTGGGCAGATCTTCCTTGTCCACCACGTTGGCAATGGCAATGGCCGCCGCCGTGGGGCCGCAGCCGCCTCCGCCGAAAACGCGGAAGGTGGGGTTGAGCTCGCTTTCGTAGCGCATCCGGTCGAAGATGGGATCGTTTTGGGCGTAGTTCATGAACTGGCCAAGCGGCCCCACCTGTACCATGCCGTTTTGGCTTTCCTTCAGATCCAGCGGCTGCTTGACCAGATCGCAGCTGGTGCTGGTGCTGTATTCGATGGGGCAGAGGCGGCACAGCAGTACCCTGCGGCGTGCGTTTTTGTTGTTGACGACGATCACCAGCAGCTTATCGCCCTCCTTGGGACGAACGGCCTTGCCGGACACAAAGGTGCTTGCCGCCACCACGCCGTCCAGCCAGGGCTGAAAATCAGTTTCCGGCACACGCCAGCTGCTGTTGTCGTTCTGCTTGGTGACGAGGCATGCAAAAATATCGGCATGATAATCGCCGCCTGGCGTGAGCAGGCGCAGGGACGGATTTGCAATGGCATAGAGGGGATCGGTATAGTTGTTGAGCGTTTCAAAGCAGCTGCCCTCGCGGCCGCTGCCAAACAGGTACAAAACGTCATCAGAAAAATCAGCATTGCAGGCTACGTCGAGCACAGCCATACCCTTGTCGTTGAGCTTGCCGTTGTCAAAGCCGTAGGTGAGGTACCATTCGTTATCGATGCTTTGCATCACGGGGTAGCTCAGAGCGGACGACTCCTGATACAGCCAGCCCACGCAGTCGGGGTTGAGGGTTTTGAGGTACTCAAAATCAACCCCTGCGCGCGTGCCGCTTACCCGCACGCCGGATGCGGTGCGCGAGGTGTGGGAATGGCTGAGAAGGGTAATGGGCGCGGCCTCTTCCTCCTGGGCAAAAGCGGGGGAGAGGCACAGACAGAGCAGTGCCGCCAGCAGGCGGCGCATGATGGTAGACAAGGGCATTCCTCCTGTATGTCAGTCAGGGGCTATTATATCACAGCTTTATCATCGGCAAAAGACTGGTTTTGCACCTGTAACAGGATTGACAGGCGGCAGGTGTGCGTGTTAAGATGCGGGCAAAATACTGGAAGGATTTTTTGGAATGATGAATGCTGTTCAGAAAGCCATTCTGCCGTGGCTCAAGCCCGGCCTTCAGCGCCGCAGAGTGCTGATGACCCTTGCGGGCGTTTCCATCAGCGGCGTATGCGTCGCGTTTTTCAAGCAGGCCGCCTTTGGTGTGGACCCATTCCAGAGTTTGTGCAACGGTCTGCATCAGGTGATTCCCATCTCGTTTGGCACGCTGTACATGCTTATCAACATTGCGCTGCTGGCCATTGCCTTTGTGTGCTACCGCCGCTATATCGGCATTACGACCTTCATCAATCTGTTTCTGCTGGGCTACTTCATTGAGTTTTCCGAGCAGGCCATCGTGGCGCTGCTGGGCGAGCCTACAATGGCCATGCGCATCGGGTACATCGTGTTTGCCATGGTAACGCTGTGCTTTGCCTCGTCGCTGTATATCACGGCGGATCTGGGCGTATCCACCTATGATGCGGTGGCGCTGTTTCTGGCAGAAAAGAAGATTGCGCCGTTTCGTTTTATCCGCATCGCGACCGATTTGATCTGCGTGGCGGTGGGCTGGCTGTTTGGTTACCTGCCGGGCGTGGGCACGGTGCTGACGGCCTTCTGCATGGGGCCGCTGATCTCGCTGTTCAGCGAAAAATGCGCCAAGCCCATTCTGTATGGAAAAAAGAAATAAACAAACTGCGTGCGCTCAAATCAGCGCGCGCAGTTTTGCATTCAGCTTTTCGTAGATATGTTCGCGCATCCAGTCCTCGCTGACGGCGGCGAGCGCTTCATCCAGTTCAAACCAGCGTACGCCGCTGTTTTCATCGGGCTTGCTGTGCGTGGCTTCCATTTCATCTGCTTCCAGCAGATAGGTCACGTTCAGATGCGTGTGCGACGGCACATACACGCCGCGCTTCATATGCCCGAACACCGGCAGCGCCTCTGCAGAAAAAAAACCCTCCGTCACAGGGGTGATATTGGCAAGCCCGCTTTCCTCGCGCGCTTCCTTCAGCGCTACGCGCAGCAGGTCTTCGTCGCCGTCGGCATGTCCGCCCAGCCATGCCCATGAATCGTACAGATTATGGTAGGCCATCAGTACCTTTGTGCGGTCGTGGTTGACGATCCACGCCGAGGCTGTCATATGCGCAAGGGCGTTGGCGCGGGTAAAAACATCCGGCTCGCGCCGCAGGCATTCGATGATGAGATCGCGGTCGCGTGCTTCTTCTTCATTGAAGGGAGTAAGCTGCTCCAGCTGGCGGATCAGTTCCATTTCACTCCTCCTGATTGACGGGATATTTTGATTGTACGTTTTCCTTTTGGCCGCGTCAAGGCTTGACGAAGCGGCGGAGGCGATTATAATGAAAACAGAGCGGCCCTGCCGCCACGAAGCACAAAGGAGAGAATCCCCATGAAAGCCTTTGCTGATATGACATTGGATGAAATTCTCAAGGATGGCGGATGGGACTGCAAATGCGGCCGTCATCATGGTGCGGGACTGAAATACCTGAAGGTGGAGCGCGGCGCTGTGCGGCATTTGCCTGAAGCGCTTGAAAAGCTTGGCAAAAAGAAGCCCTTTATCGTGTGCGACCATAACACCAAAAAAGCCGCATGGGCGCAGGTGAAGGCGGTGCTGGATGAAGCCGCTGTTCCCTATGTGCTGTATGAGTTTCCCTATGAAGAGATCGAGCCGGACGAGTACGCCGTGGGCTGTCTGACTATGTCCTTTGACCGCAGCTGCGACGTGGTGCTGGCCATCGGCAGCGGCGTGATCAACGACTGCTGCAAGGTGCTGGCGCATGCCATCGGCATTCCTTCAATGGTGGTGGGCACTGCGCCCTCCATGGACGGCTATGCGTCCAACTCCTCCTCCATGATCCGCAACCGCATCAAGGTCACGCTGTACAATGCCTGCCCTGCGGCCATCATTGCTGATACCGACATCATGGCACAGGCGCCTGAGCGCATGCTGTGGGCGGGCCTGGGCGATATGCTGGCCAAGTATGTGTCCATCTGCGAATGGCGTATTTCCAACCTGATCATTGACGAATACTACTGCGAAAACATCGCGGGGCTGATGCGCGCGTCGCTGAAGCAGATCGTGGATGCTGCGCCCCGCCTGATGGAGCGCGACCCGGATACCATCGAGGCGGTGGTGAAGGGGCTGGTGCTGTCCGGCGTGGCGATGGCCTTTGCCGAGATCTCCCGCCCGGCTTCCGGCTTGGAGCACTATTTCAGCCATCTGTGGGAGATGATGGCCCTCGACCGCGGCAAGCCCTACGAGCGTCACGGTATTCAGGTGGGCGTGGGTACGCTGCTGACCCTGCGCATTTACGATCAGCTGCGCCAAATGAAGCCCGACCGCGAAACGGCACAGATGTTTATTGAAAACTTTGACGAGGAACTGTGGCGCAGCCACACCCGCCGGGTGTTTGGCAAGGCGGCGGAGGCGGTGATCGAGCAGGCGGAGCGTGAGGAGAAGAACAGCGCGCAGAAACACGCGGTGCGTTTGGAACGCACGCTTGCCAACTGGGATAAGATCCTTCAAATCGTGGACGAGGAACTGCCGCCCACGCAGGACATCGCCGCTTTGATGGAGCAGCTGGGCATGCCCATGCTGCCGGGCGATATCGGCGTGAACGATCAGGACACCATCGATGGTCTGCGCGGTTCGCGCGACATCCGCGACAAGTATCTGTCCAGCACCATGCTGTGGGATCTGGGCCTGCTCTACACTCTGCCCGTTCCCGGTGTGAAGGAAGCGTAAATTGCTGGGTTGCCACGAATAAAAAAACGAGCGCCGGATGTTTCCGGCGCTCGTTTTGCATATTCATCAGATCTCGAGGATGATGGGAAGGATCATGGGGTTGCGCTTGATCTTGTCAAAGATGTAGCGGTGCAGCTCATCCTTCAGGCGGTTTTTCAGGTTCTGCCATTCGCTGCCGTCCAGACGGCCGTAGCCCAGCACGATGGAGCGCGCCAGCTCGCGGCTGCATTCGATGATGTCTTCGTTTTCACGCACATACACGAAGCCGCGGCTGATGATATCCGGGCCGGACATCAGCGTGCCGTTGTCGCGGTCGATGGCCATTACCACGATGATCAGACCGTCCTGGCTGAGGTGCTTGCGGTCGCGCAGCACCACGTTGCCCACATCGCCGATGCCAAGGCCGTCCACCAGCACGCCGCCGGTGGGCACCTCGCCCACGATGGCAAGGGAGTCCTCGCTCATTTCGATGACCTGGCCGATCTCGGGAATCACGATGTTCTCGCTGGGCGTGCCGAGGGTATCGGCCAGCTCAGCATGCTGCCAAAGCTTGGCGTATTCGCCGTGGATGGGGATGAAGTACTTCGGCTTGGTCAGCACATGAAGCAGCTTGATCTCCTCCTGGCAGGCGTGGCCGGAAACGTGCACCTCGCCCAGCTGGCCGTAGATGACGTTGGCGCCGCAGCGGTACAGCTGGTTGATGACGCGCGCCACGGGCTTTTCGTTGCCGGGAATGGGGTGCGCCGACAGAATGACCGTGTCGGTGGGGCGGATTTGCAGCTTGCGGTGCTCGCCGTAGGCCATGCGGGTAAGGCCGGCCATGGCTTCGCCCTGACTGCCGGTGGTGACCACCAGCACCTCTTCGTCGGGATAATTGTCCAGATCGTCCACATCGATGAGGTTTTCTTCGGGGATGGACAATTCGCCGATGGACATGGCTACGCGGGTGACGTTGACCATGCTGCGGCCCACAAAGCAGACCTTGCGGCCAAACATGGCCGCGGAGTCGACCACCATCTGCACGCGGTGCACGTTGGAGGCGAACATCGCCACGATCACGCGGCCCTTGGCCTGCTGGAACATGTCGATGAACGTCTGGCCGATCTTGGTTTCGCTCATGGTGTAGCCCTTGCGCTCCACGTTGGTGGATTCGCACAGGAAGGCCAGCACGCCCTCCTGGCCCAGCTCGGCAAAGCCGGCCAGGTCGGTCACCTCGCCGTCGATGGGGGTGAAGTCCACCTTGAAGTCGCCGCTGAAAACGATGGTGCCGGCGGGACAGGTGATGGCGATGGCCACCGCGCCTGCAATAGAGTGGTTAACGTGCAAAAAGCGCACGGTAAAAGCACCCAGACGAATCACATCGCGGGGCTTGATCACATTCAGGGGCACGCCTGCAATGCGGTGTTCCTTCAGCTTCAGGTCCACCAGAGCAAGCGTCAGCTTTGTGCCGTACAGGGGCATGGGCACCTGACGCAGCACATAGGGGGTCGCGCCGATATGGTCCTCGTGTCCGTGGGTCAGCAACAGTCCGCGGATGCGTTCGCGGTTTTTGATCAGATACGTAACGTCGGGGATGACAAGGTCAACGCCCAGCATGTCTTCTTTGGGGAAAATGGAGCCGCAGTCGACGACCAGCATGTCGTCGCCATATTCAACGACGGTGATGTTCTTGCCGAACTCATCAACGCCGCCCAGGGGAATAATTCTCAGTTTCTGCCCGATCTCAGTCATTGCAGCCTCCTTTTTGCGCAGTCGGCGCGGTTGAAATGATAAGGAACTATTAAACAGGCGGGTGCGCGTGAAACGCCGCAAACCTGCCTTTTGATCCGATGTGTTTTATTGACGGCGCAGGAAAAACGCCGCATAAGCCTACATCCCCATATAACAACAACAGTATACCACAAAGCGGCAGGTTTGAACAGCCATAAGGCGCACAGAGTTTGTCGCTTTTTTTTGAATATTTTGCAAGGTTTCGTAACGAAAAAAAGCACCTGCTGCAAAGACAGATGCTTTTTGAATGATTGTACTTATTTGGCGCCGTCGCAGCCGATGTCGCTCAGGTCGGGCTTGACGGTGTACACTTCGTCCACGCGGGGGGTCCATTCAGGCTTGCCGGCAATGCGCTTTTCGTTGAGCTTCAGGCCGATGAGGCTTACGCCCAGGCCGATGAAGCTGCCGAAGATCGCCCAGCCTTCGGAATGATTGCTGAGGGTATATCCCAGCGCAAGGCCGATGAGGAAGCACAAAAGAGGCATACCGTAGGCAATGGCGGTTGCGCTGATAAAGTGGCTGTCGGGCATGACGATGCGCACCCAGTTGCCCACTTCGCAGCTGCACTTGAGCTCGATTGTGCCGGCCTGGTTCAGCGAGCCGCATGCGCCGCACTTGGCACAGGCGTCGGGGCGCACATAGGTGATGGTGGCCACGCCTGTTTTTTCGTTGTATGCGGTTACTTCGCCGAATTTGATCATGATCAGGCCTCCGAAAAAACTTTTCTTATAAAAATAAAATAAATAGGGTGAAATTTGTCTGTGCATATTGACACATGGCTGTCAAGGGGTTATAATTTAAAATTGCATCAGTATCGTTACTATGCGAAGCCATGCCCACCCGTTGTTAGGTATTGTACATGCCTTGACGGAAAAATGCAACAGGAAATTTTCTGAAGCGCGCACACGGGCATGGATCGCTTTGGGATACGTGCGAGAACATAAGGGGTGATGGCATTTATGGTGCATGAGGTTCAAATGGGGAAGCTGAGGACTAGGCAGAGCTTCTCACATGTCGAAGAAATCCTCGACATGCCGGATCTGATCGAGGTGCAGAAGAATTCGTACCGTCGATTCCTGGATACCGACCTGCGCGAGGTCCTTGACGACGTATCGCCTATCGTCGACTATACCGAAAATTTATCGCTCGAGTTCGTTGATTATTCTCTGGACGAGCCCAAAAACAGCGTTGAACGCTGCAAGGAGCGCGACATGACCTATGCCGCGCCGCTTAAGGTGTTTGTGCGTCTGAAGAACCGCGAGACCGGCGAGATCAAGGAATCCGACGTTTTCATGGGCGATTTCCCCCTCATGACCGATTACGGTACTTTTATCATCAACGGCGCCGAGCGCGTGATCGTCTCTCAGCTGGTCCGCTCTCCCGGCGTTTACTACGAAGAGCAGATCGACAAGGCCGGCAAGCACCTGTTCTCCACCACGGTGATCCCCAACCGCGGTGCGTGGCTGGAGTATGAGACCGACTCCAACGATGTGCTCTGGGTGCGTATCGACCGTGCCCGCAAGCTGCCCATCACGCTGATCCTGCGTGCCCTGGGCTACGGCACTGACGCCGAGATCATCGACCTGCTGGGCGAGGACGAGCGCCTGATGGCCACCATCCAGCGCGGCGACAACGCCAAGAGCCGCGATGAGGGCCTCATCGAGATCTACAAGCGCCAGAAGCCCGGCGAGCCGCCGACGCGTGAAAGCGCCCAGAACCTGTTCAACTCTCTGTTCTTCGACTCCAAGCGCTACGACCTCATGCGCGTGGGCCGCTACAAGTTCAACAAGAAGCTGTCGCTGGCCACCCGCATTCAGGACCGTATCGCCGCCGAGGACGTGATCAACACCCAGACGGGCGAGATCATGGTCAAGGAAGGCGAGCTGATCAGTAAGGAGCTGGCCCGCGATATCCAGAACGCCGGCATCAACGCCGTGTATGTCAAGCTGGAAAACCGCGTGCACAAGGTTGTGGGCAACCACTTTGTGGATGCCGCCCAGTACCTGCCCTTCGATCCCAAGGAAGCCGGCGTGATGGAGTATGTGCTCTATCCCGTGCTTCGCGAGATCCTGGACATGGGCCTGGAAGGCGATGAGCTGAAGGAAGTTGTGCATGCCCGCGTGCATGACCTGGTTCCCAAGCACATCATCACCGAGGACATCGTGGCTTCCGTCAGCTATCTGCTGGGCCTGCCCTACGGCATCGGCTTCACCGACGATATCGACCATCTGGGCAACCGCCGTCTGCGTTCTGTGGGCGAGCTGCTGCAGAACCAGATCCGCATTGGTCTGAGCCGTCTGGAGCGCGTGGTGCGCGAGCGCATGGCTATTCAGGACAGCGATGAAGTGCGCCCCGGCGAACTGATCAACATCCGTCCTGTGAGCGCTGCGATCAAGGAGTTCTTCGGCTCCTCTCAGCTGTCTCAGTTCATGGACCAGCCCAACCCGCTGGCCGAGCTGACCCACAAGCGCCGTCTGAGCGCCCTGGGCCCCGGCGGTCTGAACCGCGACCGCGCGTCTTTCGAGGTCCGCGACGTTCACTACAGCCACTATTCCCGCATCTGCCCCATCGAGACCCCTGAAGGCCCCAACATCGGTCTGATCGGCTCTCTGGCGACTTATGCGCGTATCAACGAGTACGGCTTCATCGAGGCCCCGTACCGTCTGGTCGACCCCAAGACCCACTGCGTCACCGACAAGGTCGTCTACATGACCGCCGACGAAGAGGACTTCTACAAGGTTGCCGAGGCCAAGACCAAGCGCAACCCCGACGGTTCCTTCGTGGACGAGTATGTGACCGTTCGCGACAAGGCTGAAATCATTCAGGTCCCGCGTGAGAACGTTGATCTGGTCGACGTCAGCCCCCGTCAGATCGTGTCTGTTGCAACCAGCATGATCCCGTTCCTGGAGAACGATGACGCTACCCGCGCACTGATGGGCTCCAACATGCAGCGTCAGGCTGTGCCGCTGCTGGTGCCTGAAGCTCCCATCGTCGGCACCGGCATGGAGTACAAGGCTGCCCATGACTCCGGCGTTGTCATCCTGGCCAAGGAAGACGGCGTGGTCGAAAAGGTCGGCGGCGACACCATCGTTATCAAGGATAACCTGGGCGAGCGCCACACCTATAAGATGAGCAAGTTTGCCCGTTCCAACCAGGGCACCTGCATCAACCAGCGTCCCCGCGTCAAGGCCGGCCAGATTGTTGAAAAGGGCGATCTGCTGGCGGACGGTCCTTCCACCGAAAAGGGCGAGATCGGCCTTGGCCGCAACGTCCTCATCGGCTTTATGACCTGGGAAGGCTACAACTACGAAGACGCTGTCCTGATCAGTGAAAAGCTGGTCAAGGAAGACTATTACACCTCCATCCACATCGAGGAGTTCGAATCCGAAGCCCGCGAAACCAAGCTGGGACCGGAAGAGATCACCCGCGATATTCCCAACATCGGCGATGACGCCGTGAAGGATCTGGACGAGGATGGCATCATCCGCATCGGCGCGGAAGTGCGTGCGGGCGACATTCTGGTGGGCAAGGTCACGCCTAAGGGCGAGACCGACCTGACCGCTGAAGAACGCCTGCTGCGCGCCATCTTCGGCGAAAAGGCCCGCGAGGTGCGTGACACCTCCCTGCGTGTGCCTCACGGCGAGGGCGGCATCGTTGTCGACGTCAAGATCTTCACCCGTGAAAACAAGGATGAACTCTCTCCCGGCGTGAACATGATGGTGCGCGTCTACATCGCCCAGAAGCGTAAGATCAGCGTGGGCGACAAGATGGCCGGCCGCCACGGCAACAAGGGTGTTGTTTCCCGCATTCTGCGCGAAGAGGATATGCCCTTC